>DATAYO010000082.1:0-73503 GCA_036272515.1 Steroidobacteraceae bacterium | reverse complement strand
TGACAAAGTGTTGCAGCGCCTCGATGCGAGCCCGGTCAACGAGTTGGGTGATGTTCTGGATGCCGATGCCGCAGCTCGACGGCTCGCGAGCGCCTTGATAGAGCCTGCGCAGGGAGCCCTTGCATGAAGTTGCTGATTTTTGTCGCCGCCTTTCTGGTAGCGATCGGAATACTGGTCGCGGTTCACGAGTTCGGTCACTACTGGGTCGCGAAGAAGCTCGGGTTCAAGGTACTGCGCTTCAGCATCGGCTTCGGCAAGCCTCTGCTCAGCCGCATCGGCAAAGATCCGGACCATACCGAGTACTGTCTCGCGGCGATTCCCCTCGGTGGTTATGTGAAGCTCCTGGACGAGCGCGAGGGCGACGTCGAGCCCAAGGAGCTGCATCGCTCGTTCACGCGCCGGCCGATCGCACACCGCGTGGCCGTGCTGCTCGCCGGCCCTGCCATGAACCTCATCTTCGCCTCGCTCCTCTATGCGCTGCTCGCGATGGCCGGCACCGAGATCATCAAGCCCGTGGTGGGTCAGGTGCACCTCGACAGCCCGGCCGCCGCCGCCGGTTTGAGGGGCGGCGACGAGATCGTGCGGGTCGGCGACTACAAGGTGCAGGATACGGAGGATCTGCAGATCGATTTGCTGCGCCAGGTATCCTCAGACGCGACGGTGCCGTTGCGCGTCCGCCGCGGCGGCGAGGAGGTGGCCGTGACCTTGCACGTGGCCGGCGATACGCGCACCTTGACCGAGCCGGGCAAGCTTCTGCCCGGCCTCGGCTTCGACCTCGCGACCTGGCGCGCCGATACCGCGGTTCAGTCGGTCCCCGCCGGCAGCGCCGGCGCGCGCGCCGGGCTCAAGGCCGGCGACAAGCTGATTGCGGTGGACGGGCGGCCGATCGTGAACAGCTCGGACTTCATCGCTGCGGTGACCGGATCTCCCGGCCGGGTGCTCGTCGTCGAGGTTCAGCGGGGCGGCGAGCGGCTGACCCTGCAGACGCCGGTGCCGCAGGTCGTTGAGGACGGGCACGCCATCGGGCGCCTGGGGATCACGCTGGCCGAGGGTCAGCGGTCGTGGCCTCCGGGCCTCGTCCAGATGCAGCGCTCCGGGCCCATCGAGGCGGTCGGCGTCGGCGTTAGAAAGACGTGGGAGATGTCCTCGCTCACCGTGCAGATGCTATGGCGCATGGTGACGGGCGAGGTGTCGGCCAAGAACATCTCCGGTGTGGTCAGCATTGCCGAGTTTGCGGGCATCAGCGCGTATCTGGGCTTGACCGCCTACATGGCGTTCCTCGCCATCATCAGCGTGAGCCTCGGAGTGCTGAATCTGATGCCCGTCCCGCTACTGGACGGCGGGCAGGTGGTTTATCAATTGGTGGAAGCTGTCAAGGGAAGCCCGCTGTCGGAGCGCGCCCAGAGCTTCGGCCAGCAGGTCGGGATTGCCCTGCTGGTCGTATTGATGAGCCTCGCTTTCTATAACGACATATCCAGACATTTGAATTAACGGGAAATCATGAGCTACCTCGAGTCTGCGCCGCGTATGCGGCGCTTTGCCGCAAGCGCTGCCCATAGAGACTGCATGCGGTCGTCGTCGCGTGCGGATTGATTTGATCTGCTTGGTGGCGCTCGCCACCCAGCCGCTGGCAACCTCCGTGCGGGCGCAACCCGCTCCGGAGACCCCGGCGCCCGCCGCCCAGCCGCCGCCCGCCACCCAGCCGCCGCCCGCCGCGCCACCGCCGTCGCCGGACAATTTCACCGTGGGCGACATCCGCGTGGAGGGGTTGCAGCGCATTTCCGAAGGCACAGTGTTCAATTATCTGCCGGTGAACATCGGCGATCACATGGACGGGCAGCGCATCGCCGAGGCGATGCGGGCGCTCTACGCCACCGGCTTCTTCCGCGACGTGGAGTTGCGGCGCGAGGGCAATACGCTGCTCGTGGTCGTGACGGAGCGGCCATCGATCGCCAAGTTCGAGGTCAAGGGCAACAAGGACATCAAGACCGAGGATTTGACCAAGAGCCTGCGCAATGTGGGCCTCGCACAGGGGAAGACCTTCGACCGGTCGGTGCTCGACGAGGTCAAGCAATATCTCACCGATCAGTACTTCAGCCGCGGCAAGTATGCCGTGAGGGTCGACACCAAGGTCACCGACCTGCCGGGCAACAAGGTCGACGTGCTGGTGGACATCAAGGAGGGAAAGCGCGCCAAGATCGAGATGATCGATCTCGTGGGCGATACCCGATTCAAGGAATCCGAGGTTCTCGGGACCTTCGAGCTCAAGACCCCGAACTGGCTCTCCTGGTACAAGCAGGACGACCGCTACTCGCGCGAGTCGCTCACCGGCGATCTCGAGAAGTTGCGTTCCTACTACATGGACCGCGGCTATGCGAACTTCCAGATCGAGTCGACGCAGGTCACGATCTCGCCCGAAAAAGACAACATGTACATCACCATCAACGTCAACGAAGGTGATGTCTTCAAGGTGTCGGACATCAAGCTCGCCGGCACCATGGTGGTTCCCGAGGAGCAGCTCCGGCGGCTCCTGCAGATCCATCCGGGCGATATCTTCTCACGCAAGCTCGTGACCAGCTCGCAGGAGCTCATGAGCTACCGGCTCGGCGCGGACGGCTATGCCTTCTCGAAGATCGACCCCGTCCCGACGCCCGACAACGAGAAGAAGACCGTCTCGCTCACCTTTTTCATCGAGCCCGGCAACCGCGTTTACGTCCGGCACATCAATTTCAACAACACCACCGCCATCAACGACGAGACCCTGCGCCGCGAGATGCGCCAGCTCGAGGGCGGCTGGCTGTCCAACTCCGCGGTCGAGCGCTCGAAGGAGCGCATTCAGCGCCTGCCGTACGTCGAAAAGGTGGAGTTCGAGACCAAGCCCGTGCCGGGAAGCGCCGACCTGGTGGACGTGGATTACAACATCAAGGAAGGATTGCCCGGACAATTCGGCGGCGGCATCGGCTATTCCGAGGCGCAGCGCTTCAGCCTGAACGGTAATTTCGTGCACTCGAACTTCCTGGGCACCGGCGACCGCATCGCGCTCGAGGTGAACGCGGGCGAGTTCAGCAAGACCTACTCGTTCTCCGAGACGAACCCGTACACCACCGTCGACGGGATTGCCCGGACCCTGTCGCTCACCTACCGCGACATCACGCAATTCGTCGCGTCCGCGTCGAAATTCTCGACCAAGCAGTTGACCGCGGCGGTGAACTGGTCGTATCCGATCACCGAGTACCAGTACCTGTCGATCGGCGCCTCGGCCAACAAGAACGAGCTCGTGGTGTCCCAGGGCTACAGCTCGCAACAGGCCATCGACTGGGTGCAGCACAACGGCAAGACGTTCACGAGCTACCTCGACGACACCAACGGCGACGGAATCCTGAACTCGCTCGACAACCCGTATACGGTCTACGGATCGGACTTCTACACCTACGAACTCACCGGCGGCTGGAACCTGGATACGCGCAATCGCGCGCTGTTCGCCGACCGCGGCATGCATCTGGCCGTGTCCGGGCGGCTCGCCCTGCCGCTCTCCGACGTGCGTTACTACGCGACCAACCTGCAGTTCCTTAAATATATCCCGCTGTGGCACAAGTGGCTGCTGTCGTACAACGCGAGCATCGATTACGCCGAGGCGCTGGGCAAGACCACCTTCCTGCCGCCGTACCTCAACTACTACGCCGGCGGCCCGGACAGCGTGCGCGGCTATCGCGAAAGCACCTTGGGCCCGCGGGACAACATCGGCATCGGCAACCCGTTCGGGGGCAATTTCCGCGTCATCAGTCGACTGGAGCTGCTGTTTCCGGTCCCGGACAAGTGGAAAAGTGCCGCGAGAGTCAGCTGGTTCTACGACATGGGTAACGTCTTTTATACCGGCAACAAGGTCAAATTCCTGGGCGAGGACGACATAACGCCCGTCAATTACCATTTCGACTATGCTAACCTGAAGAGATCCACGGGCATCGCGGTACAATGGCTGGCCCCGCTGGGTCTGTTCCGATTCTCGTACGGTATCCCCCTGAACGCCTTTCCGGGCGACACCGTGAGATTCAACGACATGACGGAGCGTTTCCAATTTTCGATCGGGCAGGCGTTTTGACCCCTGCGGTATCAACAACGAGGTCTAGAGCACACATGTCGACTTTCATTCGCAGAATTCCGTTCCTGGCACTGGCGCTCGGCGGACTTCTCGCCGCCGGACAAGCGAGCGCGGAAATCAAGATCGGCGTCGTCAACTTCGAAAAGCTGCTCGAAGAGGCCCCGCAGACCAAGACGGCCATGCAGGCGCTGGACAACGAGTTCGGACCGCGCCGGCGCGAGCTCATGACCATGCAGAACGATCTCAAGGCCAGGGACGAGAAGCTGCAGAAGGAAGGCGCGGTGATGTCGGAAGCCGATCGCTCGAACGCGGAAAAGACGCTGCGCGACCAGCAGCGCGAGTTCTCGCGCAAGGCCGGCGAATTCCAGGACGATGCCTCGACCCGCAAGAACGAGGAGATCGGCAAGGTGCAGCGCTACCTGGTGCAGGAAATCCAGACCTACGCGAATGCGCAGGGCTTCGATCTGGTGCTCGGACAGGGGGTGTTCTTCGCGAAACCGGCGCTCGACATCACGGCCCAGGTGCTGGCCGTGCTCAACAGCAAACCGGCGGGGTTGCCTTCGGGCGGGCCGGCCAAGCCGAAGCCGTCCGGAAGCAACAAATAGCGCCGATCCTTTCGCACGGGATGTGCGCCGATGCCGGGGGATTTCAGCCTAGCGGAGTTGGCGGTTCGTTTCGGCCTGGAGCTCGAGGGAGATCCTGACCTTCGGGTGTCGCACGTCGCGACCTTGTCGCAGGCGACGCCCGAAAGCGTGAGCTTTCTCGCCAATTCCAGGTACCGCCGAAGTCTCGCGACCACTCGGGCCGGCGCGGTGGTGCTGTCGGCCGAGGACGCCGGGAGCTGCCCGGTCGCCGCCCTCATCGGGCCGAACCCTTACCTGAGCTACGCGCGCATTGCCACTCTCATGTACCCGGAGCCCCGCGTGGTGCCCGGCGTGCATCCCACCGCCGTGATCGCAGCCGGTGCCCGCGTCGCCGCATCGGCCGCCGTCGGTCCGCTGGCGGTGATCGAGGAGGGCGCCGAGATCGGCGAGCGTGCCATGGTCGGCCCGGGCTGCGTGGTGCAGAGGGACGCACGGCTCGGCGCTGATTCCCAGCTGGTGGCGAGCGTGAATCTTTATCCCGGCGTGGTGCTCGGATGTCGGGTGCTGGTGCACGCCGGCGCCGTCATCGGCGCCGACGGCTTCGGTTTCGCGCCGGACCACGGTACCTGGTTCAAGGTTCCTCAGGTCGGGAGCGTGCGAATCGGAGACGATGTGGAAATCGGCGCGAATACCACGGTGGACCGGGGCGCGATCGGCGACACGGTGGTGGAGGACGGTGCCAAGCTGGATAATCAGATCCAGGTCGGGCACAACGTCACCATCGGCGCGCATACTGCCATCGCCGCCTGTACCGGAATTTCCGGCAGTACGACCATCGGCCGGCGCTGCATGATCGGCGGCATGGTCGGGTTCGCCGGTCATTTGACCATCGCGGACGACGTGGTGATCACGGGCTGCAGTCTCGTGAGCGCATCGATCCGCGAGGCGGGCAGCTACTCGAGCGGCATGCCGACCGTCCCCACGCGCGCATGGCGCAGGATGGTGGCGCATTTCAGGCGATTCGGTGAAAAGGAGCGATGATGGCAGAGGCATGCAGGCTGGATATCGAAGCGATCATGCGGCAGCTCCCGCACCGCTATCCGTTTTTGCTGGTCGATCGCGTGCTCGATTGCCAGGCGGGACAATACGTCCACGCCATCAAGAACGTGACCTTCAACGAGCCGTTTTTCCCGGGGCACTTTCCGCATCGTCCGGTGATGCCCGGCGTGATGATCATCGAGGCGCTCGCGCAGGCCTGCGGCATTCTCGCCTTCAAGACCGTCGAGGTCGTGCCGGATTCCGATACGCGCTTTTATTTCGTCGCGATCGATCACGCGCGCTTTCGCAAGCCCGTCGAGCCGGGCGACCAGATATTGCTCAAGGCGACCCTGAAGCGCGCCTTCAAGGGCATCTGGAAATTCGACTGCCGCGCGGAAGTGGACGGCGCGGAGGTGGCATCGGCCGAGATCATGGTGGCGCCCGAGACCAAGGCGCCGGCGCCGAAACGCCCGGAGGACAAGGGAGAGAACAAGGGAGAGGAGGGATGATCGATGCACGCGCGGTGGTCTCGCCGCGGGCCGAGATTGCCGCCGATGCCGAGGTCGGCCCGTTCAGCATCGTCGGTGCCGGCGTCGTGATCGGCGCTCGTACCTGGGTGGGGCCGCACGCGGTGGTGAACGGCCCGACCCGGATCGGCACCGACAACAAGATCTATCAGTTCGCCTCGATCGGCGACGCTCCGCAGGACAAGAAGTACAGGGGCGAACCCACGCGGCTCGAGATCGGCGATCGCAACGTGTTTCGCGAATCGGTCACGGTGAATCGGGGCACGGTCACCGGAAACGGCGTGACCCGGATCGGCAACGACAATCTGCTGATGGCCTATTCGCACGTGGCGCATGACTGCACCCTGGGCGATCAGATCGTGATGGCCAACTGCGCCACGCTCGGCGGCCACGTGGAGCTCGGCAATTGGGTGATCATGGGCGGGTTGTCCGCCGTTCATCAGTTCTCGAAGATCGGGGATCATGCATTTCTGGCGCACAACGCCATGGTGACCCGCGATGTGCCGCCGTTCGTCATGGCGGTGGGCCGGCCGGCCGTGCCGCACAGCGTGAACTCCGAGGGGCTGAAACGCCGGGGATTCACCGCAGTCGAGATTCGCAACATCCGCCGCGCGTACCGGCTGCTGTACCGCTCGGGCAACAAGCTGCAGACCGCGCTCGAGGAACTGGAGCTTGCGGCCGCTTCCCAGCCCGAGGTGCGGCTATTCGTCGACTTCATCAAACGCAGCTCGCGCAGCCTCGTGCGCTAGGCCCGTGATGGCATCGGGCACGCCTGCGCCGCTGCGGGTCGGACTGGTCGCAGGAGAGGCGTCCGGCGACACCCTCGGCGCAGGGTTGATCGAAGCGCTGCGCCGGGTCGAGCCGGATACGGAGTTTTTCGGGGTCGCCGGCCCGAAAATGCGCGCAGCGGGCTGCGAAGTCTGGGAGCCGGCCGAGTCGCTGGCGGTCATGGGTCTGTTCGAGATTCTCAAGGAGCTGCCGCGGCTCTGGGCGCTGCTCTCGCGGTTGCGCCGCGCGTTCATCGCCGCACGCCCCGACGTGTTCGTCGGAATCGATGCGCCGGACAGCAATCTGCGGCTCGCGCGCGGATTGCACGGCGCCGGCATCCCCACCGTCCAGTACGTGAGTCCCCAGGTCTGGGCCTGGCGGCAGAGCCGGGTGCGGCGTATTCACGAGTCGGTCGATCTGGTGCTGTGCCTGCTGCCGTTCGAGAAGCGCTTTTACGATGGCCAGGGGGTGAAGGCGGAGTTCGTCGGCCATCCGCTGGCCGATGCCATTCCGATCGCCGTCGACCGCGGCGCGGCGCGCGCGGCACTCGGCCTCACCGCCGATGCCGAGGTCGTCGCGCTGCTGCCGGGCAGCCGCCGCGGCGAAGTCACGCGCCTGGCCGGCGACTTCGCGGCCACCGCCGCATGGCTGGCGCAGCGCCGCCCGGGACTCGAGTTCATCGCGCCCATGGCAAGCGCCGCGACGCGGGAGATTTTCACCCGAGCCCTCGAGCGCGTGGCGCCGCAGGTGCGGGTCACCTTGATCGACGGCCACGCCCAGCGGGCCCTGATCGCGGCGAATGTGGTTCTGGTCGCCTCCGGCACCGCGAGCCTGGAGGCGGCGCTTTGCAAACGGCCGATGGTGGTGGTGTATCGCCTCGGCGCGTTGAGCGCGTGGCTGATTCGCCGGCTGAACCTGGTCAAATCCAAGTTCTTCGCACAACCTAATCTACTTGCGGATCGGCGCGTGGTCGGCGAGTATTTTCAGGAACAGGTCGACCCGGAGAGGCTGGGGGCGGAGCTCCTGGCGTGGCTCGACGACGCCGGACGACGCGCCGAATTGGAGCAGGAGTTCGTGGGGCTACACGTCGATCTCAAGCGCGACGCCAGCGCCCGTGCCGCACAGGCCATCCTGGAGCTGGTGCGGCCTACCCGCCGGGCGCGTGCGCCCCGGATGCAAGGTGTCGCGCAGGATGGCCGCGCATGAGCGCCTGGATCGCCGGTGTCCCGATGAGCTCCCGGATCGCCGGCGTCGATGAGGCGGGGCGGGGTCCGCTGGCAGGACCGGTGGTCGCCGCCGCCGTCATTCTCGGCCGGGGCCGTGGTATCGCCGGTCTTGCGGATTCCAAGGTACTGTCCGCGCCGGAGCGCACGCGGCTGAGCCTCGAGATCCGCCGTCGCGCGCTCGCGTTCGGGATCGGCTGGGCCGAGCCGGCCGAGATCGACGCGCTCAACATCCTGCACGCGACATTTCTCGCCATGCGCCGCGCGGTGCTCGCGATGAACCCGCATCCGCACCGGCTGATCGTGGACGGCAACCGGCTACCGCGCCTCGAGGGCCTCGGCGTCGCCCTGACCGCGCGCGCGATCATCGGCGGCGATGCCAGCGAGCCGGCCATCAGCGCCGCCTCGATCCTGGCCAAGACCGCGAGAGATCGCTATATGCATCAAATGGATGCCATATATCCTCAATACGCTTTCGCAACTCACAAGGGCTATGCCACGCGAAGGCACCGGGCGTTGCTCGCCGAGCACGGCCCCTGTCCGCTGCACCGGCGCAGCTTCGCGCCGGTGCTGAATCTGCTCGACGGCTCGGCCGCCGACGATGAGTGGGACGCCGAGATGGAATGGATTTTAGAGTCGTGAGTCAGTTCGTGCATCTGCGGCTGCACACCGAGTACTCGCTGCTCGACGGCATCGTGCGCGTGCCCGAATTGATGGCGGCGGTCGCGAAGGCGGCCATGCCCGCGATCGCGCTCACCGACCAGAGCAATCTGTTCGCGATGGTCAAGTTCTACAAGGAGGCGCAGGCCGCGGGCATCAAGCCCTTGATCGGCGTGGACGCCTGGATCCGCGAGCCGGGCGAGCGTACGCCGCCCTCGCGCGCGGTGTTTCTCTGCCAGAACCTCACCGGCTACCGCCACCTCACGCAGCTCGTCACCCGCTCGTTCCTCGAGGGACAGACGCGCGGCGTCCCGATGATGGACCGGGCCTGGTTGTCGCGCGCCACGCTCGACGGGCTGATCGCCCTGTCGGGAGGCATGCAGGGCGACATCGGCCAGGCGCTCGCCCGCGGCAAGCTCGACGAGGCGGCGCGGTTCCTGGCCCGATGGCAGGAGCTGTGCGGTGATCGGTTCTACCTGGAGGTGCAGCGCACGGGACGTGCCGGCGAGGCGCCCTTGAGCGATGCCGTGCTGGATCTGGCGCGCGCGCACGGCGCGCCCGCGGTGGCGACCAATGACGTGCGCTTTCTCACCCGCGAGGAGTTCGAAGCGCACGAAGCGCGGGTCTGCATCCGGGAAGGCGCGCTGCTCGCCGATGCCAGCCGGACGCGGCGCTATTCCGAAGAGCAGTACCTGAAAACCCCGGCCGAGATGGCCGCGCTGTTCGCCGATGCGCCGGAGCTGCTCGCCAACACGGTCGAGATCGCCAAGCGCTGCTCCCTCAAGATCAAGCTGGGCGCCTCCATGCTGCCCGCGTATCCCGTGCCCGCCGGCAGCACCACGGAGCAGTTCCTGCGCGAGCAAGCGGCCCGCGGTCTCGCCGCGCGCCTCGGGGAGGCCGGAGCCCGGGGCGGCGCTTGCCCCGGCAAGGGCCCCGATGCGGATCAATATGCGGCGCGACTGGAGCTCGAGCTCGGCGTGATCTGCAGCATGGGCTTCGCGGGCTATTTTCTGATCGTCGCCGATTTCATCCGCTGGGCACGCGAGAACGGCGTTCCGGTCGGCCCGGGCCGCGGGTCCGGCGCGGGCTCGCTGGTGGCGTTCGCGCTCGGCATCACGGATCTGGATCCGATCGAGCACGATCTCTTGTTCGAGCGCTTCCTGAATCCCGAGCGCGTCTCGATGCCGGACTTCGATGTCGATTTCTGCATGGAGGGACGCGATCGGGTCATCGAGTACGTTGCCAACAAGTACGGACGCGAGCGGGTCTCGCAGATCATCACCTACGGAACCTTGGCGGCGAAGGCGGTCATTCGCGACGTGGGCCGCGTGCTGGGCCATAACTACGGCTACGTCGACAAGATCGCGAAGCTGGTGCCCTTCGAGATCGGCATCACCCTCGACCAGGCGCTCAAGCAGGAAGAAGAGCTGAGGCGGCTGTACAGCGGCGATCCGGAAGTGAAGGAGCTGATCGACCTCGCGCGATCCATCGAGGGACTTGCCCGAAACGCCGGTACGCACGCAGGCGGCGTGGTCATCGCCCCGTCGGTGCTCACGGATTTCACGCCGCTGTACTGTGAAGAGGGCGGCTCCGCGCCGGTCACGCAGTTCGACAAGGACGACGTGGAAGCCGCGGGGCTGGTCAAGTTCGACTTCCTGGGCCTTCGCACCCTGACCGTCATCGATTGGGCGGTGCGCGACATCAACTCGATCCGTGCCGCGGCCAATGAGCCGCCGCTGTCCGTGAACGCGTTGCCCATGGACGATCCCGATACGTACGCGCTCCTCAAGAGCTGCAAGACCACGGCGGTGTTCCAGCTCGAATCGCGCGGCATGAAGGATCTCATCCGGCGGTTGCAGCCGGACCGCTTCGGGGACATCGTCGCCCTGGTCGCGCTGTTTCGCCCCGGGCCCCTGCAATCGGGCATGGTGGATGATTTCATCGCGCGCAAGCACGACACCAGCGGCGCGACCATCGACTATCTGCATCCCGATCTGAAGCCGGTGCTCGAGGCGACCTACGGCGTGATCCTGTATCAGGAACAGGTCATGCAGATCGCGCAGATCCTGGCCGGCTATACGCTCGGGGGCGCGGATCTGTTGCGCCGTGCCATGGGCAAGAAGAAGCCGGAGGAAATGGCCAAGCAGCGCTCGGTGTTCGTGAGCGGCGCCGTGGCGCGGGGCGTGCGCGAATCGCAGGCGACGATGATCTTCGATTTGATGGAGAAGTTCGCGGGCTACGGCTTCAACAAATCGCATTCGGCAGCCTACGCGCTCCTGTCCTATCAGACCGCATGGCTGAAGGCGCACTATCCGGCCGCCTTCATGGCCGCGGTCCTGTCCGCCGACATGGACAAGACCGACAAGGTCGTGACCTTGATCGATGAGTGCGTGAGCATGAAGCTCGCCGTGGATCCGCCGGACGTGAACGAATCGGACTACGCATTCCGGGTCGCCGGTCCCGCCGGCATCCGCTACGGCATGGGCGCGATCAAGGGCGTGGGCGAGGCGGCGGTGCGCGCCATCGTCGAGGAAAGGTCCGCGAACGGACCGTACCGGACCCTGACGGATCTGTGCCGGCGCATCGATCTGCAGCGCGTGAACAAGCGCGTGCTCGAGGCGCTGATCAAATCCGGAAGCCTCGATCGTCTCGGTCCGAATCGCGCCACGCTCACCGCGGAGCTCGAGCGTGCGATGCATCTGGGCGAGCAGAATTCGCGCGCCATGAGCGTGGGGCAGGTGGATCTGTTCGGGCTCGCGGCCGCCGCCGAGAACTCCGCCGTAGCCGATTGGAGCGAGGCGCAGCGCCTCGCCGGCGAGCGCGAGACCCTGGGCTTGTTCTTGACCGGACATCCGATCAGCTCTTACGAGCCTGACCTCAAGTTCCTGGTCAGCGCCCGTCTGGTGGATGTCGGCGGAGCGAGGCCATCGGCGCCTGCCGGTGAGCGCGGCTGGAGCCAGGGAAAGCCGGCGACCGTGGCCGGACTGGTGCTCGAGGTTCGCCGGCGCCCGAACCGTGTCACCCTCATCCTGGACGACCGCAGCGCGCGCCTGGAGGTCACCCTGTTCGAGGAGACGTTCCAGCAATACCGCGACATCGTCGTCAAGGATGCCATCCTGATCGTGGACGGCATGCTGCGCTTCGACGATTTCATCGAGGCCTGGCGGCTGCAGGCGAAGACGCTCATGGACATCGACCGGGCCCGCGAGCGCTTCGCGCGGCGCCTGTGGCTGCGCTGGCCGGCTGCATTCGACGGTCCCGACGGGATGCGACGCTTCGAGGAGCTGCTGCGGCCCTACCTCAAGGGGCCTTGCGGCGTGAGCGTGGTGGTCAGCCGGCCGGACTACACCGGGCGGCTCAATTTGGCCGACAGCTGGTCGGTCAGACCCTCACGTGAGCTGCTGGATAAACTGTCCGCGCTGGTCGGGCGCGACGGCTGGTATTTGGTGTATGGTCCGCGAAACGATATTCGCGGCGAGGAAACTTCTTCATGGCGCTGAATTTTTTGGAATTTGAGCAACCGATCGCCGAGCTCGAGGCGAAGATCGAGGAGCTCAAGTTTCTGGGCTCGGACGCGAGCATCAATATTGCGGAGGAGGTCAAGCGGCTGCAGTCCAAGAGCCGGGCGCTGACCAACAGCATCTTCTCCAATCTGTCGCCGTGGCAGATCACGCAACTGGCACGGCATCCGCAGCGTCCCTATACCCTCGACTACGTGTCGCTCATCTTCACCGACTGGCACGAGCTGCACGGTGACCGCATGTACAGCGACGATCTGGCCATCGTCGGCGGGCTGGCGCGCCTGGAGGGCCAGCCGGTGATGCTGATCGGCCATCAGAAGGGCCGCGACACCAAGGAGCGCGTACGCCGCAATTACGGCATGCCGAAGCCGGAGGGCTACCGCAAGGCGCTGCGTCTGATGCGCATGGCCGAGCGCTTCCGCATTCCCATCATCACTCTGATCGATACGCCCGGCGCCTATCCGGGCATCGGCTCCGAGGAGCGCGGACAGAGCGAGGCCATCGCGCGGAACCTGTTCGAGATGTCGCATCTCGCGGCACCCATCCTCTCAGTGGTGATCGGCGAGGGAGGGTCGGGTGGTGCGCTGGCCATCGGTGTCTGCGATCGCCTGGTGATGCTGCAATTCAGCGTGTACTCGGTCATCTCACCGGAGAGCTGTGCATCGATACTCTGGAAGAGCACCGAGAAGAAGGAAATCTCCGCCGACGCGATGGGCGGGACCGCCGACCGGCTGAAGAAGCTCGGCCTGGTCGACGAGATCCTGAAGGAGCCGCACGGAGCGGCCCACCGCGATCCGCAGGCGATGGCCGAGACGATGAAAGCGAGTCTGATCAAGAACTTGACCGAGCTTTCCAAACAACCCATCACGACGCTTCTCGATGCCCGCCAGGCGCGTCTGCGCAATTTCGGCGTGTTCCGCGACGGGTAATCTCGCATGAGATTCGGCGCCGCGCTGCTCGATGCCGTACTCGATGAATGTCTCCCGGAGAATGCCGCGGGGCTCGTGGTGGGCGTCAGCGGCGGTGCCGATTCGGCCTGCCTGTTGAGCGCGCTCGCGGAGCTGCGGCGTGAGCGGCGGGGGCGGGAGCGGGAGCGAAGCCGGGGATCGTCCCGGCACCGGGGTAACTTGGTTTCGCCGGCGGAGTCGGCTGCGCAATTGCTGCCGCTGCGCGCCGTGCACGTCGATCATGGGCTGCAGGCCGCATCCAGCGCACTGCGCGAGTCGTGCCGTGCACTGTGCAGCCGCCTCGAGGTCCCGCTCACGGTGATCGAGGTCTCGGTCGATGCGATCGGGGAATCCCTCGAGGCCGCCGCGCGCGAGGCGCGTTATCGGGCATTCGCATCGAACCTGGCGCCGGAGGAGTGCCTGTTGACCGCGCACCACGGCGACGATCAAGCGGAGACCTTGCTGCTGCAGCTGTTGCGGGGCGCCGGGATCAAGGGCCTCTCGGCGATGCCGCGGCGTCGCCGCCTCGGCGCCGGCTGGCATCTGCGGCCGCTGCTTCAGCTCTCGAGACGCGATCTCGAGGCCTACGCGAGCGCGCACGGCGTCGAAGCGCGCGAAGATCCCATGAACCGCGACCCGCGCTTCGACCGCGCGTTCCTGCGGAGCGAGATCTGGCCCCTCATCATCGAGCGCTGGCCGAGCGCCGGCCACGCGCTCGGACGCGCTGCGCGCCACGCGGCCGACGCGCAGGAGTTGCTGGACAAGAGCGCAGATGCGGCGTTGACCTTCTTGCGCGACGGCGGCGCACTCTCCGTTCCGGGATTGCGTGCCATGCCTGCGCACGAACGGGTCAATGTGCTGCGCCGCTGGCTGAGCGAGGCGGGCATGGTGGTGCCCTCGTCGGCGCGCATCGCCGAGGGCCTGCGCCAGGCGCTTGCCGCCGATTCCGACCACATGCCCATGGTCGTCTGGGGCACGCATGCGCTGCGCCGTTACCGCGAGCGCCTCTACGTAACGCCGGCGACCATTCCCTCGCTGCTCGAGCATCGGGAGTGGCGAGTTCGGGCCGAGGCGCGGCTCGATCTGGGCGAGGGCCTGGGATTCCTCCGCTGGGTCCCGCGACGCGGAGGCCTGGATGCCGAGCGTCTGCCGGCAGTCCTGAGCGTCAGGCGCCGCGTCGGCGGCGAGTCGCTCAAGCCCGGCTCCCGGGCGAGGACGCGCCGCGTGGCGCATCTATGCCAGGACATGGGCATTCTGCCCTGGATGCGCGACGTTCTGCCCATGATCTACGCCGGCGACTCATTGATCGCCATCGGCGACATCTGGCGCGACGCACGCTGGCTCGCCGCGGGCGACCAGCCGGGACTCGATTGCATCTGGGAAGACGCGCCGATCCTGTGCTGAAGGACGCGATTGTGGCCGCCCGGCTGAACGGCGCGATTGTGGCAGCCCGATTGTGGCAGCCATGGCAATCTGGTAACCTGAACTCCCGTCGAATTTCATTAATCCTTCTGGCCGCTTGGGTCGCGTGAAATAACTTTTCCTGCGATTCATACTATTTGGCGACGGTGACCCATCATGACTCGATTTGTTTTCGTCACCGGAGGCGTGGTTTCCTCGCTCGGGAAGGGCATCGCATCCGCCTCCCTGGGCGCCATCCTGGAGGCGCGCGGCCTCAAGATCAGCATGGTGAAGCTGGATCCCTACATCAACGTGGATCCGGGCACCATGAGCCCTTTTCAGCACGGCGAGGTGTTCGTCACGGCTGACGGCACGGAGACCGACCTCGATCTGGGGCATTACGAGCGCTTCGTGCGCACCACCACGGGCCGCAACAGCAATTTCACCACCGGGCGCATCTACGAGCGCGTGATCGCCAAGGAGCGCCGAGGCGATTACCTCGGCGCCACCGTGCAGGTGATCCCTCACATCACCGATGAGATCAAGTACCGCATCCGCATGGGCGCCGGCAACGCCGACGTGTGCATGGTGGAGATCGGCGGCACCGTCGGCGACATCGAGTCGCTGCCGTTCCTCGAGGCGATTCGTCAGATGGGGGTCGAGCTCGGGCGCAATCACGTGCTCTACATGCACCTCACCCTGGTGCCCGTCGTCGGCGGCTCGGGCGAGATCAAGACCAAGCCGACGCAGCACTCGGTCAAGGAGCTGCGCGGCATCGGCATCCAGCCGGACATCCTCCTGTGCCGCTGCCTGCAGGCGCTGCCGGATGAGCAGCGCCGCAAGATCGCGCTGTTCACCAATGTCGAGGAGCGTGCGGTGATATCCGCCGTAGATGCCGACGACATCTACAAGATTCCACTGCTGCTGCACGAACAGGGACTCGACGACATCGTGGTCGACAAGCTGCGCCTGGATGTGCCCGCGACGGATCTCTCGGAGTGGCGCGCCGTGGTCGCGGCCAAGCAGAATCCGGAGGCGGTCGTCGACATCGGCATGGTGGGCAAGTACGTGCAGATCCGCGACTCGTACATTTCCTTGAACGAGTCGCTGATGCACGGCGGCATCAAGACCCGCACGCGGGTCAACATCCATTACTTCGAGTCGCAGGACATCGAGCGATCCGGCGCCTCGGTGCTCGCCAACATGGACGCCATCCTGGTCCCGGGCGGCTTCGGCGACCGCGGCATCGAGGGCAAGATCCAGGCCATCCGCTATGCGCGCGAGAACAGCATTCCCTACCTCGGCATCTGTCTCGGCATGCAGCTCGCGATCATCGAATATGCGCGCAACGTCGTGGGCCTGAAGAGCGCCAACAGCACCGAGTTCGACCGCGCCACCCACCATCCGGTGATCGCGCTGATCACGGAGTGGCAGGATCTGGCGCGCGGCCAGCAGGTGCGGGACGATAAATCCGATCTCGGCGGCACCATGCGCCTCGGAGCGCAGGAGGCTCACCTGAGGCCGGGCTCGCGGGTGCACTCGCTCTACGGCAAGGAGACGATTTTCGAGCGCCACCGCCATCGCTTCGAGTTCAACAATCACTATCTCGAGGAATTGACCGCGGCGGGCATGACGTTCTCGGGATTCTCCGCGGACGGTCTGGTGGAGTTCATCGAGCTGAGATCGCATCCCTGGTTCGTCGCGAGCCAGTTTCACCCGGAGTTCACCTCCACCCCGCGCGACGGTCATCCCTTGTTCGCCGGATTCGTTCGTGCCGCGCGCGAGTATCGCGCCGCGCTGCAGCCGGGCCGCGCCACGGCATGACGCATCGCGCCGGCGCATGAGGCTCGTATCTTTCGAGGTCGGCCCGGACCGGCCGTTCTTTCTGATTGCCGGACCCTGCGTGATCGAGAGCGAGGCGCTGGTTCTCGAGGTGGCCGGGCGGCTGCGCGACATGACCGCGACCCTCGGCATTCCCTTCATCTTCAAGGCATCGTTCGACAAGGCCAACCGCTCCTCGCGCACGAGCTTCCGGGGTCCGGGTATCGAGGCGGGCCTCAAAGCGCTCGCCCTGGTGCGCAAGCAGGTGGGCGTGCCCGTGCTGACCGACGTGCACGAGGATACGCCGCTCGACGAGGTGGCCGAGGTGGTCGACGTGCTGCAGACGCCGGCGTTTCTCTGCCGCCAGACGAACTTCATCGTCGGCGTGTCGTCGCAGGGAAAACCGGTGAACATCAAGAAGGGCCAATTCCTGAGTCCCTGGGAGATGCAGAACGTGGTCGACAAGGCGCGCTCCACGGGCAACGCGCAAATCATGGTGTGCGAGCGCGGATTTTCCTTCGGCTACAACAATCTCGTCTCCGACATGCGCTCGCTCGCCGTGATGCGCTCGACCGGCTGTCCCGTGGTGTTCGACGCCACCCACTCGGTGCAATTGCCCGGAGGGAAGGGCGACTCCTCCGGCGGGCATCGGGAGTTCGTACCGGTGCTTGCGCGCGCGGCGGTCGGGGCGGGTGTCGCGGGTCTCTTCATGGAGACGCACCCCGAACCCGCCAAGGCCAAGTCGGACGGTCCCAACGCCTGGCCTCTGGATCGAATGGCATCGCTCCTGAGCACTCTCGTGGACATTGATCTCGCCGTGAAAAAGAAACCGTTCGAGGAGTCGTCGCTATGAGTCGTATCGTGCAGGTCCAGGGCCGTGAGATCATCGACTCGCGCGGCAACCCCACCGTCGAGGCCGACGTGGAGCTCGATTCGGGCGCCGTCGGCCGTGCGGCCGTTCCCTCCGGCGCGTCCACCGGATCGCGCGAGGCGGTCGAGCTGCGCGATGGCGATGCGAAGCGCTTCCTGGGCAAGGGCGTGCGCAAGGCGGTGGAGCACGTCAATGGGACCTTGCGGAGCCTCGCTGTGGGACTCGATGCGGCCGATCAGTCCGCACTCGATGCGAAGATGATTGCCGCGGACGGCACCGAAAACAAATCGAAGCTCGGTGCGAACGCGATCCTGGCGGTGTCGCTCGCCGCCGCGCATGCCGCCGCCCGCGAGCGCAAGCTGCCGCTGTACCGTCATCTGGCGGCCGGCCGGCATCCGGGCGCCGGCGGGGAATTCGTCATGCCGGCGCCGATGATGAACATCATCAACGGCGGCGCGCATGCCGACAACAGCGTCGACATCCAGGAATTCATGATATTGCCGCTGGGCGCTCCCTCGCTGTCGGAAGCCGTGCGCTATGGCGCCGAGGTGTTCCATGCCTTGAAGAAAGTGCTGCACGCCAGGGGCCTCAATACCGCGGTGGGGGACGAGGGCGGCTTCGCTCCGGATCTGCCCTCGAACGAAGCGGCGCTCGCCACCATCCTCGAGGCCATCGACAAGGCCGGATACCGCGCCGGCCGCGACATCTATCTCGGCCTGGATGTCGCCAGCACCGAGTTCTTCAAGGACGGCGTGTACGATCTCGAGTCGGAGGGGCGCAAGTTCAATTCGAGCGAATTCGCCGACTATCTGGCCTCGCTCGCGGCGAAATATCCGATCGTCACCATCGAGGACGGCATGAGCGAAGGGGACTGGGACGGCTGGGCGCTGCTCACGCGCAAGCTCGGCGGCAAGGTGCAGCTGGTCGGCGACGACGTGTTCGTCACCAACACCCGCATCTTCGCCGAAGGCATCGCGAAGAAAATCGCCAATGCCATCCTCATCAAGCCGAACCAGATCGGCACCTTGACGGAGACGCTCGCCGCGATCGACATGGCGGCCAAGGCGAAGTACGCTGCCATCGTCTCGCATCGCTCCGGAGAGACCGAAGATGCGACGATTGCGGACATCGCGGTGGCGACCGCGGCCACCCAGATCAAAACCGGCTCCATGTCGCGCTCCGACCGGGTCGCCAAGTACAACCAGCTGCTGCGGATCGAAGCCGAGCTCGGCAAAAAGGCGAGCTACGCCGGGCGCGGCGCACTTTCCGTTCCAGTTTCTTAAGAACTCGTGCTAAGCTACTGTCCTCATGAGGATTTTAGCGATCATCCTGGGCATTTGCGTGGTCTCGCTGCAGTACCGGCTGTGGGTGTCCGACCAGGGCATGCGTGAGGTCTGGCGATTGAGCCAGTCGCTCGAGGCGCAGACTGCCGCCAACAATGAGCAGCGCGAGCGCAACGCGCAGTTGCTCGCCGAAGTCACTGATTTGAAGGTCGGACTGGCGGCTCTCGAGGAGAGAGCGCGCAGCGAGCTCGGCATGGTGGGCAACAGCGAGACGTTCTATCAGATCGTCACGCCGTCGACTCCGGTGCCGCAGCCGCCCACCGCTCCCATCACCGCGCGCGCCCAGTGACCTTGAAGGGTTCAGCGTGACTCCGGCGGTCAGGGCACGCCGCGTATTTGCGGTGGTCCCCGCCGCGGGCCGCGGTGCACGATTCGACCCTTCCGCTAAAGGGTCTCCCAAGCAGTACGCGCCGCTTCTGCATGCAACCGTGATCGAGTGGTCGCTGCGGCCGCTATTGCAGGAACCCCGCATCGAGAAAGTGGTGGTCGTGGTCGCGGCCGACGACACGCGCTGGCCGCCGCTCGCAGCTGCCATCGGCGAGCAGGGCGGAGCCGCGGTCGGGGCCAAATTGTCGAGCGCGATCGGCGGCGCGAGCCGCCAGGAATCGGTGCTGAGCGGCCTCCGAGCGCTCGAGCAGGTTGCCGTGCCGGACGATTGGGTGCTGGTTCACGATGCCGCGCGTCCTTGCGTGGAGGGCGCCGACATCCGCGCGCTGATCGCCGCGCTGGACGGCGGGGCCGTCGGCGCGGTGCTCGCTGCGCCGATCGTCGATACGGTGAAGCGCGAGAGCGGCGGCTTGGTGAGCGAGACCGTGGATCGGAGCGCATTGTGGCGCGCGTTGACGCCGCAGGTCTTTGCACTCGGCGAGCTCGAATACGCGCTGGCGGAGGCCGCGCGCAGAGGAATCCTGGTCACCGACGAGGCGCAGGCCATGGAGCGTCTCGGCTCGCACCCGCAACTGGTGCAGGGCTCCCCCTTCAACGTCAAGGTAACCCGCGCGGAGGATCTGGCGATCGCCTCGCGGATCCTCGAGACGGGCACGCAACAGCCCCGGACCGGAGAGCAGCCCGCGATGAGAATAGGCCAAGGTTTCGACGTCCACGCGTTCGGCGAGGGCGATCACGTCATGCTGGGCGGGGTCCGAATTCCCTACGAGCGCGGCGTGGTCGCGCATTCGGACGGCGATGTGGTGATCCACGCGCTTTGCGACGCCATCCTGGGCGCGCTCGGCGAGGGCGACATCGGCCGTCATTTTCCGGATTCCGATCCGCGCTATCGCGGTGCGGACAGCCGCGTATTCCTGCGCACGATGACCGGGATGATGCGCTCGGCGGGGTTCAGGCTGGTCAACGCGGATTTGACGGTGCTCGCCGAGGCCCCGCGCATTGCGGCGCATCGCGCCGCCATCGCCTCGAACCTCGCGGCCGACCTCGGCGTGGATGCGAAGCTCGTCAACGTCAAGGCGACGACCACCGAGCGCATGGGCTTCATCGGGCGGGGCGAGGGGCTGGCCGCTCTCGCCTCCGCGTTGCTCGCACCCGTTTGAGCGTGCACGGCCGCCGCGCCGAATCCTGGACGCGAGCGGCCTTGTCGCCGCCGCGCGCGCATGGCGCCCCCCTGGCGCCCGCGGAGCTGCGCGCCCAGCCGGAAGATTTTCGCGTCGAGGAGCAGCTCTCGTTCGTCCCGTCGGGAGACGGTCCGCATTGGCTGCTGCACGTCGAGAAGCGCGCGGCCAACACACGCTGGGTGGCCGCCGAGATCGCGAGGCTCGGGCCGTGGTCGCTCGCCGAGGTGGGCTACGCCGGCCTCAAGGACCGTCACGCGGTCAGCACCCAATGGTTCAGTGTTCCGGCGCGGCCGCATGACGCCGACTTCTGGAGCGGCGTGCGCACCGACGAGTTCAGGGTGCTCGATGTGCAGGCGAACGCGCGCAAGCTGAAGCGCGGCGCATTGGCCGGCAATCGTTTCCGAATTCGTCTGCGCAAGGTGAATTGGTCCCGCGAGCAGCTCGAGCTCAAGCTCGCGGCGCTGCGCGCCCACGGTGCGCCCAATTACTTCGGACCTCAGCGCTTCGGGCGCAGTGGATTCAATCTCGATCGCGTGGCTCAGTGGATACAGAGCGGGACGCCGCCGCCCGGACGGGCGGAGCGCGGGTTTGCACTGTCGGCCGCTCGCGCACTGTTGTTCAACGCGGTGTTGGCGCGGCGCGTGCAGGCAGGAGACTGGTCGGTGTTGAGACCCGGCGACCTCGCGAGTCTCGAAGGCAGCAGCAGTCACTTTCCGGTGACCGCCATCGACGATGAGCTGCTCGGGCGCCTGCGATGTTTCGACATCCATCCCTCCGGTCCGCTGTGGGGCCGGGGTGAGCCGCAATCGCAGCGAGGCACGCTCGATTGCGAACTCGAGGTGGCGCACGAGCTCGGCGGCCCGGCAGCGCTCCTGCAAGCCGCCGGACTGGAGCAGGAGCGGCGGGCGCTGCGCTGTACGGTTCGCGATCTCATGGTGGAGGCCGAAGCCGCAACGGTCACCTTGAGCTTCGGATTGGGCCGAGGCCAGTTCGCCACCGCCGTGCTGCGGGAAATCATGGAATTCGGCACCGACACGCCGCTCGAGGGCGACACCGAGTAGCCGCCGCGTGCGCGGCAGGCTCCTTGCGGGAAGCGCTCAGCTGCGCAGCAGCACGTAGACCGCGCCGGTGCCGCCGTCGATGGCGCGCGCCGAGGTGAATGCCATCACCCGCGGATGGCGTCTCAACCAGGCGTTGACCGCGATCTTGAGGATCGGCCCTCGGGCCCCCGAGCGATAGCCCTTGCCGTGCACGATCCGCACGCAACGATGACCCGCGTCCCGGTTGTATTCCAGGAATTCGCTCAAGGAGTCGCGCGCCGCCGCCTGGCTGAGGCCGTGCAAATCCAAGTCGCCCTCGATGGCATACAATCCGCGACGGAGCTTGCGCATCTCCTGGTCGCGCACGCCCGGACGTCGAAACGACAAGGCATCGGTTCCGCCGACGACCTGGTCTGCTGCGATCGTATCGGGGAGCAACGGCAAGTGCTCCTCCGGCTCCGTTCGTCCGCGGGCGGCGGCAGCGGACCGGCGCTGCAGCGTCGGCGGGGCGCTCGCGACGCTTGCGCCGGTCGAGGCCACCGGCCTGACCTCTCCGACGGCCGCGCGAAACATCGCGGCATCGTCGAGCGTGCCGGCCGCATCCGCATCGGGCGCATCGCGAGTCGTGGCTGCGCGCCCGGCGGCGCCGCGCTCGGCGCTGCGCTCGTGCGGCTTCGAGTCTTGCCGGGGGCTTCGAGGGCGAGGTTTTACCATGGTGCGAAAGCTCGATCGGCTATCCGGGGTTATGCCGTTACAGTATAGTCCGCAGGGCGCTACGCGCCTCATTCGGCTTTTGTTAAATCTGGTGAAAATTCTACTTTCCAATGACGACGGATATCGGGCTGAGGGCTTGGAGGCGCTGCATCGGGCGATCGGTCCTTTGGGTTCGGTCACCATTGTCGCCCCGGATCGAAACCGCAGCGGTGCAAGCAACTCCCTGACTCTCGATATTCCGGTGCGCGCGGCCCGCTACGGCGAGGATTGCTACTACGTCAACGGCACTCCGACCGATTGCGTGCATCTGGCGATCTCCGGGCTGTTCGATTTCGAGCACGACATCGTGGTCTCAGGTGTGAACGACGGTGCGAATCTCGGCGATGACACACTGTACTCCGGCACCGTGGCGGCGGCGGTCGAGGGGCGGTTTCTCGGTCTGCCGGCGATCGCGGTCTCGCTCTGCGTCGAGCCCGGCAGCCCGCGCAATTTCGCGAGCGCCGCCCGGATCGCCGCGAGCCTGGTCGAGCGCTTGACCGTGGAGCCGCTCAAGGTGCCCGTCGTGCTGAACGTCAACGTCCCCGATTTGCCGGACGGGCAGCTCCTCGGGCTCAAGGTGACGCGGCTCGGCAACCGCCATCGCAGCGAACGGGTGGTGCGCGCCAAGGATCCGCGCGGACGCAATGTCTACTGGGTCGGTGCCGCAGGCGCCGGCCAGGACGCGGGTCCGGGTACCGATTTTCACGCGATTGCCCACGGCTTCGCGTCCGTGACCCCGTTGCAGATCGATTTGACGCGCCACGCAGCCCTGCCCGAGCTCGAGCGCTGGCTTTCGGCTTGAGCATGTACATGGAAGGTCCGCGCCTCAGCGGTATCGGAATGACCTCGGCGCGGACCCGCGAGAGGCTGGTCCAGCGGCTTCAGGATCAGGGCATCAACGATCGCCGCGTACTCGACCGCATCCGCAACGTGCCGCGGCACTTGTTCGTGGACGAGGCGCTCGCGACGCGCGCCTACGAGGATACGGCACTGCCCATCGGCTTCGGCCAGACGATATCCCAGCCCTTTGTGGTCGCGCGCATGACCGAAGCGTTGCTCGCCAAAGGCCCCGTCGACAAGGTGCTCGAAATCGGCACGGGCTGCGGCTATCAGACGGCCGTGCTCTCGCCGCTGGTGAAAGAGATCTACACCATCGAGCGGATCGAGAGTCTGGTCGGCCGCGCGCGCCGCGCGCTTCGCGAGCTCAAGATCAGAAACGTCCGCTTTCGCCACGACGACGGCAGCGTCGGTTGGGCGACGAAGGCGCCGTTCGACGGCATTCTATTGACTGCCGCACCCCATTCGGTGCCGCCGGCGCTGTTCGAGCAGCTCGTGGTGGGAGGCCGGCTGATCGCGCCGGTGGGACCGGAGGGACGCCAGGAGCTCATACGCTTCACGAAGACCGACACACGCGTTCAGAGGGAATCCCTGGGAGCGGTGAGCTTCGTGCCGCTGTTATCGGGACTGCAACGCTAGGGAGCGCGCCTGAGGATTCTCCAGGCAGCGCGCGCAGTCCGGATCATCGGAGTCATCGGATGGATCGCGCTGCTGGGGGCGGGTTGCGCCGGCGAGCCCGCGCACGTGCCCGAGACCTACATCGTGCGGCCTCGAGATACGCTCTACAGCATCGCGTGGCGCCACGACCTCGACTATCGCGATCTCGCGCGATGGAATCACATCGGGCCGGATTATCGGATTGCCGTCGGGCAGGTGTTGATGCTGACACCGCGCGGCCCGCGCGCGGAGAGTCCGGCTGCGCCGTCGGTGCGAACGCTTCCGGCGCCGGGTTCGCTGCTAGGCGGTGCGCCGGGGGCTGCCGTTGCGGGAGCGGAACCATCGCCGCGCGCCGCGGCAAGTCCCGGTCAACCGTGCAGCCCGCTCGCCGAAGAGGAGGCGGGCGCCCGCGAGGATCGCTGGCGCTGGCCGACCGCGCACGTCTCGGCGCCGCATCCCGTTCCCGGCGGTGGCATCTTGCTCCTCGGCGAGCTTGGACAGCCGATTCGCGCGGCCTGCCCCGGCCGTGTCGTCTATGCCGGCAGCGGCATTCGCGGCTACGGCAATCTGATCATCATCAAGCACGGAGCGACGCTGCTGTCGGCCTATGCGCACACCATCGATGTGAGCGTGCACGAAGGACAGCAGGTCTCGGCCGGCGAGTCGATCGCGCGCATGGGCACCGGCTCGCATCGGATCGCCGTGCTCTATTTCGAGATTCGGCTGAACGGCAAGCCGGTGGATCCACTCGCTTATCTGCCGCGAGAAAGAGATTAATCTTACAGATTAAATATTTTTCTCAATGAATTGATTTCGCACAGTATTTTTACGTTAAATCTACGTGCCGTTGACGTCAAGCAACAGCTAGGCGTATGTTGGCTTTGAGTTGTTGGGGGAAAAGTCCACTCGCGGGGCGCCGAGCGTTAGTTTAGGTCCGAGAAAAGTACAACAAGATCAACAAGAAATAGAATAATCCTCATACCAAGATATCGACTCGCCGGCGCCCTGCCTTTCTTTATAATCTCGAGCGACTACGGAATCAGCAGCGCAACGACCTTGCGCTGTTCGGCGACCAGCACATTGAAGGTGCGACAGGCCGCGCCGGTATCCATCACCTCGAAACCCACTCCCGCGCGCAGAAACGCGGCGCCGAATTCGGGTGCCGGGAACCGCTGCCGCGATCCGGTGCCCAGCAAGACCACTTCCGGTTCATGTGCCAGCACGGCCTCGGCATGCGCGGCGGCGAGCTCGTCGGCGGCCGCAATGGGCGGGCCGGCCTCGACCGCAGAGCTCGACACGATCACCGGGTCCTTGAAGGTCGCATCGTTGATCTTGATCTCGCCCACGCCATAGGAGCGGATCAGGTTGCCGGCCGAACTCGGGTCCTGATTGAAGCGCATGCCGGTAAGATACGCGCCTTCGACCCAGGATTGAATTTGCCCACCGTGTATTTCCGTATCGCGGCACGCGACCCGTTCCGGCCGACCCGCGCCCCCGCGCTCGAGCGCCTGCTGGCGCGCGCCGATGCGCGCTCGCGCGTGACCGGCTGGCGTCAACCGGCGTATCAGGCGGTCGCCGGCGGCGCGACGGAGCCGCCCGCGATCGGTGCAGCTCAGCTGCACGCGAGCGGCGATGCGCAACGCGACGGATGGGTTGCCCTGGCGACGCCGGTACACCTGGTCGCCGGCATGAGCCACGTGCAGTTGCCCGCCGACGGCATGCTCGAAATCGATACGGCCGAGGCCGATCGTCTGGCGGCGGATTTCAATCGCTCGTTCGGCGGAGGCGGGGTACGCATGGCGCGCGGCCGCGGAAGCACGCTGCTCTGCGTGTTCGATTCGCCGATATCGGTGCAAACCGCCTCGCCCGAGGACGCTCTGGGCGAGGACGTGTGGACGCATCAGCCACGAGGCCCGGATGCGGCCGCCTTGCGGCGGCTCAGCACCGAGATTGAGATGTGGCTGTTCGGCCACGCGGTGAATGCGGCGCGCGCAGCGCGCGGTGCTCCGGCGATCAGTGCTCTGTGGCTCTGGGGCGGCGGCGCCGCGGATGCGGCCATGCCCGCGATCGAGGGATGGACCGCCGGCAACGATGCGCTATTTTCGGCGTTCGCGCCGCGAGCGCAGTATCCGCGGGCAGCCGGATCGGGGAGCGCCCGCCCGGGGGTTGTCGTGCTGTCCACGTGGCCCGGCACGCCGGCGTGGAGCGAGGCCGAGCGTTCCTGGCTCGAGCCGGCGGTCGACGATCTGAAAGCGGGCCGGCTGCGCCGGATCGAGATCTCCGCGGCCGAGACCTCGTTCACCGTGAGCGCGCGCGGGCTCGCGCGCTTCTGGCGCAAGAGCCGGCCGTGGTGGGAGTTTTTCGGCATCGACGCGCCGCCTGCGCAGGATGGCCGTCTTGACGCTTGAGATCCGGCGGCGCCCGCACGACGGAATGCTCGAGTCCCTGCGCGACTTGCACCCGGTCCTCAAGCGCATCTACGGCGCGCGCGGCGTCTCGGGTGCCGACGATCTCGACCTGTCGCTCGAGCGGCTCTTGCCGGTGAGCACGCTCGATGGAGTGGAGCGCGCCGCCGAGCTCCTGGCGGCGCATCGCGTCTCGGGCCGGGTGCTCGTGGTCGGCGACTTCGATGCGGACGGCGCCACCGGCAGCGCTCTTCTGGTGCGAGCGCTGCGCGCGCTCGGCTTCGCGCACGTCGACTTCCTGGTGCCCAACCGGTTTCAGTTCGGCTATGGGCTCACTCCCGGGATCGTGACGCTCGCCGAACAGCGCCGGCCCTCGCTGATCGTCACCGTGGACAATGGCGTATCGAGCGTCGAAGGCGTGCAGGCGGCCCGTGCCCTCGGGATCCAAGTGCTGATCACCGATCATCATTTGCCCGGCGCCAGGCTGCCCGCGGCAGAGGCGATCGTGAATCCCAATCTCGCCGGATCGGCTTTCTCGAGTCCGGCGCTGTCGGGAGTCGGCGTGGCGTTCTACGTCATCGCGGCGCTGGCGAGAAGCTTGAGCGTGCCGCAATTCCGTCCGGCGGAGCTCCTGGATCTCGTGGCGCTCGGAACCGTGGCCGACCTGGTACCGCTCGACCGCAACAACCGCGTTCTGGTGGCGCAGGGGCTGAAGCGCATTCGCGCCGGCCGCTGCACTCCCGGGATCCGCGCACTGCTCGAGTCGGCGGGGCGGCCGCTCGAGCGGGTGACGGCCGCCGATCTGGGTTTCGCCGTTGCTCCGCGGCTGAACGCGGCGGGGCGGCTGTCCGACATGAGCGTCGGCATCGAGTGCCTGCTGGCGGACGACGACGCCCGCGCCCGCGCACTCGCCGCACAGCTCACCCGGCTCAACGAGGAGCGTCGGGAAATCGAGCAGCGCATGCAGATCGAAGCGGCCGAGCTCGCCGCCGGCGTTCGATTCGCCGATCCCGGCGGCGAAACGCTGGGGCTTTGCCTGTTCGACGAGAGCTGGCACCAAGGGGTCGTCGGCCTGGTGGCCGGCAGAATCAAGGATCGTCTGCACCGCCCGGTCATCGCCTTCGCCCGCGCCCAGGACGGGTCGCTGCGCGGCTCGGCGCGCTCGGTGGCCGGCATCCACATTCGCGACGTGCTCGATACGGTCGCCGCAAAGCATCCCGGATTGATCGAGAAATTCGGCGGCCACGCGATGGCTGCCGGAATGACGCTGCCCGCGCCGAACCTCGAGAGCTTCCGGCGCGCGTTCGCCGCGGAGGTCGCGGCGCGTGCCGATGCGGAGGCGCTCGCGGGGGTGATCTTGAGCGACGGCCCGCTGTTCGCGGCCGAGTTGTCGCTCGATACCGCCCGGATGCTGCGCGGGGCAGGACCGTGGGGACAGGGATTTCCCGAACCGATGTTCGACGGCACGTTCAAGATCGCGGACCTGCGCGTGGTCGGCGGCCGGCATCTGAAGATGCGCCTGCAGGAGGCGCGGAGCTCTCCCACGGCGTCCGATGCGGACGGCCGGCTGGAGGCGATCGCCTTCGGCTACGTGGGCGGCGCGTCGGAGGACCCTGCGCTCGAGCGCGGTGCGGCCGTCGACCTCGTCTACCGCCTGGAGGTGAACGAATACAACGGCGCCGAACAGCTCCAGCTCAATTGCCAGCACCTCGCCTTGCGCCGCGAGAACCTATGATAGAGTTGCGGCATGGAAATCAACCAAATCAAACGATTCATCAAAGATCTCGAGGAGCGCACCGACTCTTTGAGGAGGTATCTTTGATTACGACAACAAGCACGAGCGCCTGCAGGAAGTAACTCGCGAGCTCGAGCAGCCCGGTATCTGGGACAACGCGGATCGCGCTCAGGAGCTCGGCAGGGAACGCGCCAAGCTCGAACAGGTCGTGGTCAGTCTGGATCGGCTGTCGCGCGGCTTGCACGATGCGGGCGAGCTTCTGGACGTGGCGGCCGAGGAGGGCGATCTCAAGACCGCCGAGGAAATCGAGGCCGACGCCGCCCGCCTCGCCACCGAGGTGGAGCACCTCGAGTTCCAGCGCATGTTTCCCGGCAAGATGGATTCGCACAACGCCTTTCTCGACATCCAGGCGGGTGCAGGCGGCACCGAGGCGCAGGACTGGGCAGCCATGCTGCTGCGCATGTATCTGAAGTGGGCCGATCGGCATGGATTCAAGACCGAGGTCATCGATCAAAGCGCCGGCGAAGTGGCGGGCATCAAGGGTGCGACCATCAGCATGAGCGGCGACCATGCCTATGGATGGCTCAGGACCGAGACCGGCGTGCACCGCCTGGTGCGCAAGTCGCCGTTCGATTCCGGCAACCGCAGGCATACCTCGTTCGCCTCCGTGTTCGTCTCTCCCGAAGTGGACGATGACATCGACATCGAGATCAACCCGGCGGATCTGCGTACCGATGTGTACCGCTCGAGCGGCGCGGGCGGCCAGCACGTGAACAAGACCGAGTCGGCCGTGCGCATCACGCACGTTCCGAGCGGGATCGTGGTCGCGTGTCAAAGCGAGCGCAGCCAGCACAAGAACCGCTCCACGGCGATGAAGATGCTCAAGGCCAAGCTGTACGAGCTGGAGTTCAACAAGCGCAACGCCGCGGCCAAGGTGCTGGAGGAATCGAAGTCCGACGTGAGCTGGGGCAATCAGATCCGAAGCTACGTCCTGGACCAGTCCCGCATCAAGGACCTGCGCACCGGCGTGGAGATCGGCAACACCACCGCGGTGCTCGACGGCGACCTCGACGAATTCATGCAAGCGAGCCTGAAACAGGGACTTTCATGAGCGAAGACGATGACAACCATTTGATCGCCGAGCGGCGCGCCAAGCTCGCGCGGCTGCGCGAGAGCGGGACGGCCTTTCCGAACGACTTTCGCCGCGACGCCCTGGCCCAGGACCTCGCGACCAGCTACGCCGGGAAATCCGCCGAGGCGCTCGAGGCCGCGGCGATCCGCGTGAGCGTGGCGGGCCGGATGCGCGCCAAGCGCGTCATGGGCAAGGCGAGCTTCGCGAAGCTCGCGGATTCAAGCGGCGAGATCCAGATTTTCCTGCAGCGCGACGCCCTGGGCGAGGCTTACGAGGAATTCAAGACCTGGGACATCGGCGACATCGTCGGCGCCCAAGGGACCCTGTTTCGCACCAAGACCGGCGAGCTGTCGGTGCGCGCCGAGCGCATCGCATTGTTGACCAAGTCGTTGCGTCCGCTGCCCGACAAATGGCACGGCATCGCCGATACCGAGCTGCGCTATCGGCGCCGCTACGTCGATCTCATCATGAACGAGGAGAGCCGGCGGGTGTTCGAGATGCGCTCGGCCATCGTGCGTTACCTGCGGGCGTTTCTCGACAGCCGCGGGTTTCTCGAGGTCGAGACACCGATGCTGCATCCCATTCCGGGCGGCGCGGCGGCGCGGCCGTTCAAGACCCATCACAACGCGCTGGACGCGGACATGTACCTGCGCATAGCGCCGGAGCTGTACTTGAAGCGCCTGACCGTCGGCGGCTTCGAGCGGGTGTACGAGATCAACCGCAACTTCCGCAACGAAGGCGTCTCGACTCAGCACAATCCCGAATTCACCATGCTCGAGCTGTATCAGGCGTACGCCGACTACACCGACCTCATGCAGATGATCGAGACCCTGTTCCAGGGGCTCGCCGACGCGCTGCTCGGCCGTCGCGTCCTCGACTATCAAGGCACCTCGATCGACCTGTCCAAGCCGTTCGCGCGGCTGTCGATCGAGGAGATCCTCATCGCCAACAACCGGGATCTCGATCCGACGCGGTTGCGCGACATCGACTTTCTGCGCCGGGTTTGCGACGCCAAGAAAATCCCCTGCAAGCCGGGCGACGGGCCCGGGAAGCTGCAGATCGAACTATTCGAGAAGACCGGGGAACACACCCTGGTGCAGCCCACGTTTGCCTACGCCTATCCGGCCGAAGTCTCGCCGCTCTCGCGCCGCAACGACCGCGATCCGTTCATCACCGATCGCTGGGAGTTCTTCATCGGCGGCCGGGAGCTCGCCAACGGCTTCTCGGAGTTGAACGATCCGGAAGATCAGGCGCAGCGCTTCAAGGATCAGGTCGAGCGCAAGGCGGGCGGCGACGAGGAGGCCATGTACTACGACGCCGACTACGTGCGTGCGCTGGAATACGGCATGCCGCCCACGGCCGGACTCGGACTCGGCGTCGACCGGATGGTGATGCTGTTTGCCGATGTACCTTCGATCCGCGACGTGCTGCTGTTCCCGCACATGCGGCCGGAGCACTGAGCGAGCTTGGCGCGGAGCGATGCACCGATCGGCGTTTTCGATTCGGGCGTGGGCGGCCTCACGGTGCTGCGCGCGCTCAGCGACGCCTTGCCGGCGCAGGATTTCATCTATCTCGGCGATACCGCCCGGCTGCCGTACGGCACCAAGAGCGCGGATACGGTGTCGCGCTATTCCCTGCAATGCGCGCAGGCTTTGCTCGAGCGCGGCATCGGGAGCCTGGTGGTCGCCTGCAACACCGCCTCTGCGTCTGCTCTCGGCTCGCTGGGCGCGCGCTACCCGCACCTGCCGGTGATCGGCGTGATCGAGCCGGGTGCGAAGGCCGCGGTCGAGGCGTCCCGCTCGCAGCACATCGCAGTGATCGCGACCGAAGGCACGATCAACGGCGGCGCCTATCAAACCGAGATCCGCCGCCGCAACCCGGCCGCGCGCATCCTGCCGCGCGCCTGCTCGATGTTCGTGGCGCTGGCGGAGGAGGGATGGACTTCCGGGCCGGTCGCCGAAGTCGTGGCCCGTCGCTATCTCGACCCGCTGTTCGCGGGCGACGATCCACCCGACACGCTGGTGCTGGGATGCACCCATTTTCCGATCCTCGCTGCGGCCATTCGTGCGGTGTTGCCTGCCGACGTGCGCATCGTCGATTCGGCGGCAACCACGGCACAAACAATGGCGATGCAGATGGCGCCGCCGCCGGACGGATCGCCAGGCGCGCTGAGCGCTCGGGGCCGGATCACCTGGCTGGCGACCGACGATGCGGCGCGCTTCGCGCGCGTCGGCGGGCGCTTCTTCGGCGCGGAGCTGAACGCCGCCGCGGTGGAGATCATCGATCTATGATCAGACGTTTCCGCGGAAACGTCCGCCGTGCGTTTCGGTGTCCGATTCCATGAATCGACGGCCTTCCGGCTTGCTCATCGCGGGCGTCGTCCTTGGAGCCATTCTGGTGCTGGCCGCCGCGGCCTACTTTTTCGTGCTGCCGGGACTGTCCGTTGCGCGCCAGACGCCGCCGGCTCTCGAAACCACTGTCGCGACCTGGATGCTGCACCACAGTGTCCCTGATTCGGAGAAGCGCAAGGCGAATCCGCTGGGCAAAGACCTCGCGGACAGGGCGGCCGGCCGGGATCTGTTTCGACAAAAGTGCGAAAGCTGCCATGCCTACGACGGCGGGGGCAAAACGGAGATCGGCGCCGGCGTTTATCCGCGCCCCCCCGCACTCCGCGCCTTGGTGCCGTCGCTTTCGGACGGCGAGATTTTCTATCACATCCGAAACGGCATTCGAAACACGGCCATGCCCGCCTGGAACCTGCCGGACCGCCAGGTCTGGCAGCTCGTCACGTATGTGAAGCACCTCCCTTGGGTCGCCTCGATGGCAGGGCCGGCAGCGGCGCCTGAGCGATACGCAGCGACGGCCCACTATGTGGGCTCGGCCGCGTGTAAGGACTGCCACGAAGAGGTGTTCGATCGGTGGAGCCAAACCAGGATGGCCAATGTGGTGCGCGATCCCAAAGTGCACCCGGACGCCATCATTCCCGACTTCTCGAAAGCCGATCCGTTGCTGACGTTCACGAAGGACGATGTGGCGTTCGTCTATGGCAGCGTTTGGAAGCAACGCTACTTCAAGAAGGTCGGGAACGATTACATTCCATTGCCGGCCCAATGGGATATCACGCACAAGATGTGGCGCCCCTATCACGTGGCAGACACGGCGGATTGGTGGGCGCCGCACTATCCGGACCCGGGTGACAACTCGAAACGACCCACGGGTCCGCTGTGCGATGGCTGCCACTCCGTGGGCTTCAACATCGAGAACAACACGGTGGCCGAATGGAATGTGGGCTGCGAGCGCTGCCACGGCGCCGGGTCGACTCATGCAGAACATCCGACCCGTGACAACATCATCAACCCCGCACGCATGGACTACGTCCACGCGAACGACACCTGCATTCAGTGCCACTCCCAGGGACAGCCGCTGAAGAATCCCATCGAAGGCAAATACTACGACTGGCCGGTCGGCTTCAACGTGGGATCGACTCTCTCCGACTTCTGGAAGCTTGAGCCCCATGTCCTTGGTACGCTCACGTTCACACACTACCCGGACGGCACCGCGCACAAGAACCGAATGCAGGGCAATGATTTCGTGCAAAGCCTCATGTACGCCCGAGGCGTCACGTGCTTCTCCTGCCATGACCCTCACGGCACGCCGAATCAGGCGATGTTACGCAGGCCGGTCAGCGAAGTGTGCTTGACCTGTCATGGCCCGAATACCCAAAACGGCCCGCACGCCCCGTCGATCGAGGCGCACACACACCACAAGGCGGACAGCCCGGGGAGTCAGTGCGTGGCCTGCCACATGCCCAAGATCGAGCAGACCATCGCGGATGTGAACGTCAGCAGCCACACGTTTCATTTTGTCACCCCCGCCCAAACCGATTCCCTCAAGATCCCGAATGCCTGCAATGTGTGCCATCGGGACAAGTCGACCGCGTGGGCGACGACCGCGATAGCCGGTTGGAGCGATCGCTCGATCTGGCGCATGACCAATTGACGATCGGTCGTAGACGTTTCCGCAGAAACGTCCGTTGTCCGCCTGTCGGACGCACTCCGCAGGTCCCGGTCACGTCACACTAAGCTGCGGGCTCACCACGGGGGTACGGTAGCGCGAGTTCCTCCGCCGATACCGTCTCACCGACGCCGGGGCCGCTGTCGGCATCCGCGGCAACCGTCGCATCGAGGCTCAGTACCGCGAGCGCCTCGAATCCTTCACCGGCCGGCGCGATCTCGGTGAGTCGCCCGCTGCGCCCGTCGGCGAGCTTGAGCGCCTGACCGATCGCCCAAGATCCGCGCGCCAGCCGCAGACGTGACATGCGGCGTTTGATCCGTCCGCGGTGCTGAGTGCGGGCGATGATCTCCTGCCCGGTGTAGCAACCCTTGCTGAAGCTGATGCCGCCGATCAGATCGAGATTCAGCATTTGCGCGACGAAGGATTCCGAGGTGGCGGCATAGACCTGCGGCAGCCCGTCGCGGATGTCGGCCAGGCGCCAGCTGCGCTCCACGTCACTGCGCTCCACGTCACTGCGCTCCGCGTCGGTGCGCGCGCCCCCGTCGGGCCCCGCGCGCGCGATGTCGACTGCGGCGGACGACTCCGCGGGGCCGACCAGCCAGTATCGCTCCTCAGGCCCAGGCGCCGGCGACAGCAGCCGCGGCCGGACTCGCCCAATGCCGATCCCGTCCTGCTCGAGGTAACCGGTCCTCTCGAGGTCGCCGGTCGACTCCGACGTATCGATTCCCGCGGCAACGAGCGCGCGCGCTTCGAGCCCGGCCACGCTCCACTGGCCGCTGAGATCCTCGATCTTGACCTTTGCGCGCAATACGAATTTTCTCAGCCGCTCCTGGGTCGCGGCCGCGAGCTCGCGCGGCAACACCGCGAGGACGCCGGTCGAATGAGGCAATAAATGCATGATCGCGAGCACCCGGCCTTGCGCGGAGGAATAGGCGGCGAGGACGGGCGACCCCTCGCCGAGCGGAGCGGTGTCGTTCGAGACCTGTCCCTGCAGGAACGCGATCGCGTCCGGTCCTTGGAACCGCAGGATCCCGAGGTGCGGCAAGCGGGCCGCATCGATGTCGTCTTGAATGGTCATTTCGCATCAATGGGGGAGGCGGTCGCCGCTGTCAACCCCCGGCTTGCAGCGCGGCCGGCGCTGGCATATCACCTTTTCCGTCGCGTTTCTGGCAAACTTTCATCCGTGACGTCGACCCAGGAAGATCCAAACGCTGCGCAGCCGCCCGAGAAACCGCAGCCGCCCCGTGAGAACGGGCCGTCGCGGCGCGAAATAGGGGGACGAGAAGGTCCCGAGCCGACACGGTACGGCGATTGGGAATCGCGCGGCCGCTGCATTGATTTCTAAGTAGAACGAGCATGCCCGCGCGTCCCCGGCCCTTGTCGCCGCACTTGCAGATTTATCGATGGCAGATCGGCAACAGCCTGTCGATCCTGCACCGGGCGACCGGCGTCGCGCTCGCGTTCGGGTTGGTCGCGCTTTCGTTCTGGCTGGTATCGCTGGCCGGCGGTGCGGCCAGCTACCGTGTGGCGAGTCGCGCGTTTCAGAGCCCGATCGGCTTGTTGTTCCTGGTGGGCTGGAGCTTCGCGTTTTTCTATCATCTGTTGAACGGCGTGCGTCATCTGTTCTGGGATGCCGGCCTGGGATTCGAGCGCCGCTCGCGGCACGCGAGCGGCTGGTTCGCGGTCGTCGGCGCCGTGGTGGCGACCGCCGCTCTCTGGGCTCTGCTCTCGCACTGGGGACGTCTGTGAGCCTGCGCAGCCCCTTGGGAAGGGTGCTTGGCACCGGCTCGGCGAAGGAGGGCACGCAGCAGTGGTGGGCGGAGCGCGTGAGCTCGGTCGCGCTGGTGCCGTTGACACTCTGGTTCCTGTGCTCCTTATTGCTGCTTCCGTCGCTCGATTTCGAGGTGATTCATGCGTGGATGGCCGTGCCCACGAGCGGGCTTTTGAGCATCCTGCTGGTCGCGGTGTCGACTTACCACGCCTATCTCGGCACGAACGTGATCGTGGAGGATTACGTGCACGCCCACGGCATGAAATTGCTGCTGCTCCTGTCGTTGCGATTCCTGTATGTGCTGTGCGGAGGCGCCGGCATATTCGCGATCCTGCGCATCGCCTTCGGGCCGTCATGAGCGAATACAAGCTCATCGATCATACCTACGACGTGGTCGTGGTCGGCGCGGGAGGCGCGGGTTTGCGCGCGACCTTCGGATTGGCCGAGGCCGGGCTTTCCACGGCGTGCCTGACCAAGGTATTTCCGACCCGGAGCCACACCGTGGCGGCGCAGGGCGGCATCTCCGCGGCACTCGGCAACATGGGCGCCGACGACTGGCGCTGGCACATGTACGACACCGTCAAGGGCTCCGATTGGCTCGGCGATCAGGATGCCATCGAGTTCATGTGCAAGGAGGCGCCCGCGGCCGTGATCGAGCTCGAGCACTATGGCGTGCCGTTTTCACGCACCGAGGACGGAAAGATCTACCAGCGTCCCTTCGGCGGAATGACCACGCACTTCGGCAAGGGCATCGCCCAGCGCACGTGCGCGGCGGCCGATCGCACCGGTCATGCGATGCTGCATACGCTGTATCAGCAATCACTGAAGCACGACGCCACCTTCTTCATCGAGTACTTCGCGCTCGATCTGATCATGGAGGACGGCGAGTGCCGCGGGGTCGTGGCTCTCGACATGGCCGAAGGAACTCTGCACCGCTTTCGGGCCCACATGGTGATCCTCGCGACCGGCGGCTATGGACGTGCCTGGTTCTCGTGCACGTCGGCGCACACCTGCACCGGCGACGGCGGCGGCATGGTGCTTCGAGCCGGATTGCCGTTGCAGGACATGGAATTCGTGCAGTTTCATCCGACCGGCATCTACGGTGCCGGCTGTCTCATCACCGAAGGCTCGAGAGGCGAGGGCGGATATCTCACCAACTCGGACGGCGAGCGCTTCATGGAGCGCTACGCGCCGAACGCCAAGGATCTGGCTTCGCGCGATATCGTCAGCCGCTCGATGACCATCGAGGTTCGCGAGGGACGAGGCGTCGGCAAGCTCCGCGATCACATCGAGCTGCACCTCGAGCATCTGGGACCCGCGGTCATCAAGGAACGGTTGCCGGGAATCGCCGAGACCGCGCGCATCTTCGCCAACGTCGACGTCAACAAAGAGCCTATCCCGGTGTTGCCGACCGTCCACTACAATATGGGGGGCATCCCCTGCAACGTCCAGGGCGAGGTCGTGTATCGCCGCGAGGGTCAGGACTGCGTGGTTCCCGGGCTGATGGCGGTCGGTGAGGCGGCGTGCGTGTCGGTCCACGGTGCCAATCGGCTGGGGTCGAATTCGCTCCTGGACCTGGTGGTGTTCGGGCGCGAGGCGGCGCGGCATTGCGCGCGGGTCGTGAAGCCGGGGTCCGTGCATCGCCCCTTGCGGCCGGATTGCGCCGAGGCCGCGCTCGTGCGCCTCGATTCCCTGCGCAACGCCCGGGGCTCGCGCCGCACGGCGGACATCCGCCTGGATATGCAGCGCATCATGCAAAGCGATGCCGCCGTATTCCGCACCGCCCAGACGCTCAACGAGGGCAAGCGGCACCTCGCCGAGGTATTCGCCTCCTTCCGGGACGTCCATGTGACTGATCGGTCCCTCACGTGGAACACCGACCTCATCGAGACCCTGGAACTCGACAACCTGCTCGGCCAGGCGGTGGCGACCATGCATTCGGCCGAGAACCGCACGGAAAGCCGGGGCGCCCAGGCGCGCGAGGACTTTCCCAACCGCGACGATCAGAACTGGCTGAAACACACCCTCTGCTGGGTGGGGGCAGGGGGGGCGACCCGGTTCGATTACCGTCCGGTGCACCTGAACACCCTGACCGATGACGTCGAGCCCATTCCGCCCAAGGCGCGGACCTACTAGCCGTTCGGCTGGCGGCGAGCGGGGCCCTAGGAGCTTCAATCCATGGCTGAATTTTCGCTTCCCAAGAATTCCAAGGTTCGCAAGGACGGGCAGGTATTCAAGGCGGCCGCCGAGGCCAAGAACGTCCGGGTATTCAAAATCTATCGATACGATCCGGACTCGGCGGACAACCCGCGGCTCGACACCTACGAAATCGACATGGACTCCTGCGGCCCGATGGTCCTGGACGCGCTCATCAAGATCAAGAACGAGATCGACCCGACCTTGACCTTCCGCCGGTCGTGCCGCGAGGGTATCTGCGGGTCGTGCGCGATGAATATCGACGGCGCGAACGGGCTGGCCTGCATCAGCGCCTGCGCGGACGTGAAGAACGACATCCGGCTCTATCCTCTGCCGCACCTGCCGGTGATCAAGGATCTGGTGCCGGACTTGACCAACTTCTATGCCCAGTACGCGGCCATGAAACCCTGGCTGCAGACCCGCACATCCCCTCCTCCGGACGGTGAGCGGCTGCAATCGAAGCAGGAACAGGAACGGGTCGACCGGCCCTCCGCCTGCATATTGTGCGCCTGCTGCTCGACCGGCTGTCCGAGCTACTGGTGGAACAGCGATCGCTACCTGGGTCCGGCGGCACTGCTGGCCGCGTACCGCTGGATCGTCGACAGCCGGGACGAGGCGTCCGGCGAGCGGCTCGACCAGCTCGAGGATCCGTTCCGTCTCTATCGCTGCCACACCATCATGAATTGCACGGAGGCATGTCCGAAGGATTTGAATCCGGCCAAGGCGATCAGCGAGATCAAGCAGCTGCTGGCGCAGCGTCGCCATTGACCCACCCCGTGCCCCGCGTGCAAAGCCCCGAGATCGGCCGTCTGCGCTGGCGCTGCCGGCGCGGCATGAGAGAGCTCGATGTTCTGCTGATGCGTTATGTGGAAGAGCAGTACGGCGGCGCATCTCCCGCCGCCCAAGAGGCATTTCGCGAGCTGTTGGAGGCCCCCGACCCGCTGATATACGCCTATTGCATGGGACAGGAACGGCCGCCGACATCCGCCCTGTCCTCCCTCATCGAACGCATCACCTCGAGCGCCGCCGGCTAGCCGATCCGCGGCCCGGGGCCACGGCTGTAAAAGAACGGCCCGGCGGATGGCGGCTGATAGAATCGAACCTGTGCGCAAATTCACGCTTGCTGTTCCCACTTTACGGGAACCGTCGAACTTTTCCATGAAGAACGGGTCTATCGCGACAGGCTGGCTTGTGAGCTCGCCGGTTTGGGTTCTTCCATGAGTGTCGAGGAAAGTGACCTCAAACTGGTGGAGCGTGTCCAGCGCGGTGAGCGCGCGGCGTTCGATCTTTTGGTCCTGCGATACCAGCACAAGGTGCTGAAGCTGATCATGCGTTATGTGCACGATGCAACCGAGGCCGAGGACATTGCGCAGGAGGCGTTCGTGAAGGCATACCGCGCGCTGCAGTCGTTTCGCGGCGATAGCGCTTTCTATACGTGGCTGTATAGAATCGCCATCAACACCGCCAAGAACGCACTCGTCGCCACCAAACGCCGGCCCATGGATTATGACCTCGATCTGCAGGACCCCGAGCAATACGACCTGCATTCGCGCCTGTCCGAGTCGGAGACGCCGGAGGCGCTGCTCCTCACCGACGAGATCCGCGATACGGTGAACCGCGCCATCGAGAACCTGCCCGAGGACCTTCGCACCGCCATCGTGCTGCGCGAGCTCGAGGGTTTGAGCTATGAGGACATTGCCCAGACCATGGATTGCCCGGTCGGCACGGTGCGCTCGCGGATCTTTCGCGCGCGCGAGGCGATAGACAAGAAGCTGCGGCCCATTTTTGACGGTGGTCTTGGCCGGCCCGAGGAACCATGAGCGAACAAATTCGCGAGCAAGTCTCGGCATTTCTGGACGGCGAGCTGCCGAGCTCCGAGACCGAGCTGCTGCTCAAGCGCTTGATGCGCGACGCCGACCTTCGCGAGGGCTTCGGCCGGTACGCATTGATCGGCGAGGCGCTGCGCAGAGCCGAACGCTCTCCCTTGAGCCGCGGCTTTGCGGCCGGCGTCAACGCGGCGATCGACGGCGAGGCGGCTCCCGCGGTGCCGCTTCACCTGCATGCCCGTGCACCGCGCTGGTGGAGACCGGTGGCGGGGGCGGCGGTCGCGGCAGGCGTCGCCGCCGTGGCCGTCGTAGCGCTCCAGCAGCGGGCCGTATCCCCGTCGCTGCGCGCGGTGGCGCCCATCACGGTGCAGAACCTCGCCAGGCCCAAGGAGGCGCTCTCTTATACGGTCCCGACCGCCGCGCCCGCGGAGCAAACACCCGCGATGCTGCCCGCGGCACGGCTGACGAGCTATGTGTTCGCACACAGCAGATATTCCTCGGTGCTCGGACAAAGCAACGTGCTGTCCGGACTCCTGGCCGATGCCGACGAGCAGGCGCCCGCGCAGACCAACAACGCCACCGGCGGCGCAGCCGTCAATCGCGACGCCATCAATCGCGACGCCATCAATCGAGATGCGGGTGATGCCGCTTCATCGGCATCCCAGCAGGGTGAGGCGCGCATCGATCCATGATGAACGCCGTGCGTCACCGCGCCCGATGGAAAACCGGTTGGCTGGTGCCTTATGCCGCCGCGGGCGCTTTGAGCCTGGGCCTCGGCCAGCGCTCGCTCGCCGGCGACGATCCGCGAGTCTGGCTCGACAAAATGGACCAGGCGCTCGCGACCCGCAATTACGATGGCACGTTCTTCCATTTGAGCGAGGGCCGCGTCGAGACCATGCGCATCGTGCATCGGGTCAAGGCGGGGCTGGTTACCGAGCGATTGCAATCGCTCGATGGCTCGGGACGCGAGTTCGTGCGCAACAACGACGAGCTCACGTGCTACTTGCCCGATAAGCATACGGTGCTCGTCGAGCCTCGTCAGATCCACGGACCGTTCCTGGGGACGCTGCCTCGATTCGGCTCCGATGTGGATCAGTTCTACCTGATCGAATCGCTGCCCGATTCGCGCGTTCTGGGACGCCCGGCGCGCGTCATCGCGGTCAACCCCAAGGATCAGTACCGCTTCGGCTATCGACTGTGGCTCGACGAGAAAACCGCCATGCCGCTGAAGACGCAGTTGTGCGACGCCCACGGGCAGGTGATCGAGCAGATTTTGTTCGCGCGCCTGGAGATGCCCGAGACCATCCCCGACGCCGATTTGACGCCGGCGGTGCGAACCGAGGGCATGCGCTGGGTGCGGCAGGGACCTTCCGACGACAGCGCCATACCGGCCCTGTCGGCTTATCGAGCCAGCGAATTGCCGCCCGGCTTCCATTTGACGGTCTCCGGTGCGCAGACGCTGGGCGGCGCCGCGGTGCCGGCGTCGCATCTCGTGTATTCGGACGGGCTGGCGACCGTGTCGGTTTTCGTGGAGGCCCCGCCGAGCTTGAACGCTGACGCCAACGACTCGGCCAAGACCGCTGCGGAGCCTCCCATGGAGGGACTGGCGCGCGTGGGATCGGGATTCGCATTCTCCACCGTGGTGCAGGGTCATCAGGTGACGGCGGTGGGCGAGGTGCCCGCCCAGACCGTCGAGTTCATCGCCCATTCGGTCAAGTCCTTCGGCGGCAGCCCGCCTCGGTAGCGGCAGCGGCGCACCGCCCGCTCGACGCCATCGGTCCGCTCGACGCCATCGAAGGTTTCCTGATGGGTTTCCTGCTCTACTCGAGGTCGGGATGCTGCCTGTGCGAGGAAATGCTCGCGGAGCTTCGCGAGCTGCCGGCGGCTCACGGCATTCCCCTCGAGGTGGCGGACGTCGATCGCGACCCGGCGACTCGCGCCCGCTATGGTCACAAGGTGCCCGTGCTGCTGTTCGGCGGGGAGCTGGTGTGCCATGGGCGTCTCGACGTCGAGGAAGTGCTTAAAGCCTTAACTTGCTATCGCGGACCGGGGAGACCGGTATAATCGGGAGTTTGCCTTGTGCGCCTGCCTGGGCCTTACACTCCTCCATGAAGAACATCCGCAATTTCTCCATCATCGCCCATGTCGATCACGGCAAGTCGACCCTGGCGGACCGGTTCATACAGGAATGCGGTGGCCTCGAGGCCCGGGAGATGCAGGCGCAGGTGCTCGATTCGATGGATCTCGAGCGCGAGCGGGGCATCACCATCAAAGCCCAGAGCGTGACGCTCGGCTTCAAGTCGCAGAGCGGAGAGCTCTACCAGCTCAATTTCATCGACACGCCGGGGCACGTCGATTTCTCGTACGAGGTCTCACGATCGCTGGCCGCCTGCGAAGGCGCGTTGCTGGTGGTCGATGCCGCGCAGGGCGTGGAGGCCCAGAGCGTCGCCAATTGCTATACCGCGCTGGATCAGGGGCTGGAAGTGTTGCCGGTCATCAACAAAATAGACCTGCCGTCCGCCGACCCGGCCAAGGTGATCCACGAGATCGAGGAGATCATCGGGATTCCGGCCGACGATGCGGCGCTGGTCAGCGCCAAGACCGGACTCGGCGTCGCCGAGCTGCTCGAGCATCTGGTCAAGCGCATTCCGCCGCCCAAGGGAGATCCCGACGGACCGCTGCAGGCGCTGATCATCGATTCCTGGTTCGACAACTACGTCGGCGTGGTGTCCCTCGTCCGGGTCATGAACGGCGCGCTCGAGTCGGGGGCGAAGATTCGCGTCATGTCCACGGGACGCAGCCACATCGTCGACAAGCTGGGAAGGTTCGCGCCGAAGCCCGTGACCCGCGATTCGCTGAACACCGGCGAGGTGGGCTTCGTGGTCGCCGGCATCAAGGAGATCGACGGCGCGCCGGTGGGCGACACCATCACCCTCGAGGCCAATCCGGCGCACGAGCCGCTCGCCGGTTTCAAGCAGGTCCAGCCGCGGGTGTTCGCCGGCCTCTTTCCGGTGAGCTCCGATGACTATGAGCAGTTCCGCGACGCTCTGAAGAAGCTCAAGCTCAACGACTCGGCGCTGCACTTCGAGCCCGAGGTTTCCACCGCGCTCGGCTTCGGCTTTCGCTGCGGATTCCTGGGCCTGCTGCACATGGAGATCGTGCAGGAACGGCTCGAGCGCGAATACGATCTCGATCTGATCACCAGCGCCCCGACGGTGATTTACGAGCTCAAGCTCACGGACGGATCGACCGTCTTCGTCGACAATCCGACCAAGCTGCCGCCGCAGGACCGGATTGCCGAGATGCGCGAGCCGATCATCACGGCGAACATCCTGGTCCCCCCCGACCATGTCGGCGCCGTGCTCACGCTCTGCAGCGAGAAGCGCGGCGTGCAGAAGAAGATGCTGTTTCTCGGCAGCCAGGTTTCCCTGCAGTACGAGCTGCCCATGGCGGAAGTCGTGCTCGATTTCTTCGACCGGCTGAAATCCGCCACCCGCGGCTACGCCTCTTTCGACTACGAGTTCCATTCCTTCCGGGCCGCACCGCTGGTCAAGCTCGACGTGCTGATCAACGGTGATCCGGTCGATGCGCTGTCGCTGATCGTGCACCGGGACAACTCCTACGGCCGCGGCCGGGAGCTGGTCGACAAGATGCAGGAGCTGATCCCGCGGCAGATGTTCGAGGTGGCGGTGCAGGCCGCGATCGGCAGCCACATCATCGCGCGCGCGACCGTCAAGGCGATGCGCAAGAACGTGCTCGCCAAGTGCTACGGCGGCGACATCACCCGCAAGCGCAAGCTTCTCGAGAAGCAGAAGGCGGGCAAGAAGCGCATGAAACAGGTCGGGCAGGTCGAGATTCCGCAGGAGGCCTTCCTCGCGGTGCTGCAGGTGGGCAAGAAAGGCAATTGATGATCGTGGAAGCTTCAACGGAATTGCACAAGTCGGGGGGTCCTTCGTGAATGACGGCGACAGCGTTTTTGTAGCCCTGCTCTGCGCGGCGATCGTCTGCGTGGTGGTGATCCTGATCGATGGATGGTTTTTGCGCCCGCGACGGGATCCTTCGGCCACCAGCCTCGCCGAGCCGATGTTGCCGCGCATGGCGGGTTACGCGCTGGTGGTGCTCGCGCTCGGGATGCTGTGGAGGCTGTTCCGCTACGAGGCGGTGGATTTCAGCTTCATGCTGGTGCTGGTCGGCGCGGTCTCGGGGGCCATCTGGGGCCTCGATCGGGTGTTTTTCGCAGGCCGCCGCCGGGCGCTGGCCGCAAGCGCCGGGACACCGGCCGAGCGGGTGCGCGAGCCGATCGCGGTGGAGTACGCGCGCTCCTTCTTCCCGGTCATTCTGCTCGTGCTGGTGATCCGCTCCTTCCTGTTCGAGCCGTTTCGCATTCCCTCCGATTCGATGATGCCGACGCTCTACGACGGCGATTTCATCTTCGTCACCAAGTACTCCTATGGACTGCGCTTGCCGGTCACGAATACCCTGCTGATTTCGACGGGGTCCCCGCATCGCGGCGATGTCATCGTGTTCCGGCTGCCGCCCAATCCCAAGATCAACTACATCAAGCGCCTGGTCGGGTTGCCGGGGGACCGGGTGCGCGTGGACCAGAACAATCTCGTGTACATCAACGGTGTGCTCCAGCCGCAGACGCCGGGCCCGGTCTATACCGGGCCCAAGGACACCCAGTGGAACTACGCCGGGGTTCCGACGGCCTACGAGCAGCTCGGCAGCCAGCGCCATCGGATCATGTTCGCCCGGGGCGCCGTCACCACCGGGGAGTGGACGGTCCCGGCCGGACACTATTTCTTCATGGGCGACAATCGCAACAACAGCAAGGACAGCCGCTGGCAGGGGGATCCGGACGCCCCCGGGTTCGTTCCTGCTCAGAATCTGGTGGGTAAGGCGGTCCGGATCTGGCTCAATCTCGATACTCGTGACGGACCTCTCTGGAATCGCATCGGGAATGCGATTCAATAAGAGGCTGTTTCGGGAGGAGTTTATGCGCAAGCCGCAACAAGGGATGACGCTCATCGGGATGCTCTGCATCCTCGCCCTCGCGGGCGTGGTGCTGTACGCCGGCATCCGGCTCACGCCCGTGTACCTCAATTACTTGAAGGTGGTACGTGCCCTGGACGGCACCGCCTCCGAGACCAAGGGCGACAACCCCGATCAGGCGGCCCTCAGGAACACTCTGGCCAGGCACTGGGAAATCGACGACATCGCCATCGTGGACTATAAGGATGTCGAGATCACCAAGGATGACGGCGGCACCCAGATGCACATTGCCTACGACCAGGCCGTGCCCTACGTCGGCGATGTGTCGTTGTCGGTGCACTTCGATAAGACCGTGAAGGTGCAGTGAGCTCGAAGCCGGGCACGGATACGCTGGCGGCTTGGGCGCTGCGCTCCTTCGGACACGCCTTCAACGACCTCAAGCTTTGCCGGCAGGCGCTCACCCACCGCAGCGCCGGCGGCCGGCACAACGAGCGGCTCGAATTTCTCGGCGATTCGGTTCTTAATTGCAGTGTGGCGCGCTTGCTATACGATGCGCATCCGGACGCCGATGAGGGTGCCCTGTCGCGCTTGCGTGCGACCCTGGTGAGCGGCGAGACGCTCGGCAAGATCGCCGGCGATCTCGAGCTCGGCGAGCATTTGCAGCTCGGGCCGGGGGAGCTCAAGTCCGGCGGCTTTCGGCGGGCGTCGATCTTGGCGGATGCCTTGGAGGCGATGGTGGGAGCGATTTTCCTGGATTCCGGCTTCGACGCGGCGTCGCTTGCGGTCGGGCGCATCATCGGCGCGCGGCTTGCGCAGTTGCCGGCGGCCGAATCGCTCAAGGATGCCAAGACCCGGCTGCAGGAGGCGCTGCAGGGGCGCGGACTGACGTTGCCCGTCTATACCTTGACGGGAACGTCCGGCGACCCGCATGCACCGTCGTTCTCGGTGACCTGCGAGGTGGCCGCCTTCGCGGTGAAGGCCTCCGGCGAGGGCGCCAGCCGCCGCCGCGCGGAACAGATGGCGGCGCGCAAGGCGCTCGAGCTCTTGCCCGCCGACGTGCGCGGCGCATCATGAGCAGCGCGCCATTTCGGGCCGGCATGGTGGCGATCGTCGGCCGTCCCAACGTCGGCAAGTCGACCCTGGTGAACGCGCTGGTGGGCCGCAAGGTCAGCATCGTCACCGCGAAGCCGCAGACCACGCGGCACCGCATCCTGGGCGTGGTGAACCGCCCCGAGGCGCAGCTCGTGCTCATCGACACCCCGGGACTGCACGAGAGCACCCGCCGGGTGATGAACCAGTACATGAATCGCGTCGCCATCTCCTCCTCCCGGGACGCCGACGTACTCGTGTTCGTGATCGAGGCCATGCGTTTCACCGAGGAGGATCTGTGGGTATGGGAGCGGGTTCGCGGCCTGAAACAGCCGCTGTTCCTGGTGATCAACAAGGTGGACCGCATCGTACCGAAGGACCGTCTGCTGCCGTTCATCGAGGACATGGAGCGGCGCGTGCCCGCCTCGGGCATCGTTCCGGTTTCCGCCCTCGAGAGGGATAATCTCGACCGGCTGGCGGATCTGGTCGGCGCGCGGCTCCCCGCCGCACCGCCCCTGTTCGCGCCGGATGTGCTCACCGATCGGGATGAGCCGTTTCACGCGGCCGAGATAGTCCGTGAAAAGCTCACCTTGAAGCTGCGCGAGGAGCTGCCGTACGGCCTCAACGTGCAGATCGAGCGATTTGTGGACGAGGGCGGCCGGGTGCTCATCAACGCCGTCATCTGGGTGGAGCGTGCGGGCCAGAAGGCCATCGTCATCGGGCAGGGCGGGGAGCGGCTGAAGGAAATCGGCCGGCTCGCGCGCATCGAGCTGAACGATCTGTGGCAGCGCTCGGTGCATCTGGAGCTTTGGGTCAAGGTCAAGGAAAACTGGGCGGACAGCGAGATGGCATTGCGGCAATTTGGATATGACTACCAGCTGTCGGACGACTACAAAGTGCAAGACGCGTTGCCGGCCAAAAGGGTGCCCCCATGAAGGCGCCTTCTTATTCCTCCTCTCCCCGCCGCGTCTGGCTGTCCCCCCTCTACGTCCTACATCTCAAGGCCTATCGCGACACCAGCCGCATCGTCGAGGTTTTCACCCGGGAGCAGGGCCGGCTGACGCTGTTCGCGCGCGGCACCCAGGGCTCCAAGTCGGGACTTCGGGGAGTGCTGCGGCCCTTTCAGCGGCTGCTCGTCTCCTGGGCCGGGCGGGGCGAGGCGTGCCAGCTGGTCAGCGCCGAGATCGACGGCGCCGCCACTGCGCTGCCGACGGAGCGCCTGATGAGCGGTTTCTATCTGAACGAGCTCATCTTGAAGCTCAGCGAACGCTGCGACCCGCATCCGGAGATTTTCTCCGCCTATGCGGCCTGCCTCGAGGCGCTGTGGAGCGGTGCGGGCGAGGAGGAGACTCTGCGGCGTTTCGAGAAGCGCTTGCTGGATAATCTCGGGTATGGGCTGGAGCTGTCGCGTACCGCGAGCGGCGATCCGGTCGCGGTCGACCGCTACTACAAATTTCAAGCCCAGCGCGGTCCGCAGCCCTGCGTGGCGGATGCGCCGGGCGCCGTCTACGGCCGCTCGCTCGCCGATCTCGAGGCGGAGGCGTTTGCGGATGCGCGCTCGCTCAGGGACGCCAAGCGCGTGCTGCGCGTGGCTCTCGACGCCTGCCTCGACGGGCGGGCGCTGAAGTCCCGCGAGGTGATGCTGGCCATGCGCCGGCGCACGCCGGAGCAGCCGTGACTCGCGCCTCCTCGTCCGGCGCGACCGGCATTGCCCTGGGCGTCAACATCGACCACGTCGCCACCCTCCGGCAGGCCCGGCGGATCGACTATCCCGACCCGGTCCATGCCGCTTTGACGGCGGAGCAAGCGGGGGCCGACAGCATCACTCTGCATCTGCGCGAGGACCGGCGCCACATCCAGGACCGCGATGTCACGCTCATGCGCGCGCTGCTCAAGACCCGGATGAACCTCGAAATGGCGGTCACCGACGAGATGATCCGGATCGCCGGCGAGGTCAAGCCGCAGGATTGCTGTCTCGTGCCGGAGTCGCGCCGGGAGGTCACCACCGAAGGCGGGCTCGATGTGGACGGGCAGGCCGGACGCGTTGCCTCGGCGTGCAGGGCCCTGGCGCAATCGGGCGTCCGCGTGTCGCTGTTCATCGATCCGGACGCCGTGCAAATCGAGGCCGCGGCGCGAGCGGGCGCTCCGGTGATCGAGCTGCACACCGGGACCTATGCCAATGCGTCGGGCTCGGCGCTGGCCGTGGAGCTCGACCGCTTGCGCGCCGCCGCGAAGCTCGCCGCATCGCTGGGGCTCACGGTGAACGCGGGTCACGGTCTCAATTACCACAACGTCGAGCCCATCGCCGCCATCGCCGAAATCGTCGAGCTCAACATCGGTCATTCCATCATCGCGCGGGCGGTATTCGACGGTCTGCCGAAAGCGGTGCAGGACATGAAAGCGCTGATGCGCGCGGCGCGATGATCTTCGGCATCGGCATCGACGTGCTCAAGGTGGATCGGGTCGAGCGTGTCTACGAGAAGCACGGCGAGCGCTTCGTCTCGCATCTGCTGATGCCGCAGGAGCGTGCCCAGCTCGAGCGCACGTCGCGTCCGGTGCGCTTCCTGGCGATGCGCTTCGCGGCCAAGGAAGCCATCGTCAAGGGGATGGGCACCGGATTCGCGCATGGCGTGTGGATTCGCGACGTGGGCATCGTGCAGAACTCCTGGGGCAGGCCGGAGGTCGTGTACTCGGCGCGCGGAGCGCGGGTGCGCGACGGCCTCGGTATCGGCGAAGGTCACGTCACGCTCACCGACGAAGCGGGCCTGGTCGTGGCGGTGGCTGTGCTCATGCGCCGCGCGCCGTCCGCGGTCCCGGGCATGCCGTGAATACCCCGTCTTGAACACACTAATTTTCGACATCGAGACCGTGCCGGACACCACGCTGGGCCGGCGCCTCTACGGGCTCGAAAACCTCTCGGACGAGCAGGTGGCGCGGATCATGTTCACCAAGCGCCGCCAGGAAGTCGGCAGCGAATTCCTGTCGCACGAGCAGCACCGGGTGGTCGCGATCTCGGTGGCCATGCGCACCCGCGACACCCTGAAAGTCTGGAGTCTCGGGGATGAGAGCTCATCGGAAAAGGACTTGATCGAGCGTTTCTTCGACGGACTGGACCGCTACACACCGGACCTCGTCTCCTGGAACGGCGCCGGCTTCGATCTTCCCGTACTCCACTATCGCAGTCTCTTGCACAGCATCACGGCCGCCCGCTACTGGGAGACCGGCAACGCCGATGCGAGCTTTCGCTACAGCAACTACCTGAGCCGCTTTCACTGGCGCCACATGGACCTGATGGACATCCTGTCGGGCTTTCAAGGACGAGGCCGCGCGAGCCTGCAGGATGTCGCCTGTCTCCTCGGTCTGCCGGGCAAGCTCGGCATGCACGGCTCGCAGGTGTGGGATGTCTTTCTGCAAGGCGGTATCGGGCGGATTCGCGACTACTGCGAAACCGACGTGCTCAACACCTATTTGATCTACCTGCGTTTCGAACTGCTGCGCGGCAACTTGAGCGCCGAGGAGCATGCGCGCGAAGTCGTGCGAGTGCGCCAACTGCTCGCCGAATCGAGCGCGGCCCACCATCGGGAGTTCTCGGCCGCATGGCCTCCGAGCTGAGATCGGGCGAGGTGCACGAGGCCGAGGTCGTCGACCTGGCGCACGACGGCCGCGGCGTGGCGCGTGTCGGCGGCAAGACGGTCTTCGTCGAGGGCGCGCTGCCCGGCGAGACCGTGCGGTTTCGAGTGTACAAGCGCCGGCGCATGTTCGACGAGGCCTCGCTGACCGATATCGTGACCGCCTCGCCGGATCGTGTGACGCCGAAGTGCGCGCACTTCGGCGTATGCGGCGGCTGCTCGCTGCAGCATCTGTCTGCCGCCGCTCAGCTCGAGGCCAAGCAGCGCCAGCTCCTCGACAATCTGGAACGCATCGGCCGGGTCGAGCCGCAACGCGTGCTCGAGCCGATCCGGGGCCCGGCGTTCGGCTACCGCCGGCGGGCGCGCCTCGGCGTCAAGTACGTGCACAAGAAGGGCAGGGTGCTGGCCGGATTCCGGGAGCGCGAGAAGCCCTATATCGCGGAGCTGCGCCGCTGCGAGATCCTGATCGAGCGCTTCGCCACGCTTCCCGAGGAACTCGCGCGGCTGGTCGATGCCTTGAGCATCCGCGCCAAGCTCCCGCAGGTGGAGGTCGCCGCCGGGGACGAGCAGGCCGCCCTGGTGTTTCGGGTCATGGAGCCGCCGAGCGCTCAGGATCTGGAACTGCTGCGGGAATTCGGGGCGCGCCATTCGGTGGCGATCCATCTGCAGAGCGGGGGATTGGACACCATCAGGCCGCTGGACGCTGCTGCCGCGCCCTTGACCTATACGGTCGACGAGGGGCGGATCACGCTCGAATTCGGCGCCGCCGACTTCATCCAGGTCAACCGGTACGTCAACAACGCCATGATCGACGCGGCGATGAGGTTGCTCGAGCCGCTACCGACCGACCGGGTGCTCGACCTGTTTTGCGGTATGGGCAATTTCACCTTGCCCCTGGCGCGGCGGGCGGCGACGGTGACGGGGGTGGAGGGGGACCGTGCGCTGGTGGCCAAAGCCCGGATGAACGCAGTGCGCAATGCGATCGACAACGCCGGGTTCCACGAGGACAACCTGTTCGAGCCGGGAGGCTTCGGAAGCTGGGCCGCCGGCCCCTATGACCTGGTCCTGCTCGATCCACCCCGCGCCGGCGCCCTTGCAATCATGGAACGCATGGCACATTGGCGCCCCAGGCGAGTCGTGTATATTTCGTGTCATCCGGGGAGTTTGGCGCGTGATGCGGGAATCTTGGTCGAAACCCAGGGGTTCCGGCTCGTCGGCGCAGGGGTGATGGATATGTTTCCGCATACAACGCACGTCGAATCGGTTGCGGTATTCGAGCGCGGCGCATGAGCCTTGGACCCCTCATGGTCGATGTCGCGGGCGCCGAGCTGACCTCGGAGGACCTCGACATCCTGCGAGATCCCAGGGTCGGCAGCGTCATCCTTTTCACACGTAACTACCGGAATCCACAGCAAATTGCTGAGCTGTGCCGCGCCATTCGCGAGCTTCGCAGCCCGCCGCTGCTGATCGCGGTGGACCATGAGGGCGGACGGGTCCAACGGTTTCGCGACGGATTTACCCGGCTGCCGCCGGTGCGGCTGCTCGGGCGGCGTTATGACCTGGATCGCAAGGACGCGCTCGCCAAGGCGCATGTCATCGGCTGGCTGATGGCGGCGGAGTTGCGTGCGGTCGGGGTGGACTTCAGCTTCGCTCCCTGCGTAGACCTCGATTATGGGTTGAGCGAGATCATCGGCGATCGGGCCTTTCACCGGGATCCCCAGGCGGTCGCGGCGCTCGCAGGAGCGTACCTGGCGGGAATGCGCGAAGCCGGCATGGCGGCGGTGGCGAAGCACTTCCCCGGTCACGGCGCGGTACGTGCCGACTCGCACGTTGCGCTGCCCGTGGATCGGCGGCCGCTGGCCGACATGGAGGCCGATCTGTCCCCGTACCGGCTGCTGATCGAGACTCAGCTGCCCGGCATCATGGCCGCGCACGTCGAGTATTCGGCGGTGGACGCCTTGCCCGCGAGTCTCTCGCGGCGCTGGATCACCGACGTTCTGCGCGGCAGCCTCGGCTTTCACGGATGCGTCTTCGCCGACGACCTCAGCATGGCGGGCGCGGCGGCTTTCGGCACCGTGCTCGAGCGCGCGCGGCTGGCGCTCGCCGCCGGATGCGACGTACTGCCGGTCTGCAACGACCGCGATGCCGTGCGCACGCTGCTGGGCAGCCTCGACCTCGAGGCGACGACGCCGGCGGCGCAAGCACGGCTGGTGCGCATGCGCGCCCGCGGCGAGGTACCGTCCGAGCTCTCGAGCACCGCCCAGTGGGGGGCGGCGGTATCGGTGGTCGCCGAGCTGTCCTCGGCGCCGCCGCTCACCTTGACGGAAGGCCAGCCATGACGAGCCTCGACGCGGACCTGTATCGCCGCCTGCTCGATTGTTCGCCCGAAGGCGTCGCTCTGGTCGACGCCTCCACCGACGCGCAGCTCGTGGTGTACGTCAACCGCGCGTTCGAGTCCTTGACCGGCTATTCGGCCGACGAGCTGCTCGGCAAGAATCTTCGACTCCTGCAGGGGGAGGACCGGGAGCAGGACGGCCGTCACCGGCTTCGCGAGGCCCTGAAGCAGGGGGAGTCCTGCCGGGTACTGCTGCGCAATTACCGCAAGGACGGGACGCTGTTCTGGAACGAGATCACGGTGCTGCCGTTGCGCGATGGGGAGGGCCGGATCACGCATTTCGCCGGCCATCATCGGGATGCGGGCGACCGGCTGCGCATTGATCCCAAGCTCTCCCGGGACTCGCTCTCAGGCGCGCACCAACCCACCGGCGTCGCAGTCCGGGACGACCGCCTCACGGGTCTCTATACGCTGCCCTACCTGCAGGAGCTGCTGAAGCGCGACTGGGCGATCGCCCAGCGCGAGAATCGCAGTATCGCGGTATTCGCCATCGATATCGACGCGCTCGATCTCTACAACGCCACCTTCGGGCGCGCGGCAGGGGACTCGGCCATCCGGCGCGTTTCTCATTGCGTGTCCGGCTGCCTCAGGCGCTCGAGCGATGTGACGGCGCGTATCGAGGGCGGGAGCCTGATGGCCTTTGCGCCCGGAATGACGGTGGAGCAGGCGCTCGCCCTCGGGCACGTCATGGCCGAGCGCGTACGCGAGTTGCGCATCCACCATCCCCGCTCCGGCGTGCTGCGCTACGTCAGCGTGAGCGTCGGCGTCTGCGCCGCGGTGCCTGGGCAGGACGAGAGTCCCACGGCACTCGTGGAAAAGTCGCAGATTCAGCTCAAGCTCGCCAAGAAGGCCGGCCGCAATCGCGCGGCCTGAGCGGGCCTGGGACCGCCCGCTCCTGCTTGGCCTCGATGTGCCAGCGCCGCTACGCTGCAAAGCAGATTGAAGGGATTATTGAGGCGTCCGATGGGTAGATGTCCTACACGGGGGGATTCGTCCAGGGTGCTGTAATATGTCAGATAAAGACGAGAGGGATCCGTAACATGGATGCCTTGCACGATTCCCGGGCCGGGCCGATGATTTCCACCGATTTCCCGATCGTCGGAATAGGCGCCTCCGCGGGCGGCCTCGACGCCTTCCACAGTTTCTTCGCCCACATGCCGGTCGATTGCGGCATGGCGTTCGTCATGGTTTTGCATTTGCCCGCCGACCGCAAGAGCATGCTGATCGAAATTTTGAGCCGATGGACCGGGATGCGGGTCGAGGAAGGGGCGGACGGAACCCGCATCCTGCCCAATCGTGTTTATGTTCCCCCGCCTCATGCAGTCGTCACTTTGGTCGATGGATGTCTGGCCGTTCAAATGCCGCCGCACGACAGCGAACGGTTGTTCCGGCCGATCGATGGATTCTTCGACTCGCTGGGGGCGGTGCTGCGTGAACGGGCCGTCGGGATCGTTCTGTCGGGCACCGGCAGCGACGGGTCGCTCGGGCTGAAGGCCATCAAGGAGTGCGGCGGACTCACCATTGCCCAGGGGTCCGGCGGCACCGCCCCGCAGTACGGCGAGATGCCCGCCGGGGCGATCGCCACGGGCGCCGTCGATCTGATCCTGCCGGTCGATCAAATGGCCGCTCATCTGATGCGCTTGAAGAGCGCACGCAGCGACGGCGCCCACTACACCGGCGATGCCGTCAGCGCCGAAGCAGACCGGCTGCAGATTTGCGAGATCCTGCGCGAACATCTCGGGCACGATTTCAGCGGCTATCGAGGCCAGACGTTCTTGCGCCGCGTCCGGCGGCGCATGCAGGTGGTGAGCGCGACGACGGTCGCGGACTATATCGCGATACTCAGGAAGGTCCCGGGCGAAGCAGCCATGCTGTTTCGCGATCTGCTCATTCGCGTGACCAGTTTCTTTCGGGACGAGGAGACTTTCGAGATTCTCGCCTCCAAGGTCATTCCCCGGCTGTTCAACGGCAAGATGGCGGACGGGAGCGTGCGGGTGTGGGTGCCGGGGTGCGCGACCGGTGAGGAGGCCTATTCATTGGCGATGCTGTTGCGGGAGCACCTGGATACGCTGGACATCACGCCCAGGGTGCAGCTGTTCGCGACCGACATCGACGAAACGGCGATCGCCACCGCGCGGGTCGGCCGCTATCCGAAGACGTTGCTCGAGGGGTTGTCCGAGCGCCGGCGGCAGCGCTTTTTCACCTACACGCAGGGCGGCTATTGCGTGACCAAGGAAATCCGGGATATCTGCACGTTCTCCTTGCACAACCTGGTCCGCGATCCACCCTTCTCGACGATGAGCCTGATCTCCTGCCGTAATCTCCTCATCTACATGAATTCGGATCTTCAGGCGCGGATCGTTCCGCTATTTCACTACTCGCTGGCCCCGGGCGGCATGCTGCTGCTCGGTGCCTCCGAATCGGTCGCTCAGCACCCCGGATTGTTCGGGACCGTCGATAAGGCCGCCAGGATCTTCGAACGGCGCGGCGGCCGCAGCCCTGACTTGAACGTGGACTGGCAGCGCCCGCATTTGCCCCTGCGCAGCGACATCTCCGGCGAAAGCCCGAAGGCGGAGGCGTGTCGGGAGCCTTCCCATCCGCCGGACGCCCCGACGGATCCGCGCATCGACGTGGAGGTGATCCGCGTCGGTGCCGACCGCTTCCGGCACCTGATGGGAGCGCTGCCGGTGAGCGAGGACAGCGTCGCGCAGTTGCAGCGCGCGATCGTCGGCGCAAGCGAGGAGCTTCAATCCCTGACCGAGAAGCACCAGACCGCGCTCGAGGAGCTGCGCAGCGCCAACGAAGAGCTGCATTCGGTCAACGAGGAGGTCCAGTCGACCAACGAGGAGCTCGAAACCTCCAAGGAAGAGCTGCAATCGCTCAATGAGGAACTGCACACCGTCAATTTGAGGCTGACCGAAAAGATCGACGAGCTGGACCGTACCAACAGCGATTTGCGCAATCTGTTCGAGAGTACCGAGATCGCCACGGTATTTCTCGACCGACATCTGATCATCCGCAGCTTCACCCCCGCCATTGCGACGGTCTACAACCTGATTCCGAGCGATCAAGGCCGGCCGCTGACCGATATCGTGAGCCGCCTGAGATATGACCGGCTGCGCGAGGACGTGGCCTACGTGCTGTCGACACTCGCTCCGCTCGAGCGCCGCGTCGCGCGCGTCGACGAGTCGGTGCACTACATCATGCGGATTCTGCCGTACCGCGAGCCCGACAGAACCGTGAGCGGGGTGTTGGTGACGTTCGTCGACGTGACCAGCATCGTGCGTGCGGAGGAGGCGCTGGTCGAGGCGGATGCGCGGAAAGACGTGTTCCTGGCGACCCTTGCGCACGAGCTGCGCAATCCGCTGGCGCCGATCCGCATCGCCGCGCAACTCCTGCAGCTGCCCAATCTGGAACCTGACAAGCTCGGTCGCGCCCAGGCCATCATCTCCCGGCAGGTGAGTCACATGACCTCCCTCCTGGATGACCTGCTCGATGTCTCGCGGATCACCCGCGGCTCCTTTTTGTTGAAGCGAACGTACGTGGAAGTGCGCGAGCTCATGGATGATGCGGTGGAAGCCGTGCAGGCGACGATGGATGCGAAGCACCACACCTTGCGCGTGGAGGTGCCGGAGGTGCCGGTCACTCTGGACGTGGATTCGGTTCGGATCACGCAGGTGATCACCAATTTGCTGACGAACGCGGGCAAGTACACGCAGGCCGGCGGTCTCGTCTACCTCGGCACCCGCCTCGAGCAGCAACACTTCGTGATTTTCGTGCGCGACAACGGCGTCGGGCTCGCGCCCGAGGCGCTGGCGCGGATCTTCGACATGTTCACGCGGGTCGACTCGGAGGTCGGCCGGGCCGAAGGAGGACTGGGAATCGGGCTGGCGCTCGCGAAGGGACTGGTGGAGCTGCACGGCGGACGGCTCGCCGTGCGCAGCGACGGGCCCAACCGGGGCAGCGAGTTCATGATCTGCCTGCCGCGATCGCTCGTGGTCGATGCACCGGCGGCAAGGCCGGAGCAGGGCGGGGACGGAACCGGCGCAGCGGAGTGCCGGCGTATTCTGGTCGCGGACGACAATCGGGACAGCGCCGAGACCTTGAGCATGCTGCTGAAGGCCGCCGGCCACGAGGTGCACCTCGCCCATACGGGGGGCGAGGCGTGGGACGTTTCCAGGCGCGTGCGCCCGGATATCGGGGTCTTCGACATCGGCATGCCGGACCTGAGCGGCTACGAGGTCGCCGAGCGGATTCGCCGTGAGGCGTGGGGCCAGCAGATGATCCTGATTGCGGTGACGGGCTGGGGCCAGGACTCCGACAAGCGGCGTGCGTTCGCGGCGGGGTTCGATCACCACCTGACGAAACCGGTCGATCCGGACCAGCTGAAGCAGCTGTTCGGCGATTAGGCGCCGCCGCCGGCACGGCTGCCGCGGAACGTGAGGCAGGTCGCATTCGGCGCGCACGCCGTGTGATGCCGTTCAATGACCGGCAATTTCGCCGCACGCAAACGCGGTGAACCGGAACTCCGTTACGGCGCCCGCCGCCCCGTTTTGGTATGAATCGAAGGATGAATATCCGCACGAAAGTGATCTCGCTGCTTGCGATGCTTTTCGTGATCCTGATCGCGCTCGAGATCGTCGTTCAGCACGTCATCGTGATGCCGAGCTTCGCCGAGCTCGAGCGGGACGATGCGAAGGTCTCGATGAAGCGCATCGATTACGCGCTCGATGTGTCGCTCGACAACCTCGCGCTCAGCGCCGCGGATTGGGGCAATTGGGGCGACGTGTACCACTACGTCCAGGCGCCGAACCCGGAGTTCGTGCGCGTCAACCTCACGCCGACCGCGTTGAAGCAGCTGCAGGTGGACGTTCTGATGATCGCGGATCTTGCCGGCAAAGTGGTGCTGTCGGATGCCCGCGATTCCTCGGGCGGATCGGGCCCGAGTCTGGACTTCTCGACGCTCAGGGATCTGCCCGCGGACTTTCCCTGGCGGGCGGACATTGCCGCGGGGAAAAGCGCGAAGGGTCTGATCCGGACCAACCTCGGCTTGATGATGATCGCGGCGGCCCCGGTGCTCGACGGAAGCGGCGGCGGCCGGGCCTTGGGCGCGGTCATCATGGGACGGCTCATGACCCCGGAGCGGGTGCGGATGCTGGCCGCGCGCGCCCAGGCCGATCTCATCGTCGGGCCGCCCGATCACCCGATCGCCGGCCGGGAGCTCAGCGAGACCGAATCGACCACCCGGATCGAGCGGCAACTGAGCGACATCTACGGGCGTCCGCTCGCGTCGCTCGAAGTCGATGTTCCGAGGCGGATCACGGCCCGCGGGCACAACGCGGTGAGCTATGCGTCGATGTACCTGATCGGAGCGGCGGTCGCCGTGCTGGTACTGGTGGTCATGATTCTGAATCGCGTGGTGCTCGAGCCATTGGCGCGCGTGACGCGCCACGCCGTCTCCATCGGCGAAGGCGACGATCTCTCCGCGCGACTCGATCTCGACAGCGGCGACGAGATCGGACTGCTCGCGCGCGAATTCGACAGCATGGTCGCCCGCGTCGAAGAAACGCGCAACGAGCTCATCGACAATTCCTTTCAAGCAGGCTTCGCCGAGCTCGCGAAGGGCGTGCTGCACAATCTGGGCAACGCCATGACCCCGATGACGGTGCGTCTCGTCAAGCTCAGGGACCGGCTCAAGGACCTGCCCACCGCGGACCTGCAGCGGGCGAGCAGCGAGCTCAAGGAGGTCGCTCAAGGCTCGCCGCGCCAGGCGGATCTGATCGAATTCCTGCGACTGGGGTCGCAGGAGGCGGCCTCGGCCGTGGCCGAATCGAAGGCAGACCTCGAGATCGTGCAGCGCCAGACGCAGATCGTGCAGACCGCGCTGAGCGAATTGATGCGCTCCACCCGCACCGAGCCGGCGATCGAGACCGTGCGGCTGCCCGATCTCGTCAATCAGACTCTGGAAATCGTCCCGGACGCCTGTCGCCGGCGGCTGATCGTGGATACGGACGAGTCGCTCGGCCGGGTGGGTGCCGTGCGCATTGCGCGCACCGTGCTGCGGCTGGTGCTGCAGAACCTGATCATCAACGCCGCGGATGCGGTACGTGACGCCGGACGGGACAAGGGGGTGCTCAAGGTGGCCGCGGAGATCGTCCGGGAGAACGACAGCGAACAGCTTCATCTGCACTGCAAGGACGATGGAGTGGGCATCGCGGAGGGCGACCTGAAGCGGGTGTTCGACAAGGGCTACTCGACCAAATCCCGCGATACCAACTCCGGCATCGGACTGCACTGGTGCGCCAATTCGATCGCAGCGCTCGGCGGCAGAATCTGGGCGGCGAGCGAAGGACCGGGGCTCGGGGCGTCGCTTCACCTGATGCTTCCCCTGGCGGCTTTGAGGAACTCGAGGATGGATCCGTGACCGAGATCAAACGTGCGATACGGGTGCTCGTCGCCGACGACGAGGCGGAGGTGCGCAGCGCGTACCGGGAGATACTCGCCGAGGCAGACATGAACGGCGAGACCGCCGTATTCCGCGATCTGCGGGCGCGGCTGTTCGCCAGGCCGCCGGCGGAGCCGCCGGTGGGAAAGCCCGCGCCGCAGGCCACGGAGTTCGCGCCGGTGTTTTGCGACGGCGCCGAGGCGGCGGTGGCCGCGGTGCGTGAGGCGATTGGCGCGGACCAGCCATTTGCGGTGGCTTTCCTCGACATGCGGATGCCTCCGGGGCGCGACGGGGTATGGGCCGCGGCGCGCATCCGCGAGCTCGATCCGGCCATCGAGATCGTACTCTGCACCGCATACTCGGATATCGATCCGGTGGAGATGGGATCGCTGGTGCCGCCGGAGGAGAAGCTCTCCTATCTGCAGAAGCCGTTTCATCCGCACGAGATCCGGCAAATGACGATATCTCTGGCGAGCAAGTGGCGCGCCGAGCACCGTATCGTCAAGCTCGCGTATTTCGATGCGCTCACGGGACTGCCGAATCGCGAGCAGTCCCGCAACCGTCTCGCCAGCGCGCTGGAAGCGGCAAAGCGCCACGAGCGCACCGTGGCGGTGCTGTATCTGGATCTCGACAATTTCAAGCGGGTCAACGACACCCTGGGCCACGCCGTCGGCGACGAGCTCTTGTGCCAGGTCGCCCAGCGGATGGGCGGCTCGCTGCGCGCCGACGAGGACGCCGCGGCCGACGATCATCCGAGCCCGCGCACCAACCATATCGCGCGCCTCGGCGGCGACGAATTCATCGTGATCCTGCCGGCAATCAACGGTCCGGCGGACGCCGCCGCGGTCGCCGCCCGGCTGATCGCCGAGCTGCAACGGCCCATGCATCTCGCCCTGCACACCCTGGTGGTCACCCCGAGCATCGGCATCGCGCTGTTCCCGAACGACGGCGGGGACGTGGATACGCTGCTTCGCAACGCGGATCTCGCCATGTATTTCGCGAAGCGCAAAGGCCCCGGGATGCATGCATTCTTCGATACCTCGATGAACGATGCCGCGCTCCGTCGATTCACTTTGGAGGCGAAACTGCGCGGTGCCCTCGAGCGCGAAGAATTCTCGCTGCATTACCAGCCGCAGTTCGACGTGAGCACGGGAACCGTCTCCGGCATGGAGGCGCTGCTGCGCTGGACCAGCGAGGACCTCGGCCAGGTTGCGCCGGTCGACTTCATACCGATCGCCGAGGAGACCGGACTCATCCTGCCGATCGGCGAATGGGTGCTGCGCACGGCCTGCCGCCAGGCCAAGGCCTGGCACGACGAGGGGCTGCCGGTGGCGCGAATGGCCGTCAACGTGTCGGGCCTGCAGTTCGCGCTCAAGGAATTTCCGGCGCTGGTCGAATCGGTTTTGCAGGAGACCGGGATCACGCCCTCGATGCTCGAGCTCGAGATCACCGAGTCGGTGGTGATGCAGGATGAGGCATGGGCGGAGCGGGCGTTGGCACAGCTGAAGGCGCTCGGGATATTGCTGGCGATCGACGACTTCGGTACCGGCTACTCGAGCTTCGGCCGGCTGCGTAATTTTCCCGTGGATCGGCTGAAGATCGACCAATCGTTCATGACCGGTCTGGTGGATCGCAGCGACGATCAAGCGATCGCGGCCGCCATCATCGCGATGTCGCGCACGCTGCGCATCAACGTGACCGCCGAGGGGGTGGAGAATCTACCGCAACTGCTGTTTCTGCAGGAGCACGCGTGCCAGGAGGCTCAAGGCTTCCTGTTCAGCCGTCCCCTGCCGGCCGCGGAGGCACAAAATTTGCTCCGGCGCGCCGCCGATACCTCATCCGGGACACGCACCCAGCGCTTGAGGTCCCTGATCGGTTGATGTCCCCGATCGGTTGATGTCCCCGATCGGTTGATGTCCCTGGTCGGTTGATGTCCCTGGTCCGGTAGAGTCGTGCATTGCGGTCCCGATCCTTTTGACCGCAAGATGGGCGGGCGCCTGAACTTAGGCGAAAACCGGACGTCTATGTTCCTTCTGTCATCCATCAAACCAAGGAGCATCCATGGCAACCGCAGCATCCACGTCCGCACCGTTGAGCCTTCCAGCGCTACCGTGGGCAGAGAACGCTTTAGAGCCCGTGATATCCGCAAAGACCATCAGTTTTCACTACGGAAAGCACCATAAGACCTATGTGGAAAACGCCAATAAGCTGATCGTCGGAACGGAATTGGCCGATCTTCCGCTCGATGAGATCGTGCGCGCCACTGCCGGCAAGTCGGACCGTATCGGCATCTTCAACAATGCGGCGCAGGCTTGGAACCATGATTTCTACTGGAAGAGCCTGAAGTCGAAGGGCGGCGGCGAGCCGCCGTCGGTCCTCAAGTCGAAGATGGACGCGGCCTTCGGCAGCGTCGACGCGTGCAAAAAAGAGCTGGCGAATGCAGCCGTACAGCAATTCGGAAGCGGCTGGGCCTGGCTGGTGCTCGACGGCGACAAGCTCAAGGTCGTCAAGACCGGCAACGCCGAAACACCCATCGCGCAGAACCTCAAGCCGCTGCTGACGATCGACGTCTGGGAGCACGCCTATTACCTCGATTATCAGAACAAGCGCGTGGACTACGTCAACGCGCTGATCGACAAGTTGGCGAACTGGGGATTCGCGGCGGAGAACCTCGCGAAGAACTAATCGAATCGCGCGGCGACGCCGCGAGGGCGCTCCGGGCGCGGCGTTGGGACTTTTGCGTCCGCCGCGCCCGGCTCCGCCTTGTGGGAATCGTCCTTTGAGATATGGGTCCCGCCTCCTACATACCCGGATTGCCGTGCCCCCTATGGTACGGGGCACTATGAAAAAGCTAATCGGGACCCTTGGCGCGGCGGCCGTCCTGGCCATCTGCATATCGACTTCAGCGCAAGCGCTGACGGACGCGCAGAAATATCAACAGACCATCTCGCTGTTCAAGCACGCCGGCCGGAGCGATATGTTCTTTCGCGAGAGCTACGCGTACGCGGTCTTCCCCACGATCGGCGAGGGAGCGTTCATCGTCGGGGGCGCCGGAGGCAAGGGCGGAGTATTCGTCCACGGGAAGCTGGTGGGTGAGGCCACCATGGCGGAGGTCAGCGTGGGCTTCCAGGCAGGCGGCAAAGCCTTCAGCGAGATCATTTTCTTCCGTGACAAGCCCGCCCTGGACGAGTTCGAGTCGGGCAATTTCGAGTTTGGCGCCGACGCCAGTGTGGTTGCGATCACCGCGGGCGCGGAGGCGAGCGCCGGCACCAACGGCACGGAAGCCGGTGCGAGCGGCGGCGAGAAAGATGCACGAACCACGGGTCATTGGTACAAGGGCATGGCCGTATTCACGATCGCCAAGGGCGGCCTGATGGGACAAGCCGCGGTGGCGGGACAGAAATTCAAATACAGACCTTTATCCGCAGCAGATTGATACTAAGGAGAAAAATCAATGAAAAAACAACTGGTCCTCGTTGGATTGATGGCAGTGGGCGCCGCCTGCCTGCCGATGGCATACGCCGACGACAGCGGCGCCGATCACCACTTCGTCAAGGACTCCGTCATCACCACCAAGGTAAAGACCAAGCTGATGGCAAAGCACATGTCGACGCTCGCCCACGTGAAGGTCGACACCGATGCGAACGGCGTCGTTTGGCTCAGCGGCACCGCGCCGACCAAGGATGCGCGCGATCTCGCGGGCATGATCGCCGAACAAACCGACGGCGTGCAATCGGTGAAGAACAACGTGGAAGTAGTGCCGCACTAGATCATCAATCACCCCGGCTCCTTGAGGAAGACGAGGAGCCGGTTGTTCGCCGGCAGATCGTGATCCGCGGCCAGCGACAATCCGTAAGGACCGGCGAGCTGGTCAAGCGCCGCCACGTCGCGGATTCCGGAGAGCGGATCGCGCTCCCTCAGCATGAGGTCGAATTCGCGATTACTGTCGGCGGTGTAGTCGCCGTTGTAGCGGAACGGCCCGTAGACGCATAGCACACCCCCGGGCACCAGCACTTCGGCGACGCCCCGGTACAGCGCTCCGACCGCCTCCCACGACATGATGTGCAGGGTATTGGCCGTGAATACCGCGTCCACCGCGCGCGCCGGCCACACCGCCTGCCGGACATCCAGAACCGTCGGCGGCCGCAGATTCTCGCCGCCTTCCAGTCGAACGCGGGCGGCAAGGTCCGCCAGATAGGTCAGCTGTTCCGTGGGCTGCCAGACCACGTGCGGCAGATGGCGGGCGAAATACACGGCGTGCTGACCCGTGCCACTGCCGATCTCGAGCACGTGCAAGCAGCCGGCAAGACAGCTGCGCAGCACCGACAGGATCGGCTCCTTGTTGCGCTCGCACGCCTCGGATACCGGCAACATCTGCTATATCCTCCTGGTCGAGACCCCGTATTCAATTCCAAAGCCGGACAAACCGCAATCGCCCCGCGCGATTGAATTTTTTACTCGACCGGCATTATTCGCTGCTACAGTATCGGCCCCGCAACGCCTGTGATTCGAGGACCGAGCCATGACGATTTCCATCTATGATCTGACGATTCCCGTACTGACGCGGGGGTTGACCAATTTGTCCGCGATTCTGGAGAAGGCATCCGCTCATGCCGCCGCCAAGAAGTTCGACCCTGCGGTGCTGGTCCAGGCGCGCCTGTTCCCGGACATGTTCCCGCTCAGCCGCCAGGTGCAAATCACCTGCGATACCGCGAAGGGAGCCGCGGCACGGCTCGCCGGCATCGAGGTCCCGAAGCACGAGGACAACGAGGTAAGCCTCGACGAGCTCAAGCAGCGCATCGCCAAGACCCTGGATTTCGTCAAGAGCGTCAAGCCCGCCCAGCTCGAGGGCGCGGAGACGAGGACCATCGAGCTCAAGTTCCCGAGCCGCACGATCAGCTTTTCGGGCCTGTCGTACCTGGTCGATTTCGTGCTGCCGAATTTCTATTTCCACGAGAGCATGACGTATGCGCTGCTGCGCTCGAACGGGGTGGACGTCGGCAAGATGGATTTCCTCGGATCCACCTGAGCAATCCGCGGGCGTCTCAGGCCAGCAGCTCGACCATCATCTCGATCCCGGTGAATAGATTTTCCTCGGTGCGCGCCTCGTGGGTGAAGCGCAGCTTCAGAGGGCCGTCGAGCCGATAGTCCTTCGGCCGGGTCTGGATCAGCTTGAGCACGCGCCGGGTATCGATCTTGTTGTCTTCGTCGAAGATGAAGTAGCCGCCGGTGGCGCCCGCGTCGATCTTGCGGATGCCGAGCTGGGCCGCGCGCAGCTTGATCTGCGCCGACCGGAACAGGGATTGCGCGTAGGGCGGCAGCGGTCCGAAACGGTCGATCAATTCGACCTTGAGCTCGTCGAGCTCTTCGCGCGATTCGGCGCCGGCGATGCGCTTGTAGAGAACCAGGCGCAGATGCACGTCCGGCACGTAATCCTCGGGAATGAGCGCGGGCAGGTGCAGATCGACCTCGGGGCCGGCATGAAGCGGCTTCTCCAGGTCGGCGGGCTTTCCCGCCTTGAGGCCGGCGACGGCCCGCTCCAACAGCTCCATGTAGAGGTTGTAGCCGATCTCCTCGATCTGGCCGCTTTGCTCGTCGCCGAGCAGCTCGCCCGCCCCGCGAATCTCCAGATCGTGCGTGGCGAGCGTGAAGCCCGCGCCGAGCTCCTCCAGCGATTCCAGCGCCTCCAGCCGCTTGACCGCGTCGGCGGTCATCGCCTTGCGCGGCGGCGTGATGAGGTAGGCATAGGCACGGTGGTGCGAGCGCCCGACGCGACCGCGCAGCTGATGAATCTGGGCCAGGCCGAATCGGTCGGCCCGGTCGATGATGATGGTATTCGCCGTGGGCACGTCGATGCCGCTCTCGATGATGGTGGTGCATACCAGCACGTTGAAGCGGCGATGGTAGAAATCCAGCATGAGCTGCTCGAGCTCGCGCTCGCGCATTTGCCCGTGCCCGACCGCGACGCTTGCCTCGGGTACCAGCTCGCGGATCGCCTGCGCGGTTTTCTCGATGGTCTCGATGGTATTGTGCACGTAGTAGATCTGGCCGCCGCGGCGAATCTCGCGCGTCAATGCCTCGCGCACGATGGTCTCGTTCCACTCGAGCACGAAGGTCTTCACGGCCAGGCGCTCGGCGGGCGGTGTGGTGATCAGCGATAGATCGCGCAAGCCCCCCATGGCCATGTTGAGCGTGCGCGGGATCGGCGTCGCCGTGAGCGTCAGCACGTCGACTTCCGCGCGCAATGCCTTGAGCCTTTCCTTGTCGCGAACGCCGAAGCGGTGCTCCTCGTCGATGACCACCAGGCCGAGATTCTTGAAACGGACCTTGCCCTGCAACAGCCGGTGGGTGGCGACGACGATGTCCACCGATCCCGCCGCGATCCCGTCGATCACGGCGGCCGCCTCCTTCTGGGTGCGAAAGCGCGACAGGCTTTCCACCCGCACCGGCCAATCGGCGAACCGGTCGACGAACGTCGTGTAGTGCTGCTGCGCCAATAGGGTGGTCGGGACGAGCACCGCCGCCTGCTTGCCGGCCTGGACGGCGACGAATGCGGCTCGAAGCGCCACCTCGGTTTTGCCGAAACCGACATCGCCGCAGATCACCCGGTCCATGGGCTTGCCGGATTTCAGATCCGAGAGGACCTGGTCGATCGCCGTGGCCTGATCGGCCGTTTCCTCGAAGCGGAACGCCGCCTGGAAAGCCCGGTACTCCGCCTCGCCGGCCTGCATGGACGCTCCCTCACGGGCCGCCCGCCGCGAATACAGATCGAGCAGCTCCGCCGCGACGTCGCGAATGCGCTGCGCCGCCTTGCGGCGCGCCTTCTGCCACTGATCGCCGCCCAGCTTGTGGAGCGGTGCGGTGTCGGCCGGCGCCCCGGTATAGCGGGACACCAGATGCAGGGATTGAACCGGCACGTACAGCTTGTCGCCGTCGGCGTATTCGAGCACGAGAAACTCGCCGGTGTACCCGGCGACGTCCATGGTCTGCAGACCGACGTATCGGCCCACCCCGTAGGACTCGTGCACCACCGGCGCGCCGACGCGAAGATCCGACAGCTCCTTGAGGATCTTCGCCGGGTCGCGCTCGGATCTGCGCCGTCTGCGCTCCTGCCGCGCGCGGTCGCCGAAGAGCTGCGACTCGGTCAGGATTTCGAGCCGGGGCGACTCGATCGAGAGACCGGACGCCGCGGCGGCCACGGTGATTCCGAGGGCGGCATCGGCCGCCATGAATGCCGAGAAGCTCTCGAAAATCTTGGGCTTGATGCCGCGGCCGCGCAGAAGCTCGAGCAACAGCTCGCGCCGTCCCGCGGATTCGGCGGCGAGCAGCACGCGGCCGCCGACGGCGGCCAGATGCGCCTCGAGCTCGGCCGCCGGCTGCTCGGCGCGCGGGTCGATGCGCACCAGCGCCGGCGCCGAGCTCGGGAAATTCTGGAAGGGCCCGGAGGTTTCCGGCGGCCATTCGAAGGATCGAAGCGCGATCGTCGGCCAGGCGTCGAGCATGGCGCGGAGCTCGGCGGGTGCGAGATACAGCTCCGCCGGATCGAGGATCGGGCGAAATCGATCGTGCCGCAGCTGATCGTGCCGCTCCGCGATTGCCGACCACAGTCCCTCGGCGTGCGAGGTGGCCTCCTGCACGTCGACCAGCACGCTGGACGGGGGCAGGTAGTCGAACAGATGCGAGGTGCGCTCGAAGAACAGCGGCAGGAAGAACTCGAGCCCGCCGGGTGCCCGGCCGGCGCTCACGTCGCGGTAGATCGACTGCTCGGCCAGATCTCCGCTGAATCTCAAACGGTAGCGGCGGCGAAACTCGCGCACCGCATCCGGGCTCAACGGAGTCTCGCGCGCGGGCAGCAGGTGAATCCGCTCGAGCTTCTCGCCGGAACGCTGGGTGTCCGGGTCGAAATGACGGATGCTGTCGACATCGCGGTCGAGCAGGTCGATGCGATACGGGCTCTCCGAGCCCATCGGGAAAACGTCGAGAAGCGATCCTCGGACCGCGAATTCGCCATGCGTGGCGACCTGGGTGACCGCGGCATAGCCCGCGAGGGTCAGGCGCTCGCGCAGCGCCTCGAGGTTCAGGGTCTCGCCGACGTGAACCTGCAGCGAATGGGCCTCGATGTAGCTGCGCGGCGCGAGCCGCTGCAACAGCGTATCGATCGCAACGACCCAGACACCGCGCCGCGCGCGCGGCAGCTCCGCGAGCGTGCGCAGCCGGGCCGAGGTGATGTCCGGGTGCGCCGAGAAGCTGTCATACGGCAGGGTCTCGAGGTCCGGAAAGACGTGCACCGCGCCCGGCGTGCTCGAGAAAAACGCGATCTCCTCGCTCAGGGATTCCGCCGCTCGGGAATTTTCCGCGATGACGATGAGCGGACCTGCGGCCTTCGCCGAGGCTTCGGCGATCGCGAGAGCGGGGGCGGCGCCGTACAGCTTTCCCCATTTGACGAGGGTGGATCCGGCGGTGGACAGGAGAGGGTCGAATAAGGGCGGCATCTTTTGGGAACACGAAACGAAAAACGCCCGCCGCGAACGGGTCGCGGTGAGCCTCGAAGAAAACAATACTACGCGATTCCAGGCGGCGGGCGGGACGATTGATGATCCGGCGCGGCCCGGGCCGGCTGGGGCGGGCCCTGGTTACCGGCTGGAGCCTGCTCGGCTATTCGGCGGCGGCCGCATCCGGCGCGGCCGGCGTGGACGGGGCGGCGGGCGTGGGTGCCGCCGGCGCGGTCTCGGCTGCTCGTAGGGACGCCGCCGGCGCGGTCTCGGCGGCCGGGGCGGTGGTCTCGGCGGCCGGCGCAGTCTCGGTGGCCGGCGCGGTCTCGGCGGCCGGCGCAGTCACGGCGGCCGGCGCAGTCACGGCGGCCGGCGTGGCAGCTGCCGCCGCCTGGCTCGGCGCGGAGGAGTCCGACACCACGCTGTGAATCACATGGTCGCCCTCGAAATACACCACGAAGCCGGGATAGTCCCAGCGGGAGATTGGCGGATTGCCGACCGCGGCCAGCTTGCTGACCGGGTCGCCGAACTTGCCGGCAACCTGGCTCATGGTCATCCCTCGGGTCGGCGCGCGGTCGGACTCTTTCACCGTCAGTCCATCGTTCACCGCGAGAATGTCCGCCTGTGCGAGGCCGACAACTACCGTGCACGCCGCGAGCATGGCACTCAACAGGAGGCTTCGACAGCTCATGGCAGACCTCATTCCTTGCCCCTCATTGCTTACTATCGCTTACTTTTGGGGACTATATCATCGTCCCCACACTCGATTGTTTGAACCACTTAACACTCTGATTATGTTGCATTTGTTATGTCAAATTTGGCGCAGGGCAGCCGCTTGGGGCCGCCCCCGGCCGCCGCCGGGCCGCCGCCGGGCGCGCTGCCGGGCGCGCTGCCGCCTCGCGCCTGTGGTTTAATCGCCGCGAATGTTCCAGCCCGTTCCAGTTTTCGTGGGCCTGCGGTATTCCCTGGCGCGCGAGCACAGTTTTTTTGTCTCCTTCATCACCTGGGTATCGCTCGGCGGCGTGGCGCTGGGCGTGCTCGCGCTGATCACCGTGCTCTCGGTCATGAACGGGTTCGAAAGCGAGCTGAGGGGCCGGCTGCTCGCCCTGTCGGCACACGCTACCTTGACCGACGGCGGAAACCCCATCGCCGACTGGCGCACGCGCCTCAAAAAGCTCCGCGGCGCGCCGGATCTGATCGGCGCTGCACCGTATCTGGATACCGATGCCATGCTGAGCCATGCGCCGGCGATGGCAGGCGCGATCGTTCGCGGCATCGACCCGGCGCTCGAATCCGAGGTGTCGGAAGTCGGCAGCGAGATGCGCGAGGGCAAGCTCGCGAATCTGCAGCCGGGCATGAATCGCATCATCCTCGGCCAGATGCTCGCCTACCAGCTGCAAGTCGGCGTCGGCGACACGCTCACGGTCATGATCCCCGACAGCGCGGCAGGCGACTCCATCGTACCGCGGCTGGAGAATTTCGAGGTCGCCGGAGTGTTCGAGGTGGGGCTGGAAGAGCAGGACAGCGTGCTCGCCCTGGTCGATCTGAAGGATGCCGAGGCGCTGCGCGGGCTCGATGGTCCGACGGGAATCCGTCTCAAGTTCGACAACGTGCTCGAGGCGCCCCGGCTTGCGCGTCAGGCGGCCGCCCGATTGCCGGCGGGCCTCGAGGTGCGGGATTGGACCCAGGAGAATGAGGCGTATTTCCGAGCGATCCGCATCGAAAAGACCATGATGGGGTTGATCCTGATGCTGATCGTGGCGGTGGCGGTGTTCAACATCGTCGCCACGCTCGTGATGGTGGTGAGCGACAAGCGAACCGACATCGCGATTCTGCGCACGCTCGGCATGACTCCGCGGGGTATCCTCGGGGTATTCATGACGCAGGGTTTGCTGATCGGCTGGCTTGGCACGCTCATAGGGGCGGCTCTGGGGGTTGCGCTCGCCTTGCACGTGGGGGAGGTGGCGGGGCTCATTGAGCATGTTTTCGGCGTGCACATCATGGACGATCCCGATGTCTACTACACCACCGGGCTGCCGAGCGAGATGCATCCGGGCGACGTGATCCGCATTGCGGCGGCGGCCATGCTGCTCACCCTGGCGGCGACCGTCTATCCCGCCTGGAAGGCCTCCAAGACCCAGCCGGCCGAGGCTTTGCGATACGAATGATGGGTCGCTGGTACGAGGCCTTTCTCGGACTCCGGTACCTTCGGGCCTCACCGAAGCGAGGCTTCGTCTCGCTCATCGCCGGCATTGCGATCCTGGGGCTCGCCCTCGGGGTCGCGGTGCTCATCGTGGTCCTGTCGGTCATGAACGGCTTCGAGGGCGAGCTTCGAACCAGAATTTTGAGCGTCACCGCGCATGCGACGATCAGCGGGGTGGACGGCGAGATCTCGAATTGGCGCGCCGATCTCAAGACGGTCGAGCGGGTTCCGGGCGTCGCCGCCGCCTCACCGTACATCGAGGAGCAGGCGCTGATGGCGCACGCGGGCAAGTCCTCAGGCGTGTTGATGCGCGGCGTGCTGCCGGATCAGGAACGCCGGGTGGCGGATCTCGGCCCGCACCTCGAATCGGGACGCCTCGCCGATCTCCTTCCCGGGAGCTACCGGGTGATCCTCGGCAAGGCGCTGGCGGAGACGCTCCGAGCGAAGGTCGGCGATCGCGTCATCCTCATGGTGCCCGAGGGCGACGTCACTCCCATCGGCGTGCTGCCGCGGATGCGTGCGTTTCGCGTCGACGGCATCCTGTCCATCGGTATGTATGAGTACGATCGGCGGGTGGCGCTCGTTGCCATGCAGGACGCCGCGACGCTGCTGCGCATGGGCGGGGACGTCACCGGGCTGCGGCTCAGCGTCACCGATCCGTACGCGGCGCCGGGCATCGTGCGGGATGCTGCCGTCGCGCTGCCGAAGGGCGCCGAGGACTACCTGGTCAACGACTGGACCGAGGAGCACGTCAATTTCTTCCGCTCGATCGAGATCACCAAGCACATGCTGTTCGTGATCCTGTCGCTCATGGTGGCCGTCGCTGCGTTCAACATCGTCTCCACCATGGTGATGGTCGTGAAGGACAAGCGGCGCGACATCGCCATCCTCCGGACCTTCGGGTCCTCGCCGCGCAGCATCCTGTCGGTATTCATCGTGCAGGGGAGCCTGATCGGCGGCCTGGGGATCGCCGGCGGACTCCTGGTGGGGGTGCTCGTCGCGACCAATCTGGAGCAGATGGTGCACGCGCTGGAGCACGTTCTCGGCTTCAAATTTCTCGATGCGCGCGTGTACTTCATGAGCGATCTGCCGGCGTACGTCCAGCTCGGCGATCTCGTGCGGATCTGCGGCGTCGCCTTCGTGCTCGCCTGCATCTCGACCATTTATCCCGCCTGGCGTGCCGCGCGCCTGTTGCCGGCGGAATCCCTGCGCAACGACTGAGGCTTTTCACCCATCCCATGCAGAACTCGAACATAGTGCTCCGGGGCACGGACCTCGCGAAGGACTTCATTCAGGGCGCGGTCAAGCTCGAGGTGCTGCGCGGCGCTTCGATCACGGTCGCCGCCGGCGAGCGCATCGCCATCGTCGGCGCGTCCGGCTCAGGCAAGACCACGCTGCTTCAGCTGCTCGGCGGTCTCGATCTTCCCACGCGCGGCACCGTGGAGATCGCGGGCTCGGCGATGAACCGGCTGAGCGATGCCGAGCGCGGCCGGCTGCGCAACCGCGCGGTCGGATTCGTCTATCAATTCCACCACTTGCTGCCTGAATTCAGCGCCCTGGAGAACGTCGCCATGCCTTTGCTGGTGCGCCGTCTCGAACCGAGGGCCGCCCGCGAGCGGGCGGCCGCGATTCTCTCGCGCGTCGGCCTCGAGGAAAGGCTCACGCATCGGCCCTCGCAGCTCTCGGGCGGCGAGCGGCAGCGTGCGGCGGTCGCCCGCGCCCTGGTGACGCAGCCGCAGCTGGTGCTGGCGGATGAGCCGACGGGCAACCTCGACGGCGTCAATGCGCGACACGTGTTCGAGCTCATGCTGGAGCTCAACCGCGAGCTCGGCACCAGTCTCGTGATAGTCACCCACGACGAGCGCCTGGCGGCTCGGCTGGACCGCGTGCTGACCCTGGTCGATGGGGCGCTGGTGGAGCGCGCCACGGCGCCGGCCTGAAGACCGGGCGTCGGCGCCCGGGGACGGTATCTCAACCGGGGGCGGTCAAGTATCATGCCGCGAGTTTCAAGAGCTACGCAACGAGGAAACAATGTGGGAGATCATCCGGGCGGGCGGCGGTTTCATGTGGCCGATCATCCTGTGCTCGATCGCTTCGGTGGCCATCATTCTGGAACGGCTGTGGACCTTGCAATCGAGCCGCGTGATCCCGCGTGACCTCTCGCAGAAAGTCTGGAACTGGATCGAGGCCGACCAGCTCAGCGACAAGCTGGTGCTCGCGCTCGAGCAGAATTCTCCGCTCGGCAAGCTGCTCGCGATCGGCCTCGTCAATCGCTTCAAGCCGCGTGAATTGATGGTGGAACGGCTGGAGGACGGCGGCAGGCACGTGGTGCACGAGCTCGAGCGCTTTTTGAACACACTCGGCACCATCGCCGCCATTGCGCCGCTCCTCGGCCTGCTGGGCACCGTGGCGGGAATCATTCACGCCTTCAACGCCATCACCGCCAGCGGTCTGGGCGATCCCAGGACTCTGTCGGGCGGCATCGGCGAGGCGCTGATCACCACGGCGGCGGGACTCACGGTGGCGATCCCCTCGCTGATCGCCTACCGCTATCTTCGCGGCAAGGTCGAGCGGCTGGTCATCCAGATGGAAAAGGAAGCGATGAAGCTGGTCGATGCGCTCGACGAGCGCAGCCGGCTCGTCGCCGGGACGTGAGCTCGTGAATCTCCGCCCGAGATATCGGGAGGACCCCGAGATCAATCTGATCTCGCTCATCGACGTATTGCTCGTGCTGCTGATCTTCTTCATGGTCTCGACGACGTTCAATCAGGAGGGGCGTGTCCGGGTCCAGCTTCCGCAGGCAAGCGCAATCCCCGTGCCGCGCGGCAACCATGAGCCGCTGGTGATCACGGTGACCGCGGAAGGCGGTTACCGGGTCAACGAGCGCGCGCTCATCAATTCGAGTCCGGACACCCTGCGCGCAGCGCTCGTGAAAGAGGCCGGCTCGGCACGGGGCCCGATCACCATTCGCGCCGACGGGCGCGCCACGCACCAGTCCGTCGTCACCGCGATGGACGTCGCGGGCCGGCTCGGCTTCGCCCAGCTCAATATCGCCACCGTGCACCAGGACGACTCGCCTTGAGCGGGGCTCCGGCAGCGGCCACGGCCGTGCGACGCGACGATTCGAGCTGGTCGATCTACTGGCGGCTGCTGCGCTATGCCCGGCCGTACAAGGGGATGTTCACCATCGGGGTCCTGGGGATGATCCTGTTCGCGGCGACCAACGCCTCGCTCGCCTACCTGGTGAAGACCTTCCTGAACGGAACGTTCGTGAAAAAGGACCCGGCCATTCTCTGGGAGATGCCGCTGGCGGTGGTGGTGTTGTTCACCTTGCGGGGAATCGGAGATTTCGTCGGCAACTATTATCCGAGCTGGGTCGGCCGTCAGGTGATCAAGGGACTGCGGCACGACGTGTTCTCCCACTACCTGAAGCTGCCGACGGCCTATCTGGACCGGCAGCAGTCCGGCCACCTGCTCTCCAAGCTCGTCAACAATATCGAATTCGTGGCGGGCGCGGCCACCAATGCCGTGATCTCGATCATCAGCGACAGCCTCACCCTGGTGGGGCTGATCGCCATGATGTTCTACATGAACTGGGGGCTCGCGGCGTTCTGCATCGTCGCCGCGCCCGCCATCGCCTGGCTCATGCGCATCGCCAACAAGAGCTTCCGGCGCTACAGCGAGCGCATCCAGAATTCCATGGGGGACATCACGCGGGTCGCCAAGGAGGCCATCGATGCCCATCGCCTGATCAAGATCTTCAACGCCGACGAGCATCAGGTCGAGCGCTTCGAGCGGGTCAACGAGTCGAACCGGGCCTCGAACATGAAGCTCGCCTTCGCCAAGTCGATCAGCAATCCGGTGGTGGGCTGCATCGCCTCGATTGCGCTCGCGAGCGTGCTGTACGTCGCCATCCGCCAGGTGTTCGCCCGCGACATGCAAATCGCCGATTTCCTGGGGTTCCTCACGGCGCTGACGCAAATTCCCTCACCGCTCCGGAGCCTGGTGAACATGAGCGGTCCGCTGCAGCAAGGCATCGCCGCCGGGCAAAGCGTGTTCGAGATCCTCGATGAGCCGACCGAAGGCTTGGGCGGCGGCCGCACGCTCGCCCGGGCGCGCGGCGAGATCGAGTTTCGCGGCGTGTCCTTCGAGTATGCGAGCGACAAGGGCGGCGTGCTGCACGAGGTGAGCTTCCATGTGCGGCCCGGCGAGACCGTGGCGATCGTGGGACGCTCGGGAAGCGGCAAGACGACGCTGGTCGGTCTGGTGCCGCGCTTTTACGATGTGCTCGAGGGTGCGGTCCTGCTCGACGGCGTGGACGTGCGTGAGTACCGGCTCCTGGACCTGCGCGCCCAGGTGAGTCTGGTGAGCCAGGACGTGGTGCTGTTCAACGACACGATCCGCAACAACATCGCTTTCAACGCCGTGGACAAGACCGACGCGGAGCTCGAGGCCGCGGCGCGCGCGGCCAACGTCATGGAGTTCGTCGCACAGCAACCGCTGGGATTCGATACGCCGCTCTCGGATCGGGGACAGAATCTGTCGGGAGGGCAGCGGCAGCGCATCTCCATTGCGCGGGCGCTGCTCAAGAACTCGCCGGTGCTGATCCTGGACGAGGCGACGGCTGCGCTCGACAACGAATCGGAGCGCCGCGTACAGGCCGAGCTCGCCGCGCTCATGAAGGGCCGCACCACGCTGGTCATCGCCCACCGCCTGTCGACCGTGGAAAGCGCCGACCGCATCATCGTGCTGGACCGGGGGCGCATCGTGGAGATGGGCAGCCATCGCGAGCTCCTCGAGCTCGGCGGCCTGTACGCGACGCTGCATGGGATGCAGTTCGCCGAGTAGGGCGCGCGCCCTCGAGCGGCACACCATGTCTGCCGAGTCCTGGCTCAACAGCATCTGGTACCGACGCCGCGCTCCTCCCTGGTGGCTGATGCCTCTGTCGCTCGCCTACGGAACGATCTGCGGCTCGCGGCGATTGCTTTACGCCAACGGCCTGCGCCGTTCGACCCGGATGTCGCGGCCGGTGATCGTGGTCGGAAATCTGACCGTCGGCGGAACCGGCAAGACCCCCCTGGTGTGCTGGCTGGTGGCGCGACTCGCAGAGCGCGGGTTTGCCCCCGGCGTGGTCACGCGGGGCTACGGCGGCACGGCCCACGGCGTGCGTCTGGTCCGGCCCGCGGACGATGCGCTGGAGGTGGGCGATGAGCCCGTCCTGCTCTCGCGGCGTACCGGAGCGCCCGTGGCGGTCGGCCGGAACCGTCCTGCCGCGGCGCGGCTGCTGGTCGAGGCCGGATGCGATGTCATCGTGAGCGACGATGGATTGCAGCACTATGCGCTGGCGCGCGATTGCGAGATCGTCGTCGTCGACGGCGATCGCCGCTTCGGTAACGGCTGGCTGCTGCCGGCGGGACCGCTGCGGGAAAAGCGCACGCGCCTCGACCAAGCCGACATCCTCGTGGTCAATGGCGGACCGGATTCGCTCGAGGGCGTGCCGCAGCCGGGCGCGCTGCAGCCG
>DATAYO010000081.1:0-6251 GCA_036272515.1 Steroidobacteraceae bacterium | reverse complement strand
GCCGGCAAAACCCTCGAGCTCGCCGAAATAGTGTTCCGCCAGCGTACGGCGGCGCTGATTGAATCCGTCCAGCCGCCCCAGTTGATCGATGCCGATCTGCGCCGCCACGTCCGAAAGATTGCTCTTGCCACCGGGAAACAGCACGTCGATCTCGCCCTCGGCATTGCGCTGGATGCCGTGAAAGCGGTATTGCTCGAGGAGCCGGGCAGCCCGCTCATCGCCGGTCGCGATCGCACCGCCTTCGATCGAGGTCATGTTCTTGTTGGGATGGAAACTGAATACCGTCAGGTCGCCGAAGCTGCCGATGAGCTTTCCGCGATAGCGGGTTCCGATGGCATGCGCGGCATCCTCGATGATGCGCAGCCCATGTTTCGCGGCGATCGACTGCACGGCATCCATGTCCACCGCGAGGCCCGAGAAATGCACCGGCATGATGGCACGGGTCCTGGGACCGATCGCCGCCTCGATCAGCTCGACGTTGATGTTGCGCGAGCGCAGCTCGATGTCGACGAAGACGGGCTTCGCCCGCACCCGCGCGACCACATTCGCGCTCGCTGCGAAGCTCATCGCCGGGACGATGACCTCGTCCCCTTCGCCGATGCCGGCGACTTCGAGCGCCATTTCCAGACCCGCCGTGGCCGAGGTCATGACCCGCACCTGGCGGCCGGAGCCCAGATACGCGGCCAGCGCCGCCTCGAACAGCTGAACCTTGGGGCCGCTCGCGAGCTGACCGGAGCGGAAGACGTCGGCGACGGCGGCGATGCTCTCCGCATCGATCGCCGGTCGCGTGAACGGCAGAAACGGTGCGGTCATCGGCGTGCCGCCAGCACCCGGCCAACGTCGTGAGCCACCTCACGCATCGGCACTCCACGTCTCGAGAGCTCATCGAACATCGGTTTCTCCATCAAGGCGAACGCACCGGCGTCGCGGTTCCAGCGTTCCACGAATTGTGCCACCGTCGGTAGCTCGGCGCCCGGATCGCGCTCGAGGCCATAATCGAGCTCGCCCCGATAAGACACCAGTTCGACGGTGCGCCCCCAATAGAACGGCAGCGTCTGATCATACGTCTCGATACTGTAGATGGGCGAATCGCGCGGCACCTCGGGAAACGCACGCGCGATCTCGATTCCGGAATAGATCGGCGCGACCGCGGCGGCGCCCCGCATGATCAGGAGGCCCGACAGACACCACCCGGCGCCGAGGAACACCGCGGAGGTCGTGGCATCGCGCCGGCGGCGCGAGAGCACGTACAGGCCGGAGACCGCAAGCACGAGGGCGATCTCCGCCAGGGGTCTTGCCAGCGCCAGAAAATAGCGGCTGCGATCCGACGGTGCGATGTGATGCGGCGCGAGCATGCAAACGACACCCAGAGCGAGCGCGATGACTACGCTCGCCATGGCGGTGCGCGACAGGTCCCGCCCCAGAACGCTCTCGGGAAGCGAGGCGATGAGCAGCGCGACGGCCGGCATCGCCGGCAGGATGTACGGCATCAGCTTGGAATCGGAGAGGGAAAAGAACAGGCAAACGAACCACACCCAGATCTTGAGAAACAGCGCCGCATCGAACCCGCGATGCTCGGCCAGCCGAGGCCAGCCGAGGAACAGCACTCGCAGCGCGGAGAGCGTCCACGGGAGGCTGCCGAGCAGGAACACGGGCCCGAAGAACCACCAGACCTCTTGGCGATCCGCGCTCGGGGTCAGATAGCGCGCCAAGTGCTCGTGCACGAAGAAGAACTCGAGAAAATCCGGCAGGCGCCGCGCGGCGAGCCAGAACCACGGCACCGCGATCGCGAGGAACAGCGGCAATCCCAGCCCCACATGGAGCCTGCGCCATGGCCCCAGATCGCGCGAATAGGCGCTGTAAAGCACCAGCACCGCCGCCGGGATGGCGCCCGCCACCAGGCCCTTGGTGAGCATTCCGAGCGCCGTGGCCGCCCAGACGAGCAGCATCCAGCCCCGCTGCGCCTGCGGCCGGTCCGCGCTTTGCGCCGCCAGAAACGCCGCCAGCGCCAGGGTCATGTAGAGAGTCAGGCTCATGTCGAGGGTGAGCAGCTGACCCATCACCACGAAGAGCAAGGTTCCCGCCAGCACCGCGCCCGCCCTTGAGGCCGCCGCCCCGCCCCACAGGCGCCGCGCGGCCAGTGCCGTGATCAGGATTGCGCCGAGCGCCGAGAGCGCCGTGTACAGGCGCGCAGCGAACTCGTTCTTGCCGAACAGCGCCAGGCTCAGCGCCGTGGCCCAGTATTGCAGCGGGGGTTTCTCGACATAGGCCAGCCCATTCAAGTGCGGGATGATCCAGTCGCCGCCCGCGAGCATCTCGCGCGGAATCTCCGCATATCGACCCTCGTCCGGATTGAACAACGGCCGCAGCGGCAGCATGGCGAGCCAGAGCACACCCACGAGCACCGCCATTCCGATGTAGATCGAGCGCAGGCGTGCGGCGGACGCCGCCGCGTGCGAGCTCACTGAAGCGCCTGAGCGCCCTCGGGGGCCTGAACGGCGAGCGTACCCGAGCGCCCGGGAATCTCGCCGAGGATCACGCGGCGGGCGGGCAACGGGCGTCTCGTCACCCGCGCATGAATCGAGGCCATGTCGACGACCGAAGCGCCGGCCTCGCGCCACTTCACCAGCAGCGACTCGAACGAGTCGCGAAGCAGCATTCCTTCTAGCTCGGCGTGCAGCGTAAAAACCTGTGGCGTCGCAGGATCCGGCGCCGGCGCTGGGGCAGAGGCCGAGGCTGGGGCTGAGGCTACGGCCGGGGCTGAGGCTGCGGCCGGTCCCGCCGTAGACAGCCGAAATACCGCCTCGGCAATGCTCGATTCGTCGATTCCATCGCGTCCGAGGAGCTCGTCGAAGGTCGGAAGCGTCGTCGGTATCTGCAGGCAAGTGCTGATGCCGGATTCGAGCCGCGGCAGAAATGCGCCGCCGCCGCGCGTGTCGCTTGCGTACTTGAGGCCGTGCTCTTGCTCGAGCGCCAGTCCATGGGCGTTGATCTGCCATCCGGCCGCGGCATGCGAGACCGGCACCGCGCCGAACACGCGCTCGAAAGCCGCGATGCCCCGCTCGAATTCCCGGCGCGTCCAGGCGGCATCGGCCTGCGCGACGCCATCCTGCCAGCGCACGTGATCATAGGTATGAAGGCCCACCTCGAAGCCGGCATCGCGCACTCGGCGCATCTCCTCCCCCGCCTCGCGCCCGATGTCAGGACCCGGCAGGAGCACGCCGTACATCAAGGTCTTCCATCCATAGTGCTTGAGCACCGAGGTGCGGGCGACCTTCTGCGCGAAGCCTTTTCGAAACACGCGCTTGAGCGCACGTCCCGTGTGATCCGGTCCGACGGAGAAATAGAACGTGGCACCGACGCCATGCTTCTTGAGCAGCGCCGCGAGCCGCGGCACGCCCTCGCGCGTGCCGCGCAAGGTGTCGACATCGACCTTGAGGCCGATGAGCGCGCCCTCAAGCACGGGGGTCGCTGCTATGCATGGCTCGACAGCAGCGCCGAGGCAGCCGGGAGACTGTGCGCGTAGGAGTCGAAAATCGCCTTCAACGCCGTGCGCATGTCGGTGCGCGGTGTCCAGCCGAGCTCGGCGGTGGTGTTCTTGATCGAGGGCAGACGCGCTGGGATATCGGCATATCCCTTGCCGTAGTACTCGAGCGCGGAAATATCGACGAGCCGGGTGTTGCGCGCGGTGGGCGCGTATTCGGGCCGCGACAGCGCGATCTCGAGCATCATCTCCGCGAGCCGCCGGATGGAGTACAGATTCTGCGGATTACCGATGTTGTAGATCTTGCCGTCGGCGATGCCGCCGGGATTGTCGATGATCGTGGTCAGACACTCGACCGCATCGTCGATGAACGTGAACGCCCGGGTCTGGCTGCCGCCATCGACCAGCTTGATCGGCTCGCCGCGCACGATGTGACCGAGGAACTGGGTGAGCACCCGGGAGCTGCCCTCCTTCGGATCGTCCATGCTGTCGAGCCCCGAGCCCACCCAGTTGAACGGCCGGAACAGCGTGAATTGCAGTCCCTGCTGCCCATAACCCCAGATGATGCGGTCCAGGAGCTGCTTCACGCAGGAGTAGATCCAGCGCTGCTTGTGGATCGGCCCGAGCACGAGATCGGAGGTCTCAGGATCGAACTCCCGGTCGCGGCAGGCCCCGTAGACCTCGGAAGTCGACGGGAACACCACGCGCTTCTTGTACTTGACGCAGTGACGGATGATGGGCAGGTTCGCCTCGAAGTCCAGCTCGAACACCCGCAGCGGCTCGCGCACGTAGGTCGCCGGTGTCGCGATCGCCACCAGCGGCAGGATCACGTCGCACTTGCGCACGTGGTACTCGACCCATTCCTTGTTGATGGTGATGTCGCCCTCGACGAAGTGGAAGCGCTCGTGATCGAGCAGGGTCGAAACCCGGTCCGACTGCAGGTCCATCCCGAAAATCACCCAGTCGGTGTGCTTCAAGATGTACTTGCTCAGGTGGTGGCCGATGAAGCCGTTGACCCCGAGAATGAGAACGTTTTTCAAGATGAGCCCCTACCTTAAGTATCCGTCCATGCGGCCGCTTCAGCCCAACGCGAGCGGTGGGTTCGACAGGGCCGCCGGCGCGCTGTCCGGCCCGATCGGCTCGCCGCCGGCCGCAAGCTTCAGAATTTTGAGACGCCGTCCATCCGTGCAATCGGCGTACCACTCGCCGCTTTCCGCGTACAGGCACGGTGCGCGCCCCGGATAACGGACCGGATTCGCGTCCACGCGGGTTTCCAGCACCTCGAGCCTCAAGCCGTTCACTTCCGTGAATGCGCCCGGAAAGGGCGGTGCCACGGCCCGCACCAGATCGTGAATGGCGCGCGCACTCGCGCGCCAGTCGATACGTCCGTCCTCCGGGCGGCGGCGTCCGTAATACGAGCCTTGCGCCGGATCGAGCGCGCGCGAGTGAGCGCTCCCCGCGATCAGCTTCGGGAGGCTGCGCGCGAGCACGGCTTGCGCGGCATCGGCCACTTTGAGCGAGATCTCGAGCGCGGTCTCGTTCTCGAGGATCGGCACGGCCTGCTGGTCCACGAGCGCGCCCGCATCGGGCTTCTCGAGCATGTAGTGCAGGCTCGCACCCGTCACCGTCTCGCCGTGAATGATGGCCCAGTGCACCGGCGCCCTGCCCCGGAACTTCGGCAGGAGCGAGCCATGCATGTTGAGCGCGCCGCGCTTCGGGAGCGCCAGCCAGCCCGCATTCAGCATGTGGCGGTAGTAAAAGGAGAACAGGAAATCCGGGCGTGCGCGCCGGCCCTCGGCGAGCCACTCCAGGGTATTGGGATCATCGGGCATCTCCACCCTGATCCGATGCGCCTCGGCCAGGCTCCGGACGCTCCCGAACCAGCGCTGCTCGCCCGGGTCGTCCGCGTGCGTGAACAGGAGCGGAATCTGCACCTCCTGCGTCAACAGCTCGCGCACGCAGCGAACCCCGACCTCGCTGTACGCAAACACCACCGCACGGGTCACCGCCGAACGCCCGGGACGGCATCCGCGATCGCATCGGCCGGTGCTGCGGAGCCGGCCCCGGTCACGCGCTGCTCGCCCTCGCGCTCCTCCAGCACCGCCTCGACCACGTAGCGCGGTCGCTCCCGGACCTGTGCGTAGATCCGTCCGACGTACTCGCCCAAGAGGCCGATCCCGAACAGCGCCAGCCCGATGAAAAAGAACACCAGACCGAACAAGGTGAACAGCCCCTCGGCCTCCGAGCCGATGACCAGCCGGCGCACGAACAGCACGACCACCAGGATCGCCGACAGCACCGACATGGCCATGCCGACCATCGAGAAAAGCTGCAGCGGCACCACCGAGAATCCCGTGATCAGATCGAAATTGAGCCGGATCAGGCTGTAGAGCGAATACTTGGATTTGCCGGCGTGGCGCTCCTCGTGCGCGATCGGCACCTCGATCGGATTCATCGCGTAGATCGAGGCCAGCGCCGGGATGAAGGTGTTGACCTCGCGCGTCTGATTGAGCGCGGCCACCACGAAGCGCGAATAGCCGCGCATCATGCAGCCCTGGTCGGTGATTCTCACCGGCGTGATCCACTCGCGCAGCTGGTTGACGCCCTTCGAGAGCCACCTGCGCCAGAAGCTGTCCTGGCGCTTGACCCGGATCGTGCCCACGTAGTCGTAGCCCTGCTCGAGCTTGTCGAATATTTTGCCGAGCTCTTCGGGAGGATTCTGCAGATCCGCATCCATGGTGATCACGTGCTCGCCGCGCGCGTAAGC
>DATAYO010000080.1:0-81488 GCA_036272515.1 Steroidobacteraceae bacterium | reverse complement strand
CCGATTCCCTCTACAAATTAATGAGCGTAGTAGTAATAGTTAACAGTTCTAACGAACGAGATTCACATTGAGGTCGAAATTCACTTGGTCAGCTTCCACACGATCGGTAGCGAGGCCGTCGTCTCGACCGGCTTGCCGTCTTCGGTGGCAGGCCTCATGCGCTGACCGTGCACGCCTTTCAAGCACGCCTCGTCGAGCCGCGGAAATCCGCTGCTCTGCTCGATGGATTCGCCGGTGATGCGGCCGTCCGCGGACACCGTCACCTTCACGACGCAGCGGCCCTCTTCGTTGGCGCGCTTGGAGGCGTCGGGATAGTAGTCCTCGCCGATCTTCAGCGGATGCTTGGGATCCATCGCGACGCCGGTGCGGTTGTGATGCTCGGGCGCCGGCGGCGCCACGGGCGCTGCCTTTTGCACCGTCTGCGTGGTCTGCGTGATGGCATTGGTCTGCTGTTGCGGCGCCTGGATGTCGACGAACTCGGGCGGCGGAACGAACGGCTTGATTTCTTCGAGCTTGGGCGGCGGCGGCGGCGGCTTGTCGACTTCTTTGGGCTTGTCGATCTGGGCGATCTCGACCGGAGGAACGATCTTCTGCATCAACTTGCCGGCCAACCCGGTATAGAAGGCCCAGACGACGAAAATGTGGAAAACGATGACGGCGACGAGGGCGGCGCCCCGCGTCCCTGAGAACATCGATGGCTGTTCGTATGTATACATAAGTCTGTTTCGACCCTACCCCTAAGCTAGATACCAAATGCGCCGTTACATCATGCACGCGCCACAGGCCGAGCGTGTCACGCCGGCCAAAGCGCGCGAGCCGTACTCCGCCCCCTTTTTTGAGCGGCGTCCCTTCGAGTCCTACGGCAAGTAAAGAGACTGACACATCTGCCGCCCGCACTGCAAGCAGGACTTGCGGCGTGAAGAGCGCTCACTCGCCATCGGTGATCGCGCCCAGCGAGGCGCTGCTCACCTGCTTTGCATATTTTGCCAGCGCGCCGCGCCGCGCATACGGTGTCGGCGGCTTCCATGTGTTGCGGCGGCGCTTCAATTCCGCGGCGCTCACGTGCAAGGTAATTTCTCGACGCTCTGCATCAATCGTGATTTCGTCGCCGTTCTTCACCAACGCCATGGGTCCGCCGAGCGCCGCCTCCGGCGAGACGTGCCCGACCACGAAGCCGTGGCTGCCCCCGGAAAAGCGTCCGTCGGTGATCAGTGCGACCTCGCTGCCGAGCCCCTTGCCGATGATCGCGCCGGTGGGACTTAACATTTCCCGCATGCCCGGACCGCCCTTCGGTCCCTCGTAGCGGATCACCACGACGTCGCCCGATTTGACCTTGCCCCCGAGAATTCCCTTGAGCGAATCCTCCTCCGAGTCGAAAACTCGCGCGAGGCCCGTGAATCTCAAGCCCTCCTTGCCGGTGATCTTCGCCACCGCACCCTCGGGCGCGAGATTGCCGTACAGGACCACGAGGTGGCTGTCTTTTTTGATCGGCGCGGAGAGCGGGCGCACGATCTCTTGTCCCGCGTCATAGGGCGCCACGTCGCGAAGATTTTCCTCGAGCGTCGCCCCGGTGACCGTCAAACAATCGCCGTGCAGCAGTCCGGCGTCGAGCAGAGTTTTCATGAGCGGCTGGATGCCGCCGATCGCCACCAGCTCGGACATCGAATAGCGGCCGCTCGGCCTAAGATCCGCGAGCACCGGAACGCGGCGGCCGATGCGAGTGAAATCATCGAGTTGCAATTTGACATTTGCCGACGAGGCGATCGCGAGCAGATGCAGCACCGCGTTGGTCGATCCGCCCAGCGCGATGCTCACGGTGATCGCATTCTCGAACGCGCGGCGGGTCATGATCTGCCGCGGCCGGATGCCACGCTTGATGAGCTCGACCGCGGCGGCGCCGGCGCGCGTGGAGTCCGCCCGCTTGTGCTCGGAGACGGCGTCCTGTGCGGAGCTGTTCGGCAGGCTCATCCCGAGCGCTTCGATGGCCGAAGCCATGGTATTCGCGGTGTACATGCCCGCGCACGATCCCGGACCGGGTATTGCAGTGCGCTCGATATATTTCAGCTGGACCTCCGACACCGTGCCCTGTGCGTGCCCGCCGATTGCCTCGAACACCGACACGATATCGCGCCGTTCCACGCCCGGCCGGATGGTGCCTCCGTAAACGAAAACCGCCGGACGATCGAGCCGCGCGATCGCCATCAGACACCCCGGCATGTTCTTGTCACACCCGCCGAATGCCACCAGCGCGTCGAAGCCCTGCGCCGCGACCACGGTCTCGATGGAATCGGCGATCACCTCGCGCGATACCAGCGAATAGCGCATCCCCGGGGTTCCCATGGAGATGCCGTCGGAAACGGTGATGGTGCTGAAGGTGACGGCCTTGGCGCCATGGGCCTCCACGCCTTGGGCGGCGAGGCGCGCGAGCTGATCGATATGCATGTTGCAAGGTGTCAGATTGCTCCAGGTGGAGGCGATGCCGACCTGCGGCTTCTCGAAGTCGCCCTCGCCGAATCCCACGGCGTGCAGCATGGCGCGGGCCGGCGCCTGTTTGATGCCGTCCACCACGAGACGCGAGTAGGGGCGTGTGTCGGGCGAAGCTCCCGCCGGGGAGGCGGTCTTTCTCTTGGTCATGATGCCACCGTACCGTAGCGTTGCAACAAATAGCGATACACGCCGCGAACCGCATGCGCCTCGGCGCCGACCCCGCGTCCGGGCCGCTCCTTGGGGTTCCAGGCATAGAGATCGAGATGCAGCCAGTGCGGGGTCGCCGTGACGAAGCGCTTCAGGAACAAAGCGCCGAAAATCGCGCCGGCGAGGCCCGAGGAGGCCACATTGTTCATATCCGCGATCTTGCTGCCGAGCTCATCGTCGTAGCCCATCCACAGCGGCATCGGCCACAACGGATCGTGCTCGAGGGCGGCAGCCCGCGCGAGCTCGGCGACCACGCGCTCGTCGGTGCCGAACAAGGCCGGCAGCTCCGGTCCGAGTGCGACCCGTGCCGCGCCCGTCAGGGTCGCGAAGTCCAGGATCAGGTCCTGCTGCTCCGCGTCGGCCAGCGCCAGCGCATCGCACAGCACCAGGCGCCCTTCTGCGTCGGTGTTGCCCACCTCGACGGTGAGACCCTTGCGGGTCGACAGCACGTCCCCTGGGCGGTAGGCATTGCCGCCGATGGCGTTCTCCACCGCCGGCACCAGGATCGTCAGCTCGGCGCGGATCGGAGCAGCCATCAGCATGTCCGCCAGGGCGAGCGCGACTGCCGCACCGCCCATGTCCTTCTTCATGAGCGCCATGCCCGAGCTCGGCTTGATGTCGAGGCCGCCCGAATCGAAGCACACGCCCTTGCCGACGAGCGCAATTCGCGGCAACGCCCCGGCGGCCGCCGGCGACGAGCCGGAGGCCGAGCGCGAGGAGCCGCCGGCCGACACCGACGAGCCGCCGGGCTTCCAGCGGAGCTCGATCAATCGCGGCGCCTGCGCACTCGCGCGGCCCACCGCATGGATGGCGGGAAAGTTATCGGTGAGCAGCGCATCGCCCACCCACTCGCGAAACTGCGCGCCGCGGCGCTCCGCGAGGCTGCGCGCGGCGGCCGACAGCTCTGGCGGCCCGAGGTCCGAGGCCGGGGTGTTGATCAGGTCCCGCGCCAGGGTGAGCGCCTGGCTCGCAGCCGCAACGAAGCGCATGTCCGCATTCGGGGGCGGCTCGAGTACGGCGGCACGCTCGACTCGAGCAGGCCGATAGCGCTCGAAGCGATACGCCCCGTAGGCGAATCCGAGTGCGAGCTGCGTCGCCTCGGCATCGGTAAAGGGGTGCGCCAGGCGGTAGTGTCCGGGCGGCAAGCGCTCGGCAAAGCCCGCGGCATGCCATAACGACAAGCCGCCCTGCCGTTTGCCCAGGCCGCCGACGGCCATCGCGACGCCGCCGCCGCCGTCCGGCACCAGGAGCGTGCGATGCTTCTCCCCCTTGAAGTGATGAGCGGCGACCCAGCTCGCCGCGGCCGCAGGCTGCTCCTTGCGCCAGCCGTCCAGCTCCTCCTCGTACAGGAGCCACAGCGGAATGGCGGCGCGCGTTTCGGCAGTCATGCGTACATCCTAGTAGATCGGCCAAGTGGACCGATGTGGAAGCCGCGCCAGCCGCGGCGGTTGTTGCATGATAAGAGATTCTGTGTTGCTATTTGCGGCTACTTTCACGGAGCATCTCATGCGCTTGTATTCCACCAAAGACGTCGATAGAAAAGCCCTGCGCGGAGCGCGCATCGCAGTTCTCGGTTATGGCAGCCAAGGTCGGGCGCATGCGCTCAACTTGCGCGACAGCGGCTACGACGTCGTGGTCGGCGTGCGCAAGGGCGATAGCTTCAACAAGGCGAAGAAAGACGGGCTCAAGGTGATGGAGCCCGCGGCTGCCGTGGAGGGCTCGCAGCTCATTGCGATGCTGGTGCCCGACATGACGCAGAAGGCGCTCTACCGCGAGCTCAAGTCCGTGATCGAGCCGGGCGCGACGTTGTTGTTCGCGCACGGATTCAACGTGCACTTCAAGCAAATCAAGCCGCGCAAGGATTTGAACGTGGTGCTGATCGCGCCGAAGGGTCCCGGCGATCTGGTGCGGCGGCAATACAGCCAAGGCCGGGGCGTACCGTGCCTCATCGCGGTCGCGCAGAACCCGTCGAAGAAAGCGAAGGCCATCGCGCTCGCGTATGCCGACGGCATCGGCGGCACGCGCGGCGGCGTGCTGGAGACGACCTTCGCCGAGGAGACCGAGACGGATCTGTTCGGCGAGCAGGCGGTGCTTTGCGGCGGAGCCACGGAGCTCGTCGTCAAGGGCTACGAGACTCTGGTCGAGGCGGGCTATCAGCCCGCGGTCGCCTACTACGAGTGTCTGCATGAGCTCAAGCTGATCGTCGACCTGCTGCACGAGGGCGGCATCACCAAGATGCATCGCTTCATCAGCGAGACCGCCAAGTACGGCGATCTGACGCGCGGACCGCGCGTCGTGAACAAGGCCACGAAGAGAGAGATGAAGAAAATCCTCGCGGAGATCCAGCAAGGCAAGTTCGCCCGGCAATGGATTTCGGAGAGCAAGAACGGCCGGCGCAAGTACTCGCGGCTGTTGAAGTCAGATCTCCGCCACCCGATCGAGAAGGTGGGCGCGCAGCTGCGCGCGCGCATGCCGTGGCTCGAGTCCGACAAATAAGCTTTTCCGCACTGGAGCGCGCACCCTCAACCTTCCGGCACGAGGTATGCGGAAAAACATACTTGTCGGACTACTAGGAGGAGTTTGGCGATGACGGCAAGCACGCTGTTCGAGAAGGTCTGGAAACAGCACGAGGTGGTGCCGGAGACCCCCGCCACGCCGGCCGTGCTGTACATCGATCTGCACCTGGTGCACGAGGTCACCTCGCCCCAGGCATTCAGCTTGCTGAGGTCGCTGAAGCTTCCGGTGCGTCGCACCGACCGTACGCTCGCCACCATGGATCACTCGACCCCGACCCTGACGGATCAGGTGTTCGGCAACGTCCCGATCACGGTGGACGCCGCGGCCAAGCAGGTGCGCCAGCTCGAGCAAAACGCCGCCGATTTCGGCGTCGAGCTGTTCGGCCTGCGCGATGCGCGTCGTGGGATCGTGCACGTCATCAGCCCCGAGCTCGGTGCGAGCCGGCCCGGCATGACCATCGTCTGCGGCGACAGCCACACGAGCACCCACGGAGCGTTCGGCGCCCTGGCTTTCGGCATCGGCAGCACTGAGGTCGGACACGTGCTCGCCACGCAGTGTCTGCTGCAGCGCAAACCCAGGTGCTTCGCGATCAATGTCGAAGGAAAGCTGCCGCCGGGAGTCACCGCCAAGGATCTGATTCTCGCCATCATCGGCAAGGTGGGCGTGTCCGGCGGCACCGGCCATGTCCTCGAGTATCGGGGCTCGACCATTCGCGCGCTGTCCATGGACGAGCGCATGACGATTTGCAACATGTCCATCGAGGCCGGTGCCCGCGCCGGCATGGTTGCACCGGACGAGGTGACTTTCGCCTATCTCGAGGGCAAGCCGCGGGCGCCGCAAGGCGCCGACTGGGACCAGAGCGTCGCGGGCTGGAAGACGCTGGCGAGCGATCCGGGCGCTCGCTTCGACCTGTCGGTCGATATCGACGCCTCCGCGCTCGAGCCGATGATCACGTACGGCACCAATCCGGGCATGGTCGTGCCGATCGGCGGCTCCATTCCCGACTCCGCCGGCGATGCCGTTCAGGACAAGGCGCTCGGCTACATGGGCTTTCGCGGCGGCGAGGCCATGCTGGGCAAGCCGGTCAACACCGTGTTCATCGGCAGCTGCACGAACGGCCGGCTGGAGGATCTGGAGGCCGCGGCCAGGGTGCTCAAAGGGCGTAAAGTCGCATCCGGCGTGCATCTGCTCATCGTCCCCGGCTCGCAGAAGATCCGGCGGGATGCGGAGGCCGCGGGACTCGCCGATGTGTTCCGCGCGGCCGGCGCCGACTGGCGCGAATCGGGCTGCTCCATGTGCCTGGGAATGAACGGCGACACGGTCGGCGCCGGGCAGTATTCGCTCAGCACCAGCAACCGCAATTTCGAGGGACGGCAGGGTGTGGGCGCCCGAACCTTGCTCGCGAGCCCGCTCACGGCGGCTGCCAGCGCGGTACGCGGCCGGATCACCGATCCGCGGGACTTTCTATGATGCAGCCCTTGCGAGTCCTCCGCTCGCGCACCCTGGTGATGCCGCTCGCGAACGTGGACACCGACCAGATCATACCGGCGCGCTTTTTGACCACGACCACCAACGAAGGCCTCGGAAAACAGCTGTTCGCCGATTGGCGCTACCTGCCGGACGGTGCGCCCAACCCCGACTTCATTCTCAACAAGGCGGTAGCCCGGGACTGCCGCATCCTGGTGGCGGGGCGCAATTTCGGCTGCGGCTCATCGCGCGAGCACGCGCCCTGGGCACTGGTGGATTACGGCATCCAGGCGGTGGTCAGCACCGAGATCGCGGATATCTTCTCGAGCAACGCGCTGAAGAACGGACTGCTCCCGGTCGTCGTCGATGAGGCCACCGCAGCGTGGCTCATCGAGCATCCGGGCGCGGATGTCACCATCGACGTGGAGAGCGCCACCCTGGCCCTGCCCACGGGCGCCTCGATCGCCTTTCCGATCGAAGCTTTCTCGCGTCATTGCCTGCTGAACGGCGTCGACGAGCTCGGCTACCTGCAAAGCAAGCTCCCCGACATCGAGCGCTTCGAGGCCGAGCGGTTATGCAGGCATTGATCGCGGTCCTGGCCGGCGACGGCATCGGCGCCGAAGTGACCGCCGAGGCGGTGCGCGCACTGTCGCGTGTCGGCGAGCGCACCGGCCACTCGTTCCAATTCGAATCGGCACTGATCGGCGGAGCGGCGATCGACGCCACCCGGGAGGCATTGCCGGCCGCGACCCTGGCGCTCGCCCGCCGGGCGGACGCCATCCTGCTCGGAGCGGTGGGCGGTCCGCAATGGTCCGCGCCGAATGCGCGGGTGCGCCCCGAGCAGGGACTCCTGCAGCTGCGCAAGGAGCTCGGCCTGTTCGCGAATCTGCGTCCGGTCGCGCCGCACCCGGCGGTGCTCGGCGCCTCGCCGATCAAGCCCGAGATCCTCGAGGGCGTCGACATCATGGTGGTGCGCGAGCTCACCGGCGGAATCTATTTCGGCGACAAGCAGCGCACCGACACCGAGGCGTTCGACGTCTGCCGCTACAGCGTCCCGGAGATCGAACGCGTGGTGCGCCGCGCGGCGAAGCTGGCGCGCGCACGGCGTCGCAAGCTCACCTCGGTCGACAAGGCGAACGTGCTGGAGACCTCGCGGCTGTGGCGCTCGGTGGTCGATCGGGTGATGCCGGCCGAATTCCCCGATGTGGCCTACGAGCACATGCTGGTCGATGCGGCCTCGATGCATCTCATCAAGCGCCCGCGCGACTTCGACGTGATGGTGATGGAGAACATGTTCGGCGACATCCTCACCGACGAGGCGTCGATGCTCGCGGGCTCGATGGGCCTTCTGCCCTCTGCATCGCTCGGCGCGAGCGCGCGCGGCGGCTTGTTCGAGCCGATTCACGGATCGGCCCCCGACATTGCCGGCCGCGGCATCGCCAATCCGTACGCCGCAATCCTGAGCGCCGCGCTGCTGTTGCGCTACGCGCTCGAGCTCGAGACCGAGGCGCAGCGCCTGGAAGCGGCGGTGTTCAAGGCCGTCGCCGCGGGCGTGCTGCCCGCGGACCTGACGGCCCCCGGCGCACCGGCGGCTACGACGCGTGCCGCCGGAGATGCGGTACTGGCTGCGCTTTAGCCGCGCGCTCGAGACCCGCGGAGAGGTCGGCGATCAGGTCCGCCGCATCCTCGATTCCGACCGACATGCGTAACAGCCCCTCGCCGATCCCGGCCCGCTGCCGTGCGGCCTCGTCCATGCCGGCGTGCGTCATGCTCGACGGGTGAGCGATCAGGCTCTCGACGCCGCCGAGCGACTCGGCCAGGGTGAAACAGCCGAGCCCCTCCAAGAATGCCGCCACCGCCGCCTCGCCGCCGGCCAGCTCGAAACTCAGCATGGCACCGAAGCTCGACTGCTGACGGCGCGCGATCGCGTGGCCCGGATGATCGGCGAGGCCCGGATAGTACACCCGCTCCACCGCGGGATGAGCCTCGAGCAGCTCGACCACCGCCGCGGTGTTCTCCGCGTGAGCGCGCATCCGCGCGTGCAGGGTGCGCACGCCGCGCAAGGCCAGGAAACTGTCGAACGGCGCGCCCGTCACGCCGATCACGTTGGCCCACCAGCCGAGGCTCTGCGCGAGCTCTTCCGTGGCGGCGATCACCGCTCCGCCGACCACGTCGCTGTGGCCGTTGAGGTATTTCGTGGTGGAGTGCATCACCACATCGGCACCGAGAGAGAGCGGCTGCTGCCAGACCGGCGACAGGAACGTGTTGTCCGCCACCACCAGGGCACCGCCCGCGTGTGCCGCCTCCGCGACGGCGCGGATATCGACGATGCGCAGCAGCGGGTTGCTCGGCGTCTCGATCCAGACCAGTTTCGGCGCGGCGCCGAGCGCAGTCTCGAGCGCCGCCGTGTCGGTCTGGTCGACGAAATCGACGGCGAGCTTGCCCTGCGCCTGCAGCGCCGCGAGCAGCCGATAGGTGCCGCCGTAGCAATCGTGCGGCGCGAGCACTCGCGCGCCATGCGGCAAGGTCGCCAGGATCAGCGTGATCGCGGCAAGGCCGGTGCACGTCACGACCGCGCCGGCGCCGCCCTCCAGGTCGGCGAGAGCCTGCGCGAGCTGATCGCGGGTCGGATTGCCGGAACGCGTGTAATCGTATTTGCGCGGCTTGCGATAGCTCTCGAAGGCGAAATTGCTCGACAGATAGATCGGCGGCACCACCGAGCCGTGCTGAGCATCGGATTCGAGGGCGGCCCGCACCGCCCGGGTTGCCGGACTCTGTCTGCGCTTTTCTTTTCTCGTCGTCATATCAGTGGCTCCGAAACGGCTCGTTTGATGATCGGGGTCAGCGCCGCACCCTCTTTCAGGAATGCGTCATGACCGAAAATGGAATTGATCTCGATCAGCTGGCGCGGCCCGTTGAGGCGCGCCGCCAGACCCTGCATGTCGGCGAACGGTACCAGCTGGTCCTCGCGCACCGCGATCAGGGTCGCCGGAGTGCGCACCGAGGTCGCGTCCATCCGGTGCAGATCGATCGACTCGCTCAGGGCGAGGAAAGTCTCGGCGCGGTACTTTTGAACGTAGTCGTCACCGCGCGCGAACAGGTACTCCTCGATCGGGAAGCGGAATCGGTCCTGCTCGCGGACCGGCGCGCCGCCGAAACGCAGCTCGAATTCCACGGCGCTGCGGTAAGTCGCCATGGCCAGCGCCCGCGCAAGCTTCAGTCCCGACGGGCCGTCGCCGCGCGCGATGGCCTCGCGCACGATCTGGCGCTGCACGCTGCGCCAGGCGGTCGACAGCACCTGCGAGCGATCCGCCGCGCTCAGCACCACGATGCGCCCCACCCGCGCCGCATGACGCTCGGCGAAGCACAGCGCCACCATGCCGCCGTAGGAGGCGCCGACGATGGCGTGCAGTGAGCCGATCTCGAGATGCCGGACGACGTGTTCGAGAGCGCCGGTCTGATCGTACGAGCTGAGCGGCGGGAATTTTGCGGAGGATCCGTCGGCCGAGGATCCGTCGGCGGAAGATCCGGGAGCGGAGCTCTGCCCGCGCCCGCCGAGATAATCGATTCCGAGGACACGGAACTCGCGCGTATCGATGCCGTGACCGGGGCCGACGAGGTCGGGCCACCAGCCTTCGGCTCCGCTGACGATGCGGTGTGCGGAAATGCCGCCCAGCACCGCGATCACCGGCGCCCCCCGGGGACCCGTCAGCCGATAGGCGACGCGCGCTCCCGGCAGATGATCGCCGTAATGCAGCCGCCAGGACGGAGGCAGGACCAGCACTCCGTCGTCGTCGCGAGACGCGGCGCTCGAGTCCCCTCGGCCGGATGGGTTCACTGGTGGATTTGTCGGCGAATCTACGGACACCTTCTATCTCCTCGCAGGTTGACATAACCCCTGAGGAGCGGCATCGCTCTTCGGCCGTTGAGGCAGCTCGATCGAGCGCCGTTCAACCCGCCGCCCATCTATCGGAGCCGCTTTTTCGGCTCCGCAGGAGTTGGCACCGTTCTTCGGAGTCTCGTGAGAGTCTCCTCGGTGGTTGCCCCGGCTTCTAAGGGCCTTTCCCTCAGCCGGTCTAGATAGGCCGGTAAATGGTATGCACCGGGCCCCCGGCCGTCAAGCAATTTCCGGGGGATTTGCGCACGCTCGACCAATGCGTTAATGTATTAATGTGTTAATACACTAAGCGACCCTCCGATGAAAACCAACCGCCCGGTGACCTTGCGCCAGGAGCAGCAGCATGAGCGCGCCCTGTTCACGGCGATACTCGCGCTGCGCAGCGTCGAGGAGTGCCGCAGCTTCTTCCGCGACCTGTGCACACCGACGGAGCTGCAGGCGATGGCCGACCGCTGGGCGGTGGTCGAGCTGCTCGAGCGAGGCCTGCCCTACCGTGACATTCACCGCCAGACCGGCGTCAGCGTCACCACCATCGGACGTGTTGCCCGCTATCTCATGACGGGCAACGGCGGCTACCGGGCGGTCACCGAGCGGCTGAAGACGGGCCCATGAACGCCCCGGACCCGAAGGATGCCGCGGTGCGCCTCAAGATTGCCGTGCAGAAGAGCGGCCGGCTCACCGACTCCTCACTCGATCTGCTGTCGCGCTGCGGCCTCAAGTACAGCCGCGGCAAGGACCAGCTGATGTGCTACGGCGAGAACATGCCCTTGGACGTGCTGTTCGTGCGTGACGACGACATCCCCGATCTGGTCCAGGAGGATGTCTGCGATCTCGGCGTCGTCGGCTTGAACGTGGTCGAGGAGAAGCGCCTGAGCTTCGATGCCCGGGCGATCGCGCCGCTGTTCGAGATCGTGAGGACCCTGGACTTCGGGCGCTGCAAGCTGTGTATCGCGGTGCCCGACGGATTCGATTACCGCGGACCGTCTTCGCTCGAGGGTAAGCGCATCGCCACCACCTATCCGCACATTCTCGGGCGCTTCCTGGCGCAACGCGGCGTGCGTGCCGAGGTGGTGGTCTTGTCCGGATCGGTAGAGATCGCTCCGCGCCTGGGCCGCGCGGACCTGATCTGCGATCTGGTATCAACCGGCTCCACGCTCGCCGCCAATCACCTGCGCCAGGCCGAGGTGGTGCTCGAGAGTCAGGCGGTGCTGATCCGCACGCCCGTACCCATTCCCGACGAGAAGCGGGATTGGACCCACCGGCTGTTCATGCGCATCGAGGGTGTGGAACAGGTCAAGGGCAGCAAGTACATCATGCTGCACGCCTCGCGCTCGGCGCTGCCCGCCATCGCGAAGCTCCTGCCCGGAAGCGAGGCGCCGACGGTGATTCCGCTCGATGGGCTGGGGGATCGAGTGGCCGTGCACGCGGTGTGCCGCGAGAACGTGTTCTGGGAGACGCTGGAACAGCTGAAGCGCGTCGGCGCGAGCTCGGTGCTCGTACTGCCGGTCGAAAAGATGCTTCCTTAAGCGCCGGCGGCCATGCGTACCCTGCACTGGAATTCATTGTCGAAAGGAGAGCGCCGCAGCGCCCTCGAGCGCCCCGCGCAGCGCGATGCGGAGCGCATCGCGGCCGAGGCGCGCGCGATCATCGAGGCGGTGCGCCGGGACGGCGATGCGGCGCTGCGCGACTTCAGTCGCCGATTCGACGGCGTGGAGCTCGACTCGCTCGAGGTCTCGCCGCGCGAATTCGCGGAAGCCGATCGGGCGCTCGACGGCGCGCAACATGCGGCCATCGACAAGGCGATCGAGACCGTGCGCAAATTCCATGCCGCGCAGCTGCCCGCGGCGCTGCGTGTCGAGACCGCTCCCGGCGTCGTTTGCGAGCGCATCCACGTGCCGGTGCGTGCGGCCGGCCTGTACGTGCCGGCGGGCTCCGCACCGCTCCCCTCCACGGCCATCATGCTGGCCGTGCCGGCGGCAATCGCCGCCTGCCCGGAGCGCGTGCTCTGCACCGCTCCAACCCGGCAAGGAACCGCCGACTCCGCCGTGCTGGTGGCCGCGCGCAAGGCCGGCGTCGAGCGCATTTTCAAGGTCGGCGGGGCGCAGGCGATCGCCGCCATGGCCTACGGCACCGAGTCCATCCCGAAATGCGACAAGCTGTTCGGCCCCGGCAACGCCTGGGTGGCGGCGGCCAAGATGCTGGTGGCCGGGGATCCCGGGGGCGCCGCCGCGGACCTGCCTGCCGGAGTCAGCGAGGTGATGGTGATCGCCGATGAGTACGCACGCGCCGAGTTCGTCGCAGCCGATCTGCTGGCGCAGGCCGAGCACGGCCCCGACGCGCAAGCGCTGCTGGTGACGCCCTCGCCGGCGCTCGCCGAGCGGGTGGAGCATGCCGTCAAGCGCCGCGCTCGCACCCTGTCGAGACAGCGGATCCTCGAGGCCTCGATCGGCGAGATGCGCCTGCTGGTGGTGGATTCCCTGAACACCGCGCTCGAGGTGGCGAACGAGTATGCCCCCGAGCACCTGCTGCTCGAGGTTCGCGAGCCGCGCTCGTGGCTCGGGAAGGTGCAGTCCGCGGGGGCGGTTTTCCTGGGCAGCTGGTCGCCCGAATCCATGGGCGACTATTGCAGCGGTCCCAATCACACGCTGCCGACCTACGGCTATGCCAAGGCACACAGCGGCCTCTCGGTCGAGGACTTTCAAAAACGCATCACCGTCCAGGAGCTCTCGCCGGCCGGCCTGCGGGAACTCGGAGAGACGGCGCGGATCCTCGCGCATCTGGAGGGTCTGGACGCGCATGCCGCCGCCGTCGACGTCCGGCTCGCCGCCCTGGCGGAGCCCGGCGCGTGAGTCCCCTGATCGCCCTCGCCCGGCCCGACATCGTAGGCATCAAGGCGTATTCGCACGCCGCGTGGCTGCCGTCGCTGACGCGCCTGCACGCCAACGAGGCGCCCTGGCGGCCGGTTCGCGACACGACGGACGCAGGTCTCAATCGGTATCCGGAGCCCCAGCCGGCCGCACTCCTCGAGCGCCTTGCGAGCCTGTACGGCGTACCCGCTTCATCGCTCCTGGTCGGCCGCGGGAGCGATGAGGCCATCGATTTGCTGTCGCGCATCTACCTGCGCGCGGGCACCGATTCGATCCTGCAGTGCGCGCCCTCTTTCGGCATGTACCAGGTGGCTGCCCGCATTCAGGGAGCGGGTGTCGTCGAGGTTCCGCTGCGGCGCGAGCGCGGTTGGGCGCTCGAGCCGGAGCGGCTGCTTGCAGCGTGGCGGCCGGACGTGAAGCTCGTGTATCTGTGCTCGCCCAACAACCCCACCGGCAACTCCTTCGCCGCCGATGCGGTGCAGGCCGTGTGCACCGCGCTCGACGGCAAGGCGATCGTGGTGATCGATGAGGCCTATATCGAGTGGTCCGGACGGGCGAGCTCGAGCGTGTGGCTCGGCCGCTTCTCGACCCTCGCCATCCTGCGCACCTTGTCCAAAGCGCACGCGCTCGCCGGCGCGCGCATCGGCGCGCTGATCGCGGGGCCGGAGCTGATCGAGCTCGCGAAGCGCATCATTCCACCCTACGCGCTCGCCCAGCCCACGATCGAGGCCGCGCTCGCCGCATTGCAGCCTGCCGAGGTCGCCGCCACCCGCACGCGCATCGAGGCGCTGCTGGAAGAGCGCGAGTACCTGCGCGAGCGCTTGCTCGGCGTCCCGCTGGTGTCGAGGATCTGGCCGAGCGAGGCGAACTTTCTGTTGATCGACAGCCGCGATCCGGAAGCTTTCCTGCGCTCGAGTGTGGCCGGAGGAACCATCGTGCGCGACATGCGCTCGAACGCCGCACTGCCCGATTCGTTCAGAATAACGGTGGGCACCCGTGCGCAGAATGATGCCTTGATTTCGAGCCTGGAGGGGGCATGAGCGGCGAGAGGATCTTGTTCGTGGATCGAGACGGCTGCCTGATCGAGGAGCCGCCGGACGAAAAAGTCGATCGGCTCGAGAAGATCAAGCTGATGCCGGGGGTGATCCCCGCGCTGATCGACGCTCGGCGCGCGGGATTCAAGCTCGTCATGGTGACCAACCAGGACGGCCTCGGGACGCCGGACCTGCCGACCGCGGACTTCGAGCGCGCGCATCGCTTCGTGCTCGACCTGTTCGCCTCCCAGGGAATCGCTTTCGACGCCGTGTTCGTCTGCCCGCACCACAGGCACGACGGCTGCGGCTGCCGCAAACCGAAGCTCGGCATGGTCGAGGAATACCTCCGGGCCCATCCCCTCGACCGCGAGCGCAGCTTCATGGTCGGCGACCGCGACACCGATCTCGAGTTTGCCGAAGGACTGGGCATCGAGGGCCTCAAGGTGCGGATCGGGGGCACGGAGGCCGAGACTTGGCCGTCCATCGCCGCGCGGATCTCGAGCTCGGCGCGCCGCGCCCGCGTCGAGCGCCGTACCCGGGAAACGCACATTACGGTGGAAGTCGATCTGTCTCGCGAGGGGCCGGCGCGCATCGCCACCGGGCTCGGCTTCTTCGATCACATGCTCGAGCAAATCGCCAAGCACGGCGGCTTCGCGCTCGCGCTCGATTGCAAGGGCGACCTGCACATCGACGAGCACCACACCGTGGAGGATTGCGCACTGGCGCTCGGCTCGGCGTTGCGCGAGGCGCTCGGCGACAAGCAGGGCATCGGGCGCTACGGATTCCTGCTCGCGATGGACGAGGCCGAGGCGCAGGTGGCGATCGATCTGTCGGGGCGTCCCTATTTCGTCTGGCAGGGCCGCTTCGGGCGCGAGCGCGTCGGCGAGCTGCCCACCGAGCTGGTACCGCATTTTTTTCGCTCCCTGGCGGACACGCTCGGCGCCTCGCTGCACCTCGAGGTGCGCGGCGAGAACACCCATCACATGGTCGAGTCTTGTTTCAAGGGCGTCGGCCGGGCCTTGAGGCAGGCGATCCGGCGCGAGGGTGCCGAGTTGCCGAGCACCAAGGGGGTTCTGTGAGCGTCGTCATCGTCGCCACGGGCGGTGCGAATATCGCCTCGCTGCGGTTCGCCCTGGAGCGGCTCGGTGCGGCGTCCGAGGTGTCCGCCGACCCCGTGCGCATCCGTTCGGCGAGCCATGTCATTTTGCCGGGCGTCGGTGCCGCGGGCGATGCGATGGGCCGGCTTCGCGCCGGCGGGCTGGATACGCTGATTCCCTCCCTCACCCAGCCGGTGCTCGGGATATGCTTGGGCATGCAGCTGCTGCACGAGTCGTCGGCGGAAGGCAATACCCGTTGCCTCGGCATCATTCCCGGCGCCGCCTCACGATTGGTCGAAGCGCCGGGGCGCCCCGTTCCGCACATGGGCTGGAATACCCTGGAGCTCGAGCGCCGCTGCCCGCTCCTGGACGGCTTCGGCGGCGGGGACCATGCCTACTTCGTGCACAGCTACGCGCTGCCGGCCAGCGAAGCGACGATCGCGAGCTGCCGCTACGGCTCGACGTTCAGCGCATGCGTGGCCTGGCGCAATTTCTTCGGCGCGCAATTCCATCCCGAACGCTCCGCGCAGGTCGGTGCGCGCCTGTTGAGAAATTTCCTGGAAATCCATCACGCCGCGAGGCCGATGGAGGCCCCATGCGCCTGATCCCGGCCATCGATCTGCAAGCCGGGCGCTGCGTCAGGCTGCTGCAAGGAGACTTCGCGGCCGAGACGCGTTACGAGACGGCGCCTTTGGAGCTGCTCGCTCAGTACCGGAGCTTGGGCGCGGATTGGCTGCACGTCGTCGACCTCGACGGCGCCCGCGACGGCAGCGGTCGCAACCGCTCGATCATCGCTCAGCTCGCTTCGGAGCTCGGCATCAAGCTGCAGGTGGGCGGCGGACTGCGCGATGCCCCGGCGGTTCAAGCGATGCTCGACCTCGGAGCGGCACGCGCCGTGGTGGGCAGCACCGCCTTGACCGAGCCGCAGGAGGTGCGGCGCTGGCTCGAACATTTCGGCGGCGGCCGGATCGCGCTCGCCTTCGATGTGCGGCTCGATGAAGAGGGCGTACCCCGCGTGGCCACGCACGGATGGCAGCGCCAATCGACCTGCTCGTTGTGGGAAGCCGTCGCCCGATTCGGCGATGCGGGTCTCGAGCACGTGCTCTGCACCGACGTGAGCCGCGACGGCGCGCTGACCGGACCGAACGTGGCGCTCTATGCGGAGGCCGTGCGCCGCTGTCCGGGAATCGCTTGGCAGGCATCCGGCGGCATTCGCGAAGCCGGTGATCTGCACGCCCTCGCCCGCTGCGGCGCGGCGGCGGCGATCAGCGGCAAGGCATTGCTCGAACGGCGCATTCCGATCCAGGAGCTGGGACCATTCTTGCCAAACGCATAATTCCCTGCCTCGACGTGCGCGACGGGCAGGTCGTCAAGGGCGTGCGCTTCCGCGACCACCGGATCGTCGGCGGGATCCTGGAGCTCGCCGCACGCTATCGCGACCAGGGCGCCGATGAGCTCGTGTTCTACGACATCACCGCGAGTCCTGAAGGCCGGTCGGTCGACCGCTCCTGGATCGGCCGCGTCGCACGCATCCTCGACATTCCCTTTTGCGTGGCCGGTGGGATCCGCTCGGTGGCGGACGCCGAGGCAGTGCTGGGATCCGGCGCGGAGAAGATCTCGATCAATTCCCCCGCGCTCGCCGACCCGGATCTCATCGACGCCTTGAGCGAGCGCTTCGGCGCGCAATGCGTGGTGGTCGGCATCGACAGTCAGACGGTGGAAACGGACTACCGCGTACAGCAGTTGACGGGCGACGTGACAACGAGCCGCGACGCCGGCCGGGCGACCTTGGACTGGGTGCTCGAGGTGCAGCGGCGCGGCGCGGGCGAAGTCGTGCTCAATTGCATGTCGAGCGACGGCGTGCGCCGGGGCTACGACATCGGCCAGCTGCGCGCCATCCGCGGCGTCTGCCGCGTGCCCCTGGTGGCCTCGGGCGGCGCCGGCTCGATCCGGCATTTCGCCGAGGTGTTCCGCGAGGCGGAAGTCGATGCGGCCCTCGCCGCCAGCGTTTTTCACTCCGGCGACATCGCCATTCCCGATCTCAAGCGGCAGCTCCACGCCGCAGGCATCGAGGTGAGAGCTTGAGCGATCTGGACGGCCTCGACTGGGACAAGAGCGAAGGGCTTCTGCCGGCGATCGTGCAGGATGCCGCGGGCGGCGCCGTGCTCATGCTCGGATATATGAATCGCGAGGCACTGGCGGCGACGCAGGCCAGCGGCCGGGTGACGTTCTGGAGCCGCAGCAAGCAACGGCTCTGGACCAAGGGCGAGACTTCCGGCAACACGCTCGAGGTGCGCTCCATCGCCGCCGATTGCGACCGCGATACGCTGTTGATCCTGGCACGGCCCGCGGGACCGGCCTGTCACCTCGGCACTCGCACCTGCTTCGGCGAGGCGCCGCCGCGCCCCGCCGCGGAGGCCCTGGCATTCCTCTGCACCCTGCAGGAGGTCATCGCGGAACGCATCGCCCACCCGGTGCCCGACAGCTACACCGCGAAGCTCCTGGCTCAAGGCTCCCGTCGCATCGCGCAGAAGGTCGGTGAGGAGGGCGTGGAGCTCGCGCTGGCGGCCGTCGCGCAGAGCGATGCCGAGATCGTCGGCGAGGCGGCCGATCTTCTCTACCATGTGCTCGTGCTGCTGCAATCGAAGCATTTGTCGCTTGCCGGGGTGGTCGCCGAGCTCGAGGCGCGGCATCGCGCACGGTGACAGGCATCGCGCACAGTGACAGGCATCGCGCACAGTGACAGGCGCCGCGCACAGTGACAGGCACCGCGCACGGTGACAGGCACCGCACGCGAAAACAGGCCGGGATCATGCAGATCGTCGTTCGCAAACAGCAGCGCCTGCTGGTAGTCTCGGTCGACGGCCGGGAGGAGCGCCGCTATCCGGTGACGCTCGGCCGGAACTGGGCCGCCGACAAGGCGGTCGAAGGCGACGAGGCGACCCCGCTCGGAGAATTCTACGTCTGCGCCAAGAACCCGCGCAGCCGGTTCTTTCAGTCGATGTGCATCAGCTATCCGAACACGGAGGACGCCGAGCGCGGACTCGCGGCGACTCTGATCACTCCGGCCGAGCATGCCGCCATCCTCGAGGCGATTCGCCGCCGCGCCATGCCGCCCCAGCATACGCGGCTCGGCGGGGAGATCTACCTGCACGGGGAGGATCCCCGCGCGCCGAGTCCCGCCGGCGAAGGGATTCCCTCAGGCACGCGCGGCTGCATCGCCTTGGAGAATTCCGCCATGCGAGAGCTCTACGAGCGGACCGCGCTCGGCACGCCGGTACTGATCGTACCGTGAACGGGGTGCGTATTCGTCCACGCCGGTGCTACGCTGTCGCCGGGCAACCGAGGAAATCCGCAAGGTGACAGTAATGACGAACTCTCACGTCCGATTCGAGCGTTTCTCCGGCATGGACGCCCTGGCGCAGGCGCTGGCCGCCGAGGTCTCGCAGGCGCTCGCGCGTGGAGTGGCCGCTCGCGGGGACGCGAGCCTCGTGGTCTCGGGCGGCCGTACGCCGATGAAATTCTTCGAGGCATTGCGCGTGCAGCCGATCGAATGGCGGCGTGTATGCATTGCGCTCGCCGATGAGCGCTGGGTCGATCCGACCGATCCCGCCAGCAACGAGAAACTGGTGCGCGACGTGCTGCTCAAGGACCGGGCGGCGGAGGCGCGGTTCGCCGGACTCAAGAACGCCGCTCCCTCCCCGGATCTGGGCGCCGTCTCGGCCTGGGAAACCTTCGCGCGCGTTCCGCGGCCCTTCGATGTGCTGATGCTCGGCATGGGCGATGATGGACACACCGCTTCGCTGTTCCCGGGATCGCCCAACCTGGGCGTGGCGCTCAACCCCGCGACAGCCGCCGGCTGCGTCGGGATGCGGGCGCCGAGCGCGCCGCAGCCGCGGCTCAGCCTGAACCTGAGCGCAATCCTCGATTCGAGGCGAATCATCATTCTCCTCGAGGGCGACGCAAAGCTCAGGACCTACGAAGCGGCGGCCGGAACCGGTCCGGTGGAGGAGATGCCCGTGAGGGCGGTGCTGCGTCAGCGCCGCGTGCCCGTCGAGGTTTTCTGGTCCCCATGAAGAAGCCCGGCGACGGTCGGACCGCCCTCGACAAGGAGGCGATCAAAAGCTCGTTCCTGGACGACCTGTTCTACATGCAGGGCAAGTTCCCCGCGCTCGCGACCCAGAACGATTATTACATGGCACTCGCCTACGCGGTGAGAGACCGCATGCTGCATCGCTGGATCAGCACGGCCGCCGAGTACACCCGGCGCGGATCGCGCACCGTCGCCTACCTGTCGGCCGAGTTCCTGATGGGCCCGCATCTCGGCAACAATCTGCTCAATCTCGGCATCATCGAGCCGGTGCGTGAATGCATGCGGGAGCTGGGACTCGATTTCGACGGCCTGCTGCAACAGGAGGAGGAGCCGGGCCTCGGCTCAGGCGGCCTCGGCCGCCTGGCGGCGTGCTTCATCGATTCGCTCGCGACCCTCGAGATTCCCGCGGTCGGCTACGGCATCCGTTACGAGTTCGGCATCTTTCATCAGGAGATCGTCGACGGCTGGCAGATGGAGAAGACCGACAAGTGGCTGCGCTTCGGCAATCCCTGGGAGCTGGTGCGCCCGGAATGGGCGGTGAGCGTGCGGCTCGGCGGCCACACCGAGAAGTACGTCGATGAGTACGAGCGCATCCGCGTGCGCTGGGTGCCCCACAAGATCGTCCACGGAGTGCCCTACGACACGCTGATCCTCGGATACCGCACCAACACCGCGAACACGTTGCGGCTGTGGCGCGCCGAAGCCCCCGAATCCTTCGATTTCGCCGCCTTCAACAGCGGCGACTATTACGGCGCGGTCCACCAGAAGGTCACCTCGGAGAATCTGAGCAAGGTGCTCTATCCGAACGACGAGCAGCTGCGCGGCAAGGAGCTGCGGCTCGAGCAGCAATACTTCTTCGTGTCCTGCTCTATCCAGGACATGTTCCGGATCCTGCGCAGGCAGCAACTGCCGGTGAACAAATTCCACGAGAAATTCGCGGTGCAGCTCAACGACACGCACCCGGCCATCGCGATCGCGGAGCTGATGCGGGTGTTCATCGACGACCACGCGCTCGACTGGGACGAGGCCTGGAGCATCACCTGCCGGACCTTCGCGTACACCAACCACACGCTGCTGCCCGAAGCGCTCGAGCGCTGGTCGCTCGAGGTCTTCGGCCGCGTGCTGCCCCGCCACCTGGAGATCGTCTGCGACATCAACGCGCACTTCCTGCAGGAGGTGCGCATGCGGTTTTTGGGGGACGATGAGCGCGTCCGCCGCATGTCGATCATCGACGAGAACGGCGAACGCTACGTGCGCATGGCACACCTCGCCTGCGTCGGCAGCCACGCGATCAACGGCGTCGCCGAGCTGCACACCGAGCTCCTGAAGCGCGACGTGCTCAAGGACTTTCACGAGCTGTGGCCGCGAAAGTTCAGCAACAAGACCAACGGCGTCACCCCGCGGCGCTGGATGGTGCTGTGCAACCCGCGCCTCTCCAGCCTCATCACCGAACATATCGGTGATGCCTGGATCAAGGATCTGTCGCAGCTCGAGCGCCTCGAGCCGCTCGCCGAGGACCCGGGCTTTCGGGCTCGCTGGCGCGAGATCAAGGAGGAAAACAAGCGCAATTTCGCGGCACTGGCCGCCGAGCGCACCGGGATCGTCGTCGACCCCGGCTCCATGTTCGACGTGCTGGTGAAGCGCATTCACGAATACAAGCGCCAGCACCTCAAGGTGCTGCACATCGTCTCGATGTATCTGCGCATCAAGTCCGAGAAGGGGCTCGCGGTCGAGCCGCGTACCTTCGTGTTCGGCGGCAAGGCCGCCCCCGGCTACCACCTCGCCAAGCTCATGATCAAGCTGATCACCGCGGTCGGCGACGTGATCAATCGCGACCCCGACGTGCGCGACCGCATGCGCGTCGTGTTCCTGCCCAATTTCAACGTCACCAACGGACAGCGCGTCTACCCGGCCGCCGATCTGTCCGAGCAGATATCGACCGCCGGCAAGGAAGCCTCGGGAACGGGCAACATGAAATTCTGCATGAACGGTGCGCTCACCATCGGTACCCTGGACGGCGCGAACATCGAGCTGCGCCAGGAGATCGGCGCGGAGAATTTCTTTCTGTTCGGATTGATGGCCCAGGAAGTGGCCACGCTCAAGTCACAGGGCTACCGGCCGATGGATTACTACGCGGCGGACCCGCACTTGAAGGAGGTCGTCGATCTGATCCGCAGCGGCTATTTCTCGCAGGGCGATACCGAGCTGTTCCGGCCGCTGATGGACAATCTGATGTACTACGATCCGTACCTGTTGTTCGCGGATTTCGCCTCGTACGTCGCCTGCCAGGCCGAGGTGTCGGCGGTCTACCGCGACCGCGAACGCTGGACCCGCATGGCGATCCTCAACACGGCTCGGAGCGGTAAATTCTCGTCGGATCGGACCATCCGCGAGTATTGCGCGGACATCTGGCGGGCACGCTCCGTGCCCATCCATCTGCTCACGCAGAGCCAAGCAGGAAGCGCACAGTACGGCGCAGAGGCTCCGCCGCTCCCCACAGAAGCTGATCGCCCACGGTAAAGGCGGACAGGTATTCCCCACCCATCGCCATCTTGCGCAGCCGGCCGATGGGAATGTCGAGCGTGCCCGAGACCGCGGCGGGCGCGAGCTCGCGGATCGAGGGCTCGCGCTGATTGCGCACCACTTTCACCCAGGGGTTGCCGTCCGCCACCATCTCCTCGATGTCGGCGAGAGGAATGTCGCGCTTCAGCTTGATGGTGAGCGCCTGCGAGTGGCAGCGCATGGCGCTCACCCGCACGCAGATGCCTTCCACCGGCACCGGAGCGGACTCCGTGCCCATGATCTTGTTCGATTCCGCGCCCGCCTTCCATTCCTCGCGGCTTTGCCCGTCGCCGAGATCCTTGTCGATCCACGGGATGAGGCTGGCGGCGAGCGGAGCGCCGAAGTGAGTCTTGGGGAAGTCCGCGGCGCCGAGTGCGCCGGTGACGGCCCGGTCGATGTCGAGTATCGCGGACCCGGGGTCCGCGATGAGTCCCGCGGCGGCGCCGTGCAAGGCGCCCATCTGCTCGAGCAGCTCGCGCATGTTCTGCGCACCCGCCCCCGAGGCCGATTGATAGGTCATGGCGCTGATCCATTCGACCAGGCCGCGGCGCATCAGGCCGCACACGGCCATGAGCATCAGCGAGACCGTGCAGTTGCCGCCGATGAAATCCCGGGTGCCCGCGTCGCGGGCCGCCTGCATCACCGGCAGATTGACCGGATCGAGCACGATGACCGAGGACTTCGACATTCTCAGGGTCGACGCGGCATCGATCCAGTAGCCCTGCCACCCGGCTTCACGCAGCCGCGGATGCATGGACTGGGTATAGTCTCCGCCCTGGGTGCTGATCAGCATGGGCAGCCGTTTCAATGCGGCGACGTCGTTCGCATCCTGGACCCTCGACTTGACGGTGCGGCCGATATCCGGTGCCGCACCGCCGGCCTGGGAGGTGCTGAAGAAGATCGGATCCACCAGGTCGAAATCGCGCTCGGCGCGCATGCGCTCGAGCAGCACCGATCCGACCATGCCTCGCCATCCGATAATGCCGACGTCCATCATGATTCGAGCACGAACTCCCGAGCAGGGGGCCGGCGATTGTAATTCGACCCCATCACATACCCATACGCACCGCAATTGCCGATCAACAGCACGTCGCCTTCCCGGGTCGGCGGCATCCATCGATCGCTGCCGAGCTGATCGGCGCTTTCGCAGATGGGACCCACGACCGTCACCTTATCAACAAGCGGCTCACCGAGTCGCGTGAGATTGCGGATATCGTGATGCGCCCCGTACAGCGCCGGGCGGATCAGGGAATTCATCCCGGTCGCGATGCCGACGTAGCGCACGTCGCCCTTGTCCTTCAGTTGAGTCACCCGGGCGATCAGCACCCCGGCCTTCGCCACCAGGAAGCGGCCGGGCTCCATCCAGAACTCGATCCGCGGAAATCGCCCGCGAAGAGCCGAGACCCCCGCCTCCAGGGCTTTGAGATCGATGCCGCCCTGCCCGGCCTGCTCTGGCACACCGATCCCGCCGCCGAGGTCCACCACGCGAACCTCTGCAAAGCGCTGCGCAAGCTCCGCAAGCAGCGTGCCGGTCTCGGTCCAATTCGCGACATCCAGGATGCCCGAGCCGGTATGGGCGTGCAGCCCCACGATGCGCACCGAATGCGCGCGCGCGAGAGCGGCGATCTCGTCCGCTTCGCCCGGCAACACGCCGAATTTCGAGTTCACGCCGGCGGTGCGCACGTGGTGATGGTGCCCGCGGCCGAAGCCCGGATCGATGCGCACGAAGATCTCCCGCCCGCGGAACACCTCGGGCCATGCCCGCAGCGGATAGAGGTTGTCCAGGGTGACGCGCACGCCCCTTTCGAACCCGTATTCGTATTCCGAGCGCGGCGCGAAGTTGGGCGTGAACAGTACGCGCTCGGGAGCGAGCGCCGGGATCGACTGGAACGCGTGCTCGAGCTCGCCTTGCGAGACGCATTCGACGATGAGCCCCGCAGCGTAGATCCGCCTGAGGATCGCCGGATGCCAGTTGGCCTTCATCGAATAGGCCCAGCGGCCGACCGACTTGACGGCGAGCACCGCCGCGACCGCGGCATCGATGCTCGGCATGTCGTACACGAATGCGGCCGACTCGAGCGTGCCGATCTGCTCGAGGCGTCGCCGCTTCGCCGGATCCTCCCACCAATTGGCCGTGACCGGCGCTGCGGAATCCTTGGGCGCGAACAATTGCAGCCAGGTGGGTCCCAGCACCTTGTCCGAGCCGATGCTCTGGATCAGCCGCTCGTGCAGCTGCTGCACCAGGCGGTCGCCCTGCGATTCATCGATGACGAAGGTGAAGTTCAGATCGTTGGCCGCCTGGCTCACCAGGTAGATCTTGTGATCCTGGAACAGCTCGAATGCCCCGCCGAGCTCGTGCAGGATGCCGCGGATGTTGTGGCCCAGCAGGCTCAACGAGGCGCAGGGGCCGAGGATCTCCACCCGGCAGAGCTCGCCGAGCGCCGCCGACAGCCGGGCGAGTGCGGCGGGATCGAGCGTGTTGGCGGTCGGGTCCAGAGAGACGGTGACGTTGGTCTCCGAGGTCGAGACGAGGTCCACCGAGAGGCCCTGCTCCTTGAAGACCTGGAACGCATCGGCCAGGAACCCGACCTGGTGCCACATGCCGGGGCTGTCCATGGAGACGAGCGTGATGCCTTTCTTGATCGCGATTGCCTTCACCTGGGCGGCGCTGTCGGCGACGTCGGCGCGGATCACGGTGCCCTCGAGCCCGGGCGCCTGGGTGGCATACACATGCAGCGGAATTTTGTACTGGCGCACCGGCAGGACGCACCGGGGGTGCAGCACCTTCGCACCGTTGCTTGCGATCTCCTGCGCCTCGTCGTAATGCAGCGCTCGCAGCAGCCGCGCGGTGGGAACGGCGCGCGGATTGGCGCTGAACATTCCCGGCACATCGGTCCATATCTCGAGGCGCGCAGCGGCGAGCTTCGCCGCGAAGTAGGAGCCGGAGGTGTCCGAGCCGCCGCGGCCGAGGAGCACGGTCTCACCGGCATCGTTCGAGGCGATGAATCCTTGCGTGATGATCACTCGACCGAGAGCTCCCCAGGCGGCCTGCAGCGCGGGATCGGGGGAGAAATCGCAGGTGGCCGACAACAGGCTCGCCTTGGACGTAGCTCCGGGGCGGTGTTCCGCGCGCAGCACCTGGCGCGCATCCACCCACGCGGTCGGTATTCCTTGCGCCGTCAAGAAGGAGGCGCCGAGGCACGTCGCCAGCAGCTCGCCCATCGCCATGACGCCGGCGCGCATCCGGTCGTCCATCCGGCGAGTCTCTCCGGCCTCGGCCGCCAAGCGCTTGAGCTCCTCCAGGAAACGCTCGAAATCCTCGCCGGGAACGATGTCGAGACGCTGCGCGAGCTCGCGGTGCGCGCTCTCGATCCGCTCGAGTGCCGCGTTGTGCTCGCCGGCCAGCGCGGCCGCGAGCAGCGATTCCAGCCGGTCGGTGATGCCCGAGACGGCGGAGTGAACGACGACGGGACTCAAGCCCTCATCGATGCGCCGGCGCAGAACGCCGGCGATGTTGTGCCAATTCGGAGCCGACGACACGCTGGTGCCGCCGAACTTGAGCACGACCCAGACAGGCGCGGGCAAGGGGATCAATCGTCTTCGAAAATGTCGCGCAGCTCTTTTTCCAACTGCCGCTCGGCCAGAACATCCTCCACCCGGCTCCACGCGGCCTTGCCGCGTTTGCCCGTGGGTACCGCCTTCGGGCGGCGCTCGGCACGCTCCATGACAGGGTCGAAGTCATGCGATTCCTCGGCCTCGCCGAGGAACTCGTCGTCGATGTCGAAATGCTCGTCGTCGCGTTCGGTCATTGTTCGAGAAAAGCCCTTGAAATCAATGGGATCGATCAGCTCTGGTGGTGAAGTTGCGCACTATAGCGGATTTTGCATTGCATTCAACTAGCGCACGCGCTCGCCGCACCGGCTCGGAGTGCGCAGTCGGGGCGGCCGCGGGCCTTTTCAAGCCCTCGCACCCCGCCTTTTGAGTCAACCCGCCCCGCCCGCCGGGCTGGGGCCGCTTCAGGTCCCGGTGCGGGCCGCGTCGGCCTGCGCCGGTAGCGCTCCGGCGGCAATGGCCCGGTTGACCGCGGACAGCACCGCCAGGAGCGACGCCGTGATGATATTCGGGTGCATTCCGGCACCGAACAGCGTCCGTCGTGAGCGGGTGGTGATCTCGATGTAGGACACCGCCATGGCCGCACTGCCCTGGCCGCGCGAGTGCTCCTCGTAGGACAGCACGTCGAAAGGCAGACCGATCGCGGCCACCACCGCATCGATGGGACCGGACCCCTGACCGAGCCGGGTTTCCAGCCGTCCGTCACGCTCCACCTGAAGAGACAGGCGCTCGCTGTCCGCCCCGTCGGTGGAGGCGGCAAGCTGATGCGAGCGATACACGAACGGTGCCCGAGGGGCCAGATATTCGCGGCTGAAAAGGTCCCATAATTCCAGGGAAGTCAGTTCCTTACCCGTGATATCTGCAGCGGCCTGTACGACCTGGCTGAATTCGATCTGCAGGCGCCGCGGCATCACCAGCTGGTAGTCGCGCTCCAACAGATAGGCCACCCCGCCCTTGCCGGACTGGCTGTTGACCCGAATGATCGAATCGTAGGACCGCCCCACATCGCTCGGATCGATGGGCAGATAGGGAACGTCCCAGATCTCCCCCTCGCTGCGCGCCGCCAGACCCTTCTTGATGGCGTCCTGATGGGAGCCGGAAAATGCCGTGAACACCAGGTCGCCCACATACGGATGGCGCGGATGGATGGGTAGCTGATTGCAGCCCTCCGCGCACCGGGCCACCTCGTTGATGTTGGAGAAATCTAACAGCGGATCAACGCCTTGAGTATAAAGATTAAGGGCGAGTGTCACTATGTCCACGTTCCCCGTGCGCTCGCCGTTGCCGAACAACGTCCCTTCGATGCGCTCCGCGCCCGCCATCACCGCAAGCTCCGCCGCCGCAACGGCCGTGCCACGATCGTTATGCGGGTGAACGCTCAACACGATGCTGTCGCGCCTGCCGATGTGGCGCCCGAACCATTCGATCTGGTCGGCATACACGTTGGGCGTCGCCATTTCGACGGTGGCGGGCAGGTTCAGGACGGAGCGGCGGTGCGGCGTGGGCTCCCATACCGCATTGACGGCATCGCAGATCTCGACCGCGAAGTCGAGCTCGGTACCGGTGAAGCTCTCGGGACTGTACTGGAAGATCCATTCCGTGCCCCGGTCGCGCTCGGCATGATGGCGCACGCAACTGGCCCCGCGCACCGCGATGTCGATGATCCCCGCCCGGTCGGTGCGGAACACCACGCGCCGCTGAGCGACCGAGGTGGAGTTGTACACGTGGACGATGGCCCGACGTGCTCCCTTGAGCGACTCGTAGGTTCTCGCGATGAGCTCCGGGCGCGCCTGGGTGAGCACCTGAATGGTCACATCATCGGGCACCAGATCCTTCTCGATGAGCTCGCGCACGAAATCGAAATCGGTCTGCGAGGCGGCGGGAAAGCCCACCTCGATCTCCTTGAATCCGATCCGGACCAGGATGTCGAACATGCGCAGCTTGCGGGCGGCGTCCATCGGCTCGATCAGCGCCTGGTTGCCGTCGCGAAGGTCGACGCTGCACCAGGTCGGCGGTGCGGCGATGACCGCGTTCGGCCAGCCGCGGTCCTTGAGATCGATGGGGGTGAATGGGCGGTATTTGCTGGATGGCATGCGTAACATGGCAGGCTCTCAAGTGTCGGTCAGTCAAGGTCTTCGCGGCCCGGCGCGCATACGCGGACTCGGGCATCGAGGGTCTGGTTTTCGGTCTTGTTGGCGCCGACCGATGGCGCAATGGGGTGGCGCCTAGCGGCGCAGCAGCAGGGCAAGCAAGCAGAGGCGCGTCACACGGCTGGTGCCGGTCACATCGCGCGAGGATTTGAGAGCTGCCGGTTGCATATATCCACTGAATCTAGCACTGCTCTCGGGGACTAGGCAAGTGCGGGGCGCGGATTGGACAAAGGCGAAACCAGGCCCGTGCGTCCATCGGGGGGTGCCGGCGTCCGCGGTTACCCAACCGCCGCCGATTGGCCGTACCATTATCCGATGCAGCTCCGTAGCAGGCCACCGGCGCCGAACGCGGTGTTCAACCAGACACCGCCCTTGGTGGACTATAACCTGTTCTCGACCGACCAGGCGCTGCAGGAGGCCGTCGTGCGCGAAGGAGCCGGCGGCCATGTGGAGCAGCTGGCGCGCGACGGAGCGGCCATCGGCACGGCGGCGAATTTCGAGCACGGGCGGCTCGCCAATCGCCACGCACCGGTCTTGCAGAACTTCAACGTGCAGGGCGAGCGCATCAACGCCATCGAGTTTCATCCCTCCTGGCACGCGCTGATGGAGGGGATCACCGTGCGCGGCTACCACAGTGCTCCCTGGGCGCGCGCGGCCGGCGGCGGCGCGCACGTGGCCCGCGCGGCCGGATACTTGATGCAGGCTCAGGTCGAGTCCGGCACGCTGTGCCCGACCACGATGACCTACGGCGCGATCGCCGCGATGCGCCGGGATTCGATGCTGGCGGCGGACTGGGTGCCGCGGCTGGTAACACGCCGCTACGATCCGCGCGACCTTCCCATCGCCGGGAAGCTCGGCGGCCTGATCGGCATGGGCATGACCGAAAAACAAGGCGGCTCGGACGTCCGTGCCAACACCTCGCGCGCGGAGCGCAGCGCCGACGGCTCGTATCGCATCAACGGCCACAAGTGGTTTTTCTCGGCCCCGCAGTGCGACGCGCATCTCGTGCTCGCGCAGGCGGACGAGGGGCTGTCCTGCTTCTTCATGCCGCGCAGGCTTCCCGACGGCTCGCTCAACGGCATCTACATCCTCAGGCTCAAGGACAAGGTCGGCAACCGCTCCAATGCCTCCTCCGAGGTCGAATTCCGCGATGCCTGGGCGCATCCCCTCGGCGAGCCCGGACGAGGCGTCCCGACCATTCTCGAGATGGGCACGTACACGCGGCTCGACTGCGTCATCGGCAGCGCCGGCCTGATGCGCCAGGCGGTCGTGCAGGCCGTGCACCACGCGCGTCACCGCAGCGCCTTCGGTGCGCTGCTGATCGATCAGCCGCTGATGCGCACGGTACTTGCAGACCTGGCGATCGAAGCGGAGGCGGCGACCGCGCTGTCGATGCGCCTCGCGCGGGCGTTCGAAAGCGACGCCCCGGACGAGGCGGCGTTGCGCCGCGCATTGACCTCGGCGGCCAAGTTCTGGGTGTGCAAGCGCGGCTGCGAGCTGGCGGCCGAAGCGATGGAGGTTCTCGGCGGCAACGGCTACACGGAGGAGCTGCCGCTCGCGCGCATCATGCGCGAGATGCCCGTCAACTCGATCTGGGAAGGCTCGGGCAACATCATGTGCCTGGACGTGCTCCGAGCGCTGTCCAAATCGCCGGCGAGCGGCGAGATCGTGCTGCGAGAGCTCGATGCCGCCCGGGGACACGATCCCCGCTTCGATGCCGCGTTCGAGCGATTCGCGGCGCTGCTCGCGAGCGCGTCGGTGGCGCAGGCCCATGCCCGGCATTTCGCGCAGGCGTTGATCACCTTGACGCAGGCGGCGCTGCTGTTGGGTGCGGCCGCATCGGGATCCTCGAGCGGCGCGCGCGCGGCGGCCGAGTCGTTCTGTGCGACCCGCCTGGATCCCGGTTGTGGCTGGGGAGCGGTGTTCGGCGCGGCGCAAGCCTCGATCGATACGGCGACGCTGCTCGATCGAGCCTTTCGCGGATGATGCCGGCGGCGAACGCCGGCCGTCGTGCTCAGGCGCCGCCGTAGGAGCGATTCTTCCAACGCGCACCCGCCCCGCGCCAGTGATCCAGCGCCGAGCCCACGGTCGCGGCGATGTAGAAGAGCGCGACGAGCGGCAGCGTCAGCACCCCGGCGATGCTGCGGCCATAGCGCCGCAGGGTCGGCAGGTAGCTCGTGGCCGCGAGCACACAGGCACCTATCCCGCAGAAGCGCGCCCAGCCATGCGCGAACACGGCGAGCCAGACCGGAGCGAGCCACACCAGCCCGAGTGCCAGCACCGTCAGCAACAGCATCACGGCCGAGTATCGCAGTTGCGTGAACGCGGTGCGCGCGACCATGTGCCAGATGTCCGCGAAGCGCGGGTACGGACGGATCGAGGTGGCGAGCGTGGAATGACCGAGATAAAGGGCGCCGCCGCGCGATTTCACCGCCTTGGCCAGGGCGACGTCGTCGATCAGCGCGCCCTTGATCGCCTCGATGCCGCCGATCCGCTGCAGCACCTCGCGGCGGATCAGGACCGTGCCGCCCGCCGCCGCGGCAGTCGGCGAGCGCGGATCGTTCACCCGGGCAAATGGATAGAGCATCTGGAAGAAATAGACGAACGCCGGCACCAGGAGCCGCTCGGCGAGGCTCGAGCAATTCAATCGCACCATCTCGCTGACCATATCCAGCGCGCTGCCCCGATCCGGCGACTCCAGCGCGCTGCCCCGATCCGGCGACTCCGGCGCACCGCCCCGATCCGGCGACGCCTGCAGCCTCGCGACCAGCGCCGACAGGTGGCGGGGATCGTGCACGATATCCGCATCCGTCAGCAGCACGAGCTCGGATTGCCCCGCCGCCACGCCCTGGCTGACCGCCCACATCTTTCCGGACCACCCGTCGGGCTTGGGGCGGCCGCGCAGCACAGTGAGGCGGGCCGCGCTCCCAGCCCTCTGCGCCGTCCCGTCCGTGGAGTCGTCATCGACCAGCACCACCCGGAACGGCCCCGCATAGTCCTGGGCCAGGAGCGAGACGATGACGGGCGCGATCGTCGCGGCCTCGTCGCGAGCGGGCACCACGATGTCGACCGACGGACCGGCCGCAGGATGCGCGGGCGCGAGCTCCGGGCGCGACCGCCAGTATCCGCCGTGACCCAGAAGAAGATACGCCCACACCGCCAGACAAAGAGGCCCCAGGATGAGCATGCCGGTCAGGCCCCGCTACCGAGCCATCCGCTCAACTGGCGGCGGATCACCGCGGTCAGCAGATCCGCATGCCGATCCTCGTCATTGAGCGCCGGCACCAGGGTCAGCCGCTCGCCGCCGAACTCGCGGAATTTATGCGCGTATTCGATCGCCACTTCCTGGAGCGTTTCCAGGCAATCGACCGCGAAGGACGGAGACACCACGGTGAGCTTGCGCACGCCGCGCGCCGCAAGCTCCCTGATCGCGTCCTCGGTGTAAGGCTGCAGCCAGGCCACCCGGCCGAAACGCGACTGATAGCAATGGGACCAGGCGCCCTGTTCCAGCCCCAGGTGTGCGGCGACCATGCGCGTGGTCGCCTCGGCCTGGGCGCGATAGGGATCACCCTGGTTCACGTAGTCGAGCGGAATGCCGTGATAGGAGAACAGCAGATGCGAGCGCTCTCCGGCATCCCTCCAATGCTCCTCGATGCGCGCCGCCAGGGCTTCGGCATAGCCCGGTTCGGCGTAATAATCGTTCACGAAGCGTGTCTCGGGAAGCCATCTCCAATGGCTCAGGGCATGCACGGTGCCGTCGAACACCGATCCCGTGGTCGAGGAGCAGTATTGGGGATAGAGCGGCAGCACCAGCAAGCGCTTGACGTTCTCTTGTGCCAGGGCGTGAACCGCGGTCTCGATGCTCGGGTCGCCGTAGGTCATGGCGAGCGCCACCCGCGCCCGATCACCCAGCAAGCCGTCCAGCCGGCGCTCGATCTTTGCCGCCAGGCGCTTGGAATACACCGCCAGGGGCGATCCCTCCGGCATCCAGATCTGCCGGTAGTTGCGGGCGCTCTTGATCGGCCGCAGCGGCAGCACGATGCCGTAAAGGATGGGAAGCCAGATCCAGGGCGACGTGTTGATGACCCGGCGATCGGCCAGAAATTCCCTGAGATACCGCTGGACCGCGAAGTAGGTCGGTGACTGCGGCGTTCCCAGGTTCACGAGCATCACGCCGATCCGGTCCGGCGTCGCGGCCGGCGCCTGCGCCACGGCGCGGTAATGGGGCATTTCGATTCCTCGAGGCAATCTGAAGTCACCTCTCGCGCGCCCAGTATACTGCGTGCTGATGCCAGCCCTCACCGCCCGATGATCTGGTTGAGCCCCGACGAGAGCGAGGCGCTCGCGTTGAGCGTTAGCGTCGCCTTGCGCAGCCTCGCCATCAGCACGCCGCCCGCACTGCTGGTTGCGTGGACGCTGACGCGGCGGCGCTTCCTCGGGCACATCTTGCTCGATGCCATGGTGCATCTGCCGCTGGTCCTGCCGCCGGTTGCGGTGGGCTATATATTGCTGCTGCTGTTCGGCGCGCGCGGGCCGATCGGCGGATGGCTCGAGCGCACTTTCGGCATCGTGCTCGTCTTCACGCGCAACGGCGCCGCGCTCGCCACCGCGGTGATGTCCTTCCCGTTGATGGTCCGGGCGATACGACTCTCGCTGGAGAACATCGACCGCGGGCTGGAGGATGCGGCGCGCACCTTGGGCGCGGGCACGCTCGACCGCTTCGCCACCATCAGCCTGCCGCTGATGCTGCCGGGCTTGCTGGCCGGCGCGGTCACGGCGTTCTCCGCCGCCCTCGGTGAATTCGGCGCGGTCATCACCTTCGTATCGAATATCCCCGGCGAGACGCGCACCTTGCCGCTCGCGCTGTACTCGGCTTTGCAGGAGCCCGGCGGAGAAGGGCCCGCCGCCCGCCTCGCCTTCCTGTCGGTGGCGCTCGGCCTCATCGGCCTGTTCGCGTCCGAGTGGCTCTCGCGCCGGGTGCGCCGCATGCTGGGACGCTGATGCTCGCGGTAGCCGCCACCAAGCAGCGTGGGAGCTTCACGCTCGACCTCGAGTTCGGGCTGCCGACGCCGGGCGTGGTCGCGCTGTTCGGTCCGTCCGGATGCGGCAAGACCACCAGCGTCAACATCATCGCGGGACTGCTGCGGCCCGATCGCGGCCGGGTGGTGCTCGACGACACCGCGCTGTTCGACAGCGACTCGGGCGTCGACGTGCCGGCGGAGCGGCGTGGCATCGGCTATGTCTTTCAGGATGCCCGCCTGTTTCCTCACCTGAGCGTGGCCGGCAATTTGAGGTTCGCGCAGCGCCGCGCCGCGAGGCCGGCGCATATCGGATTCGACCGGGTGGTCAGCCTGCTCGGGCTCGAGACGCTCATGGGGCGACGCGTGCATCAGCTGTCCGGGGGTGAAAAGCAACGGGTCGCCATCGGCCGTGCGCTGCTCTCGCAGCCGCGGCTGCTGCTGCTCGACGAGCCCCTGGCCTCGCTCGACCGGGAGCGGCGCGACGAGGTCCTGCCCTATCTCGAGACTCTGCGGGACCAGCTGGCACTGCCCATGGTCTACGTGAGCCATCGATTCGACGAGGTCCTGAGGCTGGCGACGCACATCGTGCTCATGCAAAGCGGAACCGCCGTTGCTCAGGGCGATATCGGCGCGATGAGCCTCGACCGGCGCCTGCGCGCCATGATCGGGCCCGATGCGGTGGGTGCGGTCGTCGATGGGACGGTGCTTGGCCGCGACCCGCTCGGCGGGTTCCTGCGGGTGCGCCTCGGGGCGGGCGAGATCGAGGTGAACGCGGCGGCCCCCGTGCCGCAGACCCTGGTGCGCCTGCAACTGCTCGCCCGCGACGTCATCGTGTCGACACAAGCGCCTCGATTCCTCAGCGTGCGTGGCAGCTTGAGAGGCACGGTGACTGCCGTGGAGGACGACGGGGCCTTCGATCTTGTCTCGATAGACGTGGGCAACCACGCCACCATCTTGTCGAGAGTCGCCAAGGCCGCCACGCGCGAGCTCGCGCTCGCCCCCGGCAAGTCCGTCTGGGCGCTGGTCAAAGCGATATCGGTACGCGGGATTACTTCAGCCGGGTTCCGAGATGAATGATGCCGACGATGTGATCGGCCGGATCGAGGCCGAGCGTCGACTTCACCTCGGGATCATAGGCCGCCGCACCGGTCTTCCACATGACTCCGTAACCGAGCCCGTGCGCCGCCAGAAAAAGGTTTTCGACGGCCGCGCCGGTCGCGATCACCTGCTCGATCTCGGGCACCTTCGGATGTGCGCGCACCGAGCAGCCGGCAACGATGAGGGTCGGTGAGCGCAGGATCTTGTCGCGATCCGCAGCCACTTGCTCGTCGGTCAAGGCCGGAGTGCGCCGTCGCTTGGCCTGCGCGGCCGCCGCCGCGAACGGCTCCCGGTTCGAGCCCTCGAGCACGATCAGCTTCCAGGGTTTCAATCGGCCATGATCGGGAGCGCGGCTCGCGGCGTGAAGAATCAACTCGAGGTGCTCTCGTGTGGGTCCGGGCTCGCCCAGGCGTCCCGATGACGAGCGGCTATCTAATGCTTCTATTAAATCCATCTATTCCTTCGATACGTCGTCGAAAAGGCCGGGCCGAGCGGAGCAATCGGATATGATCCCGGCATGGGCGAGGTGGTCTCTCCGGGATGTCTCGCCGACGAGAAGTATACCCTTTGTATTTCAAGGAGCCCTCATGAAGCGTATTGTTTTGGCGTCGCTTGCCGCGTTCGTCTGCACGGCGGCTTTGGCCGCGCCGGTTACCTATGTGCTCGATCCCAAGCATACCTATCCCAGCTTCGCGGCCGATCACATGGGCGGCTTGTCGGTTTGGCGCGGCAAGTTCACGGAAAGCAAGGGCACCGTGGTTTACGACAAGCAAGCGAAGTCGGGCACGATCGATGTCACCGTAAACGTGGGCTCCGTCGACTTCGGCAATGCCAAGCTGAACGAGCATGCCCAGTCCCCGGAAATTTTCGACGTCGCCAAGTATCCCACCGCCACTTACACCGGCAAGTTCACCAAGTTCAACGCATCCGGACCGACGCAAGCCGAAGGCACCTTCACCCTGCACGGTGTGACCAAGCCGCTCACGCTCAACATCGACTCCTTCATGTGCAAGCCGAATCCCATGACCAAGAAAGAGGTCTGCGGCGCCGACGCAACTGCGTCGTTCGATCGCGCCGACTACGGAATTAATTTCGGCCAGTCGTATGGGTTCAAGATGTGGGTGAAGCTCCAGATCCAGGTCGAGGGCAGCCCGGAAGGCTAGCCGAATCAACGGATTCGACCCCTGAACAGGGCTACGGACGTTTCCGCGGAAACGTCCGTAGTTCCTCCAACGAGAACTGCAACATCTCGTTGCGGATTTCGCACAGCCGGCGTCCGCAGTCTCACGGAGCGCTCGCGGCGAAGCCGAACTCCGCGCCGGCTTCGGCCAGCGCATGCCAGAAGCTCGCTGCGAGACTTCGGAACATGACGATCTCGAAGACGGGGCCGGCGCCCGGTTCGTCCTCGAGCCGCCACAACGTCACCCCGATGTGCGAGGCGACCGTGGAAGCCGTTGCCCCTGCCTCGAATGCGCGCGCGTGCACGTCGATCGGGGCCAACTTGGCGAGCGCCTCGCGAACCCTCGAGCCCGTCAGGCGAACCAGTACGTAGCCGTCGCTCTGGTCCGACACCGAGGCGACGCCGTCCAGCTCGCGCCTGAGCGTCTCGGCAAACTCGTTGCCGCCGCGCTCGGCGATGGCCAGCCACGCGCCCGGTCCGGTACCAACGAAAGCCACGCCGGCCGCCGCGTCCCGGCGCGGCCCACCCGGCAAATCGATCCCGAAACGCTCGCGGACGCGCGCGGCCAGCGCCGCCGAGGCGCCCTTGCGCGCGAGCACCGTCGCCAATCCGAAACCGTCACGAACCACGGCCGAAACTCCCGCGACCGCGGGAAGTCCGGCGATCGAACCGGGCGCGGCGATCGAACCCGGCGCGGCTGTCGAGCCCAGCGCGGCATCCGCGAGCGGCGAGCGGGGCGTCCATGTGAACGTCGTATCAGACATGCAGACGCGCTCCTTGCGGATCGAAGAACACGGGTGAAACGACTTCGACCTCCGCGTCGCCGCCCCGAATCGGACAGAACGCGCGGATGCGCTCGCCATGGCGCTCGGGCCCTCGTCTCAGGAAGCCCAAGCCGATCCAAGTCCCCAGCATGGGCGAGAGAGCCACCGACGTGAGATATCCCTGATCGTTCTCGAGGCTCGGCGTGGCGCCGATCTGGAGAAAATGTGCGCCCGCGTACAATCTCGCCGACCCGTCGACGGGCCGGATGCCGACCAGCGCCGGACGCTCGGGGTCGGTGAGCCCCGGTCTTTCGGCCAGCACCCGGCCGATGAAGTCCTTTTTCCTGGACATCATCCGCCCGAGACCGAGATCGGTGGCGGTGGTGGTGCCGTTCAGCTCATTGCCCGCGACATGGCCCTTCTCGATGCGCATGACGCCGAGCGCCTCGGTGCCGTAAGGGGTGACATCGAGGCTCGCTCCGGCGCTCATGATGGCGCGGATCGCCGCATCGCCGAAACGCGCCGGTACCGCGAGCTCGTAGGCGAGCTCTCCGGAGAAGGAGATGCGGAACAGCCTTGCGCGCACGTTTCGCCACGAGAACTCCGCGCAGGCCAGATAGGGAAATGCGCCGTCGGACAGATCGAGCGCATCGCCCAGGAGCCGCTGCAGGAGCTCCCGGGATTTCGGACCGGCGACCGCGTATTGAGCCCACTGCTCGGTGACCGACACGATCTGCACATCGAGCTCGGGCCAGAGAATCTGCCGCGCGTGCTCCAGGTGCTGCATGACGCCGGCGGCGTTCGCCGTGGTCGTCGACATCAGGTAATGGCCTTTCGCGATCTGCGCGGTGGTGCCGTCGTCCATGACGAATCCATCCTCGCGCAGCATCAGCCCGTAGCGCGATTTACCGACCGGCAAGCTCGAGAACACGTTGATGTATACGCGATCGAGAAATGCGGCGGCGTCCGCTCCCTGGATGTCGATCTTGCCGAGCGTCGACACGTCGCAGACGCCGACACCGGCACGCACGGCGCGCACTTCGCGGCTCACCGTCTCCTGCCAGCTCGATTCGCCGCTCCTCGCAAACCACTGCGCGCGCAGCCACTGCCCCGCCTCGACGAAGGTCGCTCCGCGCTCCTTCGCCCAATCGTGCCCGGCGGTGAGCCGCGTCGGCCGGAAATGCTTGCCGCGATGCGGACCGGCGAGCGCGCCGATCGACACCGGGGTGAAGGGCGGACGCGCGGTGGTCGTGCCGACGCTCGGGATGGAGCGCTCGGTCAATGCCGCCATGATGGCAAGCCCGTTGAGGTTGGAGGTCTTGCCCTGATCGGTGGCCATTCCCAAGGTCGTATAGCGCTTCAGGTGCTCGACCGAGCGGTAGCCTTCGCGCGCGGCGAGCGCCACATCCTCACTCGTGACGTCGTGCTGGAAATCCACGAACGCCTTGCCCGTGGAGCTCTCGACGTGCCAGAGCGGCGTAAGCCCCACTCGCTCGCCGGCGCAACTCCAGCTCGGAATCGAGCCCGCGGCGTATCCCGCCGCGGTTGCGGCCTGCGCGCCGGCCTTTGCACCCTCGCGTAGCGCATCGCCCAGGGCCCACGCTCCGCCGCAGGCACCTGCCACGCTCATGCCGCGCGGCAGATCGCCCGGCACGAACGCCGAAAGGCCGGCCGACCATCGAGGCTTGCCGCCGAGATGCGTCGACAGCGCCACGTTCGGATTCCAACCGCCCGAGACCGCCAGAAGATCGACCGAGAACTGCGCGGTCCGGCCGCCGCCGCGCACCGTGATGCGCGACAGCCGTTGCCAGCCGGCCGTGCCTACGACCTGGGAGCCCAGCAGCACTTGCGCGCCGCCGAGCTCGGCCGCGCGCACCAGGGCGGGATCGGCCTCGGTGCGGGAGTCGATCACCGCCTCCACCGCAACGCCGGCATGCTTAAGGTCGGCGGCGGTTCTCCAGCCGTCGTCGCCACAGGTGAACACCGCGGCCCGGCGTCCCGGCGCGACCCCGAAACGATTCAAATACGTGCGCACGGCGGCCCCCGTCATGATGCCCGGACGGTCGTTGTCCCCGAACACGATGGGGCGCTCCAGCGCGCCGGCGGCGAGCACGGCATGCCGCGCGACGATTTTCCACAACCGCTGCCGGGGACGATGGGCCGGGGGCACGGCCAGGTGATCGCAAACACGCTCGAGCGCCCCGTAGGTCCGGGCACCCGTCAGCCCGGCATCATAGGCACCGAATACCGTCGTGCGCGGCAAGATCCGTACGCCGGACAGGGAGCGCAACTCCGCCTCGATCTGCCAGACCCAATCGCGTCCGCTCATCTCGTCGATCAGCTGGCGATCGCCGTTCAAGCGGCCGCCGAGTATGAAGTCCTCCTCGCACAAAATGACTCTCGCACCGGACCGTCCGGCGGCCAGTGCCGCGGCGAGACCCGCAGGTCCCGCACCGATGACCAGCAAATCGCAAAACGCGTGGAATTTGTCGTAGCTGTCGGGGTCGGCCTCATGGGTGGCACGGCCGAGGCCGGCCGCGCGCCGAATCAGCGGCTCGTACAGCTTTTCCCATAGAGCGGCGGGCCACATGAAGGTCTTGTAGTAGAAACCGGCGACGAAGATCGGCGACAGCAGCGAATTGACCGCTCCCAGATCGAAGCCGACGCCGGGCCACGAGTTCTGACTCCGCGCCTCGAGGCCCTCGAACAGCTCGGCGACCGTCGCGCGCGTGTTGGGCTCGCGCCGCGCACCGCCGCGCAGCTCGATCAGCGCGTTCGGCTCCTCGGATCCGGCGGTGAGGAGTCCGCGCGGGCGGTGGTACTTGAACGAGCGGCCCACGAGGCGAACGCCGGCAGCGAGCAGCGCCGAGGCCACGGTATCGCCGGCGAACCCGCCGTATCGACGCCCGTCGAATTGGAAATTCAACGGCTGCGATCGATCGACGACGCCCAGGCGCTGCAGCCGATTGGGCTGCTGCCGGGATATGCGGCCGCGAGAGTCGCTCATGAGCCGCTCCCGCCGGCATCGGCCGCACGCACCGCCAGGATCTCGTGCGTGCGGGTATCGCGCCTCACCTTGATCCAGCTGCGGCAGCCGAACAGGTGGTACCAGAGTTCCTCGTGCGGGCCCGCCGGATTGGTGCGCAGATACACGGCCTCGACATATCGTGACCCCGCATCGGCCGCCGCGGCATCGGGACGCTGGAACGCCGCGTCGCCACGATAAGAGAATTCGCTCACGTCACGCTCGCCGCAAAAGGGACATTGAATGCGCATCGATCTGTCGAAGCCTTTGAATGGATGGGGGGGTGCGGTTCCGGTCTCAATGCAAATTCGGCTGGGGGCCGGCGCCTCTCTCATCGATGAGCAAGCCCGTCGCGAATCGATCGAGACGGTAGGCGCGCGCAACCTCGTGAGGCTGGTCACGTGCCAGCAGATGAGCGAAGCACCAGCCGGAAGCCGGTGTCGCTTTGAACCCGCCGTAGCACCATCCGGCGTTGAGAAACAGTCCCGGAATGGGCGTGCGATCGATGATGGGAGAGCCGTCCATGGACATGTCCATGATGCCGCCCCAGGAGCGCAGCACGCGCACGCGTCCGAGCGCCGGCATGATCGCCATGCCTCCCTCGCACACATCCTCGACCACGGGCAGGTTGCCGCGCTGAGCGTACGAGTTATAGCCGTCGAGGTCGCCGCCGAACACCAGGCTCCCTTTGTCGGATTGGCTGATGTAGAAGTGCCCGGCACCGAAGGTCACGACGCCGGGGATGAACGGCTTGATCGCCTCGGAGACGAATGCCTGCAGCACATGGCTTTCGATCGGCAGACGCAGATCGGCCATCGCTGCGAGGCGCGAGGTATTCCCCGCCACGGCGAGGCCGACTTTCTGCGCACGGATCGATCCGCGCGTGGTTTCAACGCCCGTGACGCGGCCGGCTTCGCGGATCAGCCCGGTGACCTCGCAGTTCTGAATGATGTCCACGCCCCGGCTCGAGGCCGAGCGCGCGTACCCCCAGACGACCGCGTCGTGCCGGGCCGTGCCGCCGCGACGCTGCAAGAGGCCGCCCTGAATGGGAAATCGCGCATTGTCGAAATCCAGAAAAGGCATCATCCGGCGCACCGCGCCCGCGTCGAGCAGCTCCGCATCCACCCCATGCAGCAACATGCCGTTGCCGCGCCGGGCATAGGCATCGCGCTGGGCGTCGGAGTGATACAGGTTGAGCACTCCGCGCTGACTGACCATGGCGTTGTAGTTGAGGTCCTGCTCGAGCCCCTCCCACAGCTTCATCGACAGCTCGTAAAAAGGGTTATTGCCCGGCAGCAGGTAATTGGAGCGAATGATGGTGGTATTTCGGCCGGCGTTGCCCGAGCCGATCCAGCCCTTCTCGACCACGGCGACGTTCGAGATGCCGTGCACCTTGGAAAGATAGTGCGCCGTCGCCAGCCCGTGCCCTCCTCCGCCGACGATGACGATGTCATAGGAGGGCTTGGGGTCGGCGTCACGCCAGGCGGGTTTCCATGAGCGGTGGCCGTCGAGGGCTTGTCGTACCAGGTTGAAAATCGAGTAACGCATCATCGCAAGTCAAGTCCAACGAAGGGGCGCCCGGCGCCGGCGGCAGATTCTACCGCGACTGGCCGGTTTGTCCCGCACTCATGCACGGCGGTCGACGTACGGAAACCACCAGGCTTTGCGCTCGATCGCCGGCGAGATCTCGATTTGCCTGTCCGAGCGCTCCACGGTGCGGGCCGCGCCCAGCGCGAGACGGATGGCGCGGTGGGGAATCCCGCTGAAGGGGCCCAGAGTCCCGACCGTCGGATCGTTGATCCGGAACAAGCCCCCGGCAACGGCCTGCAAATCCCGGGCGGCCGCTTCGGCATCGCCGGTGTAGATCGAGGCCCCCGCCGACCGGAGTCCCGAGCGCGCCGACTCCGCCCACAGACCCAGCGCCGTGGCGAGATCCGCCACCGGCGTCACCGTGATCACCGGCCCCGCAATCTCTTCACGCAGGGGCAGGCTGCCCGGCCTCACATCCGACAAGATCGTGGGCTGAAAGAAATGTCCGGGAAGCCCCGAGGGCCGAAAGCGCCGGCCGCCGAGGATGAGCTTCGCACCGTCGCGCAAGGTGCGGCCCACCTGATCTTCGATCCTGCGGGCGGCATCCGCGGAGATCAACGGCCCGAGATCGGTCGATGGCTTGGCGGGATCGTCGACGTCGAGAAACCCAATACACTGGTGCATGCGATCGACGAGCTCGGCGACGACGGATCGCTCGACGTACAGATGCCCCGACGCCCAGCCCTGCCCGCCGTTCATCAAGCGGTTCCATGCGATCGCCGGCACGGCGAGGTCCAGATCCGCGCTCCCGCAAACGATGTGCACGCCCCCCGTGGCGGTCTCGAGATCGAGCACCTTGCCTCCGGCGACATCCTCGAGCTCGCGGCCCTCGGCCGCCGATCCGGTGAACATCGCCGCATCGATCTGCGGATGCGCGATGAGCGCCCGTGCGACCTGCGCGCCGCCGGTCACTATCCCGGCGGCACCGGCCGGCAGGGCCTCGAAGGTTTTGAAGAGCTCGAGGCTCGCCAGGGGGTTCGGGATCGGCGGCTTGCAGACCACGCACCGGCCCGCCGCGAGAGCGCGTGCGGCGCCGGCCGCCATCACCGGCAGCGCGAGATTGAAAGGTGCCACGACGGCAACCGTACCCGCGCCGGCGCCGCCGCGGTCGTCGCCATTGCCATCGCCATCGCCATCGCCATCGCCGGCATTCTGACCGGCCCGCGCCGCATACAGCTCGAAGCTCGCCACGGCGGCGCGCACGGCATCGAGCGATTCGCAAAGCGGCTGGCCGCTTTCCCGGCTCGACAGCCCGGCCAGCTCGCGCGCCGCCGCGCCGATGCGGGCGGCTATGTTTCGCAGCAACGCCGCGCGCTCCGCCGCGGGAACTTCGCGCCAGGCGGGCGCAGCGCCTGCGGCCGCCGTGAGCGCGCGCTCGATGTCATCGGCGCTGGAATCCGCCACCGCTCCCAGCGGCACGAGCGTGGCCGGATTGGTTATTTTCTGATCCATGGTGCGCCCCCCGTGCCGCGCAAACCGACGTATCATGCCTCACCGTGAGCGAATTCGATCAACTATGTCACCGGGCTGGCGAGGTCGGTCTTGCGGTCCGCGGCGCATTCCATCCACAGCCCGGAGAATTCGACCAAGCGCTGCCGGCCACGTCGGCGGGAACCATCGTGCTCCTGGGGTTCACCGGCGGCCGGCAGTGGCCACACTTCGCGCGCGCCGCCGAAGCGCACGACGGACTGCCCGACCCGCTCGATCGCTGGTCCCGTCGCGTGATCGCGGCGCTCGCCCGGCAATTCGGCGCGGTGGACGCTTATCCGAGCGGCACTGCCGCGGCTCTGCTGCCGTTTCAGCGGCTCGCCCGGCGCAGCGAGCCGGTGCATCCGAGCCCGATCGGGCTCCTCATCCACGAACGCTGGGGCCTGTGGCATGCTTATCGGGGGGCGCTCGTGCTGCCGTCCGTCATCGACCTGCCGCCGGCGCAGGCGTCCGGCGTGCACCCGTGCACGAGCTGCGAGGCCAAGCCGTGCCTGGCCGCCTGTCCCGTGCGCGCCTTCGGTCCGGCCGGTTTTGATCTGGATGCCTGCGTCGATCACGTGCTGAGCGAAGCGGGCGAAGAGTGTCGAGAGCGCGGCTGTCTCGCACGACGCGCGTGCCCCGTCGGCTCCGAATTCCGCTACGGCGACGAGCAGGCGCGCTTCCACATGCGCGCGTTCGTGCGCTCGGTGCGGCGCTGAGAGAGAGCTCATGAGCATCGCAACGCCCCGCAATTCCGTGCAGGGCGAGTCGATTCCGCGCTATGATGCGGGGATGCAATTCGAGCCGGGGGACATTGCGTATTCGCCGACCACGGGCGTTCGCCGCGTACACCAGACGCCCTGGGTCCAGGCCACACCGGCGAGTCTCGAGGGATACGGCACCCTGGTCGAGGATCCTGAGAATTTCCCCATCGAAATCGTGCGCTGGCCGTCGCAAGGATGGCGGCCCATCGACGAGAATTCCGGGAATCAGGGCGGCGTGACGCGCGGGGTGTTCGAATTCCAGTGGAAGGGCGAAGTGCTCTTTGCCCGCAACAACGCCGTCGGCGACAGCTATCTGTTCGGTTGGAGCAACTGGCCCGAAGAGGCGGCGCAGGAAGGCGCGGGATTCGCGCGCGAGCGCGCGCTGATCTGGCGGGCGAACTATCATCCGGACGGCGGCCAGCTGGTGTATCCGCTGCACGGGGAAAGTTTCGTCGTACCGCTCGCTCTGCCGGGCGATGACGTGTCGCCGGATCGATTCACCACGTTCTGGTGCGACGGCACGCGCGGACTCTACATTCACCCCAATGTCTGGCACGGTGCGTTCGTGCCGCTCGCCGATCACGCCGAGTTCCTCGATCGCCAGGGCCGGGTGCACGCACGCGTCTCCGTGGACTTCGCCAAGGAGTTCGGCTGCTATCTCGCCTCGCCGCTGCAGCGCCCGAAGAGCTAGGACCTACGGACAAAGCGGGGCAAGCCGGTCTGCAACGACCGCCAGATCGCTCGGGTCGCCGCTTCGACCGTCATCGTCGGCGGCTTTGGCGAGACGGATCGCGGTCGAACCGTTCGGCAACAGCGCGACCAGGTTTCCACCCCACCCCACCATGACCGGATACTGAAACGCGCAGCCATTCTTTGCGCGGTAAGCGTTCATCCAGAATGCATTGTAGTAATAGGTTTCCCCGAAGCGAGTCTGGGTGCCCGTCGCCAGGCCGATCGAGAGGCTCGGCCGGAGCAGCGCCCGGATCCGCGGCCCGTAGAGTATTTGCGCCTCGCCATGGCGGCCGCCGTTCTGATAGAGCCGCGCAATCTTGACCATGTCGCCGATCGTCGGGTAGTAACCGAACGCCATCATCGGCTGTCCCGGCCGGCCGTCGGCTTCGATGGTGCGGTTCATGGGTGCATAGTGGATGCCGATGGGAAGGAATACCTCCTTCTCGAGCATCGACCAGATGTTCGCCTGCGCCCCCTCGCGCGACTTGAGATAGCGGTCCATCGCGACACCGAGCACGAACATGTCCTGATCGCGGTAGCGCGCCACCTTGCCCGGCCCCCAGGGATAGGTCCCTCCGGTGCGAAGCAGCGCTGCGATTTTGGCCTCCTCGGAGTGTGCCCGGTACCACTCGTCATACGTGGGATCGATATAGCCATCGCTGATGTGGTTCGGCTGGTGATGGGTACTGCCGTTACCGATCCCCGTCGCCATGTCGATGGCATCCTCGAAACGCACGGCACGCCAGGCGGGATACACTGCTGCTGCGGGCACGTAGTCTGCGATCTTGAGGTCGAAGACCTGCGGGCCGAACTTCTCGGCGAGGCGCAGCAACGCGGTCTCGTTCGCGAGCGCTTTGGCGGCGGACCAGACCCCGAACCGGGCGCGATCGCACCACGGCAATTCGCCTCCTGCGCTCGGGCAGAGCTGCAGATAGAACTTGCCTCGATAATCCAGGCCGGCGAGCACGGTTTGATCGGCCGGCAAACCGGCCCCGAAGCCGGTCAGCCGCTGCGCTCCCACCTGCGCCGCGAGTTCCGGCCAGGTGGCGAAGACCACCCGATCCGCGATCGAGCCACGATATTCGCGCACCAGTCTCTGCCGGTTCGGCGCGCCCGGCACAAGGTCCGGCGCGTCACGCCGCACAACGTGCGCCAACCCGCTCGCGCTGAAGTAGTCCGTCACGTAGAACGGCGCGGTTTGCTGCACGATCTGAAATCGCAGATTCGTCACCTCCCGGCCACGGTAGGCGAATGTCGCGAGTCCATTGTGGGTTTCTCCCTCGAGCGAGTTCACCAGCGCGAATGGGAATGCCGCTCGCGACCAGGTTCCCTCCCCCGGCTCGGACCATACCTTGCCGGGCTGCACGATCAGGTCCCAGAAGCTCCTGCCCCTTCCGATGGAGCCGGCGCGAATCACATCCTGTGTCGCCGGAACCAGATCGCCGTCGACGGTCAGAAATCCGAGCTCCACCTGGGGGAATATCGCGGTTTGCTTGCCGAGCACGAGCCGCGATTTCAGCGGCTCGGGTGCGGTATGCATCCGCCCTTCCGCCACCTCGAGAACGCCGCTGAAGGGTGCGTGCGCGGCGCCCGCTTCGGAGCTCGGCGTGAATGCGGAGTTCGCAACCACTCCGCCCTCATAGGCCATGCCCTGCAGGTCGCCCAACCGAATCGGCGCGGCCGACGCGTGGGCCGATGAGCAAGCCAACACCCAGAGCGCGGCAAATGCCGAGCGGCAGACTCGAAACGTGCTCCCAGCTCTCATTGCGATTCAACCGCGCGCGCGCAGTGTATCCGCTTTCTTCAGAAGCGCCTCGGCCATCCGGATGCTGGCGTAGTCGATGAGACGGCCGTCGAGCGACACCGCGCCGCGCCCCTCGCGCGCCGCCTGCGCCATCGCCTCCATGATGCGGCCGGCCCTGTTCAGTTCGGCCTCCGACGGGGTGAACACCTCGTTGCACAAGGCGATCTGCGATGGATGGATCGCCCACTTGCCTTCGTAGCCGAGCACCGCCGCGCGATTCGCGGCTGCGCGAAATCCATCCGGATCGCCGAAATCGCCGAACGGTCCGTCGATGGGGCGCAAGCCGTACGCGCGGCACGCGACCATCATGCGGGTCTGCGCCGCGTGCCAGGGGTCGGTCCAGTAATACTCGCGCTTGCCAGCGGTATCCGGGTCGGTGAGCACTCCCGAATCGCGGTTGACGCCGCCGATCACCGTGGTGCGCGCGCGGGTGGATGCCGCGTAATCGGCCACGCCGAACGACATGGCCTCGAGGCGCCTGCTCGATTGGGCGATGGATTCGACGTTCGCCATGCCGAGGGCGGTTTCGATCAGCACTTCGAAGCCGATTCTCCTGGTGCGCTTCATCGCCGTCTCGATCTGCGTGACCATCATGTCCACGGCGTACACGTCCGCCGCCACGCCGGTCTTCGGTATCAGGATCATATCGAGGCGTGGACAGGCCTCGACGATGTCCACCACGTCGCGGTACATGTAGTGCGTGTCCAGGCCGTTGATGCGCACCATCACGGTCTTCGACCCCCAGTCGATCTCATTGAGCCCCTGGATGATATTTTTGCGGGCCTGCGCCTTGTCATCCGGCGCGACCGCATCCTCGACGTCCAGGAACACGATGTCGGCCGCGGATTTCGCCGCCTTCTCGAACAGAGCCGTGCTGGAGCCGGGCACGGCAAGCTCCGATCGGTGCAGGCGCGAGGTCGCGGGCTCGATGCTGGTAAAGCTCATGCTGATTCTCCGGTGAAAAGATCTGGCCGCTATCCGGTCGCCCCGAACCCCGCCGCCGCACAGTTGATCGACATGAGGAGCGCCGTGCGCACCTCCTCGCCTCCCCCGGCGCGATGCGCCCGCAGCAGGTGGACTTGCTCCCGGCTGACCTCGTTCAAGGTCTTGAGCCTGCGCGTCAGCCGCCGCCGAAACTGCGGAAAGCGCTCGGCAATGCAGGCGCCGCCGGAGATGCGCAGAATCATCTCGCAGGTCAGCCGGTATTCCTCCGCGACCTGCGCGAATATCGGCGCGCGCACCGACTCGTCCTCGACCAGACCCGCATATTCGCTGGCAATCGTCAGATCCACCTGCGAGAGCGTGCGCTCGACGTCGTCGAGGATCAGCCGAAACAATCGCGCATCGCGAAACATGCGCCGGAGCAAGTCCAATCCCCGCTCCTTGCGCACGTCCAGGAACGCCTTGATGCCGCTGCCGACGCCGTACCAGCCGGACAGCATGTGCCGGTTCTGGGTCCACGCGAACACCCAGGGAATGGCGCGAAGATCGGCCAAGGTCCTGGCCTGAGTACGGCGCGCCGGGCGCGAGCCGATGTTGAGCATCGACAGCTCCTCGAGCGGACTCGATTGTTGCAGGTATTCGAGCATGGTCGGTATTTCCATGAGCTTGCGATACGCGGACCACGACGTGCCGGACAGTGCTTCCATCGCTTCATGGAACTCGTGCACCGGAACGAGCGCAGCCTCGCGCTCCGAGCGCAGTACGTGCTCGACCACCGATGAGCCCAGCAGCTCGATCTGATAGGCGGCCGTGCCCCGGTTGGCGTACTTGAAGGAGACCACTTCGCCCTGTTCCGTGACCCGGAACTGCCCGCGGATGGACCCGGCCGGCGAGGCCGCGATGGCGCGGCCGGCCGGCGCTCCTCCCCGACTCACGGACCCGCCCCGGCCGTGGAAGAAGGAGATGGTCACGCCGAGCTCCTGGCCGAGGCGGCTCAGGGTGCTCTGCGCCTTGGCGAGCTCCCAGTGGGCCGTGAAATAACCGCCATCCTTGTTGGAGTCCGAGTAGCCAATCATCACCTCTTGATTCCTGCCCTGCACATACAGGCTGCGCTGCACCAGCGGCACGGCCAGCAGCTCCTTGAGGATGGCTGCGGCCCGGCGCAGATCGGGAATGGTCTCGAGCAACGGCACGATCGGCAACGTGCAGCGTTCGACTGCGGCGGCATCGGCGAACAACCCCGCTTCCTTGGCCAGCAAATAGACGCCGAGGATGTCGGCGGCGCTGCGCGTCATGCTGAGGATCAGAGCGCCGAACGCCTCCCGGTCGATCTCCCCGCGCATGCGCGCGATGGTGCGGAACGTCCTCAGCGTTTCCGCGGCATCGGCCGGGAGCCCCTCGTACGGCACAGGCTCGGCGCGCGGCGCGGCCAGCTCCGCTCGCAGCCACGCTTTCCACTCCTCGGACTCCACCGCGGGCGGCTCCGCGCCCCCCTGCCGCGCGCGAAACATGGCGGCGAGGGTCTGATTCACCCGCATGCTGTTCTCGCGCACGTCGAGACGAACGGTGCAGAAGCGAAATATCCCCACTTCCCGGCGCAGCGGCAGCAGCAGCGCGTCGGAGAGCCGCTTGGCGCCGGCGCTTTCCAGAGCGCCACGCATCAGATCGATGTCCTCCATCAGCCGATCGGCGCTGGCATATCCGCCGGTCCCGGTCGCGGCGCTTTCGGACTCGGCGGCGGCGATGTTGAGGTCGAGCCGCGCCATCATGCAGCCGACGAACTGGCGGAAAATTTCGCCGCGATTGCGTGCGGCGCAGACTTCACCCTGCGGTGTGGTCTCGATCGCTTCGGCCACCGCCTGACGGAAGGACTCGGGCAGCTCCAGAGCGTTGTCCTCGATGCTGAGATTACGCACCAGCTCGTTGAGGCGGCTGCGGTAGCGCCTCAAGCTCGCGAGCCGCGTCGCCCACAGCGCCCGCCGGGTGACATCACTGGTGACGTAGGGATTGCCGTCGCGATCGCCGCCGATCCAGGAGCCGAACTGAAAGAAGGAGGGAACCTCGAACACCTCCCCGGGGAACTGCTTGGCGAAAGCGCGGGCCGCTTTCGCCAGCAGCTGGGGCACCGCGTCGAAGAGGTTCTCGTCGAAGAAATACAGTCCCCAGGCCACTTCCTGTTCCACCGTCGGCTTCTGCAGCTTGAGCTCACCGGTGAGCCAGAGGAGCTCGATATCCTCCCCGAGCGCCTCGATCAGCTCGTGGCGCTCGCGATCCGTCCAGCGCGGCGACTCCAGCTCGAGCAAGCGCAAATAGATCCGCCGATGGCGTTCCAGCACGGTGACGCGCTTGGCCTCGGTCGGATGCGCGGTGATCACCGGCCGCACCTTGAGATCGGACATGGCACGGCGGATCTGCGCCGCGCTCACGCCCTCCGCGGCAGCCGCCGCGAAGACGCCGGCGAAGGTCCCGCGCAGCTGCTCGTAACCGCGCTCGCGCTCCACCTCGCGCCGGTTGCGCATGTCGCGATTTTGCTCGGCGATCGACAGCAGCTGGAACCAGATGCCCTGCGCCTGCAGCGTCCGCGCCAGCAGCTCGGCGGGCATGCCGGAGGTGGTGAGCTCGCCTCTCAGCACGGCTGCCACCTTCGGCTCGTAACGCTCCACCACCTCGAGCAACAGGTCGAACAGCAGCTCCGCCCGCGAGAAGCCGCCGGGCGCTTCATGCATGCTCAACCCGCCTTGGCCAGCGCCAGCGCGACCGTCGCCCCGAGCTCGGCGGCGCTCGGGGCGACGAGCAGCCCGTAGGATTTCATGATCTCGGCTTTTTCCGCGGCGCTATCGCCCTCGGCGGAGATGATGGCGCCCGCATGGCCCATGCGGCGTCCCTTCGGCGCGGTCAGCCCGGCGACGTAGCCGACGACGGGCTTGGTCATGTTCTCCCGGACCCACTTGGCGGCCTCCGATTCCTGCGGACCGCCGATCTCGCCGATCATGACCACGACCTTGGTCTCCGGATCACCTTCGAACAGCTTGAGATGATCGAGGAACGAGCTGCCGTTGATCGGATCGCCGCCGATGCCGACGCTCGTCGAGATGCCGATGCCGAGCGCCTTCATCTGCGAGCCCGCCTCGTAGCCCAAGGTGCCCGAACGGGAGACCACGCCGACGTTGCCGCGGACGTAGATGTTGCTCGGCATGATCCCGAGCATCGCCTTGCCCGCGCTGATGATGCCGGCGCAATTGGGACCGACGACGGTGGTGCGGTGCTCCTTCGGATAGCGGCGCAGATAGCGCTTGACGCGCATCATGTCTTGCGCGGGGATGCCGTCCGTGATGATGCACACCAGTTTCAGTCCGGCGTCGGCCGCCTCCATCAGCGCATCGGCCGCGTACGGCGGCGGCACGAATGCAAGACTTGCCTCCGCGCCGGTCTCCCGGACCGCGTCCTTGACGGTGTTGAATACCGGACGGTCCAGATGAGTCTGGCCGCCCTTGCCGGGCGTGACGCCGCCGACCACGCGCGTGCCGTAGGCGATCATCTCCCTGGCGTGGAAAGTGGCCTTATCGCCGGTGAACCCCTGCACGATGACGGGCGTGGTCTCGTCGATGAGAATGCTCATCGCACACCTCCGGCGCGGCGGGCGCCGCCGGCGTCGCCGCGCGACGCCGCGACGGCCTTGTGCGCGGCTTCCGCCAGGGTGTCGGCCGAGATGATCGGCAGACCGCACTCCGCAATGATGCGCCGCCCCTCTGCGACGTTGGTACCGGCGAGACGCACCACCAGCGGCACCCGCAGGTCTTTGGCGGCCTGCACCACGCCCTGTGCCACCCAATCGCACCGATTGATGCCGGCGAAGATGTTCACCAGGATCGCCTTGACGTTGCGATCGGACAACACCAGATTGAAGGCTGCGGCAACGCGCTCGGGCGATGCACCGCCGCCCACGTCCAGGAAGTTGGCGGGCTCGCCGCCCGCGTGCTTGATCATATCCATGGTCGCCATCGCCAGGCCTGCGCCGTTGATGATGCAGCCGATGTCGCCGGTGAGGCCCACGTAATTGAGCCCGAACGCGGCCGCCTGAGTCTCGCGCGGGTCCTCCTCGGCCGCATCGCGCATCTCGGCGACCTTGGGCCGGCGGAACATGGCGTTGTCGTCGAAGGACATCTTGGCATCGAGCGCGAGCACCCGGTCATCCTTGGTGACCACCATGGGATTGATCTCGACCATGGTAGCGTCCAGATCGCGGAACGCCCGATAGCATCCCAGAATCATGGTCACGGCCTGGCTCACCTGCTTGATATTGAGGCCCATTCCGAAGGCCAGCTCGCGGGCCTGAAAAGCCTGCAGGCCAACGGCGGGGTCCACCTGCTGCTGCAAGATGGATTCGGGGCGGCTCGCGGCGATCTCCTCGATCTCGACGCCGCCTTCCGCCGAGGCGATCACGCGGATGCGCTCGATCTTCCGGTCGAGAACCAGTCCGAGGTACGTGGCATGCACGAAAGGCTCGGCTTTCTCCACGTACAACCGATGCACCGTCTTGCCCTCGGGCCCGGTCTGGTGGGTCACGAGCGTCGCGCCGAGCAACGTCTTCGCGGCGACGGCCACTTCCTGGTAGGTCCGGCAGAGCTTGACGCCTCCCGCCTTGCCGCGCCCGCCGGCATGGATTTGGGCTTTGACCGCCCAGTGCCAACCGCCCAGCTCCGTCGCGACGTACACTGCCTGTTCCGGGCTATAGGCAACGCCTCCGGGGGGCACCGCCACCCCGAATCCGGACAGGAGCTCCTTCGCTTGATATTCGTGAATGTCCATCGGTGCCCTTCATGTGTGTGTCCGATCGAATGTGCCGCAAGCGCCCGGGGCACGCAAGTGAGCGCCAAAAAGCAGTCAATTGACTATATGTCAATTCTCGTAAAGCTACACAAATTGTTTATTTTTAAAGATTTTTTTCTATAAAATTGCCTCGTCCATCACCCCGGGGCGCGAGCGCCCTCAGACCCTCCCGTTTGTGATAAAAGGAATTCGATGCACCGCCCGACCCATGCTGGAGCCCGCACCGCCTCGCTCCTCCTCGCCGCCGCGATCGGACTTTGCGCGAGCAATGACGGAACTGCGAAGTCCAAAGACTTGCCGCCGGCCGCCGGCCGTGACGCTTATCGTCAGATCGTGCAAGACCAGTGCGTCATCCATTGGACCGAACACGAGGACCCAGCCCCGTGCGAGAAAGTGGTCTTTCCAGCGGGCCCGAGCTCCGGCGCCTCCGGCTACGCAGTGCTCGCCGATCCGGATGGCGGGGCGCACTATCTGCTCATCCCCACGCAGACCATGACCGGCACCGACGCCTCTGAGTTGCTCGATCCGAACCTTCCCAATTATTTTGCTGAGGCCTGGCGAACGCGGGCGCTGCTCTCGACTTTCGTGGGCCACGCAGTGCCGAGAACCGACGTGGCCCTGGTCGTGGGCACCGCAGCCACCCGCAGGCAGGACCAGTTCCATATTCATATCGAGTGTCTGCGCCCGGATGTGGTCGACTCGCTCAAGACCGCCGCCGACAAGGTGACCGATCGCTGGTCATCCATGACGGTCGCGGGCTTTCCGTTCCAGGCCATGAAGCTCGCCGCTCAAGGACTCGAGACCACGAACCCCTTCGAGCTGGTCGCGGCCTCGAGTCCGGACGCCCGGCATCACATGGGCAGCTACACGGTGGTCGTGGCCGGAATGCAATATGCGAGTGGGCCGGGATTCATCCTGCTGACCGGAACCGGCCCCAGCGGAGATCTGCTGTTGGACTCGGGCTGCATCGTGGCGGGCGGCGGCAGCTGACTCAGACCGGGAGGGTTGCCGCGGCTTTTTGCGCCCGCGCGCTCAACCGCGAATCGCCCACCCGCTCGCACCAGGCCCCAAACTCCACGGTGGGCCCGCCCCATTTCAGCGTCTGCACATCCGTGAACAGCGGCGCATCGGTGCGCAAGGTCGCGAGCTTCTTGAAAAGCAGCGCGAGCTCGCGTCGTTCGCCCAGCAACTCCGGCGGAAACAGCTCGATCCTGCCATATCGGGACAGCAGCCCTGCGGCGCCTTTCGGCCCGATCCCCGCGATGCCAGGGAATCCGTCGGCGCTGTCGCCGACCAGCGCCAGGTAATCGGGGATCAGCTCCGCGCTCACGCCGAACTTGGCGCGCACCGCCTCGGCATCGCGGATCGCCTTGTTCTTGCGATCGACCTGAACCACCCGGTCGGCGCGCACGCATTGCGCCAAATCCTTGTCCGGGGTCCAGATGCATACCTTGCGCACACGCTCGTCGCGTGCCGCGATCGCAGCCGCGGACGCGAGCGCATCGTCCGCCTCCAGCTCGACCATGGGCCATACCGTCACGCCCATTGCCTGGAGCGCCTCTTCCAGCGGGTGGAATTGCGCCTTGAGGGCGGGCTCGATGCCGTCGCCCGTTTTGTAGCCGCTCCACAGGCCGTTGCGAAAGGATTCGATGACATGGTCGGTGGCGACGCCCACGTAGGCCGCGCCCTCCTCGATCATCTGCAGCGTGCCATTGAGCACCCCGACCACGGCGCCGTAGGGCCGGTCGTTGCCCTTGGTAAAGCGCCGCAGGCCGTAGAAATGGCGGAACAGCTCGTAGGTACCGTCGATGAGATGGATAATCAAAGTGCCTCCAGCGGCCCGTGGTCTGCCGCCCCTCAGTTGGGCTATCATGCGCCGCTCAATCGGGGACGGTAGCTCAGTTGGTAGAGCAAGGCCCTTTTAAGGCTTTGGTCCTGGGTTCGAGTCCCAGCCGTCCCACCATCCGACTCGGATCGGATATACCCGCCGGACATACGCTTATAGCAAGCCGATCTAAATGATCGGGATACAAGTCGGTACCCTGAACCGGCCATGCCCGACACTCCTCTCTACGTAGCCGTGGGATTTCTGGTCGGGACCCTGGTGGGCCTCACCGGCGTGGGTGGGGGATCGATGATGACGCCGATACTGATGCTGCTCTTCGGGCAATCCCCGACGGTTGCAGTGGGGACGGATCTCCTGTTTGCCGCAACCACGAAGCTGGTTGCGACCGCCTCCTTTGGATTCAGCCGGCGGGTGGACTGGCCGGTCGTCGGGCGACTGATGCTCGGGAGTGTCCCGGGAGCGGCGGCAGTGATGTTCGGTCTATGGCTTACGCGTCGAGTGCCGAGCGCCGCCGATACGTTCACGTCCCGCTCCCTCGCGATAATTCTTGCACTGACCGCGCTGGGACTCATTCTTCAGACGCCGCTTCAGCGTCTTGGACTCAAGGTGACGGCCCGCGCCCTCGTGCAGGTGGAGCGCCACAAGATCATGCTCACCGCACTGGCGGGATTGGTGTTGGGCGTTGCGGTCACGTTGACCTCGGTGGGCGCGGGGGCACTCGGCGTGGTCATGCTGCTTGCGCTCTATCCCTTGAGGCTCAGCTCGGACCGATTGATTGCCACCGATATCGCTCATGCGCTGCCGATCACCCTGATTGCAGGACTGGGGCATGCGCTCCTGGGTCACGTGAACTTCAACGTACTGGCCGCTCTGCTTCTTGGGTCGATTCCGGGGGTATTGATTGCCTCGCGCATCACCCTGCGCCTGCCGGCCCGAATTACCCGGACACTCATCGCGTTGATGCTGGGAACCGTGAGTGAGCGGATGCTCTTCGGCTAGGCGCGTGAGCGTTCGCGCCCTTATTCTTCCGCGCCCCTATTCTTCGTGCAGGCCACACTCGCGCTTCAAGCCAAAAAATCGCAACTCCTCCATGCTGTCGACCTCGGCGAGTGAGCGTGTGGTGTGCCAGTCGCCAATGGACAGATAGCCCTTCTCCCACAACGGGTGATATGGCAGGTGGTGCTTCCCGAGATACTGACCGATGTCCCGGTCGCTCCAGTCGAAGAGTGGATGGACCTTGTAGCGCCCGCGCTTGAATTCAATCGGGGCGATCTGCGAACGCGTCTGCGCTTGCGCGCGGCGCAGACCCGCAAACCAGGTACCCGCTTGAAGCTCGTTCAAAGCACGGTCCAGAGGCTCCCGTTTGTTGATGCGATTGTAGCGCTCGATGCCCACGAGACCCTGATTCCATAGCTTGCCGAATCTCGTCTCTTGCCACGCCGGAGACGAGTCGGCGCGAAACACCTTGAGGTTGAGTTTGAGCCGATCAGTCAACCTATCGATGAAGCCATAGGTTTCCGGGAAAAGATAACCCGTGTCGAGCAAGACGACGGGCACGCCCGGTACTATGGTGTTCACGAGATGCAACATGACCGCTGCCTGGGCGCCGAAACTCGAGGTCAGCACATGATTGCCCGGAAGCAGCTCGACGGCGCGTTCAATACGCTGATTCGCAGAGAGGTGCTCCATGGCACCATTGAGCTCGGCGAGGTCGGGCACATCCTCGGGCTCGAGCTCAGTCGCCCACCATCGCGACAGATGTGCCTTGATGTTCATGCTTCAATTCGCTTCTATAGCGCTGCGGACGCCCGATGCCAACCAATCTTACCGATAAGTCATATTCGCGCTTAGGCAAAAATTGCATGGGCTTATAACACCCTTATGCTCGACAACCTGAAATTGGACCCTGTCGAATGGATTCTGGTACTGACCGCATTTGCGGCCGGTTCAGTCGATATCGTGAGCTTTGCCTCGTTGGGCGGGGTGTTCGCATCGGCCATGACGGGCAACTTTGCGCTGCTCGCATACTACGTGGCGCAGAGCGACTCTCAAGCCGCCATGGGATGCATCGTCGCACTGACCGGGTTCGTGAGTGGCTGCGCTATCGGCGTTTTGCAGCGACGCAGCCGCGATCCAAAGCAGGCGCTCAACTTGTTGCTGGTCAGCGAGGTGGCACTTCTTCTGTTCTTTGCCATGTACGCGCTATGGACACCGCCCGTCAAGTACGCGCCCTCGGACCACCTGCAAATATTGCTGCTCGCGCTTGCCATGGGAATTCAGGCGGTCATGGGCCAGACGATTGGACCGACGACCATCGTATTTACGACGACACTCACGAAACTCGTGTCGACCATCGCGGATTCGATTTACCAAGGCAGTCGACTCGGCATCAAGGACATCAAAATTCAGAGCTCAGTGGTCGTCTCTTATCTCTTCGGCGCCCTTCTATCCGGAACCCTGATCGTTCATAAGATCAATGCCGTCGTCCTTCTTCCCCTGATTGGGGTCTCGGCTGCGCTCGTCGTTCTTCGAATTTCCCGACGGCCGGAACGCAGAAAGTCCGTTACGCGTCGCTGATGCGGCCGCCCGGCCGGCTGAGCTCATTACCATCCGCTCGGCCGGCCTTACTATCCGCCCGACAGGCCTTGTCCCTCGGTCTCGAGCTGTCCCTCGGCCTCGAGCGCCAACAGCGCTGGAATTACCTCCGTCCGAGCGAGTTGGTTCAGCCGGTCAGCGAATTTCACCCCTTCTTCGATTGCTCTCCCCATCGCTCCCAGGGCGTATTCGTGAAAGGCCGCTTCACTGAGTGCTTCGGCTGTGGCCCGCGCGGCTGTGCAATAGTATTCCGTCTTTTGAATCGACGCGATCAGCGCGACGTCAAGCGCAGGACCCGGCGCTATTTCCCGGATGTGCTCTCGCGCCGCCCAGACCAGCCCTTCGGCAGCAGGATTGCGCTTGCGCCGCGGCCTTTGATCCATCTCCTCGAACACCTCCTGAATTTCTTGGATGATCTGCTGGGCTTGGGACCCTCTCTCTTCCATGAGTTTTCGCAGGGCCTGCAATTCGACCACCTTGGATAATTCCGGGAGCGTCGCCGATAATTCACTTTCGGCGTCGTAGATCGCCTGAAGCTCGATAAATAAAAGATCCTCGCAACCGAGAGGTTGTTGTACGGACTGTGTCGTGGAAACGCCTCTCGTTGTCATTGGTACTCAGATCCTCCGTGAAGTCCGGCTCGGTCGTCGGATTAGAGGACAGACTAAGCGTCGTGCGCTGGGACGGGAACTGCCGGATCTGCATCTGCATATGACGATTCCCTATGGGGCCGCCGGCGGCGAGCATTGTTGTCGTCGCCGGCTACGCCGATTACCGCCAGGCAGACCCGCGGATCACGCTGCAGAAGTTGCCGCGACGGAAGCCCGGAACCTTGTCCGCGAGCACGTCCGCCTTGACGTTGCCGAAGGTGGTGTCCGGCTTGCGCTTGATGCCATCGTAGAAGGTCTGGATGATTTCTTCCTTGAAACGCCCGCTGCGCGGATGCGCGCGCACCACGGACTCGCGCTCGGCGTCGCTGTACTCGGAATAAGCCAGCCCCAGCACATCCATCTCCACGCCGGCGGTGACCAGGGCGACTACCGGATGCATGTGCTCGGGAATGCCGGGCGTCGTGTGCAGCGCGATCGCGGTCCAGACCAGATCGATGTCCTGCTGCCCGATTCCATGGCTGCGGAGGAAATCGCGCGCCGTATTCGCACCATCGACTTCGAAGCGCTGATCGACGCTGCTGTGTTTCGCGGTCAAGCCCATGTCGTGAAACATCGCGCCCGCATAGAGCAATTCCCGATCGAAGCTCAGGCCGCGGCGCCTGCCGGCCAGTGCGCCGAAGTAATAGACGCGACTGGAGTGGTGAAACAGCAGTGCAGATTCGGTGTCTCGAACCAACTCGGTCACTTCGCGCGCCAGTCGGCTGTCGGGAATGCTGATGCCTTCGATGCTTGAATTCATGGCTTTTCCTCCTGTTGGGGTGTGGAGAAATTCTCGCCCCGGGAGTACCTTGTCCACAATAGACGCGACACGACGAATACGGCCAATTACCTGCCGGGACGGACACCATTGCCTGCCGGACGGACACCGAGTTCCATGCGCAAAACCAAGACGATCGCAATCCTTGCCATGCCGGGCGTTCAGTTGCTGGATGTCTCGGGGCCGCTCGACGTGTTCGCCGAGGCGAATGTGCAGGCGCGCGCGGCGAATATGCAGGGGCGCACGGATGCCTACGCGCTGCGCGTCATCGCCAGCCGGCCCGGTCCGATCCGCAGTTCGTCCGGCGCCCGGCTCGTGCCGGACATGGTGATCGGTGAGGGCTTCCGCGAGAAAATCGATACGCTTCTCGTCGCCGGTTCACCCAACGCCCCGGATATCGTGCCCGCTGCCGGCGTCGTGGATTGGCTGTGCAAGGTCACTCCGGGGATGCGTCGCTTTGGCTCGGTCTGTAGCGGCGCATTTTTTCTGGCGGCGACCGGCCTGCTGGACGGACGGCGCATCACGACGCACTGGGCGGTGGCCGATCGCTTGGCGCGGGCGTTTCCGGCAATCAACATCGACGCGGATGCGATTCATGTGCGTGATGGACGCCTGCGCACGGCGGCGGGCGTGACCGCGGGACTGGATCTTTCCTTGGCGCTGGTCGAGGAGGACCTGGGCCGCGATATGGCGATGCGGGTGGCGGCGCAGCTCGTCATGTTCTTCAAGCGACCCGGCGGCCAATTGCAGTTCAGTCGCAAGGGCGAAACGGTACCGGTGGGCCGCTCGGCGCTGCAGGAGGTCCAGCGCTGGATCGCAGCAAATCCCGCCGCCGATCACAGCGTCCAACATCTCGCGCAGCGAACGGGTTTGAGTCCCCGCCATTTTGCCCGCCTGTTCCGTCAAGAGGTGGGAATTACACCGGCGACCTGGGTGGAAGAGGCGCGCGTGACCGCGGCCCGACGCTTGCTGGAATCGGGCGTGGCCCCCAAGCAAACTGCCTCGCAATGCGGATTTGCCGATTCCGACACCCTGCGACGCGCCTTCGTCCGGGTTGTCGGCATCACCCCCGCCGAGTACCGCAAGAGATACGCGGGCGCGAGTGACTGACGAGCGCTGGTCGTGACCGTCTCGGTACCGCCGCAGGCCTTGGGGACTGCTATCGCAAGCGGCACGCCCAGACGTCGATCCGCTCACGTTTTGCGGACGCTGCATCGCGGTATAAGAGCCCCATAAGATCCACGCGATGCGCACCTCACCCATCCATGATTGCAAAATTACTCTCAGGGCCGGCCCTCGGTCTGTTGCTGCTGGTTTCAGCACCGGTGCTCGCCCGTGCCGCGACGGGCAATACGATCGGCGCCTTCGACATCGCTCGATTCGAGGTCGAAGGAAATACCTTGCTCGATCCGGCGACGATACGCTCCTTGCTTGCGGGGTATGCCGGTAAGGGCCGCGACTTCGGCTACGTCGAGCGGGCCGTGGGTGCCCTGCAAGAGGCCTATCGCAAGCGCGGCTTCAGCTTGGTGAAGGTGGTCGTCCCCGAGCAGGAATTGAACCAGGGCGTGGTGCGCCTGCAGGTCGTCGAAAGCCGGATTGGCAAGGTGCTCGTCCAAGGCAATGCGTTTCACGATGAGGCCAATATTCGCCGCAGCCTGCCTGCCCTCGAGGAGGGCGCAATTCCCAATACCGACGCGTTGTCGACCGACCTCGAGGTCGCTAATGAGAACCCGACGAAAAACGCCAATCTGCAGCTGCGAGGCAGCGCTCAACCGGGCGTGATCGACGCCGTCGTGCAGGTGGCCGATGAGAAGACGTGGTCGGCCGGTGCGTTGCTGGACAACTCCGGTTTCGACCCCTCCGGCCGCAATCACATCACCCTGCAGTACCAGAATTTCAATTTATGGGGCCTCGATCACGTATTCAGCGTGCAGTACACCACCAGTCTTTCGAATCCGAGCAAGCTCGATGTATACGGCGCGGGCTACCACATTCCTCTGTACGCGGAGGGTGATTCGCTGGATTTCTACGGCAGCTATTCCAATATCAACGCGGGCTCGGTCTCCGCCGGGCTCGTCGATCTCACGGTGAGCGGCGCGGGCAGCGTGTTCGGCGCGCACTACAATCACGAGTGGCCGCGCATCGGACACTACGACTCGCAATTGATCGTGGGTTTCGACCGCAAGGCCTTTCGCAACGACATCGAATTGCTCGGCCTGCAGCTGAGCGGTGACGTCACGGTCGACCCTCTGAGTCTGTCTTACGTCGGACGATGGGCCTTGCCGAGCGGCAACTGGAATTTTTACCTGACCGGCGTGCGCAACATCCCCGGAGGCGCGCAGGCGAGCGATACCGACTTCACCGCCGCGCGGTCCGGCGCGACTCCGGGCTATGGCCTGCTGCGATACGGTGCCGGGTACGATCGGCCGCTGGCGGGTGAATGGCGCATGCGCTTGACCGTGAACGGCCAGGCAACCCGTGATGCGCTGGTGCCGGGAGAGCAGTTTGGTGTCGGCGGCGCCGCATCGGTGCGCGGGTTGCATGAGCGTGAAATCTCGGATGACGAGGGATTCACCGCCAGCGCGGAGCTGGATACCCCCAATTTGTGCGCAATCGCCGGGAGCCGGGCCATGCAGTGCCTGCTGTTCGGATTCTTTGACGACGGACGTGTGTCGCGCAATGACGCGCTGCCGGGCGAAGAGACACACGTGTCGGTGGACAGTTCGGGCATGGGTTTCCGCCTCGCCCGAGGCAGAGCCCTGTCCCTGCAAATGGACTACGGACACGTCGTCAGCGCTTCGGATGCGCAGCAAAGAGGCGAGCAGCGCTTCGATGTCTCGCTGGCCGTGACCTTTTAGCCCCCCATGGAGAGGACTGCAAAAATGATGTGCCGCCGCTCATACCCTGATCGCGTCGCCTCGCGCCGGCCGCAGAGGCTGGCTGCGCTGCTTGCCGGTGCTTTCGGCTGTGGCGCTGCGTTAGCCAATCCGACCGGCCCCCAAATCATCAATGGCCAGGTCAGCATCATCGGGTCGGGCAATCAGCTGTCCATCACCAATTCACCGGGCGCCATCATCAATTGGCAGAGCTTTTCGATCGGTGCGGGCGAGCTCACGAGATTCATCCAGCAAAGCTCGTCGAGCACCGTGTTGAACCGCGTTACCGGACAGAATCCGTCTCAAATCTTCGGCGCGTTGCAATCGAACGGCAAGGTGTTCCTGATCAATCCCAACGGGATGCTGTTTGGACCGGGCGCTCAGGTGAACGTCAACGGCCTGGTGGCGTCGAGCCTGAATTTGACCAACGCCGATTTTCTCGCCGGCAAATTCAATTTCAGCGGCACGGGTGCGCTGGGTGACGTTACCAACCGGGGCGCCATCACCACCCCGAGCGGCGGGCAGGTTTACCTGATCGCCCCGAGCGTCGGCAACAGCGGCATCATCACTGCTCCGGGCGGCGATGTCATGCTGGCCGCGGGGCAAAGTGTCGATCTCGCCGACTCCTCCGATCCCGCCATGCGGGTGGTCATCAGCGCCCCCGGCAATCAGGCGCTCAATGTCGGCAGCGTCGTGGCCGACAGCGGCCGGATCGGCATCTACGGCGCCCTCGTCAATCAGCTCGGTTTCGTCAGTGCCGACAGTGCCGTGGCAGGAGCGAACGGCAAAATCGTGTTCAAATCCAGCGGCGACACCACGCTCGGGGCGGCCAGCGTGACGAGCGCCGCTGGCGCAGGCACGGGCGGCGAGATCGAGGTGCTGGGCAATCGGGTCGCGCTCACCGGGGACGCCACGGTCGATGCCAGCGGACGGACCGGCGGCGGCAGTGTGTTGATCGGCGGCGATACTCACGGCAGCAATCCCACCGTTCAAAATGCCGCCCTCACCTACGTCGGCCCGATGGCACGGATCATGGCCGATGCAGAAAACGCCGGCGACGGCGGCAAGATAGTCGTCTGGTCGGAACAGCAAACCCAGATGTACGGTGACATCTCCGCCCGCGGCGGCGCACAGGGCGGCAACGGCGGATCGGTCGAAGCCTCGAGCGCGGGAATTCTGGACTTCGAGGGTCAAGCCGACCTGCGCGCGCCGCACGGATGGACAGGGAATTTATTGCTGGATCCCACGGATATCACGATCGCGACAGGCCCGAGCAGCGGCATCAATCTTCCCGGATCGGCGCCATTCACCATTACCGGATCGAACCCGACCTCGATTCTCTCGGTGACCGACCTGGAGAGCGAGTTGGGCCTGGGGAATGTCATCGTGTCGACGTCCTCGAGCGCATCGGCGGTCGGGACGATTTCCGTCGCGTCCCCCGTGTCGTGGAGCAATTCGAACACGCTGACCTTGGCGGCCGACCAGAGCGTCCATATCAATGCGCCGATTATTGCGGCAACCGGCACGCTGGTGTTGACGGCGGCCGGCGGCAACATCACCCAAGCCATCGATGTGTCGGCGCCGGCGACCATCAGCGTTGCCGCGCTTGCCGCAAGCGCGCCCAACGGCTCGGTGAGCCTGAGCGAGCCCTCGAACAGCGTCTCCGGTGCGATTGCCGGGGTGGGAGGCCAGGGCTTCAGCTTCAGCAGTACCGCAGCGGTAACGGTCGGCACCGTCGCATCGATCTCGGGAGTGCAGGCGACGACGGGTAACATCGGTTTGCAGGCGGGCGCCGGCATTACACTCAATGCCCCCGTTACCGTGAGCACGGCGAACGGTGTGGTCGCGCTGCAGGCAACCGGCGGGGACATCGTCCAGGCCAGCAGCGGAGCCCCGATCACCGCCGCATCCGTCTCGGCGGTTGCTGCGAACGGCAGTGTCGGGCTCAACGATGCATCCAACGCCGTCGGCACCATCGCCGGCAGCGCCAATGGGTCATCCGGCTTTTCTCTGGCGGATGGCAACAGCTTCACCGTGGGAAGCGTGCCCGCCGTCGGAAACATTCCCGCGGCCGGTGGCATCGCTTCCTCGGGCGCATTGGGATTCGGGGTGGTGCTGGAGACGCCCGGCGTCGGCGACATCACGCTGGATGCTCCGATCGATGGCGGCAGCGGATCCGTTCTGGTGTCTGCGGCGGGAGCGGTGCTGCAGGGTGTGGGGGGTCTGGTTACTGCCGGGTCCTTGTACCTCGACTCGGGTGATGCAACCGGCATCGGCAGCAGCACAGCGCCGCTTCTCGGCAACGTCGGCAACCTTTACAACGTCAATTCCCAGGGCCCGATCTACTTCAGCAACAGCGGCAGTCTGACCATTGCCGGAATTACCGCGGTCGGCGCGATCAACGTCAACTCCGGCGGAACGCTGACCGTCGCCGGGACCGGGACCTGCGGCGATTGCTATTTTGCGATCACCGGCTCGTCCATCACCTTGACGGCATACGGGGCCATGCTTCTCGACACCGGCTCCCTGGTTACGGCCGGCGGACCGGTAGCGTTGCACGCCGGCTACGATGCCGCGAGCGGCACCTACGTCGGGTCGCCCAATACATTGACCTTGAACGGGAGCCTCACGGGCAGCTCCGTGGCTTTATTTGCAGGCGGCGCCATCAGTATCGCCGGTTCGGTGACCGGTACCCTGACGCAGGCTCCCTCTCTGTACTCCTCCGCGCCGCCCCCGCCCCCGACGCTGGCGCAATGCGAGACCAACCCCTCGATCGCCGGTTGTAGCAGCGTGCTACCGACGCTGGCCCAGTGCACCGCGGTGTCGACGACGGCGGGTTGCAACGTGGTGCTGCCGACCGTCGCTCATTGTTCCGCATCTCCGGCAACGGCCGGTTGCAACGTGGTGCTACCCACTCTGGCTCAGTGTTCGGCATCTCCGGCAACGGCCGGTTGCAGCGTGGTGCTGCCGACAGTGGCTCAGTGTTCCGTAACTCCGGCGATGGCCGGTTGCAATGTGGTGCTGCCGACGCTGGCTCAATGCCAGACAACCCCCGCGTTGACCGGCTGCGAAGCGGTGTTGCCGACGGTCGCGCAATGCGCGGCATCACCGGCGCTGCCTGGGTGCACAACGGTGCTGCCGCCCGTCGCGAATTCGGCGCCGGTAACTGCCAGCGTCGTTACGGCGGCCAGTACCGTCATTGACGACATCAATGTGGACGTCACCGTCGTTTCCACCGCCGGAACGGCGCAGGGTGACGATTCCTCAGGGAACGCCACGAACACCAAGCCCACGTCCTCCTCTTCGGGAGCGACGACCGACACGGGAGCAACCAACAGTGCCGCTGCCAAAAAAATGTATTGCAACTAAGTCCTGCCTGATGCTGGCGTTGCTCTTGATCGGCGCAACGGCCGGCGCGGCGTCGGTCGGCACCGTGACCGACTTGAACGGCAGCTTGTTGGCGAGGGAAGCGAACGGTGCGCTCAAGGTATTGGCGCTCAATTCGCCGTTCGAGCAAGGGGATACGCTCGCAACCAGGCACGCAGCCTACGCGCGAGTCGCGCTGCTCGACGGCAGCGCGGCGACGCTCGGGCCGGACACGGAGCTGCGGATCGAAAAGTACGTGTTCCACGCGGCGAGCCCCGCGGAGAACGTGGCCGTGCTGGTGCTGACCACGGGACGAGTACGTATCGCTGCGGGCCCACTGGGCAAGCTCGGCATCCATAGCTTCACCTTGGCCACGCCACTGGCGGCCATCGATATCCACGGCGCCACCTTGATCGCCCAGTACGTGGCAGAAGATCGCAGCGCCCTGACCGGGCAGAACCTTCGGTGGCCGATGCGGCCCGCGGTGGCGGTGGCCACCGATGGCTACACGTCATCGGCGGTTTTCCGGCACGTGAGCATGCATTCCCTCAACCTCGAAGCACCGCTGCTGCTCGCACAGAACGCCGGCAACGCCGGACCCACGGGGATTCCTCCGGGCCTCTACGTGCAGGTGTTGGACGGAGCGATCAACCTCAGCAACGGTGGCGGTTCCCAGAACTTCAGCGCCGGCCAGTTCGGCTTTACGCCCTCTTTCCAGCAACCCCCGGTCATTCTGCCGACCAACCCTGGCATTCAATTCACACCGCCTCCGTCGTTTTCAACCACGACCGGCTCACAGACGGGCGCCGGCAGTGGAACGAAACCGGGCGACGTCGATTGCGTGGTGCGTTAGCTCTTCGACTTGGACAGCGGATCGTCAAACCGCAAAAGCCGGCCGGCATTGGCCAGCACGATCAGTGTGCTCAGGTTGTGCAACACGGCGGCAATGCTGGCGCCGGCGGGTCCCAACACCCCGAAAGCAGCCGCCACAACCACGAGGCCGGTCCAGCCGAGGCCGATGGCCACATTGGTCTGCAGAGTCCTGCGGCAGAGCCGGCTCAGCCGAACGCACGTGCCGAGGCGGCGCAAGTCGCTGCCGATCAGCACGATGTCGGCCGACGCCAGCGCAATATCGGCGCCGCCCGCTCCCATGGCGACGCCGACGACGCCCGCCTTGAGTGCCAGGGAATCGTTGATGCCATCCCCGACGACCATGGGTCTGAAGCCTTCTGCGATCTCCGCGGCGACACGATTCAGCTTATCCTGCGGCAGCGCCTGAGATTGAATCTCCTCGATGCCCATGGCGCGAGCCAGGGCGGTCGCGACGCTCGCCCGGTCCCCGGTCAGCAGGACTTGCCGGTTGAGGCCCAGCTCCCGGAGCTCGCGGAGCGCGCCGTGGGCCTCGGGCCGCACCTTGTCGGCGAGCAGCAACCAGGCGAGAAACTGGCCATTCAACGCCACTCCGGCAACCGGGCCGTCATGGGTAGGAATGGTCGCGGTGACGACTCCAATCTCCCGGAACAGCTCCAACCGCCCCAACGCCGCCTCGCCTCCCGGGGTGCGCGCGATGACGCCCAACCCGGGGCGCTCGCGAATATCGCTCAAGATCATGTGGTCGTGCACGTCGACGAGCGGCGCCAGCGCTCGGCTGACCGGATGGCTGCTGGCCGCTCCCAAGCTCGACGCGAGCGCGCGTACGTCACCAGGCGCCATCTTCACTGCGGGCGCGGTTCGAACCTCGACCAAATGCAGCGCTCCGAAAGTAAGCGTCCCGGTCTTATCGACGATCAATGAGGTCGTATCGGCAAGCTCTTCCAGAAAGGCGGATCCCCGGATCAAGATGCCATGACGCGCGGCCACGGCGATGCCTGCCACCGCCGTCGCCGGCGCGGCCAGTGCGAGTGCACAGGGGCATGCGGCGACGATGACCGCGAGCATCGCCTGCGCATCGTTGCTGACGAACCAGGTGATCGCCGCGACGAGCAACACGAGCACCAGGTACCGGTTTGCATAACGCTCGAGGAGTCGAGTGATGGGCGGCTTGGCGCGCTCGGCGCTTTGCATCAAGGCAATGACCTTGCCCAGGGTCGATTCGCTGCCGATACGCGTCACTTCGATGCGCAGCAATCCGTCCAGGTTGATGGTCCCTCCGAACACATCGTTTCCGACCGTGACCTCGAGGGGGACCGACTCCCCGGTGATGGCGGCCGTGTCGAGACTCGCGCGTCCCTCCACGATCCGGCCGTCCGCGGCGACCCGATCTCCCGCGCGCACCTCGATGTGGTCCCCAACTTTCAAATGTCTGTTGTCGACCTCCGTGACGGCTCCATCGGCGCCGATCCGGCGGGCCCGCACGTGGGTCAGGCGGCCCAGGGACTGAATGGCCTCCTGCGTGCCGATGACGCTGCGCTCCTCCAGTACGTGGCCCAGAATCATGATGATGGGCAAGAGGACCGCGGTGAGCAGGTCGCCCAACACCCACGCGCCCAGCATCGCAATCGCGATCAACTGGTCCGTGATGCCGTGCAAGCTCGGATGACGAAGGCTCTCCCATCCGGCGCGCACCACCGGCACGGCCACCAGGAGCGCCGCTCCCGCCAGGATGAGCTGCCGGGTGCCGGTCTGTTCCGGCGCGAGCCACATCCAGACGAGCGCCAGCACCAGCAGACCCAAGGCGAGCAGCGCGAGCGTCAACTGACGGGACGCATGGCGTTTTTCCTGGTGAGTGAGGACGGTCGCCGCTTCCTCCTCGATGGCGGCATCGGAAGCGCTCATCGATCGGCCCCTTGGATGATCAGGTGCGCGTCGTCGCGCGGATTCACCATGGTCAAGGACGCCTTGGCGAGAATGGCGGCCATTCGTTCCCGGTACATGCGTGGCAGCAAGCCCGCGTCCAGGCCGCCCTTGATCGCGTCGGCGAGCTGCAGGACGTCGGCGGTATCGGCTTGTGCCGTCGCGAGCCGCTCCGACGCCTTGGCCTGGGCGATTTCGATGGTTCGGTCCGCCTCCTCGTTGGCCGCCTGCAATTCTCGTTCGCTATCGGTACGCGCGTTGGCGATTTCCTGCAGCACCTCCTGACTTGCCGTCAGGACCGAATCGAACGCATCCACCGTATCCGGATGCAAAGTGGTGATGAGATCGACACGCTTCAACTGAATGCCGAGACCCCCGCCGGCGGCGTGCAGCTCGGCCAGATACTCATTGATCTTTTGCATCACATCGCCGCGCAGCCGCTCGCGCTCTTCGGCGGACTGATTGGAGCTACCGAGGAGCTCCGGTCTCGCCACCAGGATCGCGTCCAGGTCCCGCGAAGCGCAGACCTCGACGACACTGCGGCTCATCAGTCTGTCGAGCGCCGGGCCGATATGCGCTTGCTGCAGCACATATTCGTAAGGATCGATGACGGTATAGAACGCCGTGACGCTCATTTGCACGACACCGGCATCTCCCGTAAGGCGATTGCCGATGCTTGCGTCGGCATCGCTCAGCGTGGAAGCGGCCCCGCCGGCCGGATCGTCTTCTCCTGCCGGGGGCGGCGGGGGCGGGGCTGTGCTCGGCGCCGGCAGCTGCTCGACCCTCATGTCGTGCTCCAGAATGGTCTCGGAGGAAGGCAGCAGAATCACTTCTTCGAAGGGCCGTGGCCATGCCATCAACAGGCCCGCGCCCTCCACCCGATTGAAGGCTCCCAGCCGACGCACGATCGCCCGGTTCTGCGGACTGATCTGGTGCAGGTTCGAGAAGAGCCACCCGACGGCGGCCAGGATCGCAACGGCATACAGCGCGAGGAACGCGACACCCCCCGCCTGCAGCCACGCACTCGGCGCGCTGCGGGCCGCCTGCTGCTCGTCGGCCCTATCGGCCATGGTGATCGCTCGCCTCGGCCGCGGGCGGACCGTCGACGAGTGCCTTGAAGGGCGCCGCGTCGGTGCGCAAAATGACTTTGCTGCCGGGCGCGATGATGGTGCTCAAGGTGTCGAGCGAACGCAGCAACGTATACAACTGCGGCGCGCTCGCATAGGCATGACCGTAGGTCTTCGAGGCCTGGACCTTCGACTGCGCCTCGATCGAGGCCGCCTTCACGGTGGCGTCGGCCTTGACGATGCGGGCATCGCGTTCGGCGCCCGAGCGGATTTCCGCCGCTTCGCGCCGGCCCACGGCGGTGCGTTCGGTCGCGATCGTGTCGCGTTCCGCGCGCATGCGCTCCACCGTTGCAGCGAGCGTCACGGCCGGCAACGTCAGCCGTTCGATGCCCACCTGCAGGACCTGCACTCCGTACGTCGCCAGCAATTGCCCGCGGATCTGGTCTTGCAGGTGCGTCTCGAGCTCGCCGATGTGGACCTTGCGGGCGTCCGTGTTCACGAGGCTCGACAGATCGTAGCCGGCGGCGGCCGTCTCGAGGATCGACCCCACGAAGGTACGAATCTGACGCGCCGCCTCGTCGGGCTGATTCTGTACCGCCCGCATGAAGCGCTTCACGTCCGCAGTATCGGCTTTCACCTGCCACACGACGTAGGCCTGCACGATGATGCGCAGGCCGTCGCGGGTGCCGACATCCTGCAGGCCGCTCGAGGTGGTGCGCACGCGCAGGTCCACCGGCACCGTCGATTCGAACGGCAGCGGCAGCCGCCAGGCGGGGCCCGGCGCAAGCAACACTCGCGCGGGATTGCCGAATCGCGTCACGACCGTGGCTTCGCCGGAGCGCACCTGCACGACGCAGGCGACCGCCAGCGCGAAGACGACGATGATGGCCGCAATCACGTACCGCCGCTTCGATGGCGGGGCACCGGAGCCGTCTACGGGATGCACGTGCGATTGATGATGTCCGTGGCTGTGATCGTGGGAATGGCTCAAGATGCCTCTCCGGGGAAGCTGATCGCGAAGAAGGGCTGAGGATTCGTGGCGCGCATGCTGTTCATGGAGGAGACCGCGAGGCGTAGCCCGAGCCCGAGAAGTTGCGCAAGTCGATCGTCGGCGCTCCGCCCGCGCCTCCGATGCGATGATCGATGATCACGAGATTCGCTTTTGCCAGTCCCTGGGCCAGTTGGCTGAAGTACCGTTCGCGCACGAACGCCTGCCCCGCATCGCGAAAGCTTTCCTGATCCGCATCGAACCCGAGTTTCGCGACCTCGGCGCCATCCGTGTGCTCGCGGGCGGCCGCGGTTGCCGAATCGCGCGCTCCCGTCGCCTCTTGCGTGGCCTCGTTGACCGTGGCCGCCGCGGTGCCGCGCTCTTCGGCGACAATCGCCTGCGCGGTGATCTGCGCCGCTTGCACCGAATGATAGGCGGCAGCCGCTCCGGCGGGCGGATGGATCGATTCGATCAGAACTGTCAGCAGTTCGACGCCGCTGTCAAAACGATCCAAATCCGCCTGCACCGTGCGGCCGATGTCTTTGGCCAGGACATCGCGATGCTCGCCGAGGAGTCCGTCGAGCGTCCGGGACGCGAAGTAATGCACCATGACACGGCTCGCGGTGCTGCGGATCAGCGCCTCGACATCGGCGCAGTGGTAAGTCGCAGCCATGGCCGCCCCAGGCGTCAGACCGATTCGGTAGACGAAGCGGACATCCATGTTGACGATTTGAAAGCTTTGCTTGGCATCCGCCTCGCTCGAGATGACTTGAGCATTCTCCGAGACATGCGTTACGTCCCATAGCCGGTTCGCGCTCGCCGGCGCGGGATCATCCGCGCCCGATCGATCGGGCTCGCCGGAGGTGTCGCCCGGCACCGTGGCCGCGAGCTCGTGTACGACACCATTTTCGATCTGCAGCGTTCTCGCCAGCGGCCACGGAAGCCCCCAATGCAGCCCCGGATCCCAGATGTCCACGGGTTTCCCGAACCGCTCATAGATTCCGCGACTCGCAATCGGCAGCTCCTTGACCCCCGTCAACAGCCAACCGATGAGGACAACCGTGGCCAGCACCGGCAGGCTCGCGCGCCGGATGAAACCGAAAGCCCAGTTTTGCCTCAGGTCGATGCCGAATCGATCACGGAGCTCGTCCTGCACGGCCTTCAAGGGACGCGGCGGCCAGGTGAACAAGCGGGCGACGAGGGTATCCGCGAGCCATGCCGGCTCGGCGTCTGCCGTCGCGGGCCGAGTCAGCGCAGCGTAAATGGCGCGGCTCAAGAGCTCGACGGCGAGAGCGGCCGGGATAATTCCGGCGAGGACCGCAGTCCGGGCCGGCCAGATACGATCCTCCGAATCGAAGATGAGTGCGATGGCACCGAGCAGGAGCGTGAGCAGGGTGGCACGCGCGAGGTACGCGAGCTCGGCGGATTCGAACCATTCGGCGGCCGCACGGCCGGAAAGGTATCGCTCGAGCACCAAAAGCCCAAAAGCACCGGTCAAGGCAACGCCCGCTCCTGCATACCCTGAGAGTCCGAGCGCCGAGCCCGCGAGGGAAAAATCCCATGTGCTGCGGACGATCCATAGCACGGCCAGCGCAAGGCTCGCGAGAAAGAAGGCCTCGGCTTGCGCGAGGTGCACGGCCTCCCCGCGCAGGCGCCGTACCAGCTGCCGTAGCCACTGCTCCCACTTTGTCGAACCCGTTGATTCGGTGCGGACCGCCGTGGCGGCCTCCGCCGCGCCGCCGCGCCGCCACGAACTCACCCGCCGGGCGGACTCGAGTCCGGCGACGAAGATCAACAAGGCGGCGCTCGAGTTCAGCAATACCGTTCGCCAGAGGGGGCTGGCGCCGGCTTGATGCAACCGCCAGGCAGCGATCAGGAGAAGGAAGGCGGCGATCGACAAGCCGACCACGAGCCGGAGGAGTTGCCGGGCGTGCACTCCGGCACGTTGGAAGCGCGGCAGTTGCCCCGCGCGGCTCGCCGATTTATGCGGATCCGGGTTGATTCGCTTCACGACGCTCAGCCGCCCGCCAACTGCACGGAAAGATAGATCACGCCCGCCCCCAGCAACGTCATGATGGTGGTGAAGATCTTCGGGTGCGCGTGATGACTTTCCGGGATCAGATCGCTCGCGCCGATGTACAGGAAAAATCCGGCGAACACCGCCAGCGCGACTCCCAACGACTCGCGCGGAATGGTGAAAAGCAGTGTCGAAGCGACACCCGCTGCGGGCGCGGCTGCATCCATGAAGAGCCACCGCATCGCCTGCCGCCGCGTACCGCCATTCTTGAGAACCACGTTCACGGTATTGATTCCGTCCGAGAAGTCGTGCGTGAGCACCGCCAGAGTGACGATGCCGCCCACGGCCGTCGAGGCTTGAAAGGCCACTCCAATCGCCACGCCGTCCAGGAAGCTGTGGGCGGAAAAGCTCCCGGCTCCGAGCATCGCCTGCTGGGCTCCCCGAGCGTGAGCATCCGCAAGTACGTCGCGGTGCAGAAGCTTCACGCGATCGAGCACGAGGTACAGCATGAAGCTCAGCGTGAGCCACGAAAGAAGCGTGGATGCGGTGTGAGAGGATCCCATCTCCAGAGCCTCGGGTAGCAAATCGAACAAGGCGACTGCGACCACCGCACCCGCGCTGAAGCCGAGCACGAGGTGCAGCTTGTCTTTGAGCCTCAACGCAAAGAGGCCGCCCGCACAGGTCGCGCAAAACGCAGCCGCGACGATCAGCAGCATCAACACGGCGTGGAGTAACTGTGGTTATTCACGAGCCTTCAGGTTGAGCCTAATCAACGACTCAACGAACATCCCGACATGAAAGGCTTGACTACTCGCTCGAGCAGCTCATGCCACCGAAGGGACAGCGCAAGCTGCTCGCGTACAGAGGCAGTGCTTTAAGCGTGGGGCGGGCCGCGGGCGTCGTAAAAAAGCGAGGTAACTCGAGGATTCGCGCGAAGGACCGCTCCCGCCATCATGATGAACCAGGCGAGATGAAACACCGGCGGCGGCAACATCGCCGGCGGGACCGCGAGGTGATTGGCATCCATGCACAACAGGCACTCGAGATGCTGAGTGCGTTGCTCCATCGCCTCCAATTTATGAATATGCGCGGCGCGAACGAAACCACCGTACAGCAGGCAAACGACCAACACCAGGGCGATAGGCCAGGAAAGTGGACGAGTGAATCCCGAATCCGGCGATGGTTTCAAAACGGCGCGTACCCGCACAGAAGCATATGAAGCGAATCGACGAGCGCGGGTAGGATAGTCACAACGCGCGCGAAACCGCAAGAACCTGGTGCCGCTCCGCCGGTTTGGCGTGCGGCGCGTGGCGGACGAAGCTCACGGTGCGTGTGACGTGATCTACCGCGCGATCGGCGTCTATTGCGGGCGCATTACCGGCTCGCCGGCTCCGAGACCTCGCGGCAAGAGGAGCACAAGCCTTTGATCTCCAAATCGTGAACGTCCGCTTTGAAGCCTGCGGACTTCACGCGTCGGGCGAGCAGCTTGACGATGGCCGGATCGCCGAATTCTCTCACCTGCCGGCAGGAGCGGCACACCAGGAATTGGGCGGCGTGCGTTTGGCGCGGAGTCTCGCAGGCGAGATACGCATTCAGGGTATCGATACGATGGATCAGCCCGGCTTCGAGCAGAAAGGCCAATGCACGGTAGACGGTCGGGGGCGCGGTGGGCTTATCCTCCCGATTCAATTGCTCGAGGATGTCGTAGGCGCCGATGGGCGCATGGCGCCGCCAGACGAGTTCCAGCACCCGCCTTCGGATTGGCGTGAGCGAAAGCCCGCGCTCGTGGCATAGTTCCTGGGCCACACGCAAGGCGCGCTCCATGCAGCGTTGATGCTCATGGGGACCGCGTGAGTCCGCAAAGCGTGCGGTGGCTGCTTTCATGCTGTAATAATATAACATCTACGGAGGGCCTGTCCTGTCTCGGTACTCGAAAATCAGGGCCGCCGGTCGCCTTGCGATGACGGCTACGCTGGCGACGGCGCTCGCATGCAGCGCCGGTGCATTCGCCGATGACGCGCGCGACGCCCCGGTCAGGCAATTATTGGTCCTGACCGGCGTGCTCAAGCGTACCCGGGTGCTGACGACCCAACTCGTGGAGCGGCTGCAAGCCGAAAACCCGGATGTCCCTGCGGCGCTGTGGAGCAACTTCGGCGCACGAGTCAGCGACGATTCGACCGTGCTGTCGCTGTATGGACCGGCTTATGAGCGGCATCTATCGCAGGGCGATATCCGAGCGCTCGTGGCATTCTTCGGCTCGCCTCTCGGACAGCGGCTCCTCGTCGGAACGGATCGGCTTCAGGACGCCAGACAGGCGGCCTCGCAACGCTGGGCGGCGAGGGTCGCAGAAGATCTCCTCGAGTCACGCGCGCATTCCGATGATCCCCCCGCCGCCGATGCCGGCGGAGCGGACGACGGAAGATCGATTCCGGACGACATCCGCGAACTGATCCGGGTGTCCGGCACGCTCGCGGAAGCGCGCTCGATGTCGGCGCTGATGATCGATCGGTTGAAGGATTCGCACGTGGACGACGAGGTGATCGGGCGAGCGCAGCAGCGGCTGGCTGACGGGCGAGCGTTGTCCGAGTCATGGATTCCGGCCTACGCCGAGGCTTTCCGCTCGACGGACGTCCGTGCGCTCATTCGGTTTTACCGAGGACCGCTCGGCAGGCGCTGGGTGGCGGCCCTGCCCGAGATTCGCACGGAAACCCTCGAGTCGGCCCGGGCGTTGAGTGATGAAATCGCCCACCGGGCGATTCGCGAGGTCCTGGGACCCTTGCCGCAATGGCGCCTCATGCATCCTGACAAAGTCCCCGCAGGAGAAGGTGCCGGCAGCCGTTGAATGGAGCGCGTTTCGGAAGCGTTTCGGAACCCCGGTCGGACGCGAGAGGGCCGCAACTTGCAAACCGGCCGGTTCGGATGTTATATCATACGGGCGTTGCAACAATTTATTCGTGGGTGCACCATGCGGAAGCTCTTACTCCTGCCTGCCGTCCTGACTCTGGCCTCGTGCGCATCGATGCCTTCCGTATCGTCCATGCAGATGAATATGAACGGCCGAAGCTTTCAATCCGGACCCACCGATATTCACGACGCCCGCTTCGGCAATCCTGAGTTTTATTCGGACTCCGACGACACGCCGTTACCCGCTTTTCGGCCCTGACATCGATGATCCTTCCTGAGGTGGAAGGGGCATTTCATTCCCGCGAGCCGCCGACCGCTGCTTAAAGCCTTCCTGAGGTCAGGCCGCCGTTGCGGCCCGCGTTCGGCTATTGGGGAATCCGCGATGTTTCGATGGAGATGCTTCCGCACGGCGGCCGTGCCGCTCTGCCATGCCGCCATGCTCTGCCTCGCCGCCGTACTCTGCTTCGCCGCGATCGATTCGGAGGCCGGCGAGTTCCGCTCCCGGCCGCCGCACGTGCATGGAAGCGCGACGCTCGACATCGCTCTGCAGGATGGCCGGCTCGACATTGAATTCGAGTCGCCCGCGATCAATGTCGTCGGCTTCGAGCACGAGCCCGCAACCGCCGAGGAGCGGGCCGCCTTGTCGCAAGCCAACCGTACCTTCGATGGAGGAGACCCGCTCTTTGTCTCGCCTGCCGGCGCCGCCTGCAAGCAGACGAGCGTGACGCGCACGCCCATCACCTACGAGCACGACGGCGACGACGAGAAACCCAATGCACCGCACGCGAATTACGAAGTCGCTTATCGCTTCACCTGCAAGCATCCCGACAAGCTCGATTGGATCGAGGTTCAGCTATTCGAGGTGACTCGGGGAATGCAAAAGATCACGGCAACGGTCGTGACACCCGGAATCCAGAGGCAGACGGATCTCACCGCGGGGCACACCCGCGTCAGCCTGCTTCCCGACTGATCATGATGCAGCCGCCCGCAATCGAGCTGGAGGGTGTGCGCTTTGCCTGGCGCGGGGGACCCGTCGTGCTGTCCATTCCGGCTTTTCGCGTCGCGAAGGGCGAACGGGTGTTCCTGAAGGGCGCAAGCGGCAGCGGCAAAAGCACCCTCCTGGCACTCATCGGGGGAGTGCTCACTCACTACGCGGGCGAGGTGCGGGTGCTCGGGCAGACTCTTCGGGAGTTGTCCGCCGTCCGCCGCGACGCATTTCGCGCCTCCCATATCGGGTACATCTTTCAGATGTTCAACTTGCTGCCGTATCTGTCGACGGTCGAGAATGTACTCCTGACCATGCGATTCTCGCGTGAACGAGCGCGGCGCGCGGGAACGGATCCTCGGAGTGAAGCAAGGCGACTCCTGGCCGCCCTGGGCCTGCGCGATCCGGCGCTCCTCGAGCGTCCGATCACCGCCTTGAGCATCGGACAGCAGCAGCGGGTCGCCGCCGCACGCGCCCTCATGGGGCGACCCGAGCTCATCATCGCGGACGAGCCCACATCGGCGCTCGATGCCGACAGCCGATTCGATTTTCTCGAGCTTCTACAGAGCGAGTGTGCGGTCGCCGGGGCGAGTTTGCTCTTCGTCAGTCACGATATGTCTCTTGCCCAAGCGTTCGATCGGACCGTGGCCATGAGTGATATCAACGTCGCAGTGCCCGTGTCGTGATGGAGCTCCTGAGCCTCGCCGTCCGAAGCCTCTGGAACCGACGTACGACGGCGCTTCTCACCGTCTGCGCGATTGCAATCAGCGTGACGTTGCTTCTCGGTGTGGAGAAACTCAGAACGTCGGCCCGGGAGGGATTTGCGAATACGATCTCCGGCGCCGACCTGATCGTGGGCGCTCGCAGCGGGCCGATCAATTTGCTGCTGTACTCCGTGTTCCGAATCGGCGATGCGACCGCCAATGTCACCTGGCAGTCCTACCGCAAGATCGCCGCGCATCCGGACGTCGCATGGACCGTTCCGCTCTCGCTGGGCGATTCGCACCGCGGCTTTCGCGTGCTCGGCACCGACCTCGACTACTTCTCTCATTACCGGTACGCCGGAGATCATGGCCTGCAATTCGCGGCGGGCGGGCCTTGGGGCGACTTGTACGACGCGGTGCTGGGTTCGGATGTCGCCTCCGAGCTTCATTATCACCTCGGCGACTCGATCATCCTGGCCCATGGGATCGGCAGCGTCAGCTTCGCTCAACATAAGGACAAACCGTTCCGGGTCGCCGGCATTTTGAAGCGGACCGGAACGCCGGTGGATCGCACCGTGCACGTGAGTCTCGAGGCCATCACTGCCATTCACATCGATTGGCAAAGCGGCATGCAGGCGCCCCCCGGATCGAGGATCTCGGCCGAAGCGGCACGTCATCGGGATCTGACGCCGGACAGCATCACGGCCTTCATTGTCGGCATGAAATCCAAGGTGACGGTCTTCATGATGCAGCGCGCCATCAATGAATACTCGGAAGAGCCGCTGCTCGCCATCATTCCTGGGGTCGCCCTGCAGCAGCTCTGGGGCCTTGTGGGTATCGCCGACCGGGCGCTCATGATCATTGCCGCGTTCGTCGTGTTCGCGGGATTGCTGGGTATGCTCACCGCCATTTTGACCAGCCTCAACGAGCGGCGGCGCGAGATGGCGATCTTGCGGTCGGCAGGCGCTCGGCCCTATCACGTCTTTCTGCTGCTCACCGTCGAAGCGGGTATCTTGAGCCTGCTGGGGGTGCTCGCGGGAACGGCATTATCGTACCTGCTGCTGATCGCAGCTCAGCCGCTGATCATGGATCATTTCGGAATTTACGTACGAATCGCCGTACTTCGCCCCGAGGAGCTCGCGATCCTTGCCGGCATCGTCGGCGCCGCGGTGCTCATGGGTCTCATTCCCGCGTGGCGCGCCTACCGCAACTCCCTGATCGACGGCTTGACGATCCGCGTGTAGCGGGCGTCCCGCGGCCCCTTTTGGCAGATGGGTGAACAACTATGAACGAATCGAGCGGAGTCAGATACTCGGCAATGTCTTTAAGTCTTTGGTTGCTGCTCCTCGGCGTGGCGCACGGGCAGTCTGCGCCGGCGCACGGGCAGTCTGCGCCGGCGCACGGACAGTCTGCGCCGGCGCACGGGGTCAAAGGGTTTGCCCTTCCCAACAATGTATTGCAGGTTGACTGGGACGCGCTTCTGCCGCCGAATGCGGGCGGCCACGCCGCCGACTTTCCGCCGCCGCCCATTCACGGCTATCTCGGGGAATCGGCACCCGCCGCCAGACAGACCGGCTCCGCAGCCGTGAACCCGGACTTGGAAGGCCTCACCTTACGGATTCCCGGCTTCATCGTGCCGCTCGATGAGAACGCCGAAGGCTTGGTCACCGAGTTCTTTCTCGTCCCTTACTACGGCGCATGCATCCATGTTCCACCGCCGCCCCCGAATCAAATCGTCTACGTCAAGCCGGCCAAGCCGGTCGAGGTCAAGGATACGTTCGACGCCTACTGGATTACGGGGCGGATGCACGTCGATGTCCAGCACCATCACATTGCGGCCTCCTCCTACTCGATGGATGCGAAAAAGGTCGAGCTCTACCGGTAACCTTTACCGTTCCGAAAGCTCAAAGGCTGCATCGCGCAACAGGGTGCGCCAGAGATTGAGCCAATTGTCCGTGGGCGGCTCGTTCAATGAAATCTCGACCCAGCTGTCGCGACGATATGCGCCATCTTCTTGCGACAATCCGCATCCGTTACCCTGAAGCATCCAGGATGGACCCAGGCCCGTGCGAAGAACCGCTTTAAATCGCCGCGGCAAGCCCGGATAGAGCTTGAGAAGCTGGTTGAGCCGCGGCGCAATGATTGCGCGGGAGAAAATAATCGGTGGCGGCAGTTTCCAACCGATTACCCAAAAGCCCCGCCGGTATACCTGGATTTCAGTTCCCTCACGGCTTCCTATCCGAAAGCCGGTCACCCGGGGCGGTGCACCCGCCGATCGTCCAAAATCGCTGTTCATGTGCCCGGTAAGGGGCCTCGTAGGATTCCCGCCGCACGGATCATGTAAGGGTCCTGAATCGCTCGGTTCACCCGTATTTGATATGTTATATCATATCATATTGGAAGAGCTACCGGGCGGCGTAGACCCGCATAGCCCGCTCCGTGACGAGCGTGGAGCCCGCCGCTCGCAGCCCCTCGCCGGGGCTCACCCGTAGCGCGTCGGGTCCACAACCCCGGCGGCGGCGAATCCTGCGGCGCGCAAACGGCACGAGTCGCAGCGCCCGCAGGCACGCCCGTCCTCGTTCGCCTGATAGCAAGACACCGTCATCGAATAGTCCACGCCGAGCTCGAGACCGGTGCGCACGATCTGCGCCTTGGACATCTTCAGAAGCGGCGCGTGGATCTTGAAACGCGCACCCTCGACACCCGCTTTGGTAGCGAGGTGCGCGAGATTCTCGAACGCGGCAATGAACTCCGGCCTGCAATCGGGATAACCGGAGTAGTCCACGGCATTCACGCCGATGTAAATGTCGCGCGCGCCGATGACCTCGGCCCATCCCAGCGCGAGCGCCAGCATCAGGGTGTTGCGTGCCGGCACGTAGGTGATGGGAATTCCGCTGCCCGGTGTCTCGGGCACGGCCAGGGTCGGATCGGTGAGCGCCGAGCCGCCGATCCCGGCGAGATCCACCCGCATGACGCGATGCTCGTGGGCGCCGAGTGCACGCGCGACGCGCGCGGCCGCGGCCAGTTCTGCGCCGTGGCGCTGGCCGTAATCCACGCTGAGCGCGAACGCTTGGAATCCGCTGCCGCGCGCCAGGGCCAGCGTAGTCGCCGAATCGAGCCCCCCCGACAGCAGCACGACCGCGGTCTTCATTCGGCGATCCTCACTTGCCCGGCACATCGCCCCACAGGATCTTGTGGAGCTGCACCTGGAAGCGCACCGGCAGCCTATCCTCGAGGATCCAATCGGCGAGCGCCGTGGGAGAGATTTGACCATAGCTCGGCGAGAACAGCACCTGACAGCGCTCCGCCAGCGAATGATCCTCGAGGTACGCCTTGCTCCACTCGTAATCCTCGCGGGAGCAGATCACGAATTTCAGCTGGTCGTGCGGCGTGAGCAGCGCGAAATTCTCCGTGCGATTGCGTGCCGATTCCCCCGATCCCGGCGTTTTCACGTCGACCACCCGCACGACGCGTGTATCCACTTCAGCGATGTTCATGGCGCCGCTGGTTTCGAGAGATACCCGGTAGCCCGCCTCGCATAGACGGGCGAGCAGGTCGAGGCAGTTCGGCTGGGCGAGCGGCTCCCCGCCGGTCACACAGACGTGCGGCGCCTCGAACCCTCGCACCGTTTCCAGGATGGCGTCGATGTCGCGCCATTCACCGTCGTGAAAAGCATAAGCGGTGTCGCAGTATTGGCAGCGCAGCGGACATCCGGTGAGCCGCACGAACACCGTACGAAAGCCCACCGAATCGGCCTCGCCCTGCAGCGAATGAAAGATCTCGTTGACGCGCAGGCGCTCGCGCTTCGTGGGTGCCTCAATCAATGCCGCTCCGCCGCCTCAATGCTTCTCGGCCGCCATCTTCTCGAGCCGCTGCTGGGCCAGCTGGCCTGCCGAGGTATCGCCGTATTTGGATTTGACCTGGGTGAGCGCGTCCTTCGCCGCCTGATACTGCTTGAGCTCGTAATCGCAGTAGCCGATCTTGAGCAAGGCGTCCGGCACTTTGCGCGAGCTCGGATATTTGTCGACGACCGTCTGGAAGGCGGCCAGCGCGTCCGAGAACGACCGGTTCACGTAGTAGGCCTCGCCCAGCCAGTACTGCCCGTTGTCTGCGAGCGGACTATTAGGATAGGTGGCAAGGAACGACTGGAAGGCCTGGATCGCCTGATCGTACTGTCCGTTCTTGAGGAGCGCGAACGCCGCTTGATAGCTGACGGTGTCGGCCGCGCCCGCCCCGCCGGCCGCAGCCGCGCCCGCACCGGCGGAGACCGCGCCCGCGGCGGTCCCCGGCGCACCGCCTGCGCCCGCGGTGGACGGAGCCACACCCGCCCGCGCCTCGAGCGCCTTCACGCGCTGATCGATATCCGCGTACAGGTCGCGCTGCTGCTTGCGGTTGGTATCGAGCGCGTGATTGAGCTCATCGATGTCGTTGTGCATCGAGCGCAGCTCGGCGCGCAGGGTCTCCATCTGGTTCGATATCTCGAGCAGGCTGCCGTTAGTCACGACGCGATCGATCCGGCTCACGCGAGTATCGAGATCGTTGAGCTTGCTCTGCAGCACCGGATCCTCCTCCGGAGTGGTCGCGCAGCCGACCAGCGCCAGCGCGATGGCGCAAGCCGCGGCAAACGTCGATGTGCGCGCCCTGATCATGGGGTGGTATACACCAGTTCCACTCGCCGATTCTTGGCCCACGCGGCCTCATCGTCCCCTTGGACCGCCGGCCGCTCGGCACCGAAGCTCACCGTGGTGAGCTGGTTTTCCGCCACGCCCTGCAGCATCAACGCGCGCCGCACCGCCTGGGCACGCCGCTCGCCGAGACCGATGTTGTACTCGCGGGTACCGCGCTCGTCGGTGTTGCCCTCGAGCTTGAGCTTGGCGGCCTGATGCGTGGTCAGGTACTGGGCGTTGGCCGTGATGATGCCCGCGAATTCGGGCTTGATGTCGGACTTGTCGAAATCGAAGTAGATGATCCTGCTCTCCGCGGGAGCATTCGGACCGGCGGCGGCACCTTGCCCACCCGCGGCTCCCTCACCGCCCAGCGACGACCCGGAAGTGGAGGCTCCCTCGTTCGGATTGGTCGAGCCCTCACCTGCGACCTGGCTGCCCGCCGTCGGATGTTCCGCGGTCGTGTTCTTCTTGGGGCACCCCGTGAGGAGCGCGACACCCGCCAGCAAACAGGCGACCGATACGATTTTTTTCATTGAATGTTCCATCCGAATGATCCATGAAAGATTGACACCACATACGACATTATGAACTTACTTGCGCATTTCATCGACCGCGTCGGCCGCCCATCGCAATCCATCCGCCTCAAAACGGCGACCACGCCGGCTCCTGCACTTCGCCCTCGGTCGACCGCAGTTTTTCCTGAACGCGGCCGTCGGAGCTGGTCATCGCGAGCACTCCGCGACCCTGGTCGCGGCTGGCATAGATGATCATGGCGCCGTTCGGCGCATAGCTGGGCGATACGTCGAGCTGGCCCTTGGTCAGGACCTGCACGTCGCCGTGCCCCCTCAGATCCATGACTGCGATGCGGTAGGCGCCGTTGTCCTGGGTGACGAACGCGAGCTGCGATTCATCGGGAGAGATGCGCGGCCGCGCATTGTAATTGCCCTGAAAAGTCAGGCGGCGCGGATGGTCGCCCGGGTGAATGCCCACCTTGTAGATCTGCGGACCTCCGGCGCGGTCCGACGTGAAATAAATGCTCTGGCCGTCCTTGGACCACTCGGGCTCGGTGTCGATGCCGGGGTCGTCGGTGATGCGGGTCAGGCCATTGGTGGCCAGATCGAGGATGTACACGTCCAGATTGCCGTCGCGGGTCGACAAGGTCAGTGCGAGCTTTTTGCCGTCCGGCGAGAAAGCCGGCGCCTGGTTCACCCCGGCCTTCGCCGATACGCGCCGCCGCTCGCCGGTCTTGAGCATCTGCACATACACCGACGGCAGCCGATCCTCGAAGGAGACGTAGGCCAGACTCTGGCCGTCCGGAGACCACGCGGGCGACATCAGCGGCTCGTTCGATTGCATCACGATGTTCTGATTCTCGCCGTCGGCGTCGGCGACGATGAGCCGAAAGGTTCGATGGGGAATGGTGCCGAGCACCGACACGTAGGCGATGCGCGTCGCGAATGCCCCGCGGATCCCCAAGATCTTGTCGAACACCATGTCCGCGACCTGATGGCCCGCGAGCCTCAGGCCCGCATGATTCGCGTTGATCTGGTAGCCGAGCAGCCGCTGACGGGTGAGCACGTTGTAGAGCTCGAAGCTGATGGAGTAGCGATCCGGGCCCTGCGGCTGCATCTGCCCCACCAGAATGTAGTCGTTTCCGAGCCGCCGCCAGTCGTCGAAGGTGATCCCGGCGCCCGTGTGCGGCTGCTCGACCATGTCCTTGGGGTCCATGGTCTTGAAGCGCCCGCTGCGCCCCAGATCGCTGCTCACGACCGTCGCGGCGTCGATCGAGGCGTCCGGCGAGCCCGCCGCCACGAACGGCACGACCGCGATCGGCACGGCATTGTCCTGCCCGCGGGTGACCTCCACCACGAATTCCGAGCTGCGGCTGTCGGAAAACAACAAGCAGCCGAGCAATGCGGCCAAGACGACTAGCGTTCTATTCATCGGGTTTGAACCTGAAAGCGAAATTTCGTTGAAACAGCGCCGGATCGGGCGGATCCGGCAGGGGCGAGGCACGGTACACCGCATTCTCGATCGACTGGCG
>DATAYO010000079.1:0-1589 GCA_036272515.1 Steroidobacteraceae bacterium | reverse complement strand
GCTCGACGAACCAATGAGCAGCAGCACCGTAGCCGGGGTGCATCGCTTGCGGGTCGGTCGTACCAGGCCGCGGCTTGCCGTGGTTGATCGTGACGAGCGGAAACGGGCCAGGGCCCGAGGGCCGATACACCGTGGTTTCCAGCAGCGATTGCTCGGCTCCGGTCTCAATCGGTATCCACCACAGCTGCTTGTTGTCGGGGCCGAGCGGCACATCGACCGGCCCTGGGTGGCGATCCAAAGGCTGATTGCCGGTGCACGACGCTGCAAGCATCGCGAGAAGCACCATGGTCAATGTGAGCTGCCTCGTGGCATGTCCGATCGGCAAACTCATCCTCCCCGTGGGCTCGCCGGGGCGGGCGCCTTAGTGGTGCACGGGCAGCCGCTTATGGTGCGCTGTCTCCAGTTTCGGTGTCCGCGGGCGAGACTTCAAAAGCCTCCGCATCTTCTCGACCTCCGGGTTCCTCCAGCCCTTTCGTGGCAGGTCTGCCGTTAACAGGGACGGAAAGGTTGTTGTTTTCGGCGCCGCGCCGATTTCTGGGGTAACCGGCGCGATGGGCAGCGAGGATGGCCGCATCTTCAGGAATGTCCCGCCGGCAACAATTCCCGCGAGAAGCACAACACATCCGTATCGCAGCCAAACCTTCGACCGGCCTCCGTATTGTTCGGGATACAAACCGCGCAGGATTTGCTCGGCATGCGGGTGCGTCATCCAGACCATCAGCGGGTCTCCGTGCGAACTTCCCTAAGGACGGCGTTGTTGACTAGAGTTCGTGCGCAATCAAGAAGGCGCTGGTTTCATCTTCTGACAACCGACAGACCGCATCCCAAAGTCACAGCGCATTCACCGTTCCGGCCGCGATATACTTGCGCCCATCTCCCGCTCGGATTCCGCTCGCCGCTAGCCGAGGCCAGGAGCGATACGAGCTCGCGCACGAATCGGTTCCGTACGAAACCGGCATCAGCTTGCGAACCGGCTTCTCAAGCTACAAACACCGAGAAGACAAACGGTGATTCCACGCCGCCGGCAATCACTTCATTGTCTCCGGTTCGCAGCAGCGCATCATCGGCGCGGAAATGATCGCCGATGGGCTCGCCGTTGACGATCGTTCCAAGGGTGCTCCATAGCTCGCCACGGCGCTAGTTCCCCGCGTCGACATTTATGGCCTCACCCCAAACGGCCGCTAGTCTACGATCATGAATGACCGCGGTAGCGGTGAATCCGGTAGGCTGCGCGCTATTCGGCAACGGCCGCTCTCGGCGCAACCTCGCCCACCGCAGGCGCCATTGGGTATCGGCCGCCGACAGCGCGACCGCCGCGAGGCAGAACGGCGCTGGTTCCGGAGCAGACGATTTCGGGCTCGTGCATCTGCGCTTCCCACGTATGATGACGGCCAATGCAGTCGAGGCAGCACAGTGAGGCGCAGATGGGGGCGACGGCGGTCGAGGCCTGGGACGAGCGCTGGGCAACACCAGAGGGCCGCGACGATTGGCTTGTGCCGCACCCGGCGGTGGCAGCGCTGGTGCCGGTGCTGAAGGCACGCGGCACGCAGCATGTGCTCGACCTCGGTTGCGGCGTCGGCCGGCACGCA
>DATAYO010000078.1:0-27280 GCA_036272515.1 Steroidobacteraceae bacterium | reverse complement strand
CAATGGCATGGTGTTCTGGGGCAGCGGCAATGGCCGTGGCACCGGCCCGAATAAATTGTACGCGTTTGGCCTCTAGGACTAAGTGGCCAAGGATGGATGAGCTACTAGGGTGGGCCATCGACACCCGCTAAACACGACTCTGCGGCAGTCGCTTGAGAACTGCCGCAGAGTTTTTTAGCCGGTTCGGTAGTGCACCAGGCCTGCGTGCCGCAGCGCAGCAACCAGTACGGTGCAACAACCACGTGTTCAGCAGGGGGCGGCAGCCTCGACGGCGGCGGTCACCGGCGCGCCCGGCGGCTCACAGCTTGCGCACGACGAGCGACGCTTCGCGAGCAGGTCGCGCAATCGCACCCCGCCGCAGGTCGCGCACCGGGCGACGCCGATCTCGTCGTGGCGCGCGAGTGCAATGAGCAGAAACCACGCGTGCTCGAACGAAATGCGCACCGGCGCATGCAGCTCCATGTAGGCCTCGTAGGCTTGACAGAGCAGCGCCCCCGAATCGAGGGACCCCAGGCGGTATCGCGACTCCAGACCGGCGGCAGTGGCGCACAGCAGCCCGTACACGATGAACAGGCTCGCCAGCTGCGATGCCTGAAAGGAGAGCTCCGGGTTCCTGAAAAAGAATGCCGCCTGGCGCGGCGACTTGCCCCGGTGGCGCATGACGGCGCTCGACGCGCTCTCCATCACGTAGCTTCGGTAGAGCTTGCGTATCCGGTCGTCGCTCAGGCCGGTCCATTGCCGGATCGTGAATGTACGGGCCTCGTGACGGATGAGCCGGAGGGCCAGGTCGAGGCGCTCCCGGTCGCGGGTGTAGCGGTCGTCGGAAACTCTCATGAACGGCTCCTCGTGACGTGCAATCCTCAAGATACAGCTCACAAAAGAATTTGACTAAAATTAATCACAAAGTTAGCGTGAGCGCCAGATGAGTCGTGCGCCCATTGCCGATGCGTTCGAGCGGAAATGCACGGGTGGGCGGGTGCGGATGGCGAAGCGGCACGGAGGTGGTATGCAGGAGGCATTCCTCGGCGGCTGGGCGCGGCAGGCGAGCTTCTCGGTCGAGGTGCTCGCGCCTTTGTATGATTTGAACCTGAGATTCCTGGATCTCCTCGCCTCGCGCGGCGCCCGGCGCATCCGCGGCAGCGAGGATCTGCCGGCGGGCACGTGGGAGCGTGTCGCTCCGATGTCCGCCCCCCAGCGGGCGGCCGCGGCGCAGTGCCCTTACGCGCTCTTCGACCTGCGCTTCAACGACGAGACGCACTGGAAAGCGCGGCTCTGCGGTGCGGGCCAATGGCGCATCGCCGACGAGTCCGCGGAAGACGGCGCCTCCCAGGATGCGGCGAATTTCGTGCGGCTCGCGCTCTTCTATGCGTGGCACGTCGCCTCTACCGGCCGGCACGCCGTGCGGCTGCTTCTCGGCATGAGCGAGCTCACCGCCGGCGCGTTCCGCGCGTCCACGCTCGCCTGCCTGCCGTCGCTGGTCGCGAGCGAAACGGCGAATCTGACGGCGCGCTTCTGCAACTGCGGCGTTTACTGGAGCGCGCTGATGAGCGCCGCCGCGCGCAGAGACGCGCACCGATTGCGCAAGGTTCAGCTGTTCGGTCTGCAGCTGGCGGCGGCGTCGCTCCTGCCGTCCGAGCAGTCGCATTGACGCCGCGGGGTCGGCGGCGCCACCCGCGCCTCAGGGGCCCTCGATGCTCCGCACCGCGAGCAGCGCCGACATGATGTGCTTCTCGACCATGCTCACCGAGATGTTCATGAGCGAGGCGATGTCCGAATAGCTGTCGCCGTCGACCCTGTGGCGCACGAACGCTTCGCGCGTCGGCGGCTTCAGACGGCCGAGGGCCGCTTCGATTTGCTGAAGACGCTGGATGAACTCGAGGCAGCGATCCGGCGTGGGCCGCTCGCAGGAAAGATCCACCTCGGTGAGCGCCACCGACTTGGCGACCGCCCTGGTGTGCAGGCGCCGCGCCCGATCCCTGAGGAGGTTGCGCGCGAGCGTGAATACGAAGGCCTCGGGCTTGGCGAGCGGAGTGCGGTCGTCCGAATTCGCCAGGCGCACGAACACCTCCTGGGTCATGTCCTCGACGTCGGCCGAATTGAGCCGGTGTCCCCGAAAGAAACGCTTCAAGGGCGCGGAGAACTGGGCGTGCAGCGCGCTCAACGGAGCCCGGCCGCGAGCGCAGGAAATGCAAGGCTGGTGTTCTTGGTTTCTCATCCCCATACACTAGTGTCTTGACAGTAGTGTATGGAGGGTTTTAGATCACGGCCCGCCGGATGTCAAGGCTGCCTGCCTCTCAGGAAGAGGCGCCGGTGAGGATGCGCATGTAGATCGGCAAGAGCTCCATGCGCTGCTCGCGCGACTCCTGCACACCGAGCGCGTAATAGCCGACCTGATGGAAATAGGTGATCCGCGCGCGGATGAATGCCTCGGGCTCGGCGTAGCCGATGTCCTGGAAGATGCGGCGAATCGCCGCGATGCGCGCATCGTCCACCCGGCGCACTACGATCGCGACGCGGGGCGATATGCGCGCCCACTCGCGCACGGCCGCGTCCCACTGGGGATGGTATCCGTTCTCGTGGATCCAGGTCTCACTGAGCGTCTTGAGCTCCACGGCGCCGCTCGTGCCGAGATTGCGGACCGAGAAGAACACCCGGCTGTTGTTCTCCTCCCAATCCGCGAGCAGCCGGTTGAGCAGCTGCTTGCGGCTGTCGAAGAACCAGTAGAAGCCGCCGCGGGTCACCTGGAGCTTCCGCGCCAGCTTGCCGATCTCGACGCCGCCGATCCCCTCGCGGATGAGCGCGTCGTGCGCCGCGCGCAGCCAGCCGTCCCGACCCGGCGAGTTCTTGCGCGCCCGCGGACGCTTCAGCCGGGGACGCTTCAAAGAGGTGCCTGACTTGGCGGACCTGTCCATATTCGGTGCATGTGGCTCCGTGCGGGCCACAACGATACTGAAGTGCGTGCGCGCTCGCCAGCGCGGTGGCGCGATTGAGGGAAACGCAAGCCGCTGCGTCAGATATGGATCGGCCCACAAGAATTCCGAGGGAGACCATGTTCGCAATGTCATCGAAAGGGAGGCTCGCCTGCCTGCTCTGTGCGGCGCTCGCGGCGGCTCACGCGGCCGGCGTTCGCGCCGCCGACGCCGACACCGCACCGTCCGCAGCGTCGGCACCGTCGGCACCGGATGAGGACACGCAGCTCGGCGAGATCATCGTCAGCGCACAGCGCCGCGAGGAGAAGCTCGACAAGGTTCCGATCAGCGTGACCGCCTTCTCGCAGAAGACCATGGACGACTTCCACGTGGAAAATTTCCAGGACCTCGCCAGCATCGTGCCGGGGCTGGTGGTCTCGACGCCCATGGCGGGCCAGCAGGACAACTCCGACGTCGCGATCCGCGGCATCTTCAGCGGCGGCAACGCGCCGACCACACAGTTCTACATCGACGAGACGCCGGTCGCCGTCCGCACGCTGCCGGCCGGCGGACCTTCCGGGAGTCCGCACCCCTTGATATTCGATCTCGACCGGGTCGAGGTCCTGCGGGGTCCGCAGGGAACCCTGTTCGGCTCGAGCGCCATGGGTGGGGCCATACGCTACATCACGCCTCAGCCGAGCCTCAACGATACCAGCGGCTACACCAAGGCAGACATCGGCTACACGGACCGCGGCGGCCCCAACTACGAGGTCGGCGCCGCCTACGGCGCACCCGTGGTCGCCGGCACGGCGGGCTTTCGCGTGAGCGCCTGGTTCCAGTCGGACAGCGGCTTCATCGACAAGGAGGACCCATTCACCGGCGCCATCGTCGATCGGAACGCCAACTCCTCGCACTCCTACGTGATCCGGCCGGCGTTCACGTGGGCACCCACCGACAACCTCAGCATCACGCCGGCGCTTTTCATGCAGCAGGTGTCGCAGCGCGATCCGAGCACCTACTGGCTCAACTACCTGCCCTACCAGGAGAATGGCGCGCACGTGTCCGGCGCGTACGGCGAGCCGATGCTCGACACCCTGCGGGTATCGAGTCTCGCGATCAAGTACACCTTCGGCGGCATCGCGCTGCAGTCCGATACCTCGTATCTCGACCGCAAGGAGCATGCCGTGGATGACTTCACCCACGGTACCGAGGACATCTTCGGCGGGACCCCGTTCGTTCCCGGCCTGTCCGGCTCCTACATCAACTATTTCAACGACCAGACTTACACCCATGCCTGGCAGCAGGAGTTCCGGCTCTCTTCCCAGGATCCGGCGGCACGTGTGAGCTGGGTGGGCGGCCTCTACTACCGAAACGCCGTCCAGGGGCTGCAGCAGACGCTTCCGGGAAGCCTCGACCCGCTCACCGAGGCGATCGCCGGCGAGACCACGCTCCAATTCACCGGCAACCCGAATTACCTGCTGCCGGACGGTCAGCTCGCCAACGCTTATACCAGCTTCCAGACCACCGACATCTCCGAGGCCGCTTTCGGCGAGATCACGGTCAACGTCGTCGGCGGCCTCAAGGCCAATCTCGGCGCGCGCATCGAGCACTCGGTCGTCGAGCATCAGCACCAGATCTCGGCGGGACCCACGAACGGGCTCACCTACGCCGACCAGCATCTCGCCGACGAGGTCGGAAACCCCATCACCCCGCGTGTGGGCTTGACCTATCAGTACACCGAGAACGACATGGTGTATGTGAGCGCGGCGAAAGGCTATCGGGCCGGCGGGGGCAACGGGGCGACCGCCATAGGCAATCCACTGTGCGGCCCCTCGCTCGCGGCACTCGGATTGTCGGTGGTTCCGAGCTCGTTCACCTCCGATAGCCTCTGGAGCTACGAGCTCGGCGCCAAGGATTCGCTGTTCAACCACCGCCTCGCGATCGAGGGGAGCGTGTTTTACATCGACTGGACCAACATCCAGACCCAGGTCATGCTTCCTTCCTGCGCCGAGGTGTTCACCGCCAATCGCGGCAAGGCCGTGAGCCGGGGATTCGACCTGCAGATCGCCTCCATCATCGCCGATGGGCTCAAGGTGGGCGCGAACGTGGGGTACACCGACGCGTATTACCCGAATGCGGCACTCGGCGCGCCCTCCGGAGGCGTGGTCCCATTGCTGAACGCCGCGGGCGACAAGCTTCCGTACGTGCTGCCGTGGACCGCCTCCGCGAACATCGAGTACTCCCGCGACGTGAGTCCGCTCTGGTCGGAGGCGAAGGGCTACATCCGGCTGGATTATCGCTGGTTGAGCGCGGCGAATGCGCTCAATCCGAACTCGGCGGACTTCGACCCGATGACCGGGCCGTACCAGAACCCCTCTTACGGGGTGCTCAACGTACGCCTGGGGCTGCTGCGCCAGGGCCTGGACCTCTCGGTCTACGTGAACAATGCGACGCGGGCCGATCCCATGCTCGCCTACACTCATGATGTTTATGGGGACCCGCAGCTCAATGCGGCGGCAATTCGGCCGCTGACCGCTGGGTTCACCGCAATCTATCGATTTTGATCGGGCGCCAGGACTCGACGGAGGAAGAAATGACCATCAATCGAACGGACGGGGCACGCGGCTGCGCGCGCTCGTGGGTACTCGCCGCCGCTGCGGCGCTCTCGGTGCTCGAGGCCGCCGCGTGCTATGCCGAAGCCCCATCGGCGACGGCCCGAACATCGATCCCGGAGCTGATGCACGGCATCTCGACGCTGTCCATCTACCAGGAGACCGCCATCTCGCCGGATCGGCGCAATGTCGCCTGGGCCCAGGCCGCCGTCACCCCCGGATCCACGGAGGTGGGCTCGTCGGTCTACGTTCAATCGCTCGATGGCGGCGCGTCCTGGGTGCTGAGCGCCAAGGCGCTCGCCGGCTCGGCGGCGCCCGGGGCCGTGACCGAGAAGGCGATCGCCTGGGCACCCGATGGCCGCTCGATCGCCTTCCTGTCGGATGCGGCGGTACACGGGCAGCTCGAGCTCTATGTCATGCGTCTGGCCGACCGCTCGGTCCGCCGGCTGACGAACGTGAAGGGCTTCCTCGCGGCGCCGCTCTGGTCACCGGACGGCCGCACCGTTGCCGTGCTGTTCACCGAGCACGCCGTGCGCGTGGCCGGGCCGCTCTCGGCGGCCGCTCCGGCGGTGGGAGTCATCGACGATCAGATCTACGAGCAGCGGGTGATGACGGTGGACGCGGCGAGCGGCGCCTCCCGGGTGGTCTCGCCGGCGAACCTCTATGTGTACGAGTACGACTGGTCGCCGCACGCGGATCAGATCGTCGCGACGGCTGCCCCGGGCTCGGGCGACAACAACTGGTACACGGCCAGACTCATGGTGTTCGACGTGATGACGGGCTCGGCGCGCACGCTCCTCCAGCCCTCGATGCAGATCGCCGCCCCGCGTTGGTCGCCGGACGGCCGTTCGGTGGCGTTCATCGGCGGCCTGTCGAGCGATGAGGGGATCGCGAGCGGCGAGATCTACGAGATGCCGGCGGCGGGAGGCGAGCCGCGCAATCTCACGCCGGGATTGGCGGCGTCTGCCTACTCGCTCGCCTGGCGGCGGGGCTCGCGCGAGATCGTATTCGCCGAGGCAATCGACGGCGGAAGCGGATTCGCGCTGGTGAACGACAGGACGCTCGAGGTCAAGCAGCTCTGGCGGGGCGCGGAAACGGTGCGCGGGCCGCTCGACCTTGCCCGAGGCCTGTCACTCGCCTCCGACGGGCAGACGAGCGCCGTGATTCGCGAGTCGTTCGACGAGCCGCCCGGCATCTGGACGGGCGCGATCGGCGCCTGGAAGAGGCTCACGCCGATTCCCCCGGTCACCGTGCCGTGGGGCGCGGCGCAGAGCGTCCATTGGCGAAGCGACGAGTTCTCGGTGCAGGGGTGGCTCGTGCCGCCGGCGCACGTCGATCCGGCCCGCAAGTACCCGATGGTGGTCGTGGTGCACGGCGGACCGGCGTGGCTGACGGCGCCCAACTGGCCGGCGCCGCCGCCGCTCGCGGACGATTACACCTGGCTCGCCAGCCAGGGCTACTACGTGTTCTATCCCAATCCGCGCGGCAGCGCGGGCTTCGGCGAGCGATTCAAACGGGCCAACATCAAGGATTTCGGCGGCGGCGACCTGCGCGACATTCTCGCCGGAGTGGACGAGGTGGTCCGCGAGAGCCCGGTGGACGATCATCGGGTCGGCCTTACGGGGTGGAGCTACGGCGGCTACATGACCATGTGGGCGCTCACCCAGACCACGCGATTTCGAGCCGCGGTGGTCGGCGCCGGGCTCTCGGATTGGCTGTCGTATTATGGCGAGAACGGCATCGACGAATGGATGCTGCCCTACTTCGGCGCGTCGGTCTACGACGATCCGGCCGTCTACGCGAAGAGCTCGCCGATCGATTTCGTCAAGCGCGTGCGCACCCCTGCGCTGCTCGTGGTCGGGGACGGCGATGTCGAGTGCCCGCCGCCGCAGTCGTTCGAGTACTGGCATGCGATCAAGTCGTTCGGCGTGAAGACCCAGCTCGTCGTCTATCCCAACGAAGGCCACCGGTTCGCCGACCCGGTCCATGCGCTCGACGTCATGCAGCGAATGATCCGATGGTTCGACGAGAACATGCCGCCCGACGGAGCGCCTTGATCGCGGGTGGAGTGGCGGGACGTCAGGCGAGGGCCGCCACCATCACGGTCACGATGGCGAGCGGGCAGACGTAGCGAAGCAGCCAGCGGATCAGACGGCGCACGGCCGTCGTCTCCTCGGGCAACTCCGCGTCGCCGAACGACGCAGGCAGCACCCAGCCCAGGAATAGGCTGGTGAACAGGGCACCCAACGGCAGCAGGATGTCCGAGGCGATGAAATCCGCCGCATCGAACACCGTCATCGCACGCAGGCGCGTGATCGCGGCGAACGGATGCCAGCTCGACCAGGCGTTGAAGGAGAGCACGCTGCCGACTCCGAGCAGCCAGATGCCCGCCGCTGCGCTCGCGGCGGCCGCCGACCGTGTCATGCCGCGCTGCTGCAGCCACGCGACGATCGGCTCGATGCCGGCCAGGGTGGGCGTGAGGGCCGCGAGGATCAGGAGCAGGAAGAACAGGGTGCCGATGAGGCGGCCTGCCGGCATTTCCGCAAATGCGGTCGGCAACACCTTGAAGACGAGATCCGCGCCCTGCGCCGGGTCGAGCCCGTACTTGAACACCAGCGGGAAGATCATCAAGGTCGCGAGGATCGATGCGAGCACGATGCAGGCGCTGATGACCAGAGCGGATCGCACCAGCGATACTCCCGCGGGCACATACGCGCCATACGCGAGCATCATGGCCATGCCGACGCCGGTCGCGTAGAACGCCTGACCTATCGCGGCGAGAAGCAAGTCGGGCGAGATCTTGCCGAAGTCGGGCGCGAATGCGAACGCGAGGCCGTGCGCGTCATCCCCGGTTGCCAGCGCGTAGGCGGCGAGGATCAGCAGCAGGATCAAGAGGCCGGGTGCGCGGATCTTGTTCGCGAGCTCGAGACCGCGATTCACGCCCCGGCCGGAGATCACCGCCACCAGGGCCACGAACGCCAGGTGCCATGCGCCCATCCGGATCGGATCGGATAAAAAGTCGTGGAACCGCGCGCCGAGCATCGGCCGGGACAGTCCGGCCAGCTCGCCTGCGGCGCACTTCCATGCATAGGCCATGACCCAGCCGGCGATGACGGTGTAATAGGACATGATGAGATAGGTGGCGAGCGTGCCGAGGATGCCGATGACATTCCAGGCGCTCGAGCGTCCGAAGCTCGCCGCCACCTCTCCGGCCGCCTCCGGCGGACTGCGCCGGGAGCGCCTGCCGATCATGAATTCGGCCACCAGGAGCGGGGTGGCGATGGCGAGGCAGGCGAGGATGAAGACGAAGACGAAGGCGCTGCCGCCCTGGGTGCCGGTGAGATAGGGAAATCGCCAGATGCTGCCGAGACCCACGGCGGCGCCCACGGACGCGAGGTAGAAGGTGAACTGGCTGGACCACCGTCGGGGGTCGGAGCGGTCGGTCATACGGGTGAATTGCTGGTGTTGCGCAAGTTGATTATGACGCAGCCGACGGAAGCTTCCTCAATGATTGTCCCAAGTTGCGGGGCCGCCCCCTGCCGGTTTAGGCTACGCCGCTCCTATGCATGCCCTCGTCCTCCGTAAGCTCACCAAGGTCTATAAAAACGGCATCGAGGCGCTCAAGGGCATCGACCTCGAGGTGGCGGAGGGCGATTTCTTCGCGCTTCTCGGCCCGAACGGGGCGGGCAAAACCACCGCGATCGGCATCATCACCTCGCTCGTGAACAAGACCGGCGGCACCGTCGAGGTGTTCGGCTACGACCTGGATCGCGAGCTCGAGCGGGCGAAATCCTGCATCGGCATCGTTCCGCAGGAAATCAACTTCAACATGTTCGAGACGGTGTTCACGATCGTCGTGAACCAGGCGGGGTTCTACGGCATCCCGAGGCGTCTCGCCAAGCAGCGCGCGGAGAAGTACCTGAAGCAGCTGCAGCTCTGGGACCGCCGCAACTCCATCGCGCGTGCACTCTCGGGCGGCATGAAGCGGCGGCTGATGATCGCGCGAGCATTGATGCACGAGCCGAAGCTCTTGATCCTCGACGAGCCGACGGCCGGGGTCGACATCGAGATCCGCCGGTCCATGTGGGAATTCCTTCGAAACATCAACGACGCGGGAACGACCATCATCCTGACCACGCACTATCTGGAGGAAGCGGAGAACCTGTGCCGCAACGTCGCGATCATCGAGGGGGGCCGCATCATCGAGCGCGACACGATGGCCAACGTACTGCGCAAGCTCCAGACCGAGACCTTCGTGTTCAACCTGAGCGAGCCGCGCACCGCTTCTCCCGAGCTTCCCGGCCACAGGACCGTGCTCACCGACGATCATACGCTCGAGGTCGAAGTGTCGAAGGGACAGAGCTTGAACGACATCTTCTCGCTGCTCACGCAGCAGGGAATGCGGGTGACGAGCATGCGCAACAAGGTCAACCGGCTGGAGGAGCTCTTCATGCGTCTGGTCGACGGCAGCGTCCGCGCGGCGGACAAAAGGAGCTGAATCACCGTGGCCAATTCCTCCCTGGCGCGAACCGAGTGGATCGGCTTCTCGACCATCGTCATCCGCGAGTTCCATCGCATCGTGCGCATCTGGGGCCAGACCATCGTGCCGCCGACGGTCACGGCGACCTTGTACTTCGTCATCTTCGGAAGTCTGATCGGCAGGCGCGTCGGCCTCGTCGGCGGCTACGACTACATGCAGTTCATCGCGCCCGGCCTGATCATGATGACGGTGATCACCAATTCCTACGGCAACGTGGTGTCCTCGTTCTTCGGCGCCAAGTTCGGCAAGCACCTCGAGGAGCTGCTGGTATCGCCGCTTCCCAACTGGCTGATCCTGCTGGGGTATATCGCCGGCGGCATGCTGCGAGGGCTGCTGGTCGGGTCGGTGGTGACGGTGGTCGCCCTGTTCTTCACACGCCTCGCCGTGCAGCATATCTTCGTGGTGCTGTCGGCGGTGCTGCTCACCAGCACCGTGTTCTCACTGGGCGGCTTCATCAATGCGCTGTTCGCCAAGAACTTCGATCAGATTTCCTGGTTTCCGACCTTCGTGCTCACGCCGCTCACCTACCTGGGGGGCGTGTTCTATTCGATCACGATGCTGCCCTCGTGGGCGCAGGTCGTCTCTCACGTCAATCCCATCCTTTATATGGTGAGCGCCTTCCGTTACGGCTTCCTGGGATCGACCGACGTCGATCTCAAGCTCGCCTACGCCATCATGGTCGGTGCCGCCGCATTCATGTTCGCGCTGGCGGTCGTGCTCTTGAACAGAGGCGCCGGCATTCGGGACTGATCGGCGCTGCCCCCGGATGCAGGGGGGTGGTAGGGCGCGCATCGAACGCTTACAGTGCGCGCTAGGAGCCGTTGTCGTGTATCGTTGTCGAGCATGAGGCCGGGCTGTCGAGGCAATAATCAAGGAGTTGAGTGATGAACGAAGAAAAGCAGCAAAAGTTCACCGCCAAGGTGCGCCGGGGACTGGTCTGGGTGCACTCCGTCGCCAGTGCCGAGCTCGCGAAGAAAAAGGCCGAAGCCACGGGTGTCCGGATCGAAGGTTTCACGGCGAGCGAGCTCGCGGACGTGGAGTCCGCATTGACCTGGATCAACCAGAACAAAGAATCAGGCACACCCAGCCCCGCCTGATATCGGCGGCGCGACGCAACATACGATGTTTCCAATACGCGACACCGGCCGCGGGGCGCGGAGCGTGCCCTAAGATATCGCCATGGGCCACAAACGTGCTTTAGTCGTCGACGACTCCAAGTCGGCTCGCGTGATCTTGAGCCGGATGCTCGAGAAGTACGACATCGACGTCGACATGGCGGAGTCGGCCGAACAGGCGATCGAGTATCTGAGGCACGATCGGCCCGATGCCATTTTCATGGACCATCTCATGCCCGGGATGGACGGTTTGCAGGCCGTACAGGCGATCAAGAGCAATCCCCAGACCGCCATGATTCCGATCATGATGTACACCTCCCAGGAGGGCGAGCTGTATGTGGGCCAGGCACGCGCGCTCGGCGCGATGGGCGTGCTTCCCAAGCAGGTGCGGCCGGTGGACGTATCGAAGGTACTGTACGAGCTTCATCTGTTGCCGGATCGGCGCGACGCGAACGAGCCTGCGCTGGCGCCGGTGGAGATCGCCGCCGGACCCGGCGGTGAAAAGACGCTGACCACCGTGGGCCCGCTCCCGTCGACCTCCCAGGATTGGGGCCGGCGCATCGAGGCTCAGGTCAAACAGCAGTCGGTCGACCTGCGGCGCTTCGTCGTCGCGAGCCTCGACAGCCTCGCGACTCGCCTTGCCGCCGATTTGCGCAATACCGCGCCGTCGCCCGTGCCGGTTGTCCCCGAAGCACCTCCGCCGCGCCGGCCCTCGCCCTGGCCCTGGATTTTCGCAGCGGGCTCGGTCTGCCTGCTGGCGGCACTGTCGACGTTTCTGTGGATGTCCACGCGCGACGATCTGACCAAGGCACGCGCCGCGCTCGCCGCGCTCCAGGCGGCGCAGGCGGACCTCAAGCAATCGAGCGAGCGCATTGCCGACTCGGTCAAGGACCTCTCCGCCGCGCTGGCGGCGAGCGCCACGAGCGCGCCGGCCGCCGCTGCGCTGCCCGCGGTGCCCGGGTTGCCGCGCTCGGAGCCTGTTCCGTACGGTGAATTGCCTTTCGATCGGAGCCGTCTCGAAGTCCTGCGCGATGTGCTTCAGAAGCTGGAGGCGCAGAATTTTCGCGGCGTCCTCAAGATCACCAACCTGGCGGGGACGTTCTGTCTGTCGGGCAATGCATCGGACGGATTCGCACCCGCCCCCGCGTCGCTCCCGGTGAGCAAGTGCGACCTGGTCGGCAACCCGTTCGAGGAGGCCCTCTCCGGCCAGCAGCGTCAGTCGATCGCATTCGCCAATCTGGTCGCCGGCGAACGGCAACGAACGTCCGGCGCCATCACGGTCGCCGTCGAGAACCCCGCCTCGCCGCGCGGGGCCACGGCCTATCCGGCGCGCACCGACTCGCTCACCGCCGGAGAATGGAATCGGACGGCAGCCGCGAACAATCGCGTGGACTTCGCCGCAGAGCCTGCCGCTCTTTGAGAAGGCCGGCGCTCAGAACGCGACCCGGACGAAGAACTCGGGGCCTTTGCTGTTGAAGTCGAACAGCCCCGAATCATCGGCCTTGGTCGATGCGAGATGCGCCTTCACCTGCGTGTAGCCGAGACCGAAGGAGACGTTCGGCCGTAACCGGTAGAGCGCAGCGAGCTCCGCCATCCCGAGCGATCCGTCGAGCTGCTGGATGTGCACCTGCAGGTACTGTACGCGGCCGTCCAGATAGAACCGCTTGCTCACCACCCAGGTGGCGCTGATCCCCGGCGTGGCGAAAGGACCCGCCTCGTTCTCGGTCTGATCGAGATGCACGGCGTCGGTCTGCACCTTGGCGGTGGCCGCGATCTGCACCGCCGAAACCCCCAACGTGGCGGCGAGCTCGAGCTTCTCGGTGTGCCAGAAGGAGTAGCCGTAGGTGAGCGTCAGCAGACGCAGATCGAGCTCCGACTGCAACGGATTGCCCGGCTGCAGCACCACGTTCCGGAACACGATCGGCTGCTGGACGATCGTGCTGCCGGTGCGGTCGAGGGTGAAGTAATCGAGCCACAGGCGATTGCGCTCGCCGCCCCGGACCATGACCTGGAACTTGGGTTCGAAGTCCGACGGATCCAGGCCGAATTGGCTTTCCCCGCCGATCGTCGTGCCCGGCACGCCGGTACTGCTGTCGACCCGCATGGTGGTGGCCGTGGAGACATGCATCGCACCCAGGGTCGCACGCACACGGTCATCCGTGGGACTCGTATAGTCCCCATCGGCGTGCGCCAGACTCGCGAGCAGCGCGAGCCCCAGCGCGGGGATGACGGACTTGATCATGTCGCTCTCCTCAATACCAGCTCATCGGTGGACGCGCGCCGCGGCTTGGCCGCCAGCGAAGGACCGATGCGGTCCAGCACTTGCGCCGCGGCGGCGCGCCAGCCGGTGAGTTTGCCGCCGTAGATGCCGAGAACACGCGGATGCGGATCGCGGTCGACGGTGAAAATGGTCTCGCGCGACCGGTCGAAGGCCTTCTCGGACGCGGCGGGCAATACCCGCAGCCCCGCAAAACGATCGAGGATGTCCGCACGGGTCATGCTGCCCGCCGCGGGAAAATAATGCCGGGCGACGGTGAGCAGATACTCCTCCTCTTCCGGCAGCGGCCGCACCTGATCGGGCTCTCCACGATAGGGCGTCTCGGTCGTGCCCACGAGAGTCTCGCCCTTCCACGGAATGATGAACACCGCGCGACCGTCGGCCGGGCTCTCCACATAGTAGATGCCGCCGGTGACGCGCATCGGCAGGACGATGTGCGTACCCTGGACGAGATCCACCGCGGGAACACCGATGGCGGGCGTCACGCGGCGCGCGACCTGCGTCGCCCACGGGCCGGCCGCATTCACCAGCACTCGAGCGCGGCATTCGACCGTCGAGCCGCCCTGCTCGAATACCACCTCGACACCGTGGTCGAGGAGGCGGGCACCGAGAAACGTGGCCGGGACGGCGAGCTCGCCGCCGAGCGAGCGTGCCGACTCGACCACCGCGCGGGTCAGTGCGGCATCGTCCGTCTGCGCATCGTAGTAGCGGATCACCGCATCGAGATTGCGTGTTTCGAGTCCATCGAGCCGATCCCACTCCTGCTTGGGCACGCTGCCGAAGGCGGTGCCGTGGGCAAATCCGCCGAGCAGCGCATACAGCGCGAGTCCGATCTTGAGCTGCCACGGGCGGCGGCGGGTGTCGGCATAGACAGGAATGAAAAAGGGTTTGAGCTCGACCAGATCGGGGGCGATGCGCAGGTGCACCGCGCGCTCGCGCAGGCTTTCGCGCACGAGCGAAAACTGGCCGGATTCGAGATAGCGCAACCCGCCGTGGATCAGCTTGCTGGAGCGGCTCGAGGTGCCGCTGGCGAGCGCGCGCTTCTCGATGAGCAGGGCACTGTGTCCGGCCGCCGCGGCCGCTTGCAACACACCGGCGCCATGGATGCCCCCGCCCACGATGATGACCTCGAATTCTTTCATGTGCCTCTAGGGGGCGAGAGCTTAAGATATCGCAGCCCTGTCGCCATTCGCTAACAGGTCCGCTCGGGCCGCCAACGGCCCGGCCCTTCCGCCCAGTCCCGGTCAATCGTCCTTGCGCTTTTCTTCGAAATTCTGCACCGGCGTGCCCGAGGTGATCTCGAGGTCGCCGTCGACGATCGCCCCTTTGGCGATCGCGATGGTGCGCGCGCTGACGCTGCCCCGGATCACGGCCGAGTAGCCGATCTCCAGTTTGCCGCGCACCACGAGCCCGCCGGTGATCTTACCGGCGACGACGGCCTCTTGCGCGTGGATGTAGCCGTTCCATACCCCGCCCACCGCGATATGGAGCCCGCCGCCGAGGTCGCCATCGCCGTGCACCTCTCCCGAGAGCACGCAATCGCCGTCGCTGCGGACATCGCCGACGATCACCGATCCCGTGCCGATCACGGTCGGAGCCGCCGAATGGAGATCGAAGAACCGACGCTTGAGCTCGCTCATGCATCGATTTTTATCCTAACCGCCGCAGTGCTGATGTGACGAGCTTGGCGTCGCCGACAGACGCCGCAAATCGCAGTAGAATGACCCCTTCAAGCCAATTTCGAGAGGGGAAATGCTCATCAACAAGACAACTCCGGCGATCTGTTGCGCCCTGATGATTGCGATGCTGATCGGAATGGGAGGCTGCAGCCGGCAGCAAAGCGAATGGCAAAAGACCCGCCAGGCGAATACCACCGACGCGTATGAGCAGTTCCTCAAGAAATACCCCAGCGGGGAATTCAGTGCTCAGGCCCAGGCTCGCCTCAAAGAAATGTACGAGGAGCGCGACTGGCAGAAGGCTCGCGACGCCGACACGCCGGACGCTTATCAGGCGTTCCTGAAGCAATATCCCGAGGGGAAGTGGACCGAAGAGGCCAGAATCCGCGTGGAGAATTTCACCCTCGCCCAGACCCCGACCGGCCAGGCACCGGCCTCGGCCGCCGGCGCACCCAACCCGGCAGCACCGGGTGAGTCCGCGCCGGGCGGCGGCGCTCCTTCCGCGAGCACACCGCCGCCGGCTGCCGCGGCATCGAGCCGCGCGCAATCCGCACCGGTCAAGCCCGAGCCGCACGCCAAGGCCGCCGAGCCGCGCACCAGGGCCGCCGAGGAGCGCACCAAGGGCGCATCCGGCAAGTACGCCGTGCAGCTCGGCGCCTATAAATCGGGACGCGAAGCCGCACACAAGCGATGGCAGCATCTCGAGAAGGCCTATCCGACGTTGTTCGCGGGCGTATCCTCGAAGGTGCTCGCCAAGAAGAGCGGCGGTCACACGCTGTATCGACTGCAGGCGGTCGGCATGAGCGAGTCGCACGCGCGCAACATCTGCAAGGCCCTGCAAGCCAAGTCGCCGCCGTGCGTGCTGATCCGGCCGCAGCGCGTCACCTAGCTGACAATTCTCGTCACTTGCGCTGCGCTGCAATACGCGTAAGTCAATGAATTTCCGAGAGTGCCCCACCTGGCACGGGTCTTGCTCTACCTGATGGTCGATGTTTGTTGTGTTCTCCCCTTTGGTTGTAACCTCAAGGCGCCGCGATGAGCTTCCCCGCTCGCGGCGCCTTTTTTTATTCCATGCCGAGCTGCCCGAAAATGAACGCATACTCCATCGCGGTCTCGCGATAGCGTTCGAAGCGCCCCGCCTTGCCGCCGTGCCCGGCCTCCATCTCGACGTGCAGCAGCAGTAAGTTCCCGTCGGTCTTCTGCGCGCGCAGCTTCGCCACCCACTTGGCGGGCTCGTAGTACTGCACCTGGCTGTCCCACAAACCGGTGGTCACCAGCATGCTCGGGTAGCGTGCCGGCCTCACCCTGTCGTAGGGCGAATACGAGAGCATGTAGTGGTAGTACTCGGCGTCGCGCGCGTCGCCCCACTCGTCATACTCGTTGCTGGTGAGCGGAATGCTGTCGTCGAGCATGGTCGTGACCACATCGACGAACGGCACCTGGGCCACGATGCCGCGGTACGCTTCGCCGCTCATGTTCGCCACCGCGGCCACGAGCAGTCCTCCGGCGCTTCCGCCCATGGCGAAGATCTTGCCGCGATCCGCATAGCCGCGCGCCGTGAGCTCACGAGTGACATCGATGAAATCGGTGAAGGAATTCCGCTTGTGGAGCAGCCTGCCGTCGTCGTACCACTCCCTGCCCATCTCCTGGCCGCCGCGCACATGGGCGATGGCGAATACGAACCCGCGGTCGAGAAGGCTCAATCGTGAGGCGGAAAAATAAGGATCCATGGACAAACCATACGCCCCGTAGGCGTACTGGAGCAGGGGAGCCGTCCCGTCGCGCGCGAATTCCTTCCGATACACCAACGACACCGGCACGCGCTTGCCGTCGCGCGCGCTCACGAACAGGAATTCCGTTCGATAATCCCCGGGATCGAAGCTCCCCATGACCGGATCGCGCTTGAGCAGGGTGCGCACGCCCGTGCGCACGTCGTAATCGTAGACCGTGGCCGGCGTGGTCAGAGACGAGTAGATGTAGCGCACCACGTCGGTATCGAGCCGCGGATTGACCGACAGGCCCATGGTATAGGCCGGCTCGTCGCTCGCGATGAAGAACTCCGCGCCGTCCGGCTCCAGCGGAAGGATGCTGATCTTGGACAAGCCTCCCGAGCGCACCGACAGCGCCAGGAAGCGATCGAACACATCGAAGTCCTGGATGAACGTGTCGTCCCGGTGCGGGACCAGGTCGCGCCACTCCGAGCGGTCGGAGGTGCGGCCGATCGGCGCCTCCATGAGGCGGAAATTACGGGCCTGCCAGTTGGTGCGGATGATGAAGCGGTCCGCGAGATGGTCGATCTGGTATTCGTGATCGCGTTCGTACGGCAGGAATACGCTGAAGGCGAGCGCCGGGTCGTCGGCATGCGCATAGCGCCATTCGGAGGAGACCGTGCTTTCCATGTGGATGAAAAGAAAGCGGTCCGACTTGGATTTGTCGACGCCGGTGTAGAAGCTGGTGTCGGTCTGAGTGAACACGGTCGGATCGAAGCGCGGGTCCTGCCCCACCCGGTGCTTCTTCACGTAGATCCCGAGCAGCGTTTCCGTGTCCTTCTCGACATACAGCACGGTCTGATTGTCGTTGGCCCACGCGAGGTCAGATTCGACGTTGACGATCGTCTCCTCGAGGATCCGCCCGCTCGGCAGATGCTTGAAGCGCAGCTCGTACTGGCGGCGGCCGACGAAATCCTCGCAAAAGGCCGCCCACTCGGAGTCCGGCGAAATCTCGAGCGAGCCGATCTGGTAATAGTCCCTTCCCAAGGAGCGTCCGGCCGCGGCGCGCTCGTTGCAGTCCAGGATGATTTCCTCCGGCGCCTCGCGCACGCCGTGATGGCGTACCAGGATGGGATGCTCCTTGCCGGGCTCGAAGCGGGTGGCATACCAGTAGCCGTTCTTGAAGTAAGGAACGCTCGCGTCGTCCTGCTTCAACCGGCCGATGATCTCGGCATAAAGCTGGTCGCGCAGCGCCCGGACCGGCGCAAGCGCGCGCTCCTTGTAGGCGTTCTCCGCATTCAGGTACTCGAGCACCTCGGGGTTGCGCCGCTCATCGTCCCGGAGCCAGTAATACGGGTCGATACGCTCCCCATGCGGCGATGCGACAACATGCGGACGAACGGCGGCCTTCGGCGGCTGGTCCGCCGTGGCCCGGCGGATCTCGGCCGCCCCCAGCTCGGAAACGGCCTTTCTTTCCTCATCTTCTCGCATGGCTCGATCTTGTCCTCGGGCGGGGCGGGAGTATAGTCATTCGGACGATTACCTCGAGTATTGCCGCCATTGATGGGGGGCCTCATGCAAACCGTTAGTCACTTGCTGCGGGTCAAAGGGAACCAGATCTATTCGGTGGCGCCGGGCGATTCGGTGCTCCGGGCCATCGAAATCATGGCCACGCGCCACGTCGGCGCGCTCCTGGTCATGAACCCCCCCGAAATGAACCCAGGAAGCCTCGTCGGCATCATCTCCGAGCGTGATTACGCGCGAAAGGTCATCCTGAAAAACCGCTCCTCGCACGACACGCCGGTGAGCGAAATCATGACCTCTCCGGCGGTCACCGTGTCGCCCATGGACACCGTGCACCACTGCATGGAGCTCATGACGCAGCGCCGCTTCCGGCACCTGCCGGTGGTGGAGGGCGGCCGGGTGATCGGGATGCTGTCCATCGGGGATCTGGTCAAGGCCGTCATCCAGGAGCAGAGCGCCCAGATCGAACAGCTCGAGCGCTATATCGCGGGCTGACGGCACCGGTTGACGGGCCCCGGTGCCCCGGTATTATGGGGCCATACATTGTTTTTGTGGGGGAATCTCTGCGCACCAGCGCAGGGGTACGGCGGGCTACGGGCGTATGATATGGCGAATCAGGTTGAGACAGGGGGCGGGGCCGGAGCCGCGCGGTACCCGCGCGCGGGCGCGGACGTGCGCGCCCATGATTGGGGTCTTTACCGCCCCGCCTACGAGCGAGATTCCTGCGGCTTTGGACTGATCGCCAGCCTCGACGACCGGGCCAGCCACTGGGTGGTGCAGACCGCCATCACCGCCCTGAATCGCCTGACCCACCGCGGTGCGATCGCGACCGACGGCAAGACCGGCGACGGCTGCGGTTTGTTGCTCAAGACGCCCGCGCACTTCCTGCGCGCGGTGGCCAAGGAGGCAGGGCTCACGCTCGGGCCCCAGTTCGCGACCGGCCTCGTGTTCCTCAACCGCGACCCCGCTCTGGCCGATGAGGCCCGGCGCGTACTCCGCGCCGAAATCGAGCGCGAGAAGCTCGAGGTCGCCGGGTTCCGCCAGGTCAACGTCAATCCGGCCGCCTGCGGCGCCGAGGCGCTCAAGTCCCTGCCGCACATCGAGCAGATCTTCGTGAACTCGAGCGCCGACATCGACGAGGCGACCCTGAACCGCCGGCTCTACATGGCGCGTCGGCGCGCCGAGAAATTGATCGAGCGGGGCGACCCGGCCTTCTACGTCCCCTCCTTGTCGGCGAGCACCATCGTCTACAAGGGCATGGTGATGCCGGAGCACCTGGCCGAGTTCTATCCCGATCTGAAGGATCCGCGCATGGAAGCCTCGGTGGCGGTGTTCCACCAGCGCTTCTCGACCAACACGCTGCCGCAGTGGCGGCTCGCGCATCCGTACCGCTTTCTCGCCCACAACGGCGAGATCAACACCGTGCAGGGGAACCGCTCGTGGGCGGTGGCCCGCGGCCCGCTGTTTCGCTCGCCGCTCCTGCCGGATCTGGCCGACGTTCTGCCGGTGGTGTCGCTCACCGGCTCGGACTCCTGCTCGCTCGACAACATGCTCGAGCTGTTGCTCATGGGCGGCCTCGACCCGATGCACGCCATGCGCATGCTGGTGCCGCCGGCCTGGCAGTCGGTCGACATGATCGACCCGGACCTGAAGGCCTTCTACGAATACTATGCGACGCACATGGAGCCCTGGGACGGACCCGCCGGCATCGTGCTCACCGACGGACGCTTCGCCTGCTGCACCCTCGACCGCAACGGCCTGCGGCCCGCGCGCTGGGTGATCACCCGCAACCGGCACATCACCATCGCCTCGGAGGCCGGGGTGTGGGATTACCAGCCCGAGGACGTGATCAGGAAAGGCAAGCTCGGGCCCGGCGAGATGCTGGCGCTCGACCTGCAAACCGGCGAGCTCATGGACACCAAGCGGGTGGATGATCTCCTGAAGAACCGCCATCCCTACAAGGTATGGCTCAAGAAGGGCGTGCGCTACCTCCAGACCGACCTCATCGATCCGCGGCTCGCGGCGGAGCCGTTCGATCGCGACACCCTGGCCGTGTTCCAGAAGATGTTCAACATCTCCGTGGAGGAGCGCGACGACATCATCCGCGTGCTGGCCGAGGATGAGAGCGAGGCGGTGGGATCGATGGGCGACGACACGCCCATGCCCGTGCTGTCGGCGAAGGTGCGCTCGCTGTACGACTATTTTCGACAGGCTTTCGCACAGGTCACCAATCCTCCGATCGACAGCCTGCGCGAAGGCATCGTCATGTCCCTGCAGACTCAGATCGGTCCGGAGTGCAACATCTTCGTGCCGATGCAGCAGCACGCCGAGCAGATCGTGCTCTCCTCGCCGGTGCTCTCGCAGCGCAAGCTCCGCCAGATCATGGGCCTCGAGGACGCCGGCGTGCCGCACGAGTTCATCGACCTTCAGGCGGACGCGGCGCTCGACTTGCAAAGCGCCATCCTCAGGGTCTGCGATCAGGCCGAGGCCGCCGTGCGCGCCGGGAAGCTCGTGCTGCTGCTGTCGGACCGCTATCTGGTGAAGGGCAAGGTGCCCATCCATGCACTGCTCGCCACCGGCGCCGTGCACCACCGGCTGGTCAAGACCGGCCTGCGCTGCAAGTGCAATATCCTGGTGGAGACGGGAACGGCGCGCGATCCCCATCACTTCGCCTGCCTCATCGGCTACGGCGCGACCGCCGTGTACCCCTACCTCGCCTACCAGACCCTGTTCGACCTGATGCGCAAGGGCGCCATCTCCTCCGACGCCGACGCGAGGCAGGAGCTCGGACGCAGCTACCGGCGCGGCATCCGCAAGGGCCTGTTCAAGATCATGTCCAAGATGGGCATCTCGACCATCGCGAGCTACCGCAGCGCGCAGCTCTTTGAGATCGTCGGCCTCTCCTCGCAAGTGGTGTCGCTGTGCTTCGAGGGCTCCGACAGCCGGATCGAGGGGGCCGACTTCGCCGACCTCAAGGCTGATGCCGACTGGCTCGCCGAGCGTGCCTGGGACCCGGGGCAGAGCGTGAGCCAGGGCGGGCTCCTCAAGTTCATATACGGCGGCGAGTACCACATGTACAACCCCGACGTGATCGCGACCTTGCAGTCGGCGGTGGTGAGCGGCGATTACGAGCAGTACCGCGAATTCGCGGCGCTGGTGAACGGCCGGCCGGTCTCCTGTATCCGCGATCTGCTGCGGCTCACCTCGGAGCGGGCGCCGATTCCGCTCGACGAGGTCGAGTCCGTCGGCTCCATCCTGTCGCGCTTCGACGGCGCCGGGATGTCGCTGGGCGCGCTCTCGCCCGAGGCGCACGAGGCGCTCGCCATCGCCATGAATCGCCTCGGCGCGCGCTCGAACTCCGGCGAGGGCGGCGAGGATCCGGCACGCTACGGCACTGAAAAGAATTCCAAGATCAAACAGGTCGCCTCCGGCCGCTTCGGCGTCACCCCGGAATATCTGATCAACGCCGAGGTGTTGCAGATCAAGATCGCCCAGGGCGCCAAGCCGGGCGAGGGCGGCCAGCTGCCGGGCCACAAGGTCAACGACATGATCGCGCGGCTGCGCTTCGCGCGGCCCGGCGTCGGCCTGATCTCGCCGCCGCCGCATCACGACATCTACTCGATCGAGGATCTGGCGCAGCTGATCTTCGATCTGAAGCAGATCAACCCCGAGGCGCTGGTGTCGGTGAAGCTGGTGGCCGAGCCGGGGGTCGGCACGGTCGCCGCCGGCGTCGCCAAGGCGTACGCGGACCTGATCACGGTGAGCGGCTACGACGGTGGCACGGGTGCGAGCCCGCTGTCCTCGATCAAGTACGCCGGCACTCCCTGGGAGCTCGGGCTCGCGGAAACGCATCAGACCCTGCGCGCCAACGAGCTCAGGCACCGCGTGCGGCTGCAGACCGACGGCGGCTTGAAGACCGGCCTGGACGTGATCAAGGCGGCCATTATCGGTGCGGAGAGTTTCGGTTTCGGGACCGCCCCCATGGTGGCGCTCGGCTGCAAGTACCTGCGCATCTGCCATCTGAACAATTGCGCCACCGGCGTCGCCACGCAGCACAATGTGTTGCGGACCAAGTATTTCGTCGGCCTGCCGGAGATGGTGATGAACTATTTCCGCTTCGTGGCGCAGGAGTGCCGCGAGCTCCTCGCGTCGATCGGCGTGCGCAGCATCGCCGAGCTCATCGGCCGCACCGATCTGTTGGACATTCTGCCGGGCGAGACCTCCAAGCAGCGCAAGCTCGACCTCACCCCGCTCCTCGCGAACTCGGCGCTGGTGTCCAAGGAGCCGCAGTACTGCACCGATGGCCGCAACGTGCCGTTCGACAAGGGCGTGCTCGGCGAGCAGATGCTCTCCGACATGCGCGGCGCCATCGAGACCCAGTCGGGCGGCGAGTTCTTCTACGACGTCCGGAACTATCATCGCTCCATCGGTGCGCGCGTCTCCGGCGAGATCGCCAAGCGCTGGGGCAACACCGGCATGAGCGCCTCGCCGCTGATCGTCAACCTCAAGGGATCGGCCGGCCAGAGCTTCGGCGTATGGAATGCGGGCGGCCTGCACCTGAAGCTCGAGGGCGAGGCCAACGATTACGTCGGCAAGGGCATGGCGGGCGGCCGGATCGTGCTCAAGCCCCCCACCGCCGCGAGCTTCGTCGCGCGCGAGACCGTGATCATGGGCAACACCTGCCTCTACGGAGCGACGGGCGGCGAGCTGTACGCCGCAGGCACCGCCGGCGAGCGGTTCGCCGTTCGCAATTCGGGCGCGCTCGCCGTGGTGGAGGGCACCGGGGACCACTGCTGCGAGTACATGACCGGAGGAGTGGTGTGCGTGCTCGGGCGCACGGGGGTGAACTTCGGCGCGGGGTTCACCGGCGGATTCGCCTACGTGCTCGACATGGAGCGCGACTTCGTCGACCGCTACAACCACGATCTGATCGACATTCATCGCGTGTCGCCCGAAGGCATGGGCACTCACGTGCAGCATCTGCGCGGGCTGATCGAGCAGCACGTGGAGGTCACCGCCAGCGTCTGGGGTCAGCAGCTCTTGAACGATTTCCGCACCTACATCGGCCGCTTCTGGGTGGTCAAGCCGAAGGCCGCCGCCATCGCCTCGCTGCTCGTCAACTTGCGCCGCGCCGCCTAGCGGCGAGGCGGACGATCACAGCATGGCCGACAATCATCTGCAATTCCTCGAGATCCCGCGCCGCGATCCGGATAAAACGCCGGTCGAGACGCGCATCCTCGAGTTCCGCGAGATCTATTCGCAGTACAGCCGGGAGGCCGCCGCCGAGCAGGCGAGCCGCTGTCTCGGCTGCGGCAACCCGTTCTGTGAGTGGAAGTGCCCGGTCCACAATTACATTCCGAACTGGCTCGACCTGGTCAACGCCGGCAAGCTGTTCGAGGCCGCGGAGCTCTCGCATCAAACCAATTCGCTGCCCGAGGTCTGCGGCCGCATCTGTCCGCAGGACCGGCTCTGCGAGGGCGCCTGCACGTTGAACGACGGCCTCGGCGCCGTGAGCATCGGCTCCATCGAGAAGTACATCACCGACGAGGCATTCAAGCTCGGCTGGCGGCCGGACATGACCCACGTGCGTCCGACGGACAAGCGCGTGGCCGTGGTCGGCGCGGGACCCGCAGGCCTGGCCTGCGCCGACGTGCTGGTGCGCAACGGCGTGACCCCCGTGGTGTTCGACCGCTACCCGAAGATCGGCGGCTTGCTGACGTTCGGCATCCCGCCGTTCAAGCTCGACAAGGACGTGGTCGAGAAGCGCCGCGAGATCATGGAGGGGATGGGCGTCGAGTTTCGCCTCGGAGTCGAGATCGGACGCGACCTGCCGTTTGCGCGCCTCACCGAGGAATTCGACGCCGTGTTCCTCGGCATGGGCACCTACCAGTACGTGAAGGGCGGCTTTGCGGGTGAGGATCTGCCGGGCGTCCACGAAGCGCTGCCGTATTTGATCTCGAACATCAACCGCGAGCTCAAGCTGGAGCCCGAGGATGGCGCCGGCTTCATCGATCTGCGCGGCAAAGAGGTGGTCGTGCTCGGCGGCGGCGACACCGGCATGGATTGCAACCGGACCGCGATCCGCCAGGGCGCCAGCAGTGTGACCTGCACGTACCGGCGCGGCGAGGGCAACATGCCCGGCTCGCGCCGCGACTACAAGAACAGCAAGGAAGAGGGCGTGACGTTCCTCTTCAACCGCCAGCCCATCGAGATCGTCGGCGCGGACCGCGTGGAGGGCGTCAAGCTGGTCGAGACGCGGCTGGGACCGCCGGGACCGCGAGGCCGCCGCATCGCCGAGGTGATCCCCGGGACCGAGGAGACCATCGCCGCCGATGCCGTCATCATCGCCTTCGGCTTTCTGCCCAGCCCCGCGGACTGGTTCGCCGCCGAACGCATCGGCCTGCATCCGAACGGCCGGGTGCGCGTGTCGGGACTTTCCCCCGTCAAATTCCAGACCACCAATCCCAAGGTATTCGCGGGCGGCGACATGGTGCGCGGCTCGGACCTCGTCGTCACGGCCGTGTTCGAGGGGCGCGAGGCCGCGCAGGGCATCCTGGGCCACCTCGGGGTGCAGAAAGCCGACCGGCGATAAGCCCGCGCGCGGCCGAAATCGCGGTGCACGAATTTCCGCGGAAACGCCCACGCTGCGTTCCCCAGCCCTCCTTATATGAGGTCCGAAAACGGCGAGTATTACCGGGTCTGCTCGGCTAGTCTGGCGCCATGTTGCTCGATCCTGAAGCTTGTTATCGCGCCATGCGCACCCGTGATCGGCGGTTCGACGGGCGGTTCTTCACCGCGGTCACTTCCACCGGGGTCTATTGCCGGCCGATCTGTCCGGTGCGTCCGCCGAAGCGCGAGAACATGCGCTTCTACTCGAGTGCCGCGGCGGCGGAGGGCGCGGGCTACCGGCCGTGCCTGCGCTGCCGGCCGGAACGGGCGCCCGGCCTCGCGACCGTCGATGCGGCGAGCCGCCTCGCCGGCGCGGCGATCGCCCGCATCGAGGAGCATGCGGTCGCGAACGGCAAGGTGGGCGAGCTCGCCGCCTCGCTCGGCGTCACCGACCGGCATCTGCGCCGCGTCACGGAGGCGGAGCTCGGCGTGTCGCCCATCGAGCTGGCGCAGACGCAGAAGCTCTTGCTCGCCAAGCGGCTCCTGGGCGAGACCTCGCTCAAGCTCACGGATATCGCTTTTGCCGCGGGATTCGGCAGCGTGCGGCGGTTCAACGCGCTGTTCAAGGCGCGCTATGGCTTGAATCCGCGCAGCATGCGTCGCGCGGCGCCGAGCAGCTCGCGCGGGCTCACCTGCGCGCTCGAATTCCGGCCGCCGCTCGCCTGGGAGAGCTTGCTGGATTACTTGAGGCTGCGGGCGATACCGGGAGTCGAATGGGTGGATGGCACGCACTATCGGCGTACCGCCGCGATCGGTGATGCGCGCGGCTGGATCGCCGTGTCGCTCGCCGACCGCGGTCATGCACTCGAGGTCGAGGTGTCGCCGGCGCTTGCTCCGGCGATCGGCGCCGTGATCGTGCGGGTGAAGCAGCTGTTCGACCTGGGCGCGGTCCCCGATGCGGTGAGCGCGTTGCTGTCGCGGGACCCGCTGCTCGCGCCGGCGGTGCGGCGCCTGCCGGGATTGCGCGTGCCGGGAGCGTTCGACGGATTCGAGCTTGCTGTGCGTGCGGTGCTTGGACAGCAGGTGTCCGTGAAGAGCGCGACCACGCTCGCCGGGCGCTGGGCGGGCGCCTTCGGCGAGCCCATCGCCACCCCGTGGCCCGAGCTCAACCGGCTCGCGCCGAGCGCAGCGCGCATGCTCGAGGTGGCCGAGCACGAGATCGGCACACTCGGCGTGGTCGGCAGCCGCGCGCGCTGCCTGCTCGCGCTCGCGCGCGCAGTGACCGACCGCAAGGTGGTGCTCTCGCACGCGGCGAGCGTCGAGGAGCAGATCGAGAATTTGCGCGCGGTTCCCGGCATCGGACCCTGGACCGCGCAATACATCGCAATGCGCGCGCTGCGCTGGCCCGATGCCTTCCCGGACGGCGATCTCATGGTGCTGCGGGCGGCAGGCATCGGCCGCAAGGAATTGCTCGCCCGCGCCGAAGCCTGGCGGCCGTGGCGCGCGTATGCAACTCACTACCTGTGGAAGACACTCGGAGTTCAGCCATGAATAGCTATACGTACCTCGACAGCCCGATCGGAAAACTGCTCCTGAGCACCGACGGCGAGGCACTGACGGGCATCCACATGCACTTGGCCGACGGTCCCGCGCCCGAGATGCGCGACTGGGCCTGCGATGCCGATGCGGGGGTGCTGCCGAAAGCCGCTCGACAGCTCGAGGAGTACTTCGCCGGCAAGAGGCGCGAGTTCGATCTGCCGACGCGCCCGTCCGGCACAACATTCCAACGTCTCGTCTGGCGCCAGTTGATGGACATCGGTTACGGCGAGACCTGGAGCTACGGCAAGCTCGCCCAGCGCATCGGCAACCCCAACGCCTCGCGCGCCGTGGGCCTAGCGAACGGCCGCAATCCGCTCCCCGTCCTCGTGCCCTGCCATCGCGTCATCGGCGCCGACGGCTCGCTCACGGGTTACGGCGGAGGGCTGGAGCGCAAGCGGTGGCTATTGGCGCACGAAGGACTGTACTAGCGGTCCGGCAAATTGGTCTTTCCGCATACCTTGTGGCGGAGGTTGAGGGTGAGGACGAGGGTATCTCATCCAATTTTTTGAAATCTTAAAAAAATTGGATGAGATACCCTCGCCCTTACCCTCAACCCTAAGGCGCTCTCCAAGGCGGAAAAACTTATTTGCCGACTAGCGAGGCGTCAAATCACCGCGCTTCGAGCCGTCAAATCATGGGCAAGATAACGGTGAATTGCGCCCCGGAGCCATCGAGCCGGTTGCTCGCGAGCGCGACGCCGCCGGGGAAT
>DATAYO010000077.1:0-33788 GCA_036272515.1 Steroidobacteraceae bacterium | reverse complement strand
GAGTGCGAGAAGTGGGCCTCGGATCAGGTGGGGCTCGGATCGAACGGCCCGGACTACCAGCGCGCGATGGTGGCGTGCATTCAGGGACGGGGGTACAGCGTCAACTAGCGCGGATCGGCGCCGGTCGAGCGCCGGCGGCAGCGCCGAGGAGCGTTTCCGCTAATGGGATGGTCCGCCCCGCTTCTTTGGCTGATTAGGCCAAGATTGGGTTTCCTACGACTCAACTGAAGCGGAGCAGACCATGAAGCAAATTAAAGTCCTTGGCATTGATCTGGGCAAGAGCGCATTTCACGTGCACGGAACGGATGAGGCAGGTCGAACGGTCATTGAGCGGCGGTTCACGCGGACGGGCTTGCGCAGTTGGCTGATGCGCCTGCAGCCGTGTCTGATCGGGATGGAGACGTGTAGCGGAGCGCATCACTGGGGACGCTGGCTGGGCCGCCAGGGGCATCAGGTGAGGTTAATGAACCCGCGCTACGTGAAAGCCTACGTGAAGACGAACAAGAACGATGCGCGGGATGCGGAGGCGATCGCTGAGGCGGTGAGCCGGCCGCAGATGCGGTTCGCCTCGCTCAAGACGGTGGGGCAGCAGGAGGAGCTGATGGTGCATCGTGTGCGCAGCCGCCTGGTGGCCGATCGCACGGCGTTGGCGAACCAGATTCGAGGGTTTTTGCAGGAGTTCGGGATCGCCGTTGCGCAGGGGATCCGGGTATTGCGGCGCCGGCTGCCGGAGATTCTCGAAGAGGCCGATAGCGAGCTGGGGCCCAAGGGGCGGCAGCTGATCGAGGAACTGCGTGAAGAACTCGTTGCCCTGGATGCCCGGGTGCAGGAGTTAGATGAGCGCGTGCAGAGCGAGGCGAATCGTGATGAGCGCTGTCGGCGCTTGCAGGAGGTGCCCGGGATCGGGCCCCTCACGGCCAGTGCCCTGGTTGCCACCATCGGGGAGGCGCGTGACTTCAAGAGCGGCCGAGATCTGGCTGCGTGGCTGGGTCTTGTGCCGCGCCAGCACAGCACGGGCGGTGTTCCGCGACTACTCGGGATCAGTAAACGCGGCGATCGCTATGTACGCACCTTGCTGGTGCACGGTGCGCGAGCGGCGCTGCGGGTCGCCGAGAAACGCGATGACCGCCATAGTCGCTGGGCACTGGCCGTGCAGAAGCGCCGTGGGCGCAATGTCGCCATCGTGGCGCTGGCGAACAAGATGGCGCGCATCGTATGGGCGATATGGACCGGGCAACGAGCCTATGCGGCCGCTTGAGCGGTTGGACGAGGAACGTTTTATCTGACTTTAGGGTTGCACGGAGAAAATAACGCTGATGGAACATAGGGTCACACCCGCGCAGCAGCCACCTGGCACGTTTCCAGGCTCTCTCGAAGCCGTTCCGCTGATCAGTGCTGTCGCGCGCCACGCATTCCCATCAAGGCCCGAGGCTCGAGTGCCTCACCGACAGGCCGAATATATGAATGCAACTGATCCTGCCCCCCTCAGCCGCGCTTTCTTCTTGCAAAGCGGGGCGGACCATATAGGAAACGTCAGACGTCGGGTAGGGCCATCGACGCCGTTTCGGCGCCGTGGAGTTGGCGTTCGAATCCCCGCAAGGGAGACCGAGGCGCCGGGGCGATCCAGGATGGACCGCACGGCTCTTCACGGCCGGACGGCGGTCACCTCGATTTCGACCAGAAAGCCGGGGTTGGCGAGCGCAGCGACTTGCAGCGCCGAGCGCACCGGCAGATTCGGCTGTTCCGGGGTGCCGAAGAACTGGGTGTAGCCTTGCATGAATCCCGCGAAGTCCAATTTGCCGCCCTTGGTCGGATCGCCGACCAGGAACGCGTTCATCTTGATCACGTCGCCGAGCGTCAGATGCATGCCCTCGAGGGCGGTCTTGATGGCATTCAATGCGCCGATAGTCTGGGTCTTGGTGTCACCGTATGCCGCCGGGGTGTCCTTCGGCGCCTTGGGATCGCTGACGGGCGGGACCATGCCGCTCAAGAAGACCAGCGTCTTGCCGGGTGGTACCTCGACGGCAGCGGAGATCGGGAAAGTGCTGCCGTTCGGCAATTTGTGACGGATCACGTCCTGCGCGAGCACGAGCGAGGGCAACATCAGGAGAAGGAGGGAACCGGCGGTCTTGATCATGATTTTTAGTTCCTCTGCAGTGATGGTCGAAGACGGAAGGGCAACCGCTATCGAGCGGGAACCAGGGTGGCGTGGACGGGCCTGCGCAGCGCCTTGACCTCCGCCGCGGTGATCGTGCCCTTGAAATGATTGCCGAAGTTCGAGCGCACGTAGTTGATCACGGCCGCGATCTGCTCATCGTCGAGCGTGGGCACCGAAAAGAACAGGCCGACATCGCCGTTGCCGCCGAAGGCGGGCATGTTGCGCCGTCCTTCGAGCAGGGTCATTGCCATGAACTCGCGCGAGGCGAGCGAGCCGTCGCCCGCGAGCGCCGGGTAGTGTCCGGCGCCGACGGCTCCCTTGCCGTCGGGCATATGGCAGCCCTGGCAGATCTGGCGGTAGACCTCCACACCCGAGGTGGTCTTGAGCACGCCGCCGCTGAACATGCTGACGCCGGCGCTCTGGGCCGAGGCCGGTCGGGGCGTGAATGCGCCGAGCGCCAGTCCGAGGGCGACCAGAACCCAGACCGGGCGGATGAGCTTGCAGCCGGTCTTCATGCGCGCGCTCCCGCGGTCACTGCCCGCTGATGCAGCCGCTCGACCGCGTCGAGCGACGACATGAGTGCGCCTTCCTGCCAAGCCGGCAACTGCGAGGCATGCTCGCCCGCCAGCACGATGCGGCCGTCGATGGCGCAGAGCGCCTCGTAGTGAGCTGCGCGCGCCTCTTCGGTCCATATGCCGAAGCAGCCCAGAGTGAACGGCGAGCGGTGCCAGGCGACCGCGATGCCGGTGTCGAACTCCTGCGGGTATTGCGGGTGAATCTGACTGCCGTACTCCACGGCCTTTGCGACCCGCGCCTCCGGCGGCATGGCTGTGAATTCGGCGGCATCGATGCCCCATAAATACCCGCCGAGCAGCACACCCTTCCCGTCGCTGAAGTAGCCGTTGTTCGGATAGCCGATATTGCTGATCGGCAGGTCGGTATAGGTGATACCGCCGTAGATCTGCTCGTCCTGCTCCCAGAAGCGCCGCTTGAACTGCAGACCGACCTTGACCGCGGCAGCGTACGGCACGGCGGCGATGGCCTGGGCCATGGGAGTGCCCACCTGCAGGGGAATCTGCCCGAGTACCGATAGTGGGATGGTGCAGACGCACCAGTCGGCGTGCACGGTCTGCCGGCTGGCCGACGCGTCGGCGCTATCCTCGAAGGTGACGCTCACGCCGCGCTCGTCCTGCCGGATGTCGATGACCTTGGCGTTGTAGCGGATCAGCGGCTTGAGTTCGCGCGCGAACGCCTGCCCCACCATGCCCATGCCGCCGACCGGTTGGAAGATGGTCTGCTGCATGTCGTAGACGTCGCACATGGGCAGCGCTTCCCACAGGCCGGAGCGGACGACTTCCTGAAGGCCCAAGGGCTCCGAGAACACCGGGCGCCCGTTCAAGCCTCCGCCCGGATCTTTCTCGAAGCCGCGCCGATCGCTGCTCAAGGGGCCCGCCATGTAACGATAGTCCTTGTCGAGGGCGCCCCAGTCGCGCAGCGAGGCAAGCAGACGCTCGCGGTCCTCCGGCGTCACGTCGGCATCGAGGCGGTTGCTCTGCACGGTTTTTGCGAGCAGCTCCGCGACGTGCCCGTGATAGTCCGCCTTGAGGGTGCGAAATCTCTGCGGCTTGCCGCCGAATGCGTTGCTGCGATGGACATAGGCATTGAAGTTGCACTGGACGAAGGGCTCGAGCTGCACGCCCAGAAGTTTGCAGTAATTCAGCATGCCGCGATGGTGGTAGGGCAGGCGCCAGGGTCCCGGATTGATGTACAGCCCCGGGTCGAATCGGCACTCCTGGGTGAATCCGCCGAGCTCGGTGTATCGATCTCCGCCCCGCAATGTCCAGTTGCGGCCGCCGGCACGCGTGTTGTATTCCAGCACCTGAACGCGGTAACCGGCTTTACGAAGCTCGTAAGCGGCCACCAGGCCGGCGATCCCCGCGCCGAGCACGAGCACGGAAGCTCCCGAAGGCGCCGCGCCGAGCTGGACGGGACCCCGGTACCCCGAATCCGCCGCAAAACCGAGGCTGGTCATCGCTTGATACATCGCAGCGCTGCCCGCCGATACGCCGATCATGGAAAGCAGCTCGCGCCGCGTCATCGGTCTGCCGACCGCGCCCTCACTCATGTATCCCACCCCGGGTGTTGTCGTCGGCGCCGTGTGTCGCGCCTGTGGTACGGATCTTACTTCTTGTTCGGACCTACAAGCGAATCGGAATAGTCCGACCCAACGAGGTACACGCTGCTCGATCAACCGACCATGCCCCGGGACGTTACAAATAGGTGTCGGCGGATGATTCGGTGTCGAGCGGAAAAACAACATGGCGTGGTTCATACATGACGGGCGTCCGCTGCATTACCTGGAGCGCGGGCAGGGAGAGCCGATTCTGCTGGTGCATGGTCTCGGATCGAGCGGCGCCGATTGGGCTTTGCAGGTCCGCAGCCTCGAAAAAAAATATCGCGTGATCGTGCCCGACCTCCCGGCGAGCGGGCACAGCGCACCGCCGGAAGGAGGCTGCAGCATCGAAGGGCTGGCCCGCGCGCTGTGGGCGCTGTGCGATCATCTGGGTGCGCGCACGGTCAATCTCGTCGGCTTCTCGCTGGGCGGAGCCGTGAGCCTCGAGATGGCGCTGCAACGTCCGCAGAGCGTGCGCCGGCTGGGGCTCATCAACAGTCTGGCGAGCTATCGGCTCGATCATTGGCGCAAATGGCTGGAAGCGGGTCTGTCTCTCACGCTGATACCGCTCCTGGGCATGCGCCGCGCGGCGCGTCTCGCCGCGCGACGGCTTTTTCCGATGCCTTGGCAAAGCGCATTGCGCGAGCGCGCCGCCGCGGTCGTCGGGGGGGTGCCGTTCACCAGTTACCTGTCGACCGCACGGGCGCTCCTGGCGTGGACGGCGATTGACCGCCTGCATCAAATCCGGTCGAAGGTCCTGGTGGTGGCGGCGGAGCAAGACTTCACGCCGCTCGCCGAGAAGCGCGAGCTCGCGGCGGCGCTCGGGGCGCATTTCATCGTGGTTCAGGGGTCGCGGCACGGCACCCCTTTCGACGCGGTACGGGCAACCAACGCGGTGCTCGCGGCCTTCGTGGAAGACCGGCCGCTGCCGGCCGCCGAACGATGTAGGTGCGACGGGACCGCACAGAGGATCTGCTTCCCCGGCAGTCTCGCCCAGGAGCACGCGGACAGTCTCGCCCAGGCGCAGGCGGGCCCTCTTGCCCAGGCGCAGGCGGGCCGTCTCGCCGAGGCGCAGGCGGGCCGTCTCGCCGAGGCGCAGGCGGTCTCGAGCGCCGAGACGGCACCCGCGTCAACCGGGACTCCGGCGCGAACGTTCTTACCGGTATGATCGGTAAACGTTCGTCCACGCAGGAGAATTGGTAAATGAGGCATGTTGGCAAGGCATTCATCATTGGTCTGAGTCTGGCGGGCACCACTTTGGTGGCGCCGGTCGTGGCTTCGGCCGGCGTCGGCGTGGGTATCGACATCAACGTCGCGCCCCCTCCACCGCGGGTCGAGGCGGTGCCCGGACCGCGGGCGGGCTTTGTCTGGGCTCCCGGTTTCTGGGAGTGGCGCGGCGGCGCCCATGTCTGGGTTCCCGGCCATTGGATCGCCGCCCGGCCGGGTTGGCATTGGGCCCCGGATCGCTGGGACCGGCACGGCGACCACTGGCATCACGAGCGAGGCCACTGGGAGCGCTGAACGTCTAATCGCAGGGGGCCGGGCTCGAAAAATCGAGCTCGCGGCCCTGCGGCGCTGCGCAGGTTCGTTCAATCGCCCATCAATTGGTAGCTTCAACTCTTTGATTTAGCTAAGATCGCGGGCTCATGAGCAGCGCGCCCGACGGTCTTGGCATGGAAGCAGTCCACGTTTGGCGGGGCGAGCGTCATGTGCTCAGGGGCTTGAGCCTCGAAATACGCCCTCGCGAAGCACTGCACGTCTCGGGCAGCAATGGCACCGGCAAGACGACGCTCCTGCGGGTGGCGTGCGGGTTGCTGCGTCCGGAGCAAGGACTCGTCAGCTGGTGCGGTCAACCGATCAGCCGCGTTCGAACCGACTATCAGCACGCGCTGGCCTATGCCTCGCATGAGCCCGCGCTCAAAGGCGATCTCACGGCGCTCGAAAACCTGCGCTACCTGGTGGGGCTGAAACGCCGCTCGAGCGCGGCCGAGCTGACCGGGTATCTGGAGCGCACGGGGGTGAAAAGCTGCGCGGACCTGCCGGTGCGCGTGCTGTCGGCCGGCCAGCGTCGGCGCGTCGCCATGGCCCGGGTGCTCGGCATGCAGGCATCGCTCTGGCTGCTGGATGAGCCCTTCACCAATCTGGACGCCGCCGGCGCGCAGATCCTGACCGGCCTGATCGCGGAGCATGTGAATGGCGGCGGGATGGCGGTGGTCGTCGCGCATCATGAGCTGGTTCTGGGCATCCCCACCCGGCGCCTGGAGTTGCCGGGATGAGCGCCGTCAGTGCCGCGCGGCTCATTATCGGACGTGAGCTGCGTCTCAGTTTCCGCCGCCCGGACCAGCTGTTGCAGCCGCTGGTGTTCTTTCTGATCGTCACCACGCTGTTTCCGCTCGGATTGAACCTTCGATTGTCGCTTCTGAAGGACATGGCCCCCGGTGTGCTCTGGACGGCCGCGCTGCTATCGTCGCTCCTGTCGCTCGATTCGCTGTTCAAAAGTGATGCGGACGATGGAACCCTCGACCAGCTGGCGCTGTCGGGACAAAGCCTCACGGTGATCGTGATCGCGAAGACCGTGGCGCATTGGCTGGTGAGCGGGGCGGCCCTGGTGCTGGCGTCGCCGCTGGTGGCCATCGCACTTGGTATCCCGAGCAGTGCATTTGGCACCATGCTGATGAGCCTGGTGCTCGGTACGCTGACGTTGAGCTGGCTCGGTTCGATCGGCGCGGCGCTGACGGTCGGCCTCAAGCGCGGTAATGTACTGCTGTCGCTCATCGTCCTGCCGCTGGCGATGCCGCTGCTGATATTCGGGGCAGGAGCCACGGATCGCGCCATATCGGGAACGAGTCCCGCGGGAGCCTTGTATTTTCTAGGATCATTATGCGTATTCACCTGTACTCTGGCGCCGTTCGCAGCCGCGGCGGCGCTGCGCATCACGCTCGAGTGACGGCGGGAAGCCCTCAAATCATGTGGACCTGGTTCTATCGCCTGGCCTCGCCGCCCTTCGTTTACCGAACGGCGGGCAGGCTCGCCCCCTGGCTCCTGGGCGCCGCGGCGATTGCCATCGGTTGCGGCACCGTGGGGGGGCTTAAGTTCGCCCCCCCCGACTATCAACAGGGCGATGCCTTTCGCATCATCTACGTGCACGCGCCGAGTGCGTGGCTCTCCTTGTTCGGCTACACCACTCTGGCGGTTGCCGGTGCGATCGGCTTGATCTGGCGCATCAAGATGGCCCACGCGGTCGCCGCCGCGACCGCGCCGATCGGCGCCTCGTTCACGCTCGCCGCCCTCGTGACCGGCTCGCTCTGGGGACGCCCCATGTGGGGCACTTACTGGGCTTGGGACCCGCGGCTCACCTCCGAGCTCATCCTGTTGTTTCTATACGTCGGGGTGATGTCCCTGCGCTCCGCCTTCGAGGACCCGGCGCGCGGCGAGCGCGCCGCAGCGCTGCTGGCGATCGTCGGGGTGGTGAACGTGCCCATCATCCATTATTCCGTGGTTTGGTGGAACTCCCTGCATCAAGCCGCTACCGTTGCTAAAATCGGCAAACCCTCCATGCCGGGCAGTATGCTGTGGCCGCTGCTGACCATGTTTCTGGGTTTCATGTGTTTCTACGGAGCGGTGCTGTGTATGCGGCTGCGCGGCGAGGTGCTGAATCGTGAGCGCCAAGCGGCCTGGGTGCGGGAGGCAATAAGGTCATGAGTGCGGGCGGGTTCTGGTCGATGGGCGGCTATGCGCGCTTCGTGTGGCCGTGCTTTGCGTTCGTGTTCGGCGTCCTCGGCTGGAATCTGTGGGCGGCTGCGCGCCACTACACCGAAGCGCGCCGGCGCGCGGTGCGTGCACTGGCGATGACGGGCGAGGAGCGATGACCCCGCGCCGCAAGCGTATGTGGGTGGTGCTCGCCATTCTGGGCGGCGTTGCCGCTTCGGTATCGCTCGCGGTCATGGCCTCGCGCCAGAACATCATGTTCTATTACGACCCGAGTCAGATCGCCGCCGGCAAGGCGCCGCCCGACAAGCGCTTCCGCGTCGGCGGCATGGTGGTCAAGGGCAGCGTCAAGCGCAAGCCGGGCGATCTGGAAGTGAGGTTCGTGCTGACGGATTTCGCGCATCAGGTCCCGGTGGAATACACCGGTGTGCTGCCTGATCTGTTTCGCGAGGGACAGGGGATCATTGCGCACGGCACGCTGGCGCCGGACGGTTCCTTCGTCGCCGATGAAGTGCTCGCCAAGCACGACGAGAAATATATGCCTCCGGAGGTCGCCGCCTCGCTCAAGCATAAAGCGCAGGGCGCCGCGCCCGGGGGCCCCGTCCCATCTGCACCCGGACCAACGGGCTAGACCCCCGCGACAGACAGAACCCTGGGCAACAGCTAACTTAGGAGATTCACATGGCGGCCGAGCTCGGCGTCTTCGCTCTCATACTCGCCTTCGTGCTGAGCCTCGCCCAGGCATTCTTCGGGCTGGGCGGCGCATGGCGCGGCAAGGTCGACTGGATGAGCGTCGCGCGCCCCGCGGTGACCGGACAGTTCGTGTTCGTCGCCGTAGCATTCGGCTGCCTGGTGTACTGCTTCGTGACCGACGACTTTTCGGTGCTGTACGTGGCGCGCAATTCGAACACCCATCTGCCGTTGTTCTATCGCGTGGCGGCGCTGTGGGGCGCGCACGAGGGGTCGCTCCTGTTATGGATCTCGATTCTGTCCATCTGGAGTCTCGCGGTCGCGGCCTTCAGCCGGCAGTTGCCGATCAGCTTCTCGAGCCGCGTGCTGGGCGTGATGGGGCTCATCAGCGCCGGCTTCATGCTGTTCACGCTCTGGACCTCGAATCCGTTCACGCGGCTGATACCGGCGGCGCGCGACGGCGCGGACTTGAACCCGGTGCTGCAGGACTTCGCGCTCGCGATTCATCCGCCCATGCTCTATACGGGCTACGTGGGATTCTCGGTCGCCTTCGCGTTCGCCTGCGCGGCCATGCTCGAGGGTCGCCTCGATCAGACCTGGGCGAAATGGACGCGTCCCTGGACGATCTTTGCCTGGACCTTTCAGACCATCGGGATCGCGCTCGGGAGCTGGTGGGCTTATTACGAGCTGGGCTGGGGCGGTTGGTGGTTCTGGGACCCGGTGGAAAATGCCTCCTTCATGCCGTGGCTGGTGGGCACCGCGCTGATCCATTCGTTGAGCGTCACCGAGAAGCGCGGCATCTTCAAGAGCTGGACCTTGCTGCTCGCCATTTTCGCGTTTTCTCTGAGCCTGGTCGGCACCTTCCTGGTGCGATCCGGCGTGCTGGTTTCGGTTCATTCGTTTGCGACCGATCCGCAGCGCGGCCTCTACATCCTGGCGTTCCTGGTGGCGACCATCGGCGGCTCGTTGTCGCTCTATGCTTGGCGCGCCCCGAAACTGTACGTTCCGGGGGGCTTCGAGCCGTTTTCCCGGGAGTTTTTTCTGCTGGTCAACAACGTGATCCTGGTGAGCGTGGCCGCGCTGGTGCTGTGGGGTACCTTGTCTCCACTGCTCTATGAGCTCTTGAATATCGGCAAGATCTCGGTCGGTCCGCCCGTGTTCGCGGTCATGTTCCTGGTGCCAATGCTGCCGCTCATGGTGTTCCTCGCGATCGGCATGCATTCGGCCTGGCGGCGCGGCAAGCTCACCGCCTCGGCCAAGCCCGTCGGCTGGCTGCTCGCGGTCGCGGCGCTGCTGGCCGTCATCGTGCAGCGAGCGGGATTCGCTGCGTTTCATTGGGTCGGCCTGGTCGGCATGGTGTTTGGATTCTGGATCATCTTCTCGGCGTTGGTGGAGCCGGTGCAGCGATGGCGCCGCGGCCAGACGCTGACGGCCGGGCTGCTCGGCATGGTGATCGCGCACGTCGGCGTCGGCGTCTTTGCCATCGGCGCGAGCGGCGTGGAGAGCTACAAGATCGAAAAGGACGTCGCATTGAAGCCGGGCATGACTTATTCGATCGCAGGCTACGATTTTCACTTCGTCAGCGCCTCGAACGTCACAGGTCCCAACTACGATGCCGTGCAGGCTGTGATCCGGATCACCCGCGGCGACAAGCTCGTGACGGTGCTCAAGCCGGAGAAGCGTCATTTCTGGGTGCAGCAGACCGACAACAGCCAGGCGGCGATCTCGGTGAGCTGGGCGCGCGATCTGTTCGTGGCCATGGGCAATCCGCTGGGCGACGATGCCTGGAGCATGCGCATTCAATACAAGCCCCTGGTCCGCTACATCTGGCTGGGCGCGATCGTCATGGCCATCGGCGGCGTGGTCGCGGCGACCGACCGGCGTTACCGGGTCCGCGCCGAGAAACGTTCGACCCATCCGGCATCGGCTCCGCCGGCCCCCGAACCGAGCCTCGGGTCGGCCTGATGTGGAAGTTCGTCGTCCCGGGTGCGGCGTTCCTCGCGCTGGTCGTGCTGTTCGCCTTCGGGCTCAATCCACACCGCGACATTCACGCGTTGCCCTCGCCGCTGATCGGCAAGCCGGCGCCCATCTTCGACCTGACCGACGTGATGGATCCCTCCCACCATGTCGACAATGCGGCTCTGAAGGGCCGGGTCTACGTGCTCAACGTGTGGGGAACCTGGTGCGGCGAGTGCAGGGCGGAGCACGAGGAGCTGCTGGACATTGCGCGTCAGAACATCGTGCCGATCATCGGCCTCGATTACATGGACCAGCGCGAGAAGGCCAGGGAATGGCTCACCCAGCTCGGCAATCCGTACCAGGCCGTCGCGTTCGACACCGACGGCCGAACGGCGATCGACTGGGGCGTGTATGGCGCACCGGAGACTTTTCTGGTCGATGCCCAGGGGCGGATCGTCTACAAGTTCATCTCGCCCATGACTGCCGAGGTGTGGGAGCGCGAGTTCCTGCCGCGCATCGCGGCGGCACAACGGAGCGGCGCGTGAGGCGCACGTTCTCGAGGGTCGCCGAGCTTGCGATGCTCCTCGGTGCGCTTTTTTCGATGGCCGCGGGGCCGGCCGCCGCCGCAGCGACCACCGCCGCAGCGACCACCGAAGTCGCTGCTGCCAAAGCCCCCGGTGCCGGCGCGGGCCCCACCGACGTCTACGGCGAGCTAGAGAATCCGGCGCTGCAGTCCCGTTTCGAGCGCATCACCCATGATCTTCGCTGTCTCGTGTGCCAGAACGAATCGATCGCCGACTCCGGCGTCGAGCTGGCCGCCGATCTGCGGCGGCAGGTGCGCGAGATGCTGGTCGCCGGCAGGAGCGACGATGAGATCTTTCGATTCATGACCGACCGCTACGGGGATTTCGTGCGCTTCAATCCACCTCTCGAGCCGAAGACTCTGCTCATCTGGGGCGCTCCCTTCATCATGCTCGCGCTCGGCGTGCTGATCGTCGTCCGCATCGCGCGACAGCGCGCGCGTCTGCCGCTGGATGATCAGCCCACGCCGGATGTCCCCACGCCGGATGCCAAATAAGCGATGACCGCATTCATCGTCATCGCAGTATTCATGACTGCGATCGCCGCCAGCGCCGTCGCCTGGCCGCTGTTGCGCAGCCGTCAGAGCCGGCGCGTCGGTGCCGCGGCCGCGGTGCTGATCATGGCCGCGGCAGCCGGACTGTATCCGCTCTGGTCGAACTGGGATTGGCATACGGTGCCGTCGGCACCGGCGGCGAGTCCGCAAGTGCTTGCGATGGTGGCGGGGCTCGAGCGAAAGATGCAGGCGCATCCGGACGATCTGAAGGGCTGGCTGCTGCTGGGACTCTCCGACGTGGCGCTGGAGCGCATCGATGATGCGGTGACGGCCTATGAGAACGCGCACCGTCTGGACGGCAACAATGTGGAAGGCCTGCTGGGCCTGGGTGAGGCGCTCAGCATGCGGGCGGGCGGAACCATCACGCCCGAGGCCGCTCGGTTGTTCGAGCGCGCGGTGAGCCTCGAGCCGGGTAATCCGAAGGCATTGTTCTATAGCGGATTTGGCGCCGCGACGCAGGGCGACCGCGCCCTGGCGCGAAAGCGCTGGCTGGCCTTGAAGGCGATGCACCCGCCGCCGGACATCGACGCGATGCTGGACCAGCGAATCGCCGAGCTCGGGACCGCCGATCTCGCAGCACCCGCTGCGGGCGCCGTCGGGGCGGGCGCCGTCGGGGCGGGAGAGGCGAGTGCCGCAACTCCGTCGGCCGCGGTGCCGTCGGCGGCGCAGGCCACGGTCAATCTCAGCGTCGCGCCCGCCCTCAAGGCCCGGCTGACCGGCGACACTCCGCTGTTCGTCTTCGCCCGCGAGCCCGGCGAACAGGGGCCGCCGCTCGCCGTCAAACGGCTCACCAGTGCCGCCATCGGTACGCAGATCCGGCTGTCGTCCGCGGATTCGATGGTTCCGGGGCGCGTCCTGACAGCCGGCCAAACGGTGTCGATCACCGCGCGGGTCTCCTTCAGCGGGCAACCGTTGCCGGCGGCCGGCGATTTGTACGGTGAGCTCACCTACCGGGTAGGGAGCGACGGCGTGCGGGATCTCGTCATCGATCGGGTTGCAAAATAAGGTTTCACCAATGAGCGTCGCGAAAAGTTTGCTGTCCGGGCGCATCGTCGAGGACAGTCTCTTCCCGTATCCGCGCTTGCGCGAGAAGGATCGAGAGGTCCTCGGCATGATGCTCGATGCGATCGATCAGTTCCTCGCGCCGCATCGCGAAGAGTTCAAGCGCTGGGACCGCGAGGCGGCGCAGCCCGAGGAGTTCATCCAGGGGCTGCGCGACCTGGGGCTCTTCGGCCTGATCATCGCCGAGGAGCACGGCGGCCTCGGGTTGTCGAACGCCGGTTACGCACGCGTGTTGAGCCAGACCAGCACTCACGACAGCTCCGTGTCGCTCACCATCGGGGCGCACAGCTCCATCGGCATGAAGGGCATCCTGCTGTTCGGGACCGCCGAGCAGCGCGCGCGCTATTTACCCAAGCTCGCCAGCGGCGCAATGATCGCCGCATTCTGCCTGACGGAGTCGGGCGCGGGGTCGGACGCCGCATCGATCCGCACTCGGGCGGAGAAGGGGGCGGACGGTACGTGGACCTTGAACGGCGAAAAAATCTGGATCACCAACGGCGGTGTCGCGGATCTTTACACGGTGTTCGCGCGCACGCCGTCGGAGGCCGGCAAGATCACCGCATTCATCGTCGAGGCGGCGTGGCCGGGCGTGAGTCACGGCAAGCACGAGGACAAGATGGGCATCCGCGCCTCTTCGACGACCACGGTCAGCTTCGCGGACGTGAAAGTGCCCGCCGAGAACGTCCTGGACGCCGAGGGCAAGGGATTCAAGGTCGCGATGGCGATCCTCAACAACGGGCGCACCGGCCTGGGCGGCGGCGCCGTGGGCGGTATGAAGACCTTGATCGGCCTGTCGGTGCAGCAGGCGCAAGCACGCAGGCAATTCGGCGAGCCCATCGCGAACTATCCGCTGGTCCGCGAGAAAATCGCGCAGATGACGGTCGAGTGCTTCGCGGCCGAAAGCGTGGTGTGGATGGTCGCGCACTTCATCGATTCGGGAATGGAGGACTATTCGGTCGAGGCGGCGATCAGCAAGGTGTATGCGAGCGAGGCCATTCAGCGCGCAGCCTATGAATCGCTGCAGATAGCCGCCGGCGCGGGATTCATGCGCGACGCCCCGTACGAACAGGCAACCCGCGACAGCCGCATCCTGTCCATCTTCGAGGGAACCAACGAAGTGCTGCGGCTCTACATTGCCCTGTCGGGTCTCAAGGAGCTGAGCAAGTCGTTCGGCGAGCTGAGAACGGCGGTCGACGACATCTTCAACCATCCGATCAAGGGTTTCGGCGTGCTCGCGGACTACGCGGAGAAGAGGCTGACTCACGCGACCGGCGTGGGGCGCGACAAGATCCTCGGCAAGATTCCCGCGCCGCTGCGCGAGGCGACGACGACCTTGGAGAGATACACGGTGGAGCTCGCCAAGGCGGCCGATTACCTGCTCCGCAGATACGGCAAGAGCATTGCCGGACGGCAGCACATGCTCAAGCGTGTGGCGGACATGAGCATCGATCTGTTCGTCGGCCTGTGCGTGTTGTCGCGCGCCACGGCGCTGGCCGCGGAGCCGGGCGATGAAGGACGCCGGGCGGTGGCCATCGCGCATGTGTTCGCGCGCCAGGCGAAACGCCGCCTCGCCTACAACGTGCGCCGGATCGAGCGCAACGAGGATGAGGAAACCGACCTCCTGGCCGGTTTCATCCTGGATAAAGGCCGTTATCCATGGGACGTCATCGGCTAATCCATGACGGCGTGGACCTCGCCCGCGGGCGCGTGCTTCGGTGCCCGGATGAAAAACAGCAGCGGAATCACCGCCAGCGTGAGATACAGCATCAGCCGGAAGTCGTTCAGGTAGGCGATCATCGCCGCCTGCTGTGTGATCATGGCATCGAGCGCCGCGGCGCCCGTCGGACGCGCCAGATCGTACACGGATGCCACGGCCGGATCGTTCCAGGCGGCGTTGCCGCGGGTGATGTGCTCGACCAGGGCGGCGTGCGATTTGACCGTGCCGCGCACCAGCAGAGTCTGCACCATCGAGATGCCGATGCTCGAGCCGATGTTGCGCACCAGGCTGAAGATCGCGGTGCCCTGCGCGCGCATCTCGGGCTCGAGCGTGACGAAAGTCGCGGCGCTCAACGGCACGAACACGAATCCGAGCCCGATGCCCTGAATGACGCCGGGCCAGATCACGTCGTTCTCGGAGATGTCGAACGAATAGCCGGTCATCTGCCAGAGGGCGAACGCCGTGATGCCGAATCCCGCCAGCAGCAGGAAACGTAAATCCACGTGTCCCATGATCCGGCCCGCAATCAGCATCGCCACCATGGTGCCGATGCCGGACGGGGCGGTCACCAGGCCGGTGGTGGTCACCGGGTAGTCGACCAGGTCCTCCAGGAGCGTCGGCAGGAGCGCGCGCGTGGCATACATCACCAGACCGACGATGAATATGAACGTCAGGCCGGAGACGTAGTTGCTGTTCTTGAGCAGCCGGTAATCGAAGAACGAGCGGTCCGCGCGGGTGAGTGCGGTATGGGCGATGAAATAACAAAAGGCCACGACCATCACGATGGTCTCGATCCAGGTTTCGCTGGAGGAGAACCAGTCATTCTGCTCGCCGCGATCGAGCAGCATCTGCAGGGCCCCGACGGTGAGGCTCAACGCCGCGAAACCGAACAGGTCGAACTGCATGCGCCGCGATGCAGGAGCCGGGTGAATGTACCGCCAGATTCCCCAAGTCGCGAGCGCGCCCACGGGAATGTTGATGAAAAAGACCCAACGCCAGTTGTAGCTGTCGGTGAGCCAGCCGCCGAGGGTCGGGCCCAGGATGGGGCCGACCATGACTCCCATGCCCCACACCGCCATCGCCTGCCCCTGCTTGGCGGGCGGATTGATCTCCATCAGCACCATCTGCGACATCGGCACCAGGGCCGCCCCGAACACGCCCTGCAAGAGCCGCGCAGTCACGATCTGCCCGAGGCTGCCGGCGATGCCGCACAGAGCGGAGGCGACGGTGAAACCGATCACGGAGGCGAGGAACACGCGCTTCTGACCGAAGCGATCCACCATCCAGCCGGTCAAGGGTGTGGCGATGGCCGCGGCGACGATGTAGGCGGTCAGCACCCAGGCGATCTGGTCCTGAGAGGCGGAGAGCGCGCCCTGCATGTGCGGCAGGGCGACGTTGGCGATGGTGCTGTCCAATGTCTGCATGACCGTCGCCGCCATGATCGACAGCGTGATCATGCGTCGGTTGAGTTCCCGGGTCATGCCGAGCGCTCGATCAACTCCTGCAGCGTCTCGAGGACTTCGGTGGCAATCGCCAGTTTTTTGGAATCCAGGCCGGCCAGCAACTCCTGACAAACCGCCGCCGCCTCGGCTTTGACGGTCTCGAACAGGCGCCGACCGGCCTCGGTGAGCACCACGCGGTTGATGCGCCGATCGCTCTCGCAGGGCTGACGCACGACCAAGCCCGCTTTCACCAGACGGTCCACCATGGCGACCATGGTGGCGCCCTCCACACCCAGCCGGTCGGCGAGCTCGGACTGGGACAAGGGACTGCGCGCCTTGGATGCCACCGCCACGGTCATCCAGCTGGCCTGGCTCATGCCGAGGCCCTTCAATCGACGGTCGATGGCTTGGCGCCAGCTACGTGCCGTGCCGTGCAGAGCGTCGGCGAAACGTTCCTGTAGCTCGGTCATTGCGGAGTGCTCTAATGGTTAGCCATCTAACAAATGTACCACGTCCCGCACCGGGAAGGAAATTTTCCAGTTGGAACCTAAGGAGCGCAGTGCACTCTTAACTGTATGGAGGGCGCGGTGCTCGGGTCGTTGTCGTTGAAGCCGATGAGAAGTTTCGGTGACCCGTCGCTGCCGCGCCGCTCGATTCTCGATGGCCAGTCGCTCGAGCTCGGCGATCCTGCGGTTTACGCCGTTACCGATTTCAAGCGCGATTACCCCATGACCGTCGATGCCGAGCGGCAGATCGACGATGCGCTGAGCGACATGATCCGCTTGGGCGTGCGCGCGCTGCTGGTGGCGAAAGAACAGCGGCTGATCGGACTCATCACCTCTTACGACATCCAGGGCGAACGGCCGATCCAGTTCCTGCAGTCCTCGAACTACAGCCGCCACCTCGATGTCCGCGTCATCCATGTCATGACGCCCTGGGACGAGCTCATGGTGCTCGACTGGGAAGAGCTGGAAGCGGCTCGGGCCGCCAACCTGTTGCTGGTGTTCGAGCAGACCAATCTCACGCACCTGCTCGTCGTCGAGGGGAATCGCAAGAGCGCTGCCACCGTACGAGCGCTCGCCTCCCGCGCCCGGCTGGCGCGTCAACTCAGCCGGCACGCCACGGCTCTCGAACCGGGCCACCGCGGCGCTCTCGGTGCTCGGCGAACTGATTCAGGACACTAGTGGTCGCTGCGGACCACCGTCACGCTCCACGGGCTGTTGCCGCATTTTACGCGTTTGATTTCCTGATTGGTCTTGAGATCGACCACGGACACGTCATTGGACGGTCCGTTCGCGGTGAACAGATATTTGCCGTCAGGGGAGATGGTCATTCCCCAGGGACGCATTCCCACCTTGATCGATGCGACGATGGCATAGCTGTGCGCATCGATCACCGAGACGGTTTCGCCCCGGCCGTTGCTCACGTAGAGCAACCGGTGGTCGGGCGACACCAGCACCTTCATGGGACGGGAGCCGGCGGGTAGCTTTATCACCCGTAGAATCTTGAATTTCCTCGAGTCGACCACGTTCAACTCGCCGTCGGATTCCGACGGCACGAACGCGAGGTGGGCGCTCGGCAGGAACGCGACCGTGCGCGGTCGGGGATCGACCTTGAAACGACCGACCACGGAGTAGCTCGACGCATCGATCACATAGACCTCGCCGGTACTCTCACAGGTGACATAAAACTGCCTGCCGTCCGGCGTCGTGGCGACTCCCTCGGGCTCCGGTCCCACCGGAATGGTGTGCTCGACCCGGGAGGCGGCGATATCGACCACACTCGCGGATGCGCTGTCCTCGTTCGAAACGTAGAGGTCCCGGCCATTCTTGCTGAGCGCGAATTCCTCGGGATCGGATCCCGCGATGATCTTCCCCTTCAGGACCCGTTGCGCGACGTCGACGATGCCGATGCCGTCGGCGGCCTTGTCGGCCTCTTTCCGGGCGTCGTCATCGTCGCCCTTGAAGATCGGATTGCCGTGCGCATCGAGCTTTGGAGGCATGGCAATGGGCGTGCCGCTCAATGCCACGTAAACGAGCTTGCCGTCCGGGCTCGAGTGGATGCCCCGGGGTCGCTTGCCGACGGGGATGGTGCCGACCACGGAGAGATCTTTGCCGTCGATGACGGTGATCTCGTTCGATCGCTCGTCGGATACGAACACTTGATAGGAGCCGGCCGCTGCAGCAGTGCCGCAAGCGACAAGCGAGCCCACGAGCGTCCACGATGCCGCCGCAATCGTCGCGGCAAAGGCCGCGCCCGCAAAGCCCGCGGTGCCGGTCCCGGCGCGGACGTCGGGGACTGTGCGTATCGGACACAATGAAGGTTCGGTGGTGGGCATCCTCGTCTCTCCGCGCGGCGTAAAAATAGCGTCGTCAGAGCCTGCCGGTTCGATCCGTCAATTGCAAGGGTCGTAAAGTTCTCGAGCGGCGTCGAGTAATCCTGCATCCGGCCGGGATATAATGATTCGCATCGAAAGCAACGCAACCATGCGTCGAGCGGGGAGTCGAGCCATGAAGAAGCCGCACATCAAAACCGATCTGCCGGGACCCAAGGCGCGCGAGCTGTTGGCCCGCGACGCGCTGGTGGTCTCACCGTCCTATCCGCGGGACTATCCATTCGTGATGTCGCATGGGAAAGGGGCGGAAATCTGGGACGTCGACGGCAACCGCTTCCTGGATTTCGCGGCGGGCATCGCGGTCTGCAGCACCGGCCACAGTCATCCAGCGGTGGTGCAGGCGATCAAGGATGCCGCCGAGAAATTCATCCACATCTCCTCGGATTACTGGCACGAGGGCCAGGTGAGGCTTGCGGAGCGCATGCAGGAGCTTGCTCCCATGAAAGAGCCGGTGATGAGCTTCTTCGCGCAATCGGGAACGGAAAGCGTCGAGGCCGCGCTCAAGCTTGCGCGCTACGTCACCGGGCGCGGCCGGTTCCTCGGGTTTCTGGGCGGGTTTCATGGGCGCACGATGGGTTCGCTGTCGTTCACCTCGAGCAAGTACACCCAGCAAAAGGGATTCTTTCCGAGCATGCCGGGCGTCACGCACGTGCCGTATCCGAACGAATATCGACCGTTGCTCGCGGGTGCGGATCAGGGACAGGCCGTGCTCAAGTACATCGAAGAGACGCTGTTCGTGCACAACGTGCCCTCCGGGGAGGTCGCTGCGATCCTGATCGAACCGATCCAGGGCGAGGGCGGCTACCTCGTTCCGCCGGACGGCTTCCTCGCGGGTCTGCGCAGCCTCTGCGACCGCCACGGCATCTTGCTGATTTTCGACGAGGTGCAGTCGGGCATCGGCCGCACCGGCAAAATGTTCGCGGCGGAGCACTTCGGGGTCGAGCCTGACATCATGACGCTCGCTAAGGGTCTCGGATCGGGCATGCCCATCGGCATGGTGGTGGCGAAACGCTCCATCATGCAGAAGTGGACGCGAGGCGCCCACGGCAATACCTATGGCGGAAATCCGGTGTGCTGCGCGGCCGCGCTGGCAACCTTGGACCTCGTCGAGCGGCAGCTCTGTGCAAATGCCACCGAGGTGGGCGAGTACTTCATGGCAAAGCTTCGGACGCTGGCGAGGAAGCACGCGGTCATCGGAGAGGTTCGCGGCAAGGGACTGATGATCGGCATGGAGCTGGTCACGGACCGGGCCAGCAAGATTCCGGCGAGAAAGCTTTGCGATGCCTTGATCACCCGCGCCTTTCACAACGGATTGATCCTGCTCTCCTGCGGACAGAGCACGGTGCGCTTCATGCCGCCGCTCATGATCGGCGAGGCTCACGTGGACGAGGCCGTCGAGCTCGTCGACCGCTCGCTCGACGAGGTCATCGCGAGCGAGCACTCGTCGCTCGATCAGGTGCGCCGAGGCGACAAGGTCCCGGTGAGCCGGTAGATTCCGAAAACGAGGCTAATCCCGGGCTTTTCTGGTGAGGTCGCTGATCAGGGCTTCAAGTCGCTCGGGGTCGGCAGGCTTCGTGAGGTGATGATCGAAGCCGGCGGCGCGCGCACGTTCCCGGTCTCCATCCTGGCCCCAGCCGGTCAAAGCGACCAGTGCGAGGTGATCGGACCAAGGCTGTTGCCGTAGCGAGCGCGCGACCGCATACCCATCGATATCGGGCATGCCGATGTCGATCACCGCGACCTCGGGACGAAACGCCTGGGCCAGGATCAGCGCGGCCTTGCCGCCCGTTGCGACCCGGACGTCATGGCCGGCAAGCCCCAGCAGGGTCGCAAGAGATTCGGCCGCGTCTTCGTTGTCGTCCGCTACCAGGGTGCGTATCCGCGCAGACGGTGGCCGCAAATCTGCCTCCGAAGTCCCGGTGACGGGCGAGCATGGCGAGCTCAGCAGCGGAATCCGCACTTCAAACTCGCTGCCGTGTCCGATACCGGCACTGCGCGCCTCGATGGAGCCGCCGTGCATCTCGACCAGCGCTTTGGTCAACGCGAGCCCGATTCCCAGTCCACCGTCGGACCGGTCGCGTGTCTCCTCCACCTGCGAAAAGATCTGGAACAGTGTTCTGAGTGCGTCACCGGCAAGTCCGACGCCGTTGTCCTGAACGCAAAACAGCAATTCCCCGTCGTCAATCCACGCCCTCAGACCGATGCGGCCTTTCGGATCCGTGTACTTTGCTGCGTTGGTCAAAAGGTTCGTCAGGACCTGGGTCAACCGCACCGGATCGGCCCGAAACGTCACCGCCTGCGGGGGAACGTCGAGCGACAGTCGGTGGTTCTTTTCCTCTATGAGGGGCCGGACGGCCTCTACGGCGCTCTCGACCACGGATCGAAGCGCGACCGGCTCTATCTTGAGGTGAATCCGATTTTGCGTGATTCGCGATATATCGAGCAGATCGTCGAGCAGCCGCGACATCTGCGCGACTTGCCGGCCAATCACCGATTGCGCCCACTTCAGCTCACTCGGTCGCAGGGCCGCGGCACCCAATATGTGCGCCGCGTTCCTGATGGGCGCGAGCGGGTTCCTCAGCTCGTGGGCGAGGACGGCGAGAAACGCATCTTTTCGCCGGTCCGCTTCCTTCAGCGCCTCTTCGGTGCGCCGAAGCGCGTCGTTCGATTCATGCAGCCGTTGAGCGATTCCGGCGAAGCGAGCCAATTGCCCGGTGATGCGCATGCACTCTTCGTCGAAATGCCGATCTTTCGAATGTGAAGCGACCCACAGCGTTCCCACCGCCCGGGCCTCGACCTTGAACGGTGCGAATAGGCCTTCTACGATGGCTGGGTCGTTGGGAAGACCTGGAAAGTCATGCTGCGGATAGCGCAACACCTGGGGGGAGTCGCATTCGAGAACCAGGCTTTCGGGCGCTTCGCTAACCGGAATGGTCAATCCCTCGAAGGAGGAGAGCGCGCCTGATACCGCGATCCATCGAAAAACGGGCAGGTGCTCCGTTTCAAAAATACCCAGTACCGCCGAATCCGCATGGCAGGCGGTAAGAGCCAGATCCACGAGTACCTTGGGGATGGTGCCGGGCGCATTCACGCACGCATCGAGCAATCGAAGCAGGGCGGCGTTTTCCATCTGGTAATCGGGCATGCGATGCGTGCGAGAAGAAATGCTCTCGTCGCCAAAAATCGCATTGCTCATCATCGGAGGTGATGTGAAGCCGGAAGGCTGATCCGAGGCGTATTCCATGCAACGTTACTCCGTAACGAGAGCGGAACCAAGCCAGCCAGCATGCCTTACTCTCTAAGATCCATTATCGCGCAATTTTGTACCTGGTCAAAATATAACCAACTAAATTTTTGTGCCGCGTGCTGATATGCCACGCCGCACGTATGATATATCACTCCGGACGCTTGACATTTCGAAACTCCCGTTTGGGCGCTACCGGTCGAGCCGCCCATATTTCACGCACGCAGTGCCTCGTGCGGGAGTGCAGTCACCTTGTGATCGTCGGCGGCCGCCATGTCGCGCGCGGCCCGAACATCCCGGCACTCCCGCGATGCTACACTCGATACGATGTTGTGCAGTGGAGTCAACGCAGTCCGCCTCGCAGCGCTCGGCCTCCTGGCGGTCTGCGCCGTTGCCTGCACGCGTGCCGCTCCGGCGGCGGAGGAGAAACCGCTGGATTGCTCGAGCGGGACGATGCGCTCGGCGACGCGTTGCCGTGTCTACATCTACAACTGGACCGACTTCATCGGTCCGAACACCATCGCCGAATTCGAGCGGCTCACCGGGATCAAAGTGGTCTACGACGTGTACGACGCGGAGGAGACCATGGAGGCGAGGCTCCTTGCCGGAGGCTCGGGCTACGACATCGTGAGCGCCTCGACGGACTTCTTCAGCCGCGAGATCAAGGCGGGCGTGTATCGGGTCCTGGACAAATCCAAGCTTCCGAACTGGAAGAATCTCGATCCCCGCGTTCTCGCCATCCAGGCGGCCTACGATCCGGGAAACGAGCACGCGGTGCCTTATCTGCACTCCATGAACGGCTTCGCGTACAACGTCGACATGGTCCATGCACGCATGCCGAATGCTCCCGTCGACAGCCTCGACATGCTGTTCAAGCCGGAGGTGGTGTCGAAGTTCGCCGATTGCGGCGTGACGTTCCTCGACTCCGCCGAGGATACGATCCAGCTCGCGCTCAAGTATCTGGGCTTGGATCCGAACAGCACCCGGCCCGAGGACTTCAAGGCCGCCGAGAACCTGCTCCTCAAGGTGAGGCCGTATGTGCGCTCCTTCGATTCCTCGGAGTATCTGAACGGCCTCGCCAACAAGGAGATCTGCGTCGCCATGTCGTGGTCCAGCGACTATGCGCTGTCGCACGCGCGGGCGAAAGCCGTGGGCATCAACGTCGATCTGGCATTCACCGTGCCGAAAGAGGGGGCCAACGAGACTTTTTCTTCGCTGCTCGTGCCGGCGGACGCCCCTCATCCCGAGGCCGCCTACCGTTTCCTCAATTTCATCCTGCGGCCGGACGTGATTGCCGAAATCACGAATGCAATTTATTATGGTAACGATAATATCGCCTCGCGTCCCGTGGTGAACCGGCGAATCCTCGAGGATCCGACGCTGTACCCCACGCCGCAGATCGAGGCAAGGTTGTACCGATCGGCGGAGGTCAACGCCGCGACCGAAAGACTCCGCACGCGCACCTGGACGCGGATCAAGACCGCCGAGTGAGCGGCGGGCATCGACTTCACGAGGACTCCATCTTGGCAAGCGCAAAGGCATCGCACATGAACCGCATCGTCGGGTTTACCGAGATGCAGCACGGTACCCGCGGGGATTACGAGCTGCTCGAGCTCTACGAGCGGGAGTACGTCGGCGAGCTTCCGGCCCGGGTTCTGGCGGCGCTCGAGCAGCTCGCCGGCTCATTGGGCGGATACCCCGTGACGCGCCTGGAGCACTCGCTCCAGGCCGCGACCCGCGCAAGAAGGGATGGGGCGGACGAGGAGCTCGTCATCGCCGCGCTCATTCACGACGTCGGAGATGAGCTGGCGCCGTTCAATCACTCCGAGGTCGCCTCGGCGATCATCCGGCCCTACGTGCGCCCCGAGGTCACCTGGATCGTCGAGCAGCACGGGCTCTTCCAGAGCTACTATTATGCCCACCACCTCGGCGGCAACCGCGAGGGGCGCGAGCGATTTCGGGACCACCGCTGGTATCAGGCTTGCAAGGACTTCTGCGCGAATTGGGACCAGAATTCGTTCGATCCGAAGTATTCGTGGGATCCGCTCGAGTCGTTTGAGCCGCTGGTGAACAGGATATTCATGCGCAAGGCATGGGATCCGCAGTACGTGGGCCGGAGCTGAGACGGCGCTTCACGGCCGATCGGTGTAAGAGGGCCGGAGGGGGCCGGAGTCGGGGCATGTCCCGGAGTCGTGGCCAGCGTGCGGAGTCAGCGTTCGGCCATCTGGGTGTCGAGCAGGCGCTGGCGCTCGGTGCGGCGCATGAGGTAGCCGGCGAATAGGACGCAGATGCCGACCAGGCAGATGATCAGGCTCGCGAGCGCGTTCACGTCGGGGCTCACGCCCAGCTTCACTTTCGAGAAGATCACCATGGGCAGGGTGCTTGCGCCCGGTCCGGACACGAAGCTCGAGATGACGAGGTCGTCGAGCGAGAGCGTGAAGGAGAGGAGCCAGCTCGATGCCAGGGCGGGCGCGATGATGGGCAACGTGGTATCGACGAAGGCGCGCACCGGCCCCGACCCCAGATCCATGGCGGCCTCTTCCAGGGACCGATCGGCGCTCTGCAGGCGCGATTGCACGGTGACCGTCACGTAGGCGGTACAGAACGCGACGTGGGCGATGGCGATGGTGGTGAACCCCCGGTGCGGCCAGCCGACCACGTGCAGCATGGAGATGAACAGCAGGAGCTGCGTGATGCCGGTGATGATTTCCGGCATGACCAGCGGCGCATTCACCATGCCGGTGAGCAGCAGCCGGCCGCGAAAGACCTTGAACCTCACCAGCGAGATGGCTGCCAACGTGCCCAGGATCACCGCGCCGGTCGATACCACCACGCCGATCTCCAGCGACAGCCACGCGGCATCGAGGATCTGGTCGTTGTGCAGCAGCTCCCGGTACCAGCTGGTGGAAAATCCGCCCCAGACGCTGACCAGTGCCGAGGCGTTGAATGAGTAGCCGATCAATACCAGGATCGGAATGTAGAGAATCGCGATGCCCATGCACAGAATCGAGATCAGGAACGGTGAGGGGCCGTCTCGCACCTCAGGCCTCGAGCTGCTTGGTGCTGTAGTGCTGATAGAGCGCGATCGGGCCCACGAGCAGGATGAGGAACGCGACCGCCACGGCGGAGGCCACCGGCCAATCGCGGTTGCCGAAGAACTCGTCCCAGAGCACCCGGCCGATCATCAGGTTGTCGGGTCCGCCGAGCAGCGTCGGGATCACGAACTCGCCGACGGCCGGGATGAACACCAGCATCGAGCCGGCGATGATGCCCGGCATGGACAGCGGGAGCGTCACGTCGAGAAAGGTGCGCCAGGGGGGGCTGCCCAGATCGGCCGCCGCTTCCAGCAGGGAGTGATCGAGTTTTTCGAGAGTGGCGAACAGCGGCAGCACCATGAACGGCAGGTAGGAATAGATGATTCCCAGGTACACCGCCAGCGTGGTATGCATGATCTGCAGGGGCTTGTGAATGATGCCGAGCCAGAGAAGCGCGGAGTTCAGCAGGCCGGTCTCCCGGATGATGCCTTCGAGGGCATACACTCGAAGCAGAAACGAGGTCCAGAACGGTAAAATGATGATCAGCAGCAGGATGCTCTGGGTGGCCTTGGAGGTTCGGGCAATGGCGTAGGCCATGGGATAGCCCAGGACGAGGCAGACCAGGGTGGAAAAGAAAGCCGTGCGGATGGAATAGACGTACGAGAGGCCGTAGAGGTCGTCGGTGAGCAGATATCTGAAGTTTCCCAGACTCAAGGTCAAATGGATGTGCCAGTCCGGGCCGATGGTTAGAATGTCGGTGAACGGGGGCACGTGCACCGCGGCATCCGCGAAGCTGATTTTCAAGGCGAATGCGAAAGGGATGAGAAAGAACACCAACAGATACAGCATGGGCGGGCCGATGATCAGCCACTTTCCATACCGCGTCAGCCAGTCCGCCCGAGGATTCGCCGCGAAGCTCCGTGCACCGATCTCGGCTCCGGCCGAGCCGGCGGCGCCGATCACGACGGACAGCCGGGCGGCGTGAGCCCGCGCAAGAAAAAGCTCGAGGCGGCGAGGGCGCCGCGCGCTCGCTCAGCGCACAATCGGCAGCGGCAGCGATTGATCGATGCCTGCATTTCGGCTTTGCACATTTATGGTCCGTCGCGAACCACCGTGGAAAAAGTGGTGGCCATCGCGAAGATGTCTCCCGGTATCGTCCGTTTCTATTTCGACTCCAAGGCCGCGATGCTGGTCGCGTCTCTCCAATTTCTGTCCTCGGAATTCGAGGACCAGCTCCTCGTACCCGTGGCCAAGCTCAAAGCCAACCCGGTCGCGGCGCTCGAGTTGATGGTGGATCTTTACCTGGATCCGGAGATCGCCAGCCCGCGCAAAGTTTCAGTCTGGTACGCCTTCTGGGGCGAAGCCAGCTCGCGGCAGGAATACTACGATATTTGCGGGCAGAAGGACGAGGGCTTTGCGGTGCTGGTGCGCGAGCTCATCGGCCGCCTGATCGAGGACACCGGACAGTGGCAGCTCGACCCCGACGGAATTGCGCTCGGACTCATCGGCGTGCTGGAAATGCTCTGGCAGGACTTCGCCTTTCGCTCGGAAAAGGACATCGATCGGCCGGCGGCGAAGGCGCGCTGCATGGCGTACCTCAAATCGGTTTTTCCGGGACAGTTTTCCCCGCTGCAGGCGCGTTCTGCAAATCCTGCCGCCGCCCCGGCTTCCGAGCGATTCGCCGCCTGGGCGTACGGGAGCGATTTCGCCTACTCGCTGGAGCGCGAATCGCTGTTTCACGATTCCTGGCAGATCGCTGCGCACGAGTCGCAAGTGCCGCGAACCGGGGATTTCCTGAGCGTCGACCTGGGTCTCGAGCGGGTCTTGCTGGTGCGGGATGGATTCGGCCGCGTGCACGCGCTGCGCAACAGCTGTCCGCACCTGCCGCATGCGCTGGTGGGCGAGCGCCGTGGACGGTTCGCGGACGGAATCGAATGCACGGTACATGGACTGCGATTCGCCGAAGACGGCAGGCGCACGGCGGGAACGGGCGGCGGCGATCTGGCCGCGCTGGATTTGAGAGCCGCCGACGGATTTTACTGGGTCGGAGCCGTGGCTCTGCCGCAGGGCGTGGAGCGCCAGCCTGCGGGCTGGGGCGATCGGTTTCGCGTGGAGGGGCGGGTGCTTCAAGAGCTGCCGGATCTCGAGCTGCGTGCAAACTGGAAACTCATTGCCGAACAATGGCTCGAGGCCCTGGGTCCGCAGATCGAGATCGGCTCCTCCGCGATCGACGCCGCGATCGATCCCATCGGTTCCGGATCGGGCTGGAGCGCGGCAAAGTACCGGCGGCTGGCGGGGTCGTCCGCCGCCGAGCGCTGGGCGGTCCGTTTCCTTGCGCCCAATCAACTGGTCGAGCGCCGCCCCGACGGCCTGTCGGTGCTGCAGCTCATTCCGTCCGGTCCGGAACAGTGCCGCGTGCGGCGTATTCATCTCGCGCGCGACCCCCTCGCGCCGCAGGACGGTCGCAGTAATGCGCTGCGATACCTGGCCGGCCGCCTCGTACCCTGGTGCCGGCGCGGGACGCTCACGATCGCCGAGTCGGCTCAGCGAGGCTTGAGCGAATTCGGCTACCGCGCGTCGGCGTCCGCCCCGCCCGCCGCGGTCGCCTGGTTCCGCCGGGTGCTGGCGGCTCGTATTCCCATGATCGCGGCCGAGCGGCCGCCGAACGAATCGCGACAGATGCACTATAATCGCCACCCCGCGTGAACACCTTGGAGAACGACGCATGACCCTCACTTCCTTGAGCACCGGCGACTGGCAGGCGCGTGCCGCCCGAGTTCGCTACGAGACACGGCATTTCATCGACGGCAAGTACGTCGATTCGGTGAAGAAAGGACGTTTCACGGTCACCAATCCGGCCACCGGCTCGCCGCTATGCGAGGTGAGCGCCGGTACCCAGGAGGACATCGATCTCGCCGTCGCCGCGGCCAAGAAGGCGTTCTACGCCCGCGTATGGAGCCGCAAGGCGCCGCGCGACCGGATGGGCGTGCTCGCGAACTTTGCGCGGCTCATCCAGGAGAACACCGAGCGCTTCGCCCTGCTCGATACGCTGTGCATGGGCAAGCCGATCACCGACATGGTGACCATCGATGTGCCCTCGGCCGCCAAGAACTTCACTTATTTCAGCGAGTTGATCGACAAGATCGACGGACAGGTCACCGCGACGGCGCAGGATGCCTTCCACTACATCCTGCGCGAGCCGCTGGGTGTGGTCGGCAGCATCGTGCCGTGGAACTATCCGCTGCTCATGGCCGCCTGGAAAGTGGCACCCGCTCTGGCCGCCGGAAATTCGGTGGTGCTGAAGCCCGCCGAGCAATCTCCGCTGTCGGGCCTGTTGATGGCGGAACTGTTCATCGAGGCCGGCGGACCTCCGGGCGTGTTCAACGCGGTGAACGGCCTCGGCGAGCAGGCGGGCGCGGCACTGGCGCTGCATATGGACGTGGCCAAGATAGGCTTCACCGGCTCGACCGAGATCGGCAAGCAGATGCTGATCTACGCCGGCCAATCGAACATGAAGCGCGTGAGTCTGGAATGCGGCGGCAAGACGCCGCAGATCTTCCTGTCCGACCTGCCGGACATGGACTCCGCCGTGACTTATGCCATCAACGGCATCTACGGCAATATGGGCGAGGTGTGCAATGCCGGCTCGCGGCTGCTCATCGATCGTCCGATCGCCAAGGAGTTCATCGCGCGCTTCGTCGAGAAGGGCAAGAGTGCCTACCGGGCGGGCGACCCGCTGAATCCCGCCACCAACCTGGGACCCCTGGTCACCGCCTCGCACCGCTCGCGGGTCCTGAGCTACATCGAGAAGGGCAAGAAAGAGGGTGCGAAGCTCGAGTTCGGCGGCGATACACCCGATCTGTCGGGCGCCTACGTGAACCCGACGCTGTTCACGGGCGTGAGCAATCGGATGACCATCGCGCAGGAGGAAATCTTTGGACCCGTAGCCTCGGCGATCGAAGTGAACGGCATCAAGGAAGCGCTCGCCATCGCGAACGACTCGATTTACGGCCTAGCGGCCTCCGTTTGGACCCGCGACTTGAACGTTGCCCACAAGACCGTGCGCGATCTCGAGGCCGGAGTGATCTGGGTGAACTGCTTCGATCACGGGGACATGACCCAGCCTTTCGGCGGCTACAAACAGTCGGGCCAAGGCCGCGACAAATGCCTCGAAAGCTACCTCTCCTACACCCAGACGAAGTCCGCCTGGATCAACCTCGGCGAGTAAACAGGCGGTCGCGGACGGCGCAATTCTGGCGACACGGGGGGCCTCAGCGCCCCCCGGGCTTGGGGACTAGGTCCGGAGCCTTCCTTGCACGCACATGTTGCTCATAATCGAACGCGAGCGCCAAAATTCGAGGCTCATCCCAAAGTCGGCCGATGATGACAATGCCAAACGGCGTCCCGGATGAGTAATACCCAGCGGGCACGCTGATAGCCGGGAAACCCCCGATATTGATGTGCGAGACAGAGGTCGGAATGATGTTTACATCGCTGGCAAGCAACGGAGCCTCTGCAAGCGACTGAGGAAACACGAGCGCATCGAGATGCTCACGATTCATAACGGCGTTGAAGGTAGCGATGTAATGCTCTCTCACCGCGCGAAAGCTTTGCAAAGCAGGCGGCTTCGACGGGGCGGCAAGTGATTCGATCAGTTCAGGCTGTGCACGTTCATAGGCCAGCGGGCCGGTATCGGAGAAGGGATCCTTACCGGTCTTGGCAATCAACTCTGCAAGAGAATGGACCGCGGCCGACGAGCCGAGGTGCGCTAGGTAGGCATTCAAATCGTACGCGACCGACTCCTCGCCGCGCTGGTCGTACTGCCAAGCGCCCGAGGTCTTCGCTATGGACGCGAAATCAGACCCGGCGAATGGGTCATTAACCATGGTCGCGCCCATCTGTTTGAGTTGAGCGATTGCTTTTTCATAGAGCCGTCGCGTCTCTTGAGATGGGGGCGAAGCCATCCATCCAGGTCCATAGAGACCGATGCGGCTTCCGCGCGCAGACCCAATTTTCAATTCCGCCGCATAGCCCTTGGGCGGTATGTGCCCGAACGAAGCCACGGTCTTTGGGTCTGTGGGCGTGTAGCCCGCAAGCACATCCAGTGTAAGAGCCGCGTCCTGAACCGTACGTGCGATCGGCCCAACGACATCGCGCGTACTACCGCCGAGCGGCACGACACCGACGTTCGGCACGAGCCCGAAGGTCGGCTTGATTCCGACGAGCCCCTGGGCCGCCGCCGGATTCTGAATCGACCCGCCCGTCTCCTCACCCAAGCCAAGAACCGCGAAGCTCGCGGCAACCGAAGTACCCGTGCCGGCGCTGCTCGCGCCGGGAGCGCGTGCGGGCGCAGCGGCGTTGTAGGTTGGCCCGGCCCAGCTGTCGTTGGTGTTTTCGCCACTCACGCTGAACACCGGAACGTTGGTTTTCCCAATGATGATCGCGCCGGACGCGCGTAAACGCGCCACGACGGCCGAATCTGCTTCCGGGATCAAATCCAAGCCGCCAGCCCGGCGGCTCAGTGGCGCCCAACCTGCCGTAGTCGGCAGTCCGGCCATATCCATCGTGTCCTTGACGACAACCGGTACACCGGCGAGTGGCCCCAAGGCCTCCCCGGCGGCCCGGCGACGATCGATTGCATCTGCATCCCGCAGCGCGTCGGGATTGAACGTGATAATCGCGTTGTACCCGGGATTAAAAATCGTGATGCGTGCCAAAAACGCCTCGGTGAGCTGCCGGGCCGTGAAACGACCGGTAGCAAATCCGTCGTGCGCGGACTGCACGGTCATCTCGACGACATTGATGTCTGCGGGAGCGGCGGCGGCGGCCAACGTCACGTTCGCAATCGCGCCGACGGCGACGGTGGCAGCGGAGGCGAGCAACCTGCCCATTGTGCGAGTCCTCATGGCATTCCCTCAGAAGTCGTAGGTGAACTTCACGCCGAGCACTCGCGGCCTGAGCGGTGTCTCCGCCACGATGAACTGGTCGGTACTCGTGAATACAGAGGAATTCGAATTCGCGAGATTCTTACCGTAAGCCATGACCGACCACTGATCCTTTGACAGCCCGACGGAGGCATCGAAAGTCGAATACGCAGGAAGATCGAAGCGAGCGCGCCCTGTATCGATGGTCTCGCCCGGAAGAAACGGCGGATTCGAGCCTGCCTGGGTGAAGGAATGTCCTTCGTGCTGCATCCCCACTTGCACGAACGACCCCGCGCCGTTGAAGTATTTGAAGTAGTTGGCCGCGTTGATCGTGAAATCGTAGCGCAGAAGCAATGTGTAGTGGAGCGGCGGGGAATCGGCCGCCGGGGAGCCCTGCGGGCCGAAGGGATTGGCCAGCGGCACACAGCCGGTTCCACCGGGGGAGCAGATTTGGGTGATCGGCTTCCCAAAGTTCGCGCTCGCGGGATTATTGTCAATGATCGCCGGAGAATTGAGCTGCGTGCTTTTGTTCCAGGCGGCCGCGCCTCGAAGCGTCAAGCCGCCCCAGATTTGGGCAGCCACCTGGGTCTCGGCGCCATTGATACGGAAGTTCTGACCGTTGTCGTCAAAAAACGCGGTCCCCGTGAAGCCCGGGTCAAAGAAGGATATCTGAACGTTGTCCCACTTCTCTTGATAGAAGGATGTATTCCACTGGAAAGATCGATTGAAGAGTTGCCAGTCGGTCTTGAACCCGAGTTCGTAGTTGTTGAGTTGGTCGGGGTGATAGGCCTCTGGAATGATGAACTGCGCCTCGCCGTCGGGACCATAGCCATGCTGACTGCCGCCATTCTGATTGAAGCCGCCGGGACGGAAGCCTTGCGAGAATGTGAGGTAGGCGAGGATGTGCTGCTTGTGGTCAAACCAAGTCGGATCGATGTGCCACGAAAGGTTCGCATTGTAGCGCCAGCCCGATTCGGTATCTTTGAGACTCTCCGCGTTGAGATCGGTTGAATACGTGGGATCGTGACAGCCGCCCGCCGGAGCCCCCGCCTCGAAGCAGCCGAAGCCTGTCTGGACGACGCCGGCGAGACTATTTTGGAAGAGGTAGTGCCTGGCACCTCCCGTCAATGTCCAGTGGGGCGTCATGTCAAAGCTGATCGAGGCGTACTCGGCGATCTGCTTCTCCTCCCGCTTCGCATCGTCGAAGAAGGACGTATCCGGCTGCAGGCCGGGCGACCTCACGGTCGTCCCCGGGAAAGTTCCTTCGGTTGAAAAGCAGCCCGTGTTGCCGTCGGTACCCGGTGCGCCATTGGACGTGCACGCGGGCACCGATACATTCAAGTAGTAGGTCTGATCGTAGACGATGTTGTCTTCTTGAAAGACGCCCGCTATGCCCCGCACACGCCAGTCTCCCGGCGTCTGCACGCGCAGCTCGTTCTGAAAATGTTGATTTTGCTGATTCGAAAGCAAAGGCTCCGACGGGGAGAAGCAGGTCGATTTGAGCTTTGCGTCGCCTCCGGATCCCGGCCCGTAACACTGGTAGTAGGCTCCGTACACTCCGCGCGCATAATTCGTATAGTCCATCTCGTTCTCAACGTGACGAGTCAGGTAGCCGCCGGTATAGATCAGGTCGAGCATCCCGGCCTTGCCGTTGAGCTTCCACGAAGTATTCGAATCTCTTTCATCGTGATAGCTCGGCGTGAACAGCACGACCTCGAGCGGATTGAGCTTCTGACCGTCCGGAGCGTACGGGTACTGGTAGAAGACACCGTCGGCGTCCAGGGTCTGATACATCTGCGTAACGAGGAAATTCCAGTCATCGTTGAATTTATAGAGCGCCTCCACGCGCGCTCCCTGGTAGGTGACCGGATTGATATCGTTTCCTACGAGCGAGTTGTTATTGAGCGTAGGGCTACCGGGGGGCACGCAGTAGCCGTTATTCGCTCCGCCGTCGGGACAGTGTCCATTGACTGCCGGGTAATTGGCGTAATGGGTGCCGAGATCGGTGTCTTTTCGCGTGAAGGTACCCGGCACGTTGTTGATGTACCCACCTTGGTGATCGTTGTAGGCTACCAGACGTATGGCCATGTGATCTTCAATGATCGGCAGATTGAGAACACCGGTTACCGCGCTGTTCGGATCGCCGTGCGCGGTCACACCGTAATCACCGCTCGCACTTCCCTCCACCACGTTGAGCTTCGGCTCGTTCGTGATGTATCGAATCGCGCCCGCCTCCGCGCCCGATCCAAATAGGGTTCCCTGCGGCCCCTCGAGCACCTCGATGCGCTTCATGTCCACCATGTAAATGTCGAGGTTTTGGTTCGGGAGCTGAACCGACTGGTCGTCCAGGTAAACGGCAACGGTCGGCCAGAGCCCGATGATGCCGCTCGCCTGGGTGGCCTGCGAACCGGCACTCACGCCGCGCATGAAGATCTCGTTCTGACCCGGGCCGTTGTCGGCGGAGGAGAGGTTCGGCAGGAGCCTTGCATAGTCCTCGAACGAGGAGACATGCAATTGCTGCAGCGCCTGGCTATCGAGGGCTTGCATCGTGATAGGCACATTTTGGCTGCTTTCACTGCGACGAGTCGCGGTGACGACGATCTCACCCAAGACCGAGCTGTTCTGGGCGGGGACGCTCTCGATGCCCGCGACGGGCGTCTGAGGAGCACCATTCGCATTTGCATCGGCGGCACCCGTGGTCGGCGGCGGCTCGGCCGCGCGCGCGTTGGCGCAGCCCGCAAGCACCGCCAAGACACCGCTCGCGACTGTGGAAAGGTTCGGTCGAGTCAGCCGGCCGTTTGGCGAACGCGACAGAGGTAACTGAAGCGAGGTGGCGCGTTGGGGTTGGTATTTCGACAATCTCTCGGTCCTCACGGTTTGCTCCCTTGTACTTATTAATTGGGCCGATGGGTGGTGCGTAATAATTCAGGCTTCGGCACTCTTCCGGCCATCCCCGAAAATCGCTAAAATGCAAAAGCACATCAGCAATTTCACATGAATGAATTTATATCACCATTTTTCACCAATGCGTGATTTTTATGAGCTGAGGTTCAGTTTCACTGGGATGGCGGTGGAAGGCCAAGCTGAGGCGTCAGAGACGGCCGCATTGGTTTGTATGGGTGAGACGAGATTTATCGCGTCTCACG
>DATAYO010000076.1:0-15999 GCA_036272515.1 Steroidobacteraceae bacterium | reverse complement strand
ACCCCTTGGCCGTTGGCGATCAATACGCCGTTCGGGCGCTGGCCGAGTTCGCGCTGCACAACCGGACCGTAGTGATCGAACACGTGGTGCAATAGGCCCGTGCCGCGCGTCATGGTGCGAAACTCCGTCTGGAAGCCGATGAGGCCGCGCGAGGGGATCATGTAGTCCAAACGCACTCGGCCGCGTCCATCGGCCTGCATGTCCTTCAGTTCCGCGCCGCGGCTGCCGAGCGCAGACATGATGTCGCCCTGCGCATCCGAGTCCGCATCCACCGTCACCTGCTCATACGGCTCGTGGGCGACCCCATCGACCTGCTTGATGACCACGCGCGGGCGCGACACGGCGAGTTCATAACCTTCGCGACGCATATTCTCGAGCAATACGCCCAAGTGCAGTTCGCCGCGGCCGAACACCTGGAACTTGTCGGGGTCGATGGTCGGCTCGACGCGCAGCGCGACGTTGTGAATCGCCTCGCGATCGAGCCGCTCGCGAATCTGCCGGCTCGTGACGAATTTGCCTTCGCGGCCGAGAAACGGCGAGGTGTTGACCTCGAAGGTCATGCTGATGGTGGGCTCGTCGACGGTGAGGCTCGGCAGCGGCTCGACCTTCGAGGGATCGCACAAGGTATCCGACACCTTGGGCTCGCCGATGCCGGCGAAAGCCACGATGTCGCCCGCGCTCGCGGACTCCACCTCGACGCGAGTCAGCCCGTGGAATCCGAGGATCTGCGAAATGCGCTCCGAGCGCTGGCGCCCCTCGCGGTCGACGACCGTCACCGCCATGCCGCGGCGAAGCGTGCCGCGCTTGATGCGGCCGATGCCGATGGCGCCGACGTAGCTCGAGTAGTCGAGCAAGGTCACCTGCAGCTGCAGCGGACCGTCGACGTCGACATCCGGCGGCGGGCAATGCTTGACGATGGTCTCGAACAGCGGCTGCATGTCCCCCTCGCGCACGGTCGAGTCGAGGCCGGCAAAGCCGCGCAGCGCCGAGGCATAGACCACGGGGAAATCCAGCTGCTCGTCGGTGGCGCCGAGCCGGTCGAACAGATCGAAGGTTTGATCGAGCACCCAGCCCGGCCGCGCCTCGTCGCGATCGATTTTATTGATCACCACGATCGGCCGCAGCCCGTGCTTGAACGCCTTCTGGGTGACGAAGCGGGTCTGCGGCATCGGCCCGTCGACCGCATCCACCAGCAGCAGCACGCAATCGACCATGGCGAGCACGCGCTCGACCTCGCCGCCGAAATCCGCGTGTCCCGGCGTGTCGACGATGTTGATCCGAAAATCGCCCCAGGTGATCGCCGTGTTCTTGGCGAGGATGGTGATGCCACGCTCGCGTTCGAGCACATTCGAGTCCATCACCCGCTCCTGCAGGTCCTTGCGCGCATCGAGAGTGCCCGACTGGCGCAGCAGCTGATCGACGAGCGTGGTCTTCCCATGATCGACGTGCGCGATGATGGCGATGTTGCGGAGCTTGGGAGTCACGGGCAGACCTTCAGGGGGTGGGGACGAAACCGCCCATTATAGTGGCAAACGTGCTCCGCCGCCGGAGCTTTTGGCGGGCTTAGCCCGGGGGCGATGTGCGCGAGTGCGGGCTGCCGCCGGAGGCGGCCGGTGCGGCGGCGCTGGTCGAGCCGGCGGCGCCGGCGGGGCTGGCGGCGCCGGCGCCCACGATCACGGGGACGGAGAACACCCGCGTGTCCATCAACTGGTCGTGCTGCAAATTGACCGTGAGCGTGAGCAGAAACACCCCTTCCGCGGTCGGGCTGAGCTTGATGCTGCGCCGATAGACCTGGGCCGGCTCGACCGAGGGAAACTCGAGCTCGGCCGCGTCCGGGGACAGCTGCATGCCTTCCGGGGCGCTCACCTGGACGGTGGCAGGCCCTGCCGCCTCCCCGGGCAGAAGCGCAAGGTCGATTTCCAGGGGGTGTCCCTGCACCGGCCGTTGCTTGAGGTCGAATTTCAGAGCCACCGGCGTCTGCGATTTGCCTTGGGTGGCGGCCTCGACCATGCCGGCGGTCTGCTGCTCGAGGGTGGGCCCACGCTGCACTGCAACCGGCGCTTGGGAATGCAGCGCCAGCTTGGGGCCCTGGTTGGGAGCGCCCGATTCCCGCTGGCAACCAGCCAGCAGCACGAGCGCGCACACGGTGAATATTCTGAGCGTCATGACCCCGCCTATGATCCTCGCCCGGATGATCCTCAAATACGACCCGGATCACAACTCGAGCGGCGGCTATCTTTCACGGCTCGAGGTGGCTCGAGCATTCACGGCTCGAGGGGTGGCTCGAGCGTTCACAACTCGAGCGGCGGCTCGAGTACCGCGGCGAGCTGCTCCTCGAGCGCGCGATAGTGCTCTTCCCAGTAACGCGGGGCTGCGAACCAGGGAAAAGCCTGCGGAAACGCCGGATCGTGCCAGCGCCGCGCCAGCCACGCCGAGTAGTGGATCATGCGCAGCGCGCGCAGCGGCTCGATCAAGGCCAGCTCGCGGCGGTTGAAGGGTAGAAACTGCTCGTAGCCCTTCAAGAGGTCGCCGATCTGCACGGCCATTTCCTCCCGGCTTCCCGCGATCAGCATCCACAGGTCCTGGATCGCGGGACCGGTCACGCAGTCGTCGAGATCGACGAAATGCGGCCCGGCGTCGGTCCAGAGGATGTTGCCGCGGTGGCAGTCGCCGAGAATGCGGCCGGTGACCGCCCCGCGCCAGCCGCGGGCGCGACTCTCGACCTCCTCGAGCAGCGCATCGGTGAGCTCGGCGTATTTGTCCGCCAGATAATCCGGCATCCAATCCCCCTCGAGCAGAAAATCGCGCGCGTCCCGGCCGAGGCTGTCGAGGCTCAGCTCGCCTCGCTCGCGAAACTCGGTCGCGCGTCCCACCGCGTGAATCCGGCCGAGGAAGCGGCCGACCCATTCGCGCTCGTCCGCGTTGCCGAGCTCGGGCCAGCGTCCGCCCCGGCGCGGAAACACGGCGTAGCGATAGCCGCGGTGAAAATGCAGGGTGTCGGCCCCGATCGCGATAGGCGCCACCACCGGTATCTCCTGAGCGGCGAGCTCCTGGGCAAATGCATGCTCCTCGCGGATCGCGGCGTCGCTCCAGCGGCCGGGACGGTAGAATTTCGCGACCACGGGCGGCAGGTCCTCGACGCCGATCTGATAGACGCGATTCTCGTAGCTGTTCAGCGCCAGCACGCGCCCGTCGCAACGGAATCCGACGGCTTCGAGCGCGTCCAGAACGGCCTCGGGGGACAGCTCGGAATAGGGGGCTTCGATGCTCATACGGCGATTCTACAGATACCATGCGGGCGCTCCCCGGTCGGCACCTTAGGCTAGAATGCCCGCCATGCGTTTGCCCCGACCCAAATCGCTCAGCGGCCTGATGCTGATCGGCTTCACCATCGTGGCGGCACCGCTCCTGTTCGCGATCGTGAACGCGGCCGTGCAAATGAACCACATGTCGAGCCGAAGCGAGCAACTGGTAGTGCGCGGCGTGCAGGGCACGCGCAACAACCAGCGCATGTTCGTCGAGATCGCATCGCTCGAACGCACCGCGCGGCTCTACCAGATCCTGCCGAACAACGAGCTGCTCGAGGCCTATGCACGCAATCACGTGCTGCTCGAGAGCACGCTCGACGAGCTCGTCACCCTGCCGCTCGACGCGCAGGCGCTCACCGACGTGCAGCAGCTCAAGGCGGACGCGGAGCATGTGTGGCAGGAACTGAAGAGCGCGCCGCCGAACTCGCCGCGCATGGAGGCCGTGGTCGGCTCCTTCCCGCAGATGTCGGACCTCGCCTCGCAGATCTCGAGCCGCGTGAGCGGCCAGATCGACCACGACCTGATCGCGCTCCAGCAGTCGGCCGAGCGCGCCCAGCAGAACCTGTTCTGGCGCACGCTCCTCCTGGTGCCGATGACTCTCGCCGTGGTCGGCGTGTTCACCTATCTGTTCGGCCGGCCGATCCGCGCCATCGACCGCGCCATCTCGGAGCTCGGCCGCGGCACCTTCTCGCGACCGATCGTCATCCAGGGACCGGCGGACCTCGAGCGCCTGGCCTCTCAGCTCGAATGGCTGCGGTTACGGCTGCTCGAGCTCGCCCAGGAAAAGAATCGATTCTTGCGACATATGTCGCATGAGCTGAAGACGCCGCTCGCGAATATTCGCGAAGGAACCGAACTATTGATGGACGGCGCAGTCGGTGAGCTGCAAAGTGCCCAGCGCGAAGTGGCGGGCATACTGCGTGAGAACGGAATGAAGTTGCAACGACTGATCGAGAATCTTTTGTCATTCAGCGCCTGGCAGGCCAAGAGCGTGGGCCTGGAGGTGTCGGAGTTCAAACTGCGCCCGCTGATCAAGTCGGTGCTGGAGAACCAGCAGCTCACCCTGGTCGGGCAGCGGGTACGCCTCGACGTGCAGGTGGAGGATCTCACGCCGCTCGCCGACCGCGGCAAGGTGCGGCTGATCCTCGACAATCTGTTGTCGAATGCGATCAAGTTCACACCGCGCGGGGGCACCATTTCGATCCATGCGCGCAAAGATCGCGAGCAATTGGTGCTCGATGTGATGGATTCGGGCCCCGGGATTCCGGTCGACGAGCGCAAGCGCATCTTCGAGGCCTTCTACCAGGGAAAGACGCCACAGGGAGGGCACGTCAAGGGCACCGGAATCGGCCTGTCCGTGGTGACCGAATTCGTGAACGCCCACGGCGGCGCCATCGAAATCCTCGAGGCGCCCGCCGGCGGGGCGCATTTCCGCGTCCGTCTCCCCTTGCGACATTCGGCGCCCACGCCGCGTGAAAAGGCCCATGCGGCTTAAAGGGCTGCGCGCCGCCCTGCCGTCGGTCGCGCTCTGTGCCCTGTGCGGTTGCGGGGTGTTGGGGGGTGCGTCCGGTCGTAATCCGCCGCCGCCCGCAGTGCCCGAGCGTGCCCCGCCGACTGCGCCCATCGAGCCACTGCTCGACATGATGAGCGCTCTGCCGAAAGGCGATCCGGCCCGGCAGGCCGAGCTGTTCCAGTCCGCCAAGGACGCGGCGTCGCTCTCGCCCACCACCAGCAATCGGCTCAAATACGCCCTCGCTCTGGCCACCCCCGGACACGTCGGATCCGACCCCGTCGCTGCGCAGCGACAGTTGTCGGAACTGCTGGCAAGGCCCGAGACTCTGTTGCCGGAGGAGCGCCTGTTGGCCCTGGTGGAGCTTCAGGACGTCGATCAGCGCCTGGTATTGCAGGCCGAGAACCAGCGGCTGCGCGACGATGCGTTGCATGACTCCAAGGATAAGCTGCAGGCGGTCAACCGCCGCCTGCAGGTCGAGTCGGACGAGAACACGCGCTTGCGCAAGGCGCTGGACGAGGCTCGAGGCAAGCTCGATGCGGTAACCCATATCGAGCGCTCGATCAACGATCGAGGCACGAGCGAGCCGCCGCACACGCCGTGAGTAAACGCGATGATGTCACCGGAGAGATGAACGTGAACGCCTATTCGATCGCCTCCACCACTCCCTTGTCGTTCGGGCTGCAACCGGCCTCGCGCGACGGGATCGCCTCCTCTCCGCAGAAGCGCAAAGCGCGCATTCTGGTGGTGGACGATGACCCGGGGCTGTTGCGCCTCTTGACCATCCGGCTGCGCGCCGAGAACTACGAGGTCGAGGCGGTGGAAAGCGCCGCGGCGGCGCTGGCCGCCTGCACCCGGTTCCGCCCCGATCTGGTCATCACGGACCTGCGCATGGACCAGATGGACGGCATCGGGCTGCTCAAGGAGCTGCAGAGCCGCTGGCCGGGACTGAAAGTCATCATCCTCACCGCCCACGGCACCATTCCCGACGCCGTGCACGCGACGCAAAGCGGCGCATTCGGCTTCCTCACCAAGCCGGTGGACAAGCAAGACCTGCTCGACAACGTGCAGAAGGCGCTCAAGGTGTCCGGCTTCGCGCAGGTCGCCGAGGACTGGCGCGCCAATATCGTCACCCGCAACCAGTTCATGGAGGACAAGCTCGCCCAGGCCAACATGGTCGCCGGCACCGATGCGCGGGTGCTGATCACCGGCGAGGGCGGTACGGGCAAGGAGACGCTCGCCCGCGCCATCCACGAGGCGAGCCCCCGGCGCCACAAGCCATTCACCTGCGTCAACTGCAGCGCCATGGCGGAGAACCTGCTGGAGTCGGAGCTGTTCGGCCACGAGAAGGGCGCGGTTCCCGGCGCGACGCGCGCGCAGAAAGGCGTTTTCGAGAGCGCCGAGGGCGGCACGGTGCTGCTCGCCGAGGTGGGCGATCTGCCCATGCGGCTGCAGGTGAAGCTCTTGCGGGTGCTGCAGGATAATCAGATCCGTCCGGTCGGCAGCGCCGAGGCGGTGAGCATCAACGTGCGGGTGATCTCCGCCACCCATCGCGATCTGCATCAGATGATGGTGGGCGGTCAGTTCCGCGAGGATCTGTACTACCGGCTGAACGTGGTGCACATCGAGGTGCCCTCGCTCGGCCGCCGGCGCGAGGATATCCCGCTCCTGGTCGCGCATTTTCTCGAGCAAATCGCCAAGGAGACCGGCGAGCGCAAGATCTACGCGCCCGAAGCCGTCGAGCTGCTCGCCACGGCGGAATGGCCGGGCAACGTCCGTCAGCTGTACAACGTGGTGCGGCAGAACGTGGCGCTCTCGCACGGCGCGATCATCACCGCCGAGCTGGTTCAGCAATCGCTCGGCGGAAACCCGACGCGGTTGCCCTCCTTCGACGAGGCACGCGATGAGTTCACGCGCAACTATCTATCGCAGATCCTGCAGATCACCACCGGCAACGTGAGCCAGGCGGCGCGCCTCGCCAAGCGCAACCGCACGGATTTCTACAAGCTGCTGTCGCGCCACCAGCTGCAGCCGGACGATTTCAAAAAGAGTTGATCGTCAGCCGAAAAATTCGGCGACTCGGGCCACCACGGCATCGAGCTGCGCCGGCGACAGCTCCGGATAGATCGGCAGCGCCAGCGTCTCGCCGGCGGCACGCTCCGACTCCGGAAAATCACCGCGCGCGTGCCCGAGGTAGGCGAAACATTCCTGCTGGTGCAGCGGCACCGGGTAGTAGATCTCCGTGCCGATCCCGCGCTCCGTCAGGAACGCCCGAAGCTCGTCACGACGCCCGGTTCGGATCACGAATTGATTGAAGATGTGGCGGCCGCGCGCCGGTACCCGCGGCAGCGTGATGCGGGAAAGCAAGCCCGCCTGCTCGAAGGCCGCGCCATAGTGGGCGGCATTGCGCTGCCGCGCCGCGGTCCACTCGTCGAGGTACTTGAGCTTCACGCGCAGGATCGCCGCCTGAAGCTCATCGATTCGAAAATTGCCGCCGATGAGCGCGTGATAGTACTTGGGCTTGCCGCCGTGCACCCGCAGCACGCGCATGCGCTCGGCCAGATCCGGATCGTTCGTGGTGCACAATCCCGCATCGCCGAACGCACCCAGGTTCTTGCTCGGGAAGAACGAGAAACAGCCGACATCGCCGGTCGATCCAACGCGCGAGCCATTCGAATCTTCGGTGCCGATGGCCTGGGCGGCGTCTTCGATGACGCGCAGATTACAGCGCCGCGCGATGCGCATCAGCGCCTCCATCTGCGCCGACTGCCCGTACAGATGCACCGGCATCAGCGCGCGGATACGGCCCCCGGTCGCACGATTGACGAGGGCGCCGTCGTCGTCCTTGCGGCAATGGCGCTCGATGAAGCCCTCGACCGCCGCGGGCGAGAGATTGAAATTCTCGGGGTCGATGTCGCAAAACACCGGCCTCGCTCCGCTACGCGCGATGGTGCCCGCGGTCGCGAAGAAAGTGAACGGCGAGGTGATCACCTCATCGCCCGCGCCGATGCCGAAGGCCATCAGCGCCAAGAGCAACGCATCGGTGCCCGAGGAGACGCCGATGCCGGCCGATGCACCGCAGTAGCGCGCCACTTCCGCCTCGAGGGCACGCACGTGCTCCCCGAGGATGAACTGCTGACCGGCACAGACCGATTCGATGACTTGTAGGACTTCCCCGCGGATTTGCGCGTACTGCGCCTTAAGATCGAGTAATGGAACATTTGTCATGCCACACTAGAATACCATTGGGTTCATGCGATTTGACATTTGTGCAATGGCTTCGCGAAAGCGACCCGGTATTGACCGATAATGGCGTGTGATTTTGTTGTCGTAGTTCGGCCACGCTCGAAGAGCACAGCGAACGAACGTCGTGGCTCCATGGATGCGAGATGACACAGCCGGTCCAATTCAGACAGAGTCTTTTGATCGCGTTGTTGACGGGAGCTCAGGCGGTGCTGCCGGCGATCGTCGCCATCCTGTCGCTGTACGGGACCGTGATCGCGTTCGGCAGCCAATTCGATCCGCGCTCCACCGGACTCGTGGTGGTCGCCATCGTGTGTTTGGTGCTGGTGCAGCCGCCGCGGGAAATCACCACGCAGCTCACCTCGCCGCGCTTCTCGGCGGTGATCGACGTGCTCTTCCGCTGGTTTTTGATCCTGGCGCTGCTGCTCGCGCTCGCCTACGTCACCCACTCGACGCTCCAGACCTACCCGCGGCGCGTGTTCCTCACCTGGGCGTTGGGCACTCCCGTGGTGCTGATCGTCGCCACGCTCGGGATGCAGGAGTTCATGCGCCGCTTCCTGATGAACGCCTTCGAGGCGCGCGCCGCCATCATCGCCGGATACAACAGCTCGAGCGTGGAGCTGTGCAAGCGCCTGAAGAACAATCCCGGCATGCGCCTGAATGTGGCCGGATTCTTCGACGACCGCAGCACCGATCGACTCGGCATGGATGGGGACGCCGAGCTGCTCGGGCCGCTGGCCGATCTCGGCACCTACGTGAAGGAAAACCGTACCGACGTGATCTTCATCGCCCTGCCCATCCGCCACGTGAAGCGGGTGATGAATCTGCTCGACGATCTGCGCGACACCACCGCCTCGATCTATTACGTACCCGACATCTTCGTGTTCGACCTGATCCAGGCGCGCTCCGGCGAGATTCAGGGGATTCCCGTGGTGGCGATGTGCGAGACCCCGTTCTACGGCTACCGGGGCGTCGCCAAGCGGCTGACCGACATCGTACTGTCGGTGATGATTCTCCTGCTGCTGTTGCCTCTGCTCGCCGCGATCGCGGTGATGGTCAAGCTGACCTCGCCGGGACCGGTGATCTTCAAGCAGCGCCGCTACGGGCTCGACGGCCGGGAAATCGCCGTCTACAAGTTTCGAACCATGACCGTGACCGAGGATGGAGCGCAGATCCGCCAGGCCTCCAAGCAGGACAGCCGGTTCACGCCCATCGGCGGCATTCTGCGCCGCGCCTCGCTCGACGAGCTGCCTCAGCTCATCAACGTGCTTCAGGGCCGCATGAGCCTGGTCGGCCCCCGCCCGCACGCGGTCGCGCACAACGAGGAATATCGAAAGCTCATCAAGGGCTACATGGTCCGGCACAAGGTGCTTCCCGGCATCACCGGCCTGGCGCAGGTCAACGGCTGCCGCGGCGAGACCTCGCAGCTCGAGGAGATGGAGGCGCGGGTCAACTACGACCTCGATTACCTGCGGCGCTGGACGCCGATGCTCGACATCAAGATCATTCTGCTCACGGTCGTGAAGGTGTTTCGCGACGATAAGGCGTACTGAGAAGCGGGAGCGGACCCGGTACGCAAAACCCGACGCAGACATAACCGGTGCGGACTCGATAACGCCCTTGAAACTCGATCCGCGGCCCGGAGCTCATCGCGAGCGCTCGCACGGCCTCGATGACGACGTTTCCGGTCGCGCCATCGCGCGCATCGAAGCCGGCCGGCTCGACACTCACATCGGCAAAACCCAGTCGCTCCCCGGTCAGCGGATATTGGCACTTGTAAAACGCCTCCTTGGCCGAAAAGATCAGGGTCGCGGCCACGGCTTGCGCGGCGGCAGGCAACGATTCGAGCCACTCGAGTTCCGCAGGCCGGCAGACGCGCGGCCAAAGCTCCCGCTTCAACTCTTCCCACCGTTCGAGATCGAGCCCGAGCGAGGCGAAATGGCGCTTCTCGGCGGTCACCGCCGCACAGAGCCCGGCCGCATGCGAGATGCTGCCCACCACTGCTGGGGGCCACAGTGGTGCGCGGTCGTCGGCAACCCGGAGCGCAAAGCCGGCAACGCCGAGCTCGGCGAGCGCGCGGCGCGCGCAGAGCCGCCCGGCGGCGAATTCCTGGACTCGCTTGGGCACCGCGCGCGCGACGCTCACCGCTTCTTCCGGGTACAGGAGCGATGCGTCCCCGGGCAGCGAGAGCTCGGCCGCCACGACACCGTCGGGAAACAGAGCGGCGATAGCGCCGGAGAGCGCCGCGGGATTCGGGACCCCGCCATCCGGCGCCCGGCCGGGCAACGGCTCGAATTGCGAATTGCTCGGCACTTTGCCGCGGGTTTCCTTTGCCACGATCACCTGCGAATCGCTAAGCTAACACGATGACATCCCTGTGGGAGAGCGTGGCAAGTCGAGGCGCGGCCGGGCGCGGCGCGTTGCACTCCCCGACGGCCTCGGTGGAGCTGTCGAGCCTGGCGCAAGCCTCCTGCCTCGGGGGCCGGCTGGAGTCGCTGCGGGGCCGCTCGATCCTACTCGCCCGGCAGGAGCAGATGAGCACCGCCCTCGCGCTGCTCGAGCTCGACGGCATTGCACGCCGCGTGGTGTTGTGCACGCCCGAATTGACCCCGGAGACCCTGGCCGAGGTGGCCTTGATCGCCGGAACCGGCGTGCAGCTCGGCGATCTCGATCCCCAGCCGATCGCCATGGACGTCGATCGCGAGGCGACGCTCGCGACCGAGTGGATACTGCTCACCTCGGGCACCACCGGAACCCCCAAACTGGTGGCGCACACGCTCCCGAGCCTCGCGGGAACGCTCTCCCGGCAGCCGCCGGCAGAGCGCATGGTGTGGAGTACTTTTTATGACATCCGCCGCTACGGGGGGCTGCAGATCTACCTGCGCGCGGTGCTCGGCGGCACGCCGCTGGTGCTGTCGAGCGCCGGCGAATCGACCGCCGATTTTCTCGCCCGCGCCGGGGCGCACGGCGTGACCCACATCTCCGGCACCCCATCGCACTGGCGACGTGCCTTGATGAGCGGAGCGGCGCGCGCCTTGCAGCCCGACTACGTGCGTCTGTCGGGAGAAGTCGCGGACCAGGGCCTCTTGGATCAGCTGCGCGAGGCGTATCCGCAGGCCCGGATCGGTCATGCCTTTGCCTCGACCGAGGCCGGCGTGGCATTCGACGTGAACGACGGCCGGGCGGGATTTCCGGCGGAGTACCTGCAGGCGCCGCGCGACGGGATCGAGATGAAGGTCGTCGAGGGCACCCTGCGCATCCGTTCCCATAGGACCGCGGCGCGCTACCTGGGCGGCGCCGTGTCTCCGCTGTCGAGCGAGGATGGTTTCGTCGACACGGGCGACCTGGTCGAGCTCGAGGATGGACGCTATTACTTTCGAGGGCGCCGGGGCGGTGTCATCAACGTCGGCGGAATGAAGGTATACCCGGAAGAAGTCGAGGGGGTTTTGAACGCCGATCCGCGCGTGCGCATGTCGCGGGTCAGCCCCAAGCGCAATCCGATCACCGGCGCGATCGTGGTCGCCGAGGTGGTGCTGGAGGATTCCGCGAGCCCGGGGCTTGGCGCGCCGCAGGCCGAGCAGATCAAACAGGAGCTGCTGGAGGCGTGCCGGCGCACCCTGCCGGCGCACAAGGTGCCGGCCCGATTGAGCTTCGTGCCGGCTCTGCCATTGAGCGCCGCCGGAAAATTGGTCAGATCCTAAGGAGCACATGAGCACCTCCCTGTCGAACGTACTGGTGACCGGCGGCAGCCGGGGTCTGGGGCTTGCCATCACCCGGATGCTGGCCTCGGACGGCTATCGCGTCATCGCCATCGCGCGCAAAAGCAGCCATGAGCTCGAGGCGGCGATCGCCGAGGCTCGCCAGAGCCCGCGGGGAGCGATCGAGTTTCGCGCCTGTGATCTGTCCGATGTCGCGCAGATCAAGCCGCTGGTGCGCGCTGCGCGCGCCGAATTCGGGCCGATCTACGCACTGGTCAACAATGCGGGGCTCGGCACCAGCGGCCTTCTCAGCACCATGCGCGATGCCGAGATCGAGCGGCTGATCCGCCTGAACACGATCTCGCCCATTCTGCTCACCAAGTACGTCGCGCGCATGATGATGACCGAGCGCAACGGGCGCATCGTCAATATCGCCTCCATCGTCGCCTCGACCGGGTACAGCGGCCTGTCGGTCTACAGCGCGACCAAGGCTTCGCTGGTCGGATTCACCCGCTCGCTGGCGCGCGAGCTCGGGCCGCTCGGCATCACGGTGAACGCCATCGCGCCCGGCTTCATCGACACCGCCATGACCCATGAGCTGAGCGACACGCAGCGCGAGCAGATCGCACGGCGCAGCGCGCTCAAGCGCATGGCGGATGCCGACGACGTGGCGCGCAGCGTGGAGTTTCTCCTGGGAGCGGGCGGCCGCAACATCACCGGCATCGTGCTCACGGTGGATGCGGGCAATACCGGGTGACGGACGCGCCTTCGCGGGCGGCCCCCTGCGTTACAGCCGAATCGCGCCGCCGGCGATGGCGGCAAAGACCCCTGAATCGAGCGGCGTATAGCCCTGCGCACGCGGATCATCGACGTACAGCGGGTCGGTGATTTGCGCCGGATCGAAGCCCTGCTTCATGAGCTCCTGCTTGCGCGGCTTGAAGGTGCCGGTCGCCTCCAGCCCGGGCAGTAACCGGATGAATGCCGGCCTGGCGTAGGCCGGCAGATGGCGCGCCGCGTGCGCATGCAGGGCCGGTAGATCGAAGCCGGCGCCGACCACCAGGGCCGCCATGCCGGCACGTCCGTCGGCGTTGGGCACGCTCACCCCATACACCACACCCTCCTGTACCCCGGGGGCGCCCGCGAGCACGGTGAGCACTTCCGCGGTCGAGACGTTCTCCCCCTTCCAGCGATAGGTCTCGCCGACGCGGTCGACGAAGTAATAAAAGCCGCCCGCATCGCGGCGCATGAGATCACCGGTCCGATACCAGGCATCGCCGGGCTTGAACACGTTGCGGAGCACCTTGCGCTCCGTGGCCGAGGCGTCCGCATAGCCCTCGAAGCGGCCGGCGCGCGCGCCGCCGTCGGTGGGGATCAGCCCCACGGCCTCGCCGATCTCGTCGGTACCACAGCGTTCGCAGAATCCGGCCGCATTTCGGATGGGCTCACCCGCCTCCAGATCGAAGCGCAGCAGCGCCACGGGCAACCGATGCGCGAGGAAGGAGGGAATCCGGCCGATGGCACCCGCCTGGCCCTCGCAGTTGTACAGCGAGAAGTTCCCTTCGGTGGAGGCGTAGTACTCCAGGATCCGCGGGATCTTGAAACGCTCCTGGAAGATCTCCCAGACCTCCGGGCGCAGCCCGTTGCCGCAGGCGATGCGCAGCGAATGCTCGGCCTCGTGTGCCTCGGGCGGCGAATTCACGAGGTACCGGCAGAGCTCGCCGATGTACTGGAACAGGGTGCAGCGCTCCTCGCGAACGTCGCGCCAGAACCCGGATGCCGAGAACTTCGGCCGGATCACGACCGAGCCGCCGGCCACCAGCAGTGCACCGACCGCGACCACACCGCCCACGCTGTGATAAAGCGGCAGGCAGTTGTACATCCGATCGCCGGGCTGGGTGTCGAAAAGACCCGCGAACCACTGGCTCCAGCGCAGCACCCGGTAATGGGTGACGTGGGCGGCTTTCGGCAGGCCGGTGGTGCCGGAGGTGTAGATGTACAAAGCCGTGGCATCGAGCGTCGGAGGCTCGACCCCCTCATTCGACAACGCATCGCCCGGCAGCCCTTCCAGCGCCGGCAGCAGCGCGCCGCGGCCTTCGGCCGCGCCGTGGATCCAGACGTCGAGATCTTGGGGCAGGCCGCCCAGCGCGGCCGCGACCCGAGGGACAAGCTCCACGGATGCCACGACCAGTCGCGGCGAGGCGATTCGGATGCAATGGGCGAGCCCCTCCCCGCTCAGGTGGACGTTGATCAGCGCCACCGCGACACCGACGCGGGAGAGGCCGAGCCATATCGCCGGATACTCGGCGCAATTTGTCATCACCAGCGCCACGACATCGCCGGATTTGAGACCGCGCTCGAGCGCCCAGCGCGCATATCGATTGCAGCGCGCCGCCAGCTCGGTATAGGTCAACGAGCTGCCGGGGGAGCATAAGGCCTGTGAGGGACCGAACTCGAGCGCCAGGCGATCGATGAGCGCCGGCAGCGTGAGCGCCATGTCCTGTTCGATGGCGGACGTGCGCTGCAACGCTCTGAGCCAGGCATCGCGGGCGAACTTGGCGTCCCGCTCAGCGGGATTCCGCTCATGTTGGCCGATGTTCATGTCACGTAATTGTATGTCACTCGGGCTTGAAGGCAGCGAGCTTGCTCTGCGTCACGGTGAACTGGAAATCCTCGGGCTGGTTCGCCGCCTCGATGCTCAATCGCACGGCTTCCTCGATTTCGTCGGCCGGCACCGCGGCGCTGCGATAAAACCCCTGGTATTGGTCACAGCCCAGTTTACGCAGCTGCTCGAGTTGCTCCAACGTCTCGACGCCCTCGGCGACCACCTTGAGCCGCAGGCTGTGGGCAAGGGAGATGATCGCGCGGACGATCGAGGCGTCGGCTGCATTCGTCGTGAGCTCGCTGATGAAACTGCGATCGATCTTCAGCTTGTCGATCGGGAAGCGACGCAGGTAGCTCATGCTTGAATAGCCCGTGCCAAAATCGTCGATCGACACGACCACGCCCATGCGACTCAGCTCCTCGAGAATCTCGACCGAGCCTTCGGCATTGACCATCACGGTCGTTTCGGTCAATTCGATCTCGAGGTATTGCGGCTCCAGATCGAAGTCGAGGAGCGCTCTGCGCAGTGTCTGCAGAAAAATGGACTGCCGGAATTGCACGGGCGAGACATTGACGGCCACCCGCAGGAACGGCACCCCCGCGCGCTGCCACTCGCGTGCCTGGCGACAAGCCTCCCGCAACACCCACTCACCGATGGCGAGAATGAGCCCGGACTCTTCGGCCAGGGGAATGAAATCGGATGGACTCACCATGCCGCGAATCGGATGCCGCCAGCGCAGGAGCGCCTCGACGCTGCTGATGCGCCCCGTCACCACGTCACTTTTCGGCTGGTAGTGTATTTTCAATTGCTGAAGAGCAATCGCGTGACGCAGGTCGTTTTCCAGATTCAAGCGTTCCTGCGAAAAGACGCTCATGGCCAGATTGAAGAATTGATATTCGTTTCGACCGCGCTTTTTGGCGCAGTACATGGCCTCATCGGCATGGGCGACCAGCGCATCGGCCTTGGTGCCGTCCGTCGGATACACACTGATGCCGATGCTCGCGGTGGTGTGCACCTCCGTGGCATCGATGTGAAACGATTCGCCCAGTGCTTCGCCGATCTTGCCGGCGACCGCCGCCAGGTCGGATTGATCGCGGGTATCGGCGATCAGCAACAGAAACTCGTCGCCCCCCGTGCGGGCGACCGTATCGACGTCCCGAATGGTACCGGACAGTCGTCGCGCCACATGGGCCAGCAGCTGATCTCCGGCGCCATGGCCGAGCGTATCGTTGATGAGTTTGAATCGGTCGAGGTCGAGCAGAAGCACGGCGAACCGGTGACCATCCCGCTCGGCGTGGGCGATTTCGCGGTCGAGCCGGTCCATGAAGAGCACTCGATTCGGCAGCCCGGTCAGCGCGTCGTGGGTGGCCTGGTGCTGCAGCTCGGCGTTGGCCGCCTCGAGCCGTTGCGCGTGGGTGCGCGTGCGCGACTGCAGGTGGGCATCGTAGACGGCAGTGACCAAGGTCACGACCAGCAGACCCAGCGCGAACATCCCGATCGTCGTCGCCAGCCAGCCATTGTCAAAGGTCACGCCGCCGCTGCAAAAGGACCCCTGCGCAAATCGGGCGGCAGCCATGGCGGTGTAGTGCATACCGCTGATCGCAAGTCCCATGACGACGGCCGCCGCAACCCGGGCGA
>DATAYO010000075.1:0-21854 GCA_036272515.1 Steroidobacteraceae bacterium | reverse complement strand
TGGTGATGCCGGGGGACAACATCAAGATTGTGGTGGAGCTGATTGCCCCGATTGCGATGGAGCAGGGGTTGCGCTTTGCCATCCGCGAGGGCGGCAAGACCGTCGGCGCCGGAGTGGTGTCCAAGGTCATTGCTTGATCTTTAACTTTAGGGGACGGGGTCGCTTCGACCCCGTTAGATTCGGCGCGTGAGCGCCTGGATAGGGCAGTAGCTCAATTGGCAGAGCGGCGGTCTCCAAAACCGCAGGTTGGGGGTTCGATTCCCTCCTGCCCTGCCACCTGAGCAGGTCCAAGGTCGAGCGGTAAAAGATGGCTGAAGTGCAAACCTCCGTGGCGGCGTCGACGAAAGACAATACGCTCATGGCGCTGTCGATCGTCGTGCTCCTGGCCGGCATCGTGGCGTTCTACTGGTTTGACGAGGATGCACTGGCGCTTCGTTTGGCCATGGTCGGCGGCGGCCTGGTGATTGCCTGCGGACTGATCTGGGTGAGCTGGTACGGCCGGGAGTTCCGCCAGTTCGCGCAGGCCGCGCGGGTGGAGCTCAGGAAGGTGGTTTGGCCGAGTCGCGAGGACACGGTCAGAACGACCGTCATGGTGATCATTTTCGCCATCGTGATGGGCGTGTTTTTTTGGGTTCTCGACATGATTTTGACCTGGCTGATCCGCTGGTTGACCGGCCAGCCGCCCGCTTGATGAGCTCGGAGAATCCTATGTCTTTGCGATGGTACGTAGTGCACGCCTATTCGAACTTCGAGCACAAGGTGGCGGAATCGCTCAAGGAACGGGTCAAGCGCGCGGGCTTGGACGCGAAGTTCGGCGAGATCCTCGTGCCCACCGAAGAGGTGGTCGAAATGCGCGACGGCCAGAAGCGCAAGTCCGACCGCAAGTTCTTTCCGGGCTATGTGCTCGTGCAAATGGAGATGGACGAGGATACCTGGCACCTGGTGAAGGAAGTGCCCAAGGTGCTCGGCTTCATCGGCGGGACCAGCGACAAGCCGGCCGCGATCACGGACAAGGAAGCGATGTCCATCCTGCGCCGCGTCGAAGAGGGCGTCGACAAGCCGAAACCGAAGGTGCTGTTCGAGCCCGGCGAGGTGGTGCGCGTGACCGACGGCCCGTTCAACGATTTCAACGGCGTAGTCGAGTCCGTGAACTACGAAAAGAACCGCCTGCAGGTGGCGGTGCAGATCCTCGGCCGCTCGACCCCGGTCGAGCTGGACTTCTCGCAGGTGGAGAAGGGTTGATTTTTATTTAGGGCGGGGTCGCTTCGACCCCGTTGGAAGGTCGGCGCGTAAGCGCCTAACAAGGGGAGCCGCTCGTAGAGCGGCGCTGGAACCCACAGGAGTCGATCGATGGCGAAGAAGGTGACTGGCTATATCAAGCTGCAGATCCCTGCAGGGCAGGCGAACCCGAGCCCGCCGGTGGGCCCCGCCCTCGGCCAGCAGGGCGTGAACATCATGGAGTTCTGCAAGGCGTTCAATGCGCAGACTCAGAGCTTGGAAAAAGGATTGCCGACCCCAGTAGTGATCACGGTATACAACGACCGCAGCTTCACGTTCATCATGAAGACGCCGCCGGCGTCGGTGCTGATCGCGAAGGCCCTCGGCATCCCGAAGGGCAGCGCCACGCCGAACACCGCCAAGGTCGGCAAGATCTCGCGCAAGCAGCTCGAGGACATCGCCAAGTTGAAGACGCCGGACCTGACGGCGGCGGATCTGGAGGCCGCGGTGCGCACCATCGCGGGCAGTGCGCGCAGCATGGGCGTCGACGTGGAGGGCATGTGACATGGCGGCCGTAGCGAAACGCACCAAGAACTGGAAGGAAAAGCTTCCGCCGGGCAAGACCTACGCCATCGATGAGGCGTTGAAGCTCGTGAAGGAGCTGGCGACGGCGAAGTTCAACGAGTCGGTCGACGTGGCCGTGAATCTCGGCGTCGACGCCACCAAGTCGGACCAGCAGGTTCGCGGCTCGACGGTAATGCCGCACGGCACCGGCAAGACGGTGCGGGTGGCGGTGTTCACGCAGGGCAAGAACGCCGATGCCGCGAGGGCGGCGGGCGCGGACGTGGTCGGATTCGAGGATCTGGCCGAGAAAGTGAAGGGCGGCCAGATCGATTTCGACGTGGTCATCGCGAGTCCCGATGCCATGCGCATCGTGGGACAGCTCGGACAGATCCTGGGTCCTCGCGGCCTGATGCCGAACCCGAAGGTCGGAACGGTGACGCCGGACGTGGCGGGAGCGGTCAAGAACGCGAAGTCCGGCCAGGTGCGCTACCGCACCGACAAGGCGGGCATCGTGCACGCGCAGATCGGCCGTGCGAGTTTCGAGCCGACGGCGCTCAAGGAGAACCTCCTCGCGCTGATGATGGACTTGCAGAAGATCAAGCCGGCAACGTCGAAAGGCGTGTACCTCAAGCGGGTGACGCTCTCCTCGACCATGGGTCCGGGCATCGCCGTCGATCAGGCGAGCCTCGGCTTGGGCTAGCAATTTTATAGGACGGGGTCGCGCAGCGACCCCGTGGATCCTGCGCGCAAGCGCATGGAAACTGGGTTGCGCGGGCTCGACTGCCCTCGCGCCCACCGTCGAAGACCGCAGGCGAGCGACGCTCCGATCGGGGCGGGAGCTCTTAAACGCCAGGCCTGCGCAGATGGTGGGACCCGAATCAGGATGGCCTGGTGACGGTCGCACCGAGCGGGCACGGCGGCGTGCCCCTCAAGGGTGGGCGGAAGCGGCGGCGCTTTCGCCCTATGTGACTTCTAACCGGGAGGACTCGATGGCACTCAAGTTGGAGGACAAGAAGGTCGTGGTGGCGGAGGTCAACGCGGTGGCGACGAAAGCGCTGTCCGTGGTGGGCGCCGAGAACCGTGGCTTGACCGTGACGCAGATGACCGACCTGCGCGCCAAGGCGCGCAAGGAAGGGGTGTATCTGCGGATCGTCAAGAACACGCTCGCGCGCAAGGCCGTTGCCGGCACGTCTTTCGAGTGCATTTCTCCGGCGCTGAAGGGACCCATTGTCCTCGCATTCTCCAACGACGATCCGGGCGCGGCGGCGCGCATCGTCAAGGCGTTTGCGAAGGACAACGACAAGCTGGTGACGACGCTGGTGTCGCTGGGCGGGCAATTGCTCAAAGCCCAGGACATCGACCGCGTGGCTTCATTGCCCACGCGTGCGCAGGCGGTGTCGCAGCTCCTCGGGGTCATCAAGGCGCCGATTTCGAAGTTCGTTGGAACGCTGGCGGCTCCCAACTCCAAGTTGGTGAGAACGCTTGCTGCTGTGCTCGAAGCCAAGAAGAGCGCGGCGGCCCCGGCGGCCAATTGAGCTATCAACAACCTGATTCGGGTCGAAAGACCTTTAAATTTTAATTTCGGAGACAACAATGGCTGTTACTAAAGACGAAATCCTCGATGCGATTTCCAAGATGTCCGTCATGGAAGTGGTCGAGCTGATTGCCGACATGGAAAAGAAGTTCAACGTCACGGCGGCGGCCCCCGTCGCGGTGGCGGCGGCCGGCGGCGGCGGTGCCGCGGCGGCTCCGGCTGCCGAAGCGCAGACCGAGTTCACCGTGACCATGACCGAGTTCGGCGCCAACAAGGTGGGCGTCATCAAGGTCATCCGCGAAATCACCGGCTTGGGCTTGAAGGAAGCGAAGGACCTGGTCGAAGGAGCCCCCTCGACGGTCAAGGAAGGCATTCCGAAGGCGGATGCCGAGGCCATCAAGAAGAAGCTCGAGGACGCCGGCGCCAAGGCTGCTATCAAGTAGTGGCCTGCCAAGCGCTACGCGCTGGATCGACGGGGTCGAAAGCGACCCCGTCCGTTTGGTTTATGAAGGCGCTTCGCGCCGGATTGACGGGGTCGGGACGATCCCGTCCGACTAAGTTTCTGAAGACTCGCCGTCTCGCAAGGGTTTACATCGGCGCGTAGCGCCCGGAGAACACATGGCCTACTCTTTCACCGAAAAGAAGCGTATCCGCAAGAACTTTGGCAAGCGTCCGAGCATCCTCGGCACGCCGTATCTGCTCGCCATCCAGCTGGATTCGTATCGCCGGTTCTTGCAGGCGGATACGCCCGAGACCAGTCGCGACGACATCGGCCTGCACGCCGCCTTCGACAGCGTATTCCCGATCTCCAGCTATTCCGGCAACGCGACGCTCGAGTACGTGAGCTATCGGCTGGGCGATCCGGTATTCGACGTGAAGGAATGCCAGCTGCGCGGGCTCACCTACGCCGCACCCTTGCGCGTGAAAGTGCGCCTGGTGGTGCTCGACAAGGAAGCGAGCGGTGCCAAGAAGCCGGTCAAAGACGTGCGTGAGCAAGAGGTATATCTCGGCGAATTGCCGCTGATGACCGACAACGGCACGTTCATCATCAACGGCACCGAGCGAGTCATCGTCTCCCAGCTGCATCGCAGCCCCGGCGTGTTCTTCGATCACGACCGCGGCAAGACCCACTCGTCGGGGAAGCTGCTGTTCTCCGCGCGCATCATTCCCTACCGCGGCTCGTGGCTCGATTTCGAGTTCGATCCGAAGGACTGCGTCTTCGCGCGCATCGACCGGCGCCGCAAGCTCCCGGTCACCATCATACTGCGCGCCCTGGGTTACACCGAGGAGCAGATCCTGGAAATGTTCTTCGAGAAGAACGTGTTCCACCTCTCGAAGAAGGAGATCACCTTCGAGATCATCCCGCAGCGCCTGCGAGGCGAGACGGCCTCGTTCGAGATCCGCGTCGGCAAGAAGGTCATAGTCGAGGAAGGACGGCGCATCACGGCGCGCCACGTGCGCGATCTGGAAGAGGCGGGTGTCAAGCAGCTGCCGGTGCCGATCGAGTACCTGCAGGGCAAGGTGCTGATGCACGACATCGTCAACACCGAGACCGGCGAGATCTTGGCGAAGGCCAACGAGGTCCTCACCGTTCCCACCGTCGGCAAGCTGATCGAGAACGGCGTCCCCGAGATCCGCACGATCTTCGTCAACGACCTGGACCGCGGTCCGTACATTTCGGACACGCTGCGCATCGACCCGACCAAGACCCGTCTCGAGGCGCTGGTCGAGATCTACCGCATGATGCGTCCCGGCGAGCCGCCGACCAAGGATGCCGCGGAGAACCTGTTCCAGAATCTGTTCTTCAACAGCGAGCGCTATGACCTCTCCCCCGTGGGACGCATGAAGTTCAACCGCCGCGTGGGCCGTGAGGAGATCACGGGCTCGGGCGTGCTCTCGAAGGAAGACATCATCGAGGTCATGAAGACCCTGATCGACATCAGGAACGGCAACGGCCAGGTGGACGACATCGATCACCTCGGCAACCGTCGCGTGAGGAGCGTGGGCGAGATGGCGGAGAACGCCTTCCGCATCGGCCTGGTGCGCGTCGAGCGCGCCGTCAAGGAGCGGCTCACGATCGCGGAGAGCGAGCCGATCATGCCGCAGGAGATGATCAACGCGAAGCCGGTGGCGGCCGCGGTGAAGGAATTCTTCGGCTCCTCGCAGCTCTCCCAGTTCATGGACCAGAACAACCCGCTTTCCGAGGTGACGCACAAGCGCCGCGTCTCGGCTTTGGGCCCCGGCGGCCTGACGCGCGAGCGTGCGGGCTTCGAAGTCCGCGACGTGCATCCGACGCACTACGGCCGGGTGTGCCCGATCGAGACCCCGGAAGGCCCGAACATCGGCCTGATCAACTCGCTCGCGGTGTACGCGCGTACCAACGACTACGGCTTCCTCGAGACCCCGTACCGGCGCGTGTCCAGCGGCCGGGTCACCGACCAGATCGACTACCTGTCGGCGATCGAGGAAGGCCAGTACGTGATCGCGCAGGCGAACGCGACCCTGAGCGAGAAGGGCGAGTTCGTCGACGATCTGATCTCCTGCCGCACGCAGAACGAGTTCACCCTGTCGACCCCCGACAAGATCGACTTCATGGACGTATCGCCGAAGCAGATCGTCTCCGTGGCGGCCTCGCTGATTCCGTTCCTCGAGCACGACGACGCGAACCGCGCTCTCATGGGCTCGAACATGCAGCGCCAGGCGGTGCCGACCCTGCGGTCGGAGACTCCGCTCGTGGGCACCGGCATGGAGCGGGCGGTCGCCATCGATTCCGGCGTCACCGTGGTGGCGCGGCGCGGCGGCAGCGTCGACTCGGTCGATGCCTCGCGCATCGTGGTGCGGGTCAACGACGATGAGACCACCGCGGGCGAGCCCGGCGTCGACATCTACTCGCTGACCAAGTACACGCGCTCGAACCAGAACACCTGCATCAACCAGCGGCCGCTGGTGAAGGCGGGCGATGCCATCAAGCGCGGCGACGTGCTGGCGGACGGCCCGTCGACGCATCTGGGCGAGCTCGCGCTGGGCCAGAACCTGCTGGTCGCGTTCATGCCCTGGAACGGCTACAACTTCGAGGACTCGATCCTCATTTCCGAGCGCGTGGTCGAGGAAGACCGCTTCACGACCATTCACATCGAGGAGCTGACCTGCGTGGCCCGCGATACCAAGCTCGGGCCCGAGGAAATCACCGCCGATATCCCGAACGTGGGCGATTCGGCGCTCGCCAAGCTCGATGAGGCGGGCATCGCCTTCATCGGTGCCGAGGTACGCGCCGGCGACATCCTGGTGGGCAAGGTCACGCCGAAGGGCGAAACCCAGCTCACCCCGGAAGAGAAGCTGCTGCGCGCGATCTTCGGCGAGAAGGCCTCCGACGTGAAGGACACGTCGTTGCGCGTGCCGCCCGGCATGGACGGCACCGTCATCGACGTGCGCGTGTTCACCCGCGACGGCGTGGAGAAGGACTCGCGCGCGCTGTCGATCGAGAAGGCGGAGCTCGAGCGGGTCCGCAAGGACCTGGCCGACCAGCAACGCATTCTCGAGGACGACTTGTTCCAGCGCGTGCGCGGCTTGATCGAGGGCAAGGCGGCCGAGGCCGGCCCGAAGCGCCTGAAGCCGGGCTCCGCGATCGATGAGGCCTACCTCTCCGATCTGCCCCGCGAGCAGTGGTTCGAGATCCGCTTCAAGGACGAGGACCTGAATGCCCAGCTCGAGACCGTGTCCGAGCGCATGAAGGGCCAGCGCAAGGCGTTCGAGAAGCGCTTCGAGGAGAAGAAGGCGAAGATCACCGCGGGCGACGATCTGGCGCCCGGCGTGCTCAAGATGGTGAAGGTGTACCTCGCGGTGAAGCGCCGCGTGCAGCCCGGAGACAAGATGGCCGGCCGTCACGGCAACAAGGGCGTGATCTCCTCCATCGTGCCGGTCGAGGACATGCCGTACATGGCGGACGGTACGCCGGTCGACATCGTGCTGAATCCCCTGGGCGTGCCGTCGCGCATGAACATCGGACAGATCCTCGAGACCCACCTCGGGTGGGCCGCCAAGGGCGTGGGCGCCAAGATCGGCAAGATGCTGGAGGCCCAGCAGGCGATCGCGGAGGTCCGCAAGTTCATCAGCCAGGTCTACAACGAGACCGGCGGCCAGAAGGAGGACGTGAAGTCCCTGACCGACACGGAAGTGCTGGAGCTTGCGAGCAACCTGCGCCATGGCGTACCGATGGCGACGCCGGTATTCGACGGCGCGAGCGAGGAGGAGATCAAGAGCCTGCTCGCCCTCGCCGATCTGCCGGCCTCGGGCCAGACCATCCTGCACGACGGGCGTACGGGCGAGCAGTTCGAGCGTCCCGTGACCGTCGGCTACATGTACATGCTGAAGCTGAATCACCTGGTGGACGACAAGATGCACGCGCGTTCCACCGGGCCCTACAGCCTGGTCACGCAGCAGCCCTTGGGAGGCAAGGCGCAGTTCGGCGGTCAGCGCTTCGGCGAAATGGAAGTGTGGGCGCTCGAGGCGTATGGCGCCGCTTACACCCTGCAGGAAATGCTCACGGTCAAGTCCGACGATGTGAACGGCCGAACTCAGATGTACAAGGCCATCGTCGACGGCAACCATGAAATGAAGGCCGGAATGCCGGAATCGTTCAATGTCTTGGTCAAGGAGATCAGGTCCCTGGCCATCAACATCGAACTCGAGAGCGAGGCTTAATCCATGAAAGATTTACTCAAATTGTTCAAGCAGCAGGTACCGGTCGAGAACTTCGACTCCATCAAGATCGGACTCGCGTCTCCGGACATGATCCGCTCCTGGTCGTACGGCGAAGTGAAGAAGCCGGAGACCATCAACTACCGCACCTTCAAGCCGGAGCGGGACGGCCTCTTCTGCGCCAAGATCTTCGGGCCGGTGAAGGACTACGAGTGCCTGTGCGGCAAGTACAAGCGCTTGAAGCACCGCGGTGTCGTGTGCGAAAAGTGCGGCGTCGAGGTGACCCAGTCAAAGGTGCGCCGCGAGCGCATGGGCCACATCGAGCTCGCGAGTCCGACCGCGCACATCTGGTTCCTGAAGTCGCTCCCCTCGCGCATCGGCCTCATGCTCGACATGACCCTGCGCGAGATCGAGCGCGTGCTCTACTTCGAGGCTTTCGTGGTGGTCGATCCGGGCATGACCTCGCTTCAGCGCGGCCAGCTCTTGACCGACGAGATGTACCTCGAGTCGATCGAGGAGCACGGCGATGAGTTCGATGCCCGCATGGGCGCCGAGGCGGTGCACGAGCTGTTGAAGTCCATGGATCTCGCCGCCGAGGTGGTGAAGGTCCGCGAGGACATGGCGAACACCAACTCCGAGACCAAAATCAAGCGGCTGTCCAAGCGCTTGAAGCTGATCGAGGCGTTCATGGAGTCCGGCAACAAGCCGGAATGGATGGTGCTGACGGTTCTGCCGGTGCTGCCGCCGGATCTGCGTCCGCTGGTGCCGCTCGACGGCGGTCGCTTCGCGACCTCCGACTTGAACGATCTGTATCGCCGCGTCATCAACCGCAACAACCGCCTGCGCCGCCTGCTCGAGCTCAATGCGCCCGACATCATCGTGCGCAACGAGAAGCGCATGCTGCAGGAAGCGGTGGATGCGCTGCTCGACAACGGGCGCCGCGGCCGTGCCATCACGGGCACCAACAAGCGCCCGTTGAAGTCGCTTGCCGACATGATCAAGGGCAAGCAGGGCCGGTTCCGCCAGAACCTCCTGGGCAAGCGCGTCGACTACTCCGGCCGCTCGGTCATCGTGGTCGGCCCGACCCTGCGGCTGCACCAGTGCGGACTGCCGAAGAAGATGGCGCTCGAGCTGTTCAAGCCGTTCATTTTCTCCAAGCTCCAGCTGCGCGGCGAGGCCTCGACCATCAAGGCCGCCAAGCGCCTGGTGGAGCGCGAGGGACCGGAGGTGTGGGATATTCTCGAGGAAGTCATCCGCGAGCATCCCGTGCTCCTGAACCGCGCGCCGACGCTGCATCGCCTGGGGATCCAGGCGTTCGAGCCGGTGCTGATCGAGGGTAAGGCAATCCAGCTGCACCCGCTGGTCTGCACGGCGTTCAACGCGGACTTCGACGGCGACCAGATGGCCGTGCACGTGCCGCTCTCGATCGAGGCGCAGCTCGAGGCACGCGCCCTGATGATGTCCTCGAACAACATCCTGTCACCCGCCAACGGCGATCCGATCATCGTGCCGTCGCAGGACGTGGTGCTCGGGCTCTACTACATGACGCGCGAGCGCGTCGGCGCGAAGGGCGAGGGCATGGCGTTCGGCGATGTGGCCGAGGTGCACCGCGCCTACGAGAGCCGCAACATCGACCTGCAGGCCAAGGTCAAGGTTCGCCTGACGGAGCACGTGCGCAATGCGGAGGGGCAGTTGCATGCGAACACCCGCGTGGTCGATACCACCGTGGGGCGCGCACTCCTGTCCGAGATCCTGCCGCACGGTCTGTCGTTCGATGCCATCAACCAGGACATGACCAAGAAAACCATCTCCGGGACCATCAACATGTGCTATCGCACGGTGGGCCTCAAGGAGACCGTGGTGTTCGCGGATCAGCTCATGTACACGGGCTTCCATTACGCGACCCGGGCCGGCGTTTCCATCGGCGTGGACGACATGGTGGTCCCGCAGCAGAAGACCAAGATCCTGTCGACCGCCGAGCGCGAGGTGAAGGAGATCCAGGAGCAGTACTCCTCCGGTCTCGTCACCAACGGCGAGCGCTACAACAAGGTCGTGGACATCTGGTCGCGCACCAACGACCAGGTGGCCAAGGCCATGATGGAGAAGCTCGGCACCGACGAGGTGACCGATTACAAGGGCCAGAAGGTCCGTCAGAAGTCGTTCAATTCCATCTTCATGATGGCCGATTCCGGGGCTCGCGGCTCCGCGGCGCAGATTCGCCAGCTCGCCGGCATGCGCGGCCTGATGGCGAAGCCGGACGGCTCCATCATCGAGACGCCGATCACCGCGAACTTCCGCGAGGGGCTGAACGTACTCCAGTACTTCATCTCGACTCACGGCGCCCGCAAAGGCCTGGCCGACACCGCACTCAAGACCGCGAACTCCGGGTATCTCACCCGCCGTCTGGTCGACGTGGCGCAGGACCTGGTGGTCACCGAGATCGATTGCGGCACCGTCAACGGTCTGTCGATCACCCCGATAGTCGAGGGCGGCGATGTGGTCGAGGGACTTGGCGAGCGCGTCCTGGGACGCGTCGTTTCCGAGGACGTGGTGGTGGCCTCCAGCGGCGAAGTGCTGGTCAAGACCGGTGTGCTGATCGATGAGAAGCTGGTCAAGCTGCTCGAGAAGATGGGCATCGACCAGGTCATGGTGCGTTCGCCCATCACCTGCGAAACCCGCTACGGCGTGTGTGCGCAGTGCTACGGCCGGGATCTCGGCCGCGGGCACCGCATCAACATCGGCGAGGCGGTCGGCGTCATCGCGGCGCAGTCCATCGGCGAGCCGGGGACGCAGCTCACCATGCGCACCTTCCACGTCGGCGGCGCGGCCTCACGGGCCGCGGCGGCCAACGGCGTCGAGGTCAAGAGCAAGGGCACGATCCGGCTGCACAACATCAAGACCGTGCGTCACGAGAAGGGCCACCTGGTCGCGGTCTCGCGCTCGGGCGAGCTCGGCGTGGTGGATGAGTTCGGGCGCGAGCGCGAGCGCTACAAGATCCCCTACGGCGCCACCATCACGGTGAACGATGCAGATACGGTCGCGGCCGGTCAGTCGGTCGCGAACTGGGATCCGCATACCCATCCCGTGGTGACCGAGGTCGCGGGCATGATCAAGTTCTCCGACTTCGTCGACGGGTTGACCGTCGCGACCCAGGTGGACGACGTCACCGGCCTGACCTCGACCGTGGTCCTGGATCCCAAGCAGCGCGGCTCGGGCGGCAAGGACCTGCGCCCGGTGGTGCGGCTGACCAATGCCAAGGGCAAGGAAGTCACCTTCGCCAATACCGACATTCCGGCGGTCTATGCGCTCCCTGCGGGCGCAATCGTCAGCCTGGAAGACGGAGCGAAGGTGGCGGTGGGCGATGTCATCGCCCGCATTCCGCAGGAGTCCTCGAAGACCCGCGACATCACCGGCGGTCTGCCGCGGGTGGCGGATCTGTTCGAGGCCAGGAAGCCGAAGGACTCGGCGATTCTGGCCGAGCGCTCGGGTACCGTGAGCTTCGGCAAGGAGACCAAGGGCAAGCGGCGCCTGATCATCACCAACGAGCAGGGCGAGAAGTACGAGGAGCTGATTCCGAAGTGGCGTCATCTCAACGTGTTCGAGGGCGAGCAGGTCGAGAAGGGCGAAGTCATCGCCGACGGCGAGCCGAATCCCCATGACATATTGCGGCTGCAGGGCGTCGAGGCGCTGGCGAACTACCTGGTGCGCGAGATCCAGGATGTGTACCGGCTGCAGGGCGTGAAGATCAACGACAAGCACATCGAGGTCATCGTGCGGCAGATGCTGCGCAAGATCGAGGTGCTCGACACCGGCGATTCGGCGCTGCTCAAGGGCGAGCAGATGGACCGCGGCCGGCTCCTGGACGTGATCGCCAAGCAGAGGAGCGAGGGCAAGCACCAGTCCACCTGGGAGCCGCTGCTTCTCGGCATCACCAAGGCATCGCTCGCCACCGAGTCGTTCATCTCGGCCGCGTCGTTCCAGGAGACCACCCGCGTGCTCACCGAGGCCGCGGTCCGGGGTCTCAAGGATGACCTGCGCGGTCTCAAGGAGAACGTCATCGTCGGCCGGCTCATTCCCGCGGGCACCGGCTTCGCGTATCATGCACGCCGTCGACGCGCATCGGACGATGGCCGGCGCCGCAGCTTCATGGATGTGGGCGGCGGCATGGGCGAGTCCGACGATGCGGTACCGGCGGGGGACACAGAAGCAGCCGAATAACGATAACTATAACGAGCAAAAAGAAATGGCCCCGGGCACTCGCGAGAGCCCGGGGCCTTTTTTTGGGGGGCGCGTTCCGGGCCGCGGCGGCCGGCGGGTGGGGCGCATAGGGGGTAGGATCTATGGCGCCATCGAGATCGGGTATTCACGGAGTCGCCTTCGGGCTCGCCGGCTTCTTCGTATTCCCCGTTCACGATGCCCTGGCGAAGGTCCTGGTCAAGGACATCTCGGTCTGGCAGATTATGTTCATCCGGAGCAGCGTCATTCTGCTGCTGATCGCCGCGGTCAACGGACCGAGCCCGTTCCCTCGCGCGTGGCGGTCGCCTTTCCGGCTGATGCTGGGTGCGCGCGCGCTGATCCTCGTGGCCGCCTGGGCGCTCTACTATTCCGCCGCCCGCTCCCTGGCGCTCGGTGAGCTGGTCACGATCTACTTCGGTTCGCCCATTCTGGTGGCCTTCATGGCCGGCCCCATACTCCAGGAACGGGTAACCGCCGGCCGCTGGCTGGCGGTTGGCACGGGTTTCATCGGGGTGCTGATCGCGTGCCGTCCGGGCGTCGGGGCGTCGGGCCCCATCCTCCTGGCGCTCGGGGCCGCCGGACTCTGGTCGATGTCCACCATTCTGATCCGGTTGACCAAGCTCGCGGAGCCGACCAGCGTCAACATGGTCATGACCAACGCGGGATTCTTCTTGCTGGCGGGCGTGATGCTTCCGTGGGTCTGGAAAACGCCGTCACCGGTCGACTGCGTGCTTCTGGCGGCCCTGGCCTGCGCGGGCGCTCTGTCCCAGTTCCTGGTGTTCGAGGCACTGCGGCGGGCTTCGGCCTCGACCATCGCGCCGCTCGAATTCACCGCCCTCGGCTGGGCTTTCGTCATTCAATATCTGGTGTGGGGCAACCCGCCCGACGCACTGGTGCTCCTGGGGGCGCTGCTCATCGGCTTGAGCGGCCTGATCATCATATCGATCGAGCTCAAGACCTCGCCCGCCACCTAAGCCGTCGCCAGCATAGTATTCTAGCGCGATGGCGAGTGACGCAAGGGGATTGGGCCGCGGCCTCGGAGCGCTTCTCGGCGCGGAGCTCTCCGTCAGTCCGAGCCGGGGCGCAGGCACCTTACCTCTGTCGCTGATGCGACCGGGGGCCTTCCAACCGCGCCGCGAAGTGCACGAAGAGCCGCTCGAGGAGCTGGCCGCCTCCATCAAGGCGAACGGCGTGCTTCAGCCGATCGTGATCCGCCCCCTGCCCGCCGAGCTGCACGACGGCGCGCGCTACGAAATCATCGCCGGCGAGCGGCGCTGGCGGGCGGCAAAGCTCGCCGGTCTCAAGGACATTCCGGCCATCGTGCGCCAGCTCTCGGATCGCGAAGCCGCCGTGGTGGCGCTGATCGAGAACATCCAGCGCGAGGATCTGACATCCACCGAGGAGGCCAGGGCGTTCAAGCGGCTGGTGGAGGAATTCTCGCTGACCCATCAGGAAGTCGCCGACCTCGTCGGCCGCTCGCGCGCGGCGGTGACGAACCTCATGCGGCTGCTCGAGCTGCCCTCCGACATCGTCACCCTCATCGACGAGAGCGTGCTCTCCATGGGGCATGGTCGCGCGCTCCTCGCCCTGGAGAGCGACGAGGACCGGTCTCGGCTCGGCCAGCTGGTCGCGGCGCGCGACTACTCGGTGCGCGACACCGAGCAGCTGGTGCGCAAGGCGCTGGAGGGACATGAGGATCGCGCGGAGGCGGAGCCGGCGGCGGCGGTGGCGGTGGTGAGCGAGCTCCTGAAGACCGCATCGTTGCACGTACAGCTGCATCAGCGTGCCGCCGGGTCGGGCAAGTTGGTCGTGAAATTCGCGGATGTGGCGTCGCGCGACGCGCTGGTGTCGGCGATCACCCGGATCGCGCAAAGCGGCGAGGAAGAGGCGTAAATCCGCGCCGATTCGGCGGCGTCTGCTAAGATGAAAAAAAAGCCGACGGGAGGCGCCGATGTCACGGTCAAGGATGATTCGACATAAGTCAGTTCGCGGCAGATGGCTCCTGGTGATTTGCGTCGCGGCCTCGGCTTTGGTGAGCATCCCGATGCCCGTAGGGGCGGCCTGCCAGCTCCAGCAGGCTGCCGAGCTCCCGGTGACCTTGATGGGCAACCGGCCGCTGATCCCCATATCGATCGCGGGCCGTGACATGGAAATGATGCTCGACACCGGGGCTGGGACGAGTTTGATCTGGCGCTCCTCCGCCAAGGAGCTGAACCTAGAGATCCTGCCGATTACGGAGAGCATGAAGATGTATGGGGCCGGCGGCGCGGACACGGTCGGCCTCGTCTCGGTGAACGACTTCAAGCTCGCCGGCGTGACCATTCCGAAGATAAGGCTTTATGCCGCGGGACGCGGCGACATGCCGCAAAACGTTGCCGGTGTCCTCGGCGAGGATTTTCTCTCCAAATTCGATCTGGACATCGATCTGCGCTCACGCAAGGTGCGCTTGTTCGCCCCCAAAGGCTGCAACGGGGACCAGGTCGTGTATTGGGCGAAAGCCTATTTCATGGCAAAGCTGGTTCGTAGCAACTCAAATGCCAATTGGGTGCAAGCCAACGTGAGTCTGGACGGTGGGGCTGCCCTCGCGATTTTCGATACCGGCGCCGAGAGAACGGTGGTCACCACCCAGGCGGTGCGCCAGAACGGTATCACTCCCGAGTCGCCCCTGCAGGCCGCGGGGGCGAGGCAAGGACTCGCCGGGAACACGTACGATACCTCTGTCGCCTTTTTCCGCGTGCTCACCGTCGGCCAGGAAACCATTCAAAACGCCAAGCTCGAAATCGCGGACCTGTTCGGCAGAGACACCGAAGTGCACACCGGCTCTCTCGTCGCGCGTGGCGTCGTCGTGAACCCGCCCGACCTGGTCATCGGCGCGGACTTTTTCTTGGCACACCGGGTCTACATCGCCCGCAGCCAGGGGAAGATGTACTTTACATACGAGGGCGGGCCCATATTCCAGCCAAGGTCACCGGAGCCTGCAGGATCACGGGAGGCTCCAGCATTATAGGAGCCTCAGGACGGGGAACTGAATTCTCAGGGACCCATCGACAAGCAGATGATGACTGATCGATACAATCTGCGCCGTTTCGTCGAAGCCCAACAGGGCGTCTACCAGCGGGCCGTGAGCGAGCTGCGCGGCGGGCGCAAGGAAAGCCATTGGATGTGGTTCATCTTTCCGCAGATCCAGGGGCTGGGCCACAGTGCGATGGGGCAGCGATACGCCATTTCCTCGATCGGTGAAGCCCGGGAATATCTCGAACACCCGTTGCTGGGAGACCGATTACGGGAATGCACCCGGCTGGTGACGGAGATCGAAGACCGGCCGATCGAGGAGATCTTCGGCTACCCGGACTACCTCAAATTCCACTCGTCCATGACGCTGTTCGCACGCGCGGCAGGCGACCGCAATGCGTTCACGGCGGCCTTGGCGAAATACTTCGGCTCGGAGATGGATCCGAAGACGCTCGAACGCTTGGGCGGCGCCGGTCCTTCGACCGGCGGCGATTGATCCTCAGCGGTGACGGTCCGCCGTGGCGGCGGCTACTTGCCCAGGAATTCCTGCGGTCCGACCGACCCCGAGTGGTTCTTGTCCATCATGTCGAATATCTTGGTCTGGTACACGATGAACTCGTCGTGCGACACAGTGCCGTCGCCGTCGGCATCGATCTTATGCATCATCGCCTTGGTCTGCAGGCCGCGTGCATAGCCGCCGGTGGCGAAAGTCACCATTTCCGCCGACGGCGCCAGAAACACCTTCTCGTCGACCACGCCCGCCTTGTTCTTGTCGAGCGCGTTCCAAACCTTTTCCTGGTAAGCGAGCCACTCGGCCTTGGAGACCGTGCCGTCGCCATCCGTGTCGATCTTGTGCATCTCGGGCATGGTGCGAAGACCGCGCGCGTAGCCGCCGGTGGCGAACGAGACCATGTCGTCGGCGGATGCGATCGAGGCGCATGCGAGACCGGCGACGAGAATGGCGAGCGGGTACATTCGGCAAATCTTTGATGAGTTGGGCATGAGCGATTCCCCTGTGAGTCACGAGCCTGTTGGTGAATCTCGAGCCTGCCTGGTGCGTTGCGAGCTCCTATGAACTAGACCGTGCAAAAGCGGCGGATATTTCGCCTGTGATTCAGCTCGTCCGCAAGCCGGACGTTTCCGCGAACCGGACGTTTCCGCGGAAACGTTTGTCGCCTGCGCGATTATTTCGCGCCGCCCGGAACGGGCACGGGGCGGCGCAGTCGCCGGCCTTCGGCCCATTGCCACGACAGCAGAAACGGCACCCCCCAGGCCACTTCGCGGATGCGCTTGACCATCGCGAGCGCCAGCGCCGTTTCGCTGTCGAGACCGACGATATGGCCGAAGATGATCAATCCGGCCTCCTGGACGCCGAGGCCTCCCGGTACGACGAACGCGATGTGGCGCACCGCCTGGGTCATGCTCTCGAGCACCAGCGCCGCGTCGATGCCGATGGGATGCCCGAAAAGACGCAGCGCAAACCAGTTCTCCAGTGAGCCGGAAACGAGCGCCCCGAGTTGCAGGGTCGCCGCCGCGAGCAATGCGCCGTGGCGGCTCAGCGAGGCGCGGATCTCCCGATCCAGCGCCGCGGTTCCCCGGGACATCGCGCTCTCGCCCGCGATCTTGTGCATGAGCGTCTTCAATCGCTCGAGAACGGAGCCGTTCCGCAACAGCAAAAGGAAAATCAGCGGGATCGGCAGGCTGAGCACGAACCCGGTCAGCAAGCGGCGAAACTCATGGCTGCTCGTGCCGTATTGCGCGAGCAGCATCAGGCCCATTGCGGTGAACAGGTAAAGCACCACCAGTGTGATGAAAATCTCGACGACCACGCTCGCGGCCACCAGCGCCGCCGGCATGCCGCGCCAGCGCAGGATACGCACGCCGATGAAGCCGCCGCCGACGCTGGCCACCGGCAAGAGCCGGTCGACGGCGTCGCGGATCGCGGTCGCCCAGAAAACATAACCGATTCCCACGCGGTGCGCGGTTTCGCTCGGCCGCAACAGCGCCAACCAGCCGGTCGCATAGAGCAGGAAAAACACCACGCGATAGGGGATGACCCAGAGCAGCGCCAGACCGCCCAACCGGAAGGCATGGGCCATGGCGGCTAAATCGGTATGCACGGCGATGCCGATCAGCAACGTCAGGCCGACGAGACCACCTACATAGACCGAAAATCTCATTGGGTTGGCATTGGCGCCGATCCGCGACCGGCCCGGTCAGCGCAACGGATGCATGACGCCGTTCGCATCCACGTTGAATTCGTCGTTGCGCCAGGCGATCCGGGACGTGAACAGGCTGCGGCACCAGACCCAAAAAATCATCAGATCGCACAGCGGCAACAGCCAGAGATCCGAGACAATCGACCGGGAGCTCCCGGATCGATGGGTGAAATGCAGAGCGACTCTCGCGACCAGGGCGCCGCCGAACAGACCCCAGTCGGCGGGTGACGGCGCCGGGCCGGCCGATACGAGTCCGAGACCGAGCAAGGCCATCGGCAGGCTGAAGGTGAGGAAGATCCCGAGGAAGCTGCGGGGCCGCAGGGCGCGAATGGTGCGCATCCATCGAAGCTCGTGGCGCGTCACGGATCGAAGGTCGGGTTCGTGATGCTCGCCATCGACCACGTAGGGCGACAGCTCGATCTTCAAGCTCAAGCCGCGCACCAGCTGGCCCAGCCGATGATCCTCCGCCAGTTGATCGGAGAGCGCCTGAAGGCCGCCGATGGCGTCGAGCGTCGAGTGGCGCATGCACAACGTCTGCCCGGAGACATAACCGCGATACCCCAGCAGCCAGCTGAGCCGGACCACGGGCATGTACCACTCGTTGACGTACATGGCTCCCAGCCGGGACCAGACCGCTCGAGTCGGTATTGCGCGGTAAAGGCAGGTGACCAGGCCAACCTCCGGATCGAGCAGCGGCGCCGTGACGGTCGCGAGGTAGCGGGGGTCCACGAACGCATCGCTGTCCGCCATCACCAGGAACTCATGGCTCGCATGCGGCAGCATGTTGATCAAGTTGCTGACCTTGCGGTTGCTGCCGTACAAGGTCGGGCTGCAGATGAGCTTGATCGACAGCGAGCCGAACTCCGCCATCAATCGTCCCACCACCTGGCACGCCGGGTCGGCCGAATCGCGCACGCCGAAGATGATCTCGAAATCCGGGTAGTCCTGGGCACAGAAGGAGCGCAGATTCTCGTACAGTCCCGGCTCCGCGCCGCACAGCGGCTTGAGGATGGAGACGGGCGGGGGCGACGATGGCGGCTTCGGCCAGCGCCGCAGGTACCATGCGGGTATCGCCAAGAGGGTCACCACCATGTAGCCCGCGGCAGCGATCAAGCTCAAGAATCCGATCGAAACGATGATGGGGTGCATGGGTGCAATCTTACCGTGATCCTCGCCCACCGGGCGGCCGCCAGGCGGTTCGCCCGCGCATCAGTCCTTCGGACCTTGACGCGGCCACCACCGTTCCAGCAGCGCCGCCGCCCAATCCTTGCCGCCGAGCCCGAAGGCCAGGGCCAGCGCCAGCACGATACCCCCCAGGATCACCAGGAAGGTGCGCTGAACGATGTCGCCGCCGATTTCCACCTGGCTCAGCGCGATCATGATGACGAAAGCCATGATGAGGTATTGAGCGAGCTTGCCCAGCAGGTCCGCATCCGGAATGCGGGCCTCCACGCAATAGGTCGCGACGGCGCCGCCGATGAACCGCGCGAAATAGGCGCCGAACACCACGCCGAGCATGGCGACCAGCACCTTCGGCGAGTACAGCACCATCTGGTGCAGGACGTCGGTGACGTGGGTGAGGCCCAGTGTACTGAAGGCGCTCATGAGCGCCGCCAGTATCACCAGCCAGTATGCGAACAACCCGAACAGCGTGGTGGTGTCGCCGCGCAGTCCCCCCTGCTGCAGGAAATGGTCCGTGCCCGCACGCTCGGTCAATACGTTGAAGTTGATGGCGCGCAGTCCCCGTTCGACGGCAAAGCGAATTGCCTTGGCGATCAGCCATCCGGCCAGCACGATGGCGAGCGCCATCGCCAGTCGGGGGATGAACTGTGCCGCCTGGTGCAGGAACTCGCGCGCGGTATCGGGTAACAAATCAAGCTCTTGCATAGGTCAGCCCCACTCGATAATGCCCTGCAACGGTACGCCCACCCAGGCCGGCCGGTTGCCGAGCTCGTAGCGCAGCTCGTAAAGGGCCTTCTCGAGCTCGAACAGCCCGAGCAAACCGACCCCGGGAGCCAGCGCATCGTAAAGTGCGGCGCCGCGCGCCGAGGTGTCGTAGGCTGCCAGGAAAGCCGTCCGCACCTCCGCCGCCCAGCGCTTCGCGAAAGGAGTGAGCTTGGCGAGCTCCACGTCATCGTGCGCGACGCTGCGCAGTGCGCTGTGCTCGACGTAGCTGAAGGAGCGCAGCATGCCAGCCACGTCGCGCAGCGGGGATTGCTTGGCGCGCCGCTGCTCCAGGCCGTGCCCGGGCTCGCCCTCGAAGTCGATGATCACGAAGTCGTTGCGTGTCAGCAAGACCTGCCCGAGATGATAGTCGCCGTGGATGCGGATCTTGGTTCCCCTGGACGTGCCTTGTGACGTCCCCTGGGGCTCAGGGGCGACGTAGGCTGCGATGCGCTTGAGAACCTCGTCGCGCGCCGCGAGGACGGCATTGGCCTTCTCCCGATCCGCGGCCGAGAGCTCGCCCAGGTTGGCCTTCAAGAGGCCCAGCGCATTCTTGGCCTCCTCGGTCGCCCTGTGCTTGTAGGCGTCCAAGTCGGCACGCGTGATCGGCTGCGGCTCGAAGGCGGCATCCTTGGTGGGTGTGGCCAGCGCCCGATGCAGCTCCGCGGTACGCAGCGCGAGCACCCGGATCTGCGTGAGATAGGCCTCGTGCATGTTCGCGATGGGAGTGTCGGCCGCCGGGGCCGTGCGGTGCTCCTCGAGATGGCGTCGAAGATACTCGAGCGACCAGGTCCAGCCGTCGCCTTGATTGGCGACATAGGCCTGCAGCATGGCGAGCAAGCGCGGCTCGCCCTCCTTGTCGCGGTACTCGAGCGCGCCGGCGAGCGGCGCGCAGTTGGCGTAGTGGACGGCATCGGTCAGATAGAGCCCCATCTCGAGCTCCGGGCTCGCGCCCACCCGCAGGCGCCGATATCCCTTGAGGATGAGCCGCTCGCCGAGGACCACGACGGTGTTCGAACTCGAGCCCTGAGGCCGCTCGGCGGACAGCGAGGCGAAGTCCTCGCCCGCGATCCGGTCGAAAGCGGCCGTGGGCCGGAACTCGAGCTTTCCTTGCGCGGTCGCCATCTCGCGCGGCTTCGCCATCGCCGCCACCAGCGCCTGGCAAAACAGCGCGTCCGAGAACGCATCGCCCATGATGCCGACGCTCGATTGCTGGCGTATCTTGGCCACTCCGGCGGTCGACAGGTTGCGTACGCGCTCGTCGTCGCGATCTTCCCAGGCGAGCGCGAGCGGCATGAAGTAGCCGGTGCTCTCACCGCCCGCGACCACATCCAGGAGCGTGATCTCCCAGCTGGATTTGCCTTCCTGCCAGAGCAGATGATCGACGATTCGCGCTCGCTCGATGGGGATGCCCTTCGAGGCGTACCAGCGCTGCGTCTCGATGAAGCGGGGCAGCGTATCGGCTTCGAACTGCTGGCGGGTTTTCTCCGCCATGCCGATGCGCCAGGGCACCACGCGGTCGCGAAACAGGCTGCTCCAGCCGTCGAACAGCACCAGCACCGGGCGCTCATCGATCGAGGTGATTTGCTCGTGCCATGACGGCGCCTCCGCGTCTTTGGTGAGCCTGAACCAATAAAATCCGTACGCCGACAAGGTCAGCAAGTAGGGCAGGTCGCCGACCGGCGGGAAGGTCGTGCGGCCGAGCATCTCCACGGGCACGCGTCCCTTGAATTCCGAGAGATTGAGCTCCACGGGCTGCGCGGATCGCGACAGATTGGCGACGCACAGGATGCGGTCCTCGCCGTACTCGCGCAGGTACGCCAGGATCTTGCGGTTGCCCGGACGCAGGAACCGGCGGGTACCACGCCCGAAAGCCTGGCTGGTCTTGCGCACGGCCAGCATGCGCTTGGTCCAGGAGATGAGCGAATTCGGGTCGCGCGACTGGGCCTCGACGTTGATCGACGGGTAACCGTAGATCGGATCCATGATCGGGGGCAGATACAGCCGCTGCGGATCGGCGCGCGAGAAGCCGGCGTTGCGATCCGGGCTCCATTGCATGGGCGTGCGTACGCCGTTGCGGTCGCCGATGAATACGTTGTCGCCCATGCCGATCTCGTCGCCGTAGTACACGATGGGGGAGCCGGGCATCGACAGCAGCAGGCTGTTCATGAGCTTGATGCGGTCCAGGTCGTTTTCCATCAGCGGCGCCAGGCGGCGCCTGATGCCCAAGTTGATGCGCGCCTGCAGGTCGGCGGCGTAAGTCGTGTACATGTAGTCGCGCTCCTTGCTGGTCACCATCTCCAGGGTCAGCTCGTCGTGATTGCGCAGGAAGAGGGCCCATTGGCAGTTCGGAGGCGTGGTTGGAAGCTGCGTCAGAATGTCGACGATGGGGAATCGATCCTCCTGTCTTGCTGCCATGAACATGCGAG
>DATAYO010000074.1:0-14716 GCA_036272515.1 Steroidobacteraceae bacterium | reverse complement strand
GTCGAAGAACGTCTCGGGCAGTGGCAGGCCTCGCTCGATGGAATCGACCGGGCGAAGGCGCTCGGTGAGCTCTATCAGCCGCATGAGATGCGGAAAACGCGCTTTCCAGCGATCGAGCCACACCCGGCTTACCCTCGCGCGCGACGGGTAGCCGTGATAGAAGCCCAGGTGCTGCTTCTCCAGGTGAGTCAGTTCAGACTCCTCGATCGCAAGCGCTCGGCGCAGCGCCGGGTGCATTTGAAAGACATCGTACTGACCGGACGTCGTCGCGTGCGCGATGATGCGATTGCGCTTGCCGCTGTCCGCCAGGTACTCGGCCACCGCGCTTAAAAATCCGGAATCGCAAACCTTAAGCACCGCGCCGCCCGACCCGCGGATCACGACGCCATTGTGCTCGTGCTCGCGCGGCGCGATCAAAGTGATGCTGGCATACACCCCGAAAAGTCCCAGAAGTGATTGCAGCTCCGCCGCGAACTGCGCGCTCTGCATGCCGATTAGCGCATTGCCGCGGGTATCGACCGTGCCGTCGGTGTCGATCAGTCCGGCCAGAAACGGAAGGAAATGGAGTTCCGGCTCCGCTGCAATCCACCGCGGCACCTTGAGCGTGGCAGACTTCGGGCCGATTTGGCCGTCGATGAGATCGACCGCCCGGCTAGCAGCGAAGCTCGCCACCGTGAAATCCCACACGGGCGTCCCGTGCTCGGTGGTCGCTGCATTGACCACCGCGCGAGTCGCCGCGAACCGCGCGAAGAACTCCGCATAACGCTCGACGACTTCTCTTTCGGCGGCGCGAATCTTGAAGACCAACCGCCGGCCGAGCTCGCTTGCGCGGCGCGCCCACAGCGAAGGCGTGGGCTTGTAGGAAAATTTCTTCGGATAGGCCGAGCCGTCGCCCAAGTGCGCGCCCGCGAACCAGGCGTCCCTCCAGCGTGCCGGCGCGGCGCACCACGGAAAACGGTGATGCACGAGCGAGTCGGTGAGCTGCACTTCGTCGGCGCGCACGTAAGTGAAGATCCCGTCCCGGTGAACCAGGACCGGATGCTTGACCGATGTGGTCAGCGTCGCGCCGTTCGACTTGATGCGAATATTCTCCGCCTGAGGCACATGAGTGGTCATGTGCTTCGTGATTGGGCGCATCTCGAAGCGATGCTCGTCTCGGTCGTAGCAGAGAATCTCTCGGTGCTTCTCGGCAACGGCGCGATCGGCCGTCACGAGGCCCTGCTCCGTGCGCACGAGCGTGCCCGGGGCCACGCAGCCAGCCTTCAGCGTGAGCCCCGCCTCGTGCACCTTCTTCAAAATATCGTCCATCGAGTCGCGGATGGTTCCCGACACGGTGCAATTGATGGTCGACGTGGCGGGCTTATGCTCGAGCGCCCCGGCATTGGAGGTGACGCGCCCGGCGGGAATCGCCCCGTGGCGCAGCGCCCAGAGGAACGACTCGTACCACTCCTCGCGCACCTCGGGAGACTCCACATCGGCAAGCGCGCGCGCGACGCGCTTGTACGTGTCGTCCATGGTGCGATCGATCGGCGAGCCGTCTTTGGCGATCAGGCGATATTTCTTATCCCAGATGTCATAGGACGCTTCTTGATAAGGAATACTGCCGACGTCTTTGGGCTGTATCTTGATCACCGTGCTCATGGGTTGAAAACCGCTCCCGTTATAATTATGGCGAGACCACCGAAGACAAGTAGCGCTTTGTCCCGTCGAGAAAACGGCCTTGCGGTCGGATCAGGGATGTGAGGACTTCGGCGACTTCCGACCACTACATATTGTGTTCGGAGTTGAAGGTTAAGACCGTACTGTGATCAGCGTCAAGATTTTTTTATTCTGTTTTTGCATACAAAAATATCAATAAAATCAATTAATTGACCGCTCGTCGAGAGAAACTCCCTTAATGCACCTTGCGCTCTCTGGGTCAAGGGGCAAATCCGGCAATCGCTAGATATTGTGGTCCACACCTTATTCACAATATGTTCCATTGACTTTCCCCAAAAACGCGCTTCAGGCACACCGCTCCGCCGTTGAAATGGCGGCGACCGTCCCCAACGTCCGGTACAAGCGTTTTTCGGCCTTAGCTTCAACATCAACACTAATTGGAGAGCATCATGACTGTCGTTCGATATGAGCCCTGGTCGCTCGTGAACCGTTTCCATCGAGACATCGATCGCCTGTTCGGCGCCTCGCAGACCACTGCGGCCGATTCGGGCGCCTGGCTGCCGCCGGTGGACATCCACGAGGAAGACAATCGATTCCTGATTCACCTGGATCTGCCCGGTGTGGACCCGAAGGCGGTGGAAATCACCTCCGAGCAGGGCGTGCTGACCATTCGCGGCCGCCGCGAGGACGCCAAGCGCGAGGATCGCGACGGCTATCGCCGCGTCGAGCGCATCACCGGCGAATTCCAGCGCCGCTTCAGCCTGCCGGATTCCGCGGACGTGCAGGGCATCAAGGCCAAAGCCACCAACGGTGTGCTCGAGATCACAATTCCCAAGCTGGCCCAAGTGCAGCCACAGCGAATCCTGGTCGAAGCGGCCTAACGGAGTCCGCCGCACTCGAGCTACGTGTAAAATCGCAGTTTCAGGGTGGTGACGCGCGGAGCCGGACTCATCGTCCGGCTCTGCTTTATGGTGATCCCGCTCTCATGTGAAATATAAAGGATCCCGCATGAATCTGCGATTTGGACTGGCGGCAGCCGTGCTCACGCTCGGTGTTTCGTTCTCGGGCGTGGCCGCCGTGGTCTCGCCGCCGGCGGCGTCGGAAGCCGCGCCGATGCCGTCGCTCGCTCCCATGGTCAAGCGAGTCTCGCCGGCCGTCGTGAACATCGCCACCCGGGGCACCATCAAGGAGAAGCCCGGACAGCGCAATCCCTTGCTGGACGATCCCTTCTTTCGGCAATTCTTCAACGTGCCGCCGGACGCGAAGCCGCACGAGCGGCCGTTTCAAAGCGCGGGCTCCGGCGTCATCGTCGACGCCAGGAACGGCTACATCATCACTAACTTTCATGTGATCGAGAATGCCAACGAGATCACGGTGACCTTGCTCGACAACCGCTCCTTCCCGGCGAAGGTCGTCGGCTCGGACGAAGGCGCGGACATCGCCGTGCTGCAGGCCAAGCAACCGAACCTCGTCGCCATGGCGATCGGAGACTCCTCGCGCCTCGAGGTGGGCGACTACGTGGTCGCCATCGGCAATCCCTTCGGCCTGCAGCACACCGTCACGGCCGGCATCGTCAGCGCCCTGGGCCGCACCGGCATCAATCCGGAGGGTTACGAGGATTTCATTCAGACCGATGCCTCCATCAACCCCGGCAACTCCGGCGGCGCCCTGGTGAATCTGCGCGGCGAGCTCGTCGGCATCAACTCGGCGATCTTGTCCGGCAGCGGCGGCAACATCGGGATCGGCTTCGCCATCCCGGTCAACATGGCCAAGGGCGTCATGGACCAGCTGATCAAGTACGGGCAGGTCAAGCGCGGCGTTCTCGGCGTCAACATCTACGACGTGACGCCCGACATCGCCAAGGAGTTCGGCCTCGTTGATGCGAGCGGAGCGCTGGTGGCGGGCGTCAGCCAGGGCTCCTCGGCGGAGCGCGCGGGCATCAAGACCGGCGACATCATCGTCTCGGTGAACGGAACGCCGGTGAAGAACGCGCATGAGCTGCGCAATTCGATCGGCATGCTGCAGATCGGAGAGCAGGTCGAGATCGGTTTGTTGCGCGACGGCAAGCCGCGCAAGGTCTCCGCCCAGGTCGCCGAGCGCGGCGATACCGAGGTCGCGGGCGCGGCCGAAATCCACCACGGTCTGGAAGGCGCGGATCTCGCCGATGCTCCCGACGGCGCGGGCGTGCTGGTGCGAGGCGTGTCGGAGGGAAGCCCGGCCTCGATCGCGGGCCTCAAATCCAATGATTTGATCGTGGGCATCGGCCGAACGCCGGTCCAGAACCTCAAGACTTTGCGCGAGGCCGCCAAGGGCGTGAATCTTTTGATGCTCGACGTGCGGCGGGGCCCCTCGACTCTGCTCATCCCGATCCGATGACGTCATGAAGCCTTTATCGATCTGCATCCTCGGCGGCACGGGCTTCCTCGGCACGCGCCTCACCGCGCGGCTGCTGAAGGACAACCACCGGGTAACGGTGCTGTCGCGCGACCGGGAGCTTCACAAGCACCTGCTCGTCCTGCCGGGACTCGTGCTGGAGAATTGCGACGTGTACGACGAGGCCCAGCTGTCCGAGCGTCTGCGCGGCAAGGACGTGGCCGTCAACTTGATCGGCATTCTGAACGAGCGCTGGTTCGGCGGCTCGGGCTTTCGACGCGCCCACGTCGAGCTCACCCGCACGCTCCTTCTGGCAGCTCGATCGGCGAACGTAGGAAGGCTCCTGCAGGTCTCGGCCCTATGCGCCGCCACCGACGCGCCCAGCCACTACCTGCGCTCCAAGGGCGAGGCCGAAAAGCTGATCCGCGAACAAAGCGGACAGCTCGACTGGACCATTTTACAGCCCTCGGTCATGTTCGGGCCCGGCGATACCTTCCTGAACCGCTTCGCCCGGCTGCTTGCTTCGGCACCCGGCGCGCTGCCGCTCGCCCGGCCCAACGCCCGTTTCCAGCCGGTGTTCGTCGACGACGTGGTCGATGCGATTCTGCGCTGCCTGCGCGGTGGCGCCTCGAGCCGCCAGACCTATCAGCTCGGCGGGCCGCAGGTGTACGCGCTGCGCGAGGTCGTGCGCCTGGTGGCGAAGATCACCGGACACCGGCGTTGGATCGCGGGGCTTCCGAACGTCGCCGGCCGCCTCGAAGCGGCGGTGTGCGACTTCGTGCCCGGACGTCCTTTTTCGAGCGACAACTATCGCTCGCTCAAGGTCGACAGCGTCTGCACCGAGGATGGCTTCGCCAGACTCAAGATCCAGCCGCACTCCATGGCGGCCTCGGCGCGCCAGTATGTCGGCGCACTGGAAAACAACGCACGCCTCAGCAACGACCGGGCCGCGACCGGGCGCCTGTAGACGGCGCTCGTCGCCGTCGCCCAGGCGATCGCTCAGGGCAACGGGGGTTCCGCGCTGCCGGCCGCAGGCGGCACGGCGAGCGGTGCCAGCCAATACAGGCGCCACGCGAACAATAGTCCGAGCGCAAACAGCGCGGCCACGAACGCGGCGACTCCGGTCCATCCGTGGGCCGCGTAGAACAGTCCGCCGGCCGCTCCGGCGAGGCTCGACCCCAGGTAATAGGCGAACAGATACAGCGAGCTCGCCTGCGCCTTGGCGCTTCCCGCGCGCCGGCCCACCCAGCTCGAGACGATCGAGTGGCCTCCGAAGAATCCGAAAGTGATCACCGCGATCCCCGCAATGATGATCGCCAGCGAATCCGCCAGGGTCAGCGCCAGCCCGGCCAGCATGATGAGGAACATGGTCCACAAGACCTTGCGCCGCCCGAGACGGCCGGCGAGGTGCCCGATGAAAGTCGAGCTGAACATGCCGACCAGGTAGACGCTGAACAGCAAGCCGACCTCGGATTGGCTCAGGGCATAGGGCGGCGCCATCAAGCGATAGCCGATGTAGTTGTAGACGGTGACGAAGGCCCCGAGCAACACGAAGCCTTCCGCGAACAGCCATGGCAGTCCCGGGTCCGCGAAGGTGCCGGCGAAGCGCCGCACCAGCACGCCGGCCTCGAGCGGCTGCGGCACGAAATGCCGCGAGCGCGGCAGGCTCCGTGCGAACGCCCAGGCGCACAGAAGTCCGACCACCCCCATCGCCGCCACGGCCCAGCGCCAGCCGAAGAAGTCCGCCACGACCCCGGTCAGGAGCCGCCCGCCGAGGCCGCCCACCGCACTGCCGCTGATGTACAGCCCCATGCCGAGACCGATCGACTCGGCGTGCACTTCCTCGCTGAGGTAGGTCATGGCGATCGCCGGCAATCCGCTCAAAGCGAGCCCGAGCAGGGCCCGCAGCACGAGCAGCGCAGGCCAGCCGGGCGTCGCGGCCGTGAGCAAGGTCAAGAGCGCCGAGCACGCGATGGAGACGGTCATGATGCGCTTGCGGCCGTGCGCATCCGACACGGCGCCGGCAAGGAGCAGCGCGATCCCCATGACCCCGGTGGGGAGCGACAGGGTGAGGGCGCTCGCCGCCGCGCTGACCCCGTATTGCCTGCTGAACTCCGGCATGAGCGGCTGCACGCAATACAGCAGCCCGAAGGTGGCGATGCCCGCCGCGAACAGGGCGAGGTTCGTGCGGCGAAATTCGGGCGTGCCGTGGCGGATGAGCTCATCGCTCGAGACCTGCGCGGAAACGGCCCGCGCGACCATCAATGCTTTTCGCACAGCATCGCGTGGCGCCGCTTTTGATCCAGCTTCGCGAGCGCTCGCACCCGCGCATAGAAGGCGCGCAGATCTCCGCCGACGGCCTTGAGCTCGCGCTGAAATCCCGGTACGCAATCGTAATAGGTGGCGATCGAGGCCAGGTGCGCGTTGTTGAGATCGCCGTCGAACCACGAGCCGAAGGGGGCCTGACCGCCCCATTCGAGCTCCAGACGGTGATAGGAGTCGCGCAGCTTCGCGAAAATCGCCGCCTTCTCGCCGCGCATCTGCGCCTGGTCGACACCCGAGGCATAGAGCGCGTTGAGCTCGTCGCGCGTACCGGTCAACAAGTCCAGCACCACCGCGAAGTGTTGCTGCTGCAGCCGGTAACGCGCCAGATCGCGCTCCCGGCCGAGGGATTCCAGCCAGCGGCGCACGCCCTCCTGCTCCACAGTCACGGCGAGCGCTTCGTCGAAATCGGCGTCGCCGGGCAGATAGATCATCTGATGCGTGAGCTCGTGGAAAATGATCGAGGCGAGCTCGACATCGTTCCAGCCGAGCATGGTGCTGAGGATCGGATCGTCGAAGTGCCCGAGCGTCGAATACGCCGCGACTCCGTCGACCGTCACATCGAACCCGTGACTTCGCAGCTGATGGGCGAAGCGCTGCGCACGCCGCTCGACGAAATAGCCGCGGTACGCGACGCACCCGACGATCGGATAGCACCACTTCTTGGGCTGCAGCGAGAACGCCGGCGCGGCCACCACGCTCCACACGACGTACGGCCGGCCGATGTCGGCGTAGCTGCGATAGCTGCCGTTGTCGGGAAGTTCCAGGTCGCGGCTCGCGAACTCCCGGATCTGCGACACGGCCTCGAGCTGACTCCTGACTGCCGGCGGAGTCGCGGGATTTGCGACCACCCGGGCGATCGGCTTGCGCTTGGACAAGAGCTGCAGCTGCCCTGCTGCGCTTTGCAGCAGATAGCATCCGCTGAGCGAGGTGCACATGATGGCGGCCAGGCCGAGAACGCAGATCCTGCAAATGATGCTGATATTATGCACCCATGCAAGTGTATCTGGTCGGTGGAGCGGTTCGGGACGAGTTGCTCGGACTACCGGTGAAGGAGCGCGACTGGGTCGTCGTCGGCAGTTCGCGCGAGGAGCTCGAGCGGCGCCACTTCCGTGAGGTCGGCCGTGACTTTCCGGTATTCCTGCATCCGGACACGCACGAGGAATACGCGCTGGCGAGGCGCGAGCGCAAGACCGCGCCGGGTTACCGCGGATTCAGCGTGGAGTTCGGCCCCGAGGTCACCCTCGAGGAGGATCTCGGCCGCCGCGACCTCACCATCAACGCCATGGCGCGGGGCACCGAGGGAAGCCTCGTGGATCCATACGGCGGAAAGCGCGACCTGGAGGCGCGACTCTTGCGGCATGTCTCCGAGGCGTTCGTCGAGGATCCCGTGCGGATCTTGCGGCTGGCGCGCTTCGCCGCGCGCTTCGCGCCGCTCGGGTTCCGGGTCGCAGCGGACACCATGGCCCTGCTGAAACGCATGGTGGCCGGCAACGAAGCCGATGCGCTGGTCGCCGAGCGCGTGTGGCAGGAATCGGAGAAGGCCCTGCGCGAGCCCGCGCCCGGCGTCTTCTTCAGAGTGCTGCGCGAGTGCGGCGCGCTCGAGCGGATCTATCCGGAGATCGACGCGCTGTTCGGCGTTCCGCAGCCGGCACGCTGGCATCCGGAGATCGACAGCGGCGTGCATACGCTGATGGTGCTCGATCAGGCGGCGCGCTTGAGCGCGGATGCCAAGGTTCGCTTCGCCGCCTTGGTCCATGATCTCGGCAAGGCCGGCACGCCGCGGTCGCAATGGCCCAGCCACCCGGGTCATGAGGAGCGCGGCGTCTCGCGGATCGAGGCACTGGCGGCACGAATGCGCGTGCCCGGAGACTACCGCGAGCTGGCCGTGCTGGTGGCGCGCTATCACGGCATCGTGCATCGCGCCTTCGAGCTGCGCCCGAAGACGGTGATCGAGTTCATGGAGCGCGCCGACGCCTTCCGCCGCCCGGAGCGGTTTGCCCAAGTGCTGCTCGCCTGTGAAGCGGATGCAAGGGGCCGCGCGGGCTTGGAGGCGAATCCCTATCCGCAGCGCGACTACCTGCTCCGCGCCCAAGCGGCCGCAGCCGCCGTCAAGCCAAGCCAGCAAGAGATGACCGGCCAATCCGGCCCCGCCATCGCCCAGCTCCTGACCCGCCGCCGCCTCGAGGCGGTCGCGACACTGCGCCCGCAATCGCAGTAGCAATTCCCCGCCCAGTAGTCCGGCAATTAAGTCTTTCTAAGTCTTTCCGCACCGTCGAGCGCATCAGCCCGCATCAGGTTGAGGATGAGGGTATCTGATACCCTCACCCTCAACCTCCGCGCAACGCCCGCAGAAAGACTTCTTTGCCGGCCCCCTAAAGCGTATGCCGCAGATCCTGCAGCGAGAACCCCCGCAACCGCATGTCGAGATCGCGCACCCAAGCCATCGCCTTGAATCGCTCGCCCATTTCCCCCGGCAGCATCAGCCGCCGCGCCTCGTTCGCGAGCCGTGCGAACCGCTTGTCGTCGCCGGCCGCGAGCAGCTGCATCTCCCGATCCACGCCCAGCGCCGCCAGCAAGTACGACTGGGTGCAAAAGCCCGCGAGCGCGAATCCCGCCGGCGCGCAGGCCTCGGCGAGCCGGGTGAAGTCGACCCACGCCGTGAGGTCTTGCAGGCCCGGAAACAGGAATGGATCGTCGTGGGCACGCTGGCGGAAATGGCACATGAGCGTGCCTTCATGCCGCTCGGGCAGATAATATTGAAGGCGCGGGAGCCCGTAGTCGATCCACAGCGCGAGGCCCCTGCCGAGTGCGCGCGTGACCTCGGCGCTCCACGCCGCGAGCCGGGCGCAATACTCGGACACGTAGCCGTCCTCCCATCCGCCCGCGGCCGCGCCCGTGCCCGCTTCCACGGCCGCTTCCAGAGCACGGCACTCCGCCGCCAGTTCCGCGCCGGCAGGCCGTGCCGCCCAGACGAACCGGTCCTGCTCGACGCTCACGCCGAGCTCCTCGCAATGGCTCGAGTGCCAGCGAAAGCGGCTCACCGGCAGCGCATCGAGCACCTCATTGGCGACGATCACGCCGTCGAAGGGGGTGCGCGGCGGCTGCGTGATCCATTCCACGTACCGGAGCAGTTGCGGCACCCGTGCCGCGAGCGTGCACCGCTGCCGATCGCGCAGGTCGGCGCTGATCTCGAGCACCCGATAACGCACCGGCAGGCGACCGAGACTCTCGAGCCGCGCCAGAATGTCGGCCGCCAGCACGCCGGTCCCGGCGCCGATCTCGAGAATCGAGCCCCCGCTCAGCCGCTCGAGCACCTCGGCGCATTGCTGCGCCAGGCATGCGCCGAACAGGGCGGAGATTTCCGGGGCCGTGGTGAAATCGCCGCCGGGCCCGAGCTTCCGGGCACCCGCGCTGTAATAGCCCAGACCGGGTGCATATAGAGCGGCCTCCATGTAGCGCTCGAAGCTGATCCAGCCGCCCGCCGTGCGAATGTCGCCGAGCAACCGCTCGCGTACCCGGGCGGCATGCTCGCGCGCCTCCTCCCCGAGCGTGAAACCCCCGGCCGATTCACCGGGCATCGGACTGCGCCCGTGTACCCGCCTGCCGGACAATCCGGTATCGTGCCCGGGCATGGCGGCATCCAACGAAGTCACGTCGCTCGAGGACAAGGCGATCCTCATCACCGGGGGTGCGCGTCGGGTCGGTGCGGAGATCGTGCGCACCTTGCATGCCGCGGGGGCGCGGATGCTCATTCATTATCGGAGCTCCGCAGAGGCGGCGGCCGCGCTGGCGGAGGAGCTCAACCGCGCCCGGCCGGGCAGCGCCGTGCTGCATCGATCCGACCTGCTGGCGGACGATGCGCCGGAAGAGCTGGTGGCGGCGGCCATTCGAGCCTTCGGCGGCTTGGACATCTTGATCAACAACGCCTCGAGCTTCGCTCCCTCGCGGATCGGCGAGATCACGCCCGCGCAGTGGCACGATCTCATCGGCACCAATTTGCAGGTGCCCTTGTTTCTGGCACAGGCGGCGACGCCGAGTCTCGCCGAGCGCGGCGGTCTCATCATCAACATCGTCGACATCCATGGCCTGCGTCCGCTCAGAGGCTATCCGATCTACAGCGTGGCCAAGGCCGGCTTGTTGATGCTGACGCGCTCCCTGGCCCGGGAGCTCGGCCCGCAAATTCGCGTCAACGGCATCGCGCCGGGACCGGTTCTTTGGCCGGAGCACGCCATGGATGAAAGATTGAAGCGCCAGATCATCGCGAAGACCGCCCTGAAGCGTCACGGCAGTCCCGCCGACGTGGCGCGCACGGCGCTGTTCCTCGCCAAGGACGCCCCATACATCACCGGGCAGGTCATCGCGGTGGACGGCGGCCGCAGCATCTAGACCTCCGCATCTTCCGCATGCAGCACGCCGCGCACCCGCGCAATGTCGCCGGCCAAGGGGCGATCGTCGCGATAGAGGCTCACCACCCGTCGCACTCGCCGATAGGCGGCATCGGTCGCCGCGGCCCGTGGCAGGGTATCCGGCGAGAGGTCGTAAGCCTGCAGCGCCGCCAGCAACTCGATGGCGAGGATGGCCTCGGTGTTCCCGGCGATCTCGAGCAGCTTCAAGGCGGCGGGGGTCGCGTGCGCCAGATGATCCTCCTGAAGACCCGAGGTCACTCCGCCGTCGAGGCTGGCGGGCGCGGCGTGGCGACGATTCGCCGCCGCCAGCGAGGCGGCGGTGTATTGCGCAATCATGAGTCCCGATCCCGCGCCCGAATCCACCGCCAGGAACGCCGGCAGTCCGCTCACCAGCGGGTTGACCAACCGATCGATGCGCCGCTCGGACATGGCGGCCAGCTCGGCGACCGCGATGCCGAGCGCATCGGCCGCGAGGCCGAGCGACGCGCCGACCGCATGCGCCTCGGAAAGCGCCCGCGGCGCTTGCGGGGTTCCGAGCACGACGGGATTGTCGCTCACCGAGGCGAGCTCGTCGTCGACCGCGGCGGCGGCGTGCGCGAACTGCTCGCGCACCGCCCCATGAACTTGCGGCAGCGCGCGCAGGCTCAGTGGGTCCTGAGTCCGCCGCCCCACGCTCGCGGCGAGCATCCCGCTGCCGGCGAGGAATGCTCGGATGCGCTCGCCGACCAGCCGCACGGAGGGCGATACCCGAAGCCTCAACGCCTCCGCGTCGAAGGCCGCCGTCTGTCCTCGCAGATTCTCGAACGTCATGGCACCGATCAAGTCGGCCCAATCGAGCAGCCGGGCGATGCGGGCGAGTGCGAGCGCGGCCAGACCGGTGGCGCAGGGGATGCCGTTGACCAGGCTCAGCCCCTCCTTCGCCTCCAGCACCAGCGGCTCGAGGCCCGCTGCCGCGAGCGCGGCGCCGCCAGGTCGGCTCTCGCCGGCGCTCTGGCCGCCGCCGAGGCGCGCAGACCCTGCGCCGATCAGCACCAGCGCAATGTGCGCCATGTGGGTCAGATAGCCGACCGATCCGGCCGCCGGCACCGCGGGAATCAGATCGAGGTCCAGGAACTGGCAGAGCCGCTCGACCACCAGCGGGCGCACGCCGGAATATCCATGCGCGAAATGATTGACCGAGGCCGCGATGATGGCGCGGACCGCCGGCGCTTCGAGCAGGGGGCCGACCCCGACCGCGTGACTCATGACGATGTTGCGGGAGAGCTCGCGCTGTTTCGCCGGGGTCACCACGACGTCGCAGAGCGCTCCCACCCCGGTATTGACGCCGTAGGCGCGCGTGTTCTGCTCGACCAGGGATTGCACCAGCTCGTGTGCGCTCCGAATCCGGCTCGAGGCCCCCGGCGACAGGCCGATCGAGCCGCCCTCATCGCCGATGGCGCCGACCTGCCGCCAGGTCAACGCTCGATCGAGCTCCACCCTCGGGGTCATCGGCCGGGCGGGAGCGCCGTCGGCCGGGCGCGGGCGTCGAGCCAGGACTGAAGCGAGGCGCGATCGCGCTCGACGGTGACACCTACGTCCTTCGAGCTTCGTATCGCGCCCGGCTTCGAGAGCACGATGCGTACCCACGGGACCCCGAACTCCTCGAGGACCAGCATGGCCAGATGCTCCGCGAGGGTCTCGACCAGCTGAAACTTCGAGTCCTCGACGAAGCCGATCACCGCCTTCGCGACGCGCTTGTAATTCAAGGTGTCCTCGATCGAATCGGTGAGCGCCGCTTTGCGGATATCCGCGCCTATTTCGACATCGGCGAGCACGGTCTGACGGACCTGACGCTCCCAGTCATAGATGCCGATGATGGCCTCGGCTTTGAGCCCATGAATGAATATCTTGTCCATTGAACTCTTGAGTCTAGTCGTCCAGCGCAGCCCCGAGCTCCCAGTTCGCCCTCGTGGCCACGGCAAGGCCCTGACGCTCGCCTGCGCCGAGGCGCAAAGCTCCCGCCAGCGCGATCATGGCGCCATTGTCCGTGCAGAACTCGGTCCGCGGAAAATACACCTTCGCTCCGGCATCTCGCGCGATTTCGTCAAGCCGCGCCCGCAGCCGCAGGTTGGCACCCACACCCCCCGCCACCACCAGCCGTCGATACCCGCCGGCCTCGAGTGCGCGCCGTGTCTTCTCCGCGAGGGTGTCGACCACCGCTTCCTGAAAGGCGCGCGCGACATCGGCTCGCATCTCCTCGTCGACGACGCGGCCCCGCAAGGCTACTAGGGCGGCCGTCTTCAAGCCACTGAAACTGAAGTCGAGTCCGGGCCGATCGAGCATCGGCCGCGGGAAGATGAAACGGCCGCTGCACCCGCGCTCGGCGAGCTGGGCCAGCGCGGCCCCGCCCGGATAAGGCAGGCCGAGCGTTTTTGCGGTCTTGTCGAAGGCTTCCCCGGCGGCATCATCCAGGGTCTGTCCGAGGATCCTGTAATGGCCGACCCCCGCCACGTCCACGAGCTGCGTGTGGCCGCCGGACACCAGCAACGCCAGAAAAGGGAAGGCGGGCGGCACCGGCTCGAGGAGCGGCGCGAGCAGGTGGCCCTCGAGATGATGAATGCCGATGGCGGGCTTGCCCCACGCGTACGCGAGGCTCCGGGCGAATCCCGCCCCCACCAGGAGCGCTCCGATGAGCCCGGGGCCGGCGGTATACGCCACCCCGTCGATGCCAGCCGCGGTAGACCCCGCCGCCTCGAGCGCCTCGCGCACCAGCGGCAGCAAGCGGCGGATGTGGTCCCGGGAGGCGAGCTCCGGAACCACCCCCCCGTAGGCCTGATGCAGTGCAATTTGACTGTGCAGACGATGGGACAGAAGACCCCGCACAGTGTCGAAAACGGCCACCGCCGTCTCGTCGCAAGAGCTTTCGATTCCCACCACACGCATGCTGACCATCCTGCCTTTGCCTTTTACGGGGGCGCCCTTTAGAATGCGCCCCCTGCCGCCGAATGCCCGGCCGTAGCCTACTGTCTCGAGCTATTGAGGTTTGAATGCCCAGCGTTCGTGTTCGCGAGAACGAATATTTCGATGCCGCCCTGCGCCGCTTCAAGCGCGCCTGCGAGAAAGCGGGTGTCCTCACCGAGCTTCGCCGCCGTGAATTCTACGAGAAGCCGACCCAGGAACGTAAGCGCAAGAAGGCTGCCGCCGTGAAGCGTCATCTGAAGCGTCTGTCGCGCGAAAGCATGCGTGGCGCCGGGGGATCTCCTTCGGGCTCCGCACCGGCGGCTTCCTCCCGGCCGTACTGAGCCCCCATCTGAGCGCGAATGCCGGTTCCTCGGTGTCTTTGAAAGAGCGCATCGTAGATGACATGAAAGCCGCGATGCGAGCGGGCGAGAAGGAGCGGCTCGCAGTCATCCGGATGATCACCGCTGCCGTCAAGCAGCGCGAGGTCGACGAGCGCATCGTCCTCGACGATGCGCAGGTGCTCTCGGTCCTCGAGAAGATGATCAAGCAGCGCAAGGAATCCGTGGCGCAGTTCCAGGCGGGCAACCGTCAGGATCTGGTCGACAAGGAATCCGCCGAAATCACGCTCCTGCAAGGCTATCTGCCGTCCCCGCTGAGCGATGCGGAGATCGACGCCCTCATTTCCGATGCCGTCGCAGCCACCGGCGCCGCCAGCATCAAGGATATGGGCAAGGTCATGGGCATCATCAAGGCGAAGGCGCAAGGGCGCGCCGACATGGCGGCGGTCGGCGCCAAGATCAAAGCCAAGCTCGCCGGCTGACCGCGACCGGTCCATGGCCGGCCGCATCCCACAAGCCTTCCTCGATGAAATTGTCGCACGCTCCGACATCGTGGAGATCGTCGGCACGCGCGTCGCGCTCAAGAAATCCGGACGCGAATACAAGGCCTGTTGCCCGTTCCACAACGAGAAAACGCCATCCTTCTGGGTCAGTCCCGACAAGCAGTTCTATCAC
>DATAYO010000073.1:0-1921 GCA_036272515.1 Steroidobacteraceae bacterium | reverse complement strand
ATGGCCGCCGGCGGCTACGGCGTGGCGATCGCGCCTGAATCCATGCGCGGATTGGGCGTCTCCGAGGTCGTATTCCGGCCGCTCGCGGACTTTGCCGAGAAGGTGGAGCTCGCCGTCGCGTTCCGTACAGCCGAGCCCTCTACGAGCGTCCGCGCGTTCATCGATACAGCCATCGCGCTCGGGAGGCGTCGAGAGCTCGACGCTTCCCATCGCCTCAGTGAGGCGCCAGCGATCGATTGAACAGGTCCAGCAGGCGAGCCCAGTGGCGCTCCGCCGCGTGGTGGTAGGTGGCGCAGCGCGAGAACGCGAACCCATGGTCGAAGCCCGGATAGATCTCGACCTCGCTTCGTGAGCTGCACGCCTCGATCCGCCTGCACAAGCGGGCCGCGGCGATGGCGCACTGACCGCTCCTGCCACCCGTCGCCGCTTCGCGGCCCCGCCAATCCAGCATAATGGCCGTGTCAGCCGTAACCTTCTCGATAGTGAGCGTGCAGATCAGGCGGAAGATCAGCGCGAATTCGGGCGAGCTCGGATCATTCGCCGCCTGAGTTATGCCAAGCGGGCGGCGGCGTCAGGTCCGGTTCTGGCACCGAGCTGCCAGTCCGTGATGTCACGCTGATGGTCTCCATCGGAGGCAAGAGCGGACCGTTAGCAAACGACCAACGGATCTGTTTATGTACGCCCCCCAATATAATTCGTTGATCTCGCTCTGCCGCCCGACTGCATTTGTTGAGGGTTCATAATCAGATATTGATCCGCTCAACCTCATCGAGCGTGATCCCGTCGGCGGTGCGGTCGTAAAGCTTAGTGGTGCGCGGGCTTTCGTGCGCTGCCATGGCCTGCGCGTTTTCGAGCGTGCCCCCGGCATCGAGGTAGGCAGTGATGCCGGTCGCGCGAAATACGTGGCAGCCCAATTTCCCTTTGAGGCCGGCCTCAGCCGTACGGCGGCGAACCATCGCGTAGGCATCCACACGGTGCATCGGCCGGTCCGTCAGAGCCCCGGTTCTGCCGGCTGCGGAGCGGAAGAGGAGGGTCTTGTCCTGATCACCGATGCCGGCCGCGGCCAGGTATTCATCAAGGAAATGCTCGAGCTTGTGGTGGGCCGGCATCTCGTGCCGCTTGCCGCCTTTCTCGTGCAGCCGTACCCACCAGCGCTTGCCGTTGGGAAAGTAGTCTTCGACCTGCATCGCGACGACGGCGCTGATCCGTGCGCACGTGTAGACCATGACGCCGATCAGCGCGCGATCGCGCAGGCCGACGAGCCACGGCACTTCGGTCTCCGAGCCGTCGGGCAACGCCACCTTATTTGCCACCTTGATGCTTTCGAGCAGGCGTCTGGCCTGGTCCTCGCTCAGCACCGGCGTCTTGCCGCGCTTGACGACGTGCTTCGGTCCGCGAACCGCATGGGCTGGGTTGATGGCGAGCACCTGGCCGACGATGAGCCAGTCGAACAGCATGCGAATCGCCGCCAAGTGCTGCTAGACGGTCGGCTTCGCCGCGGCGCGCTGCCTTAGGGTCGGATCGCCGGGCTCGGATACCTTCAGCGCCTTCAGATACGCTGCGACATGAAAAGGCTCGATATCGGGGAGCTCGCCGATGCCGTGCTGCTCGAGCCGGGCAAAGAAATTGCAGACGGCCCGGTAATAGGCCATGCGCGTGTTGTCGTTCTCGATCGAGGCAGCGAAGAAATCGAGAAAGCGACGGGACGCGCGATCGCCGGCCACGGCGATCGTCGCGGGCACGGCCAACGAACTGTGCAGCGTCGACGTCGTGACCGGCGCCGCTGTCTCGACGATGGCCGGCAGGTCGCGCCGCTCGGCGCTCACCGCAACACCTTGGCGCTAAATCTAAACCCCCGCATCGGACCCTCCCCCGGGATCGCTTTAGTCTAACATAACCTCCTTTATGTTAGACTATAGGT
>DATAYO010000072.1:0-71162 GCA_036272515.1 Steroidobacteraceae bacterium | reverse complement strand
TGAATATCGGCACAGAAGTGCTGGTTCAGCAATACAGAGCCAAATGGGACCGTGCGTTCTTGCACTTGCGCTATGACTTGATCGGAGCGCACTCGGCCACCTCGACATCTCAGGACGCGCAGGTCAAGCAGGTGACGGACTGGATGGCTGCTTATCGTGAGGCCTTCGCTCACATATACGATTTGATATCCGACGGGACAATTCGAACAACACAGCAGGCTAACGACGCAATGAATCCGTTCAAGGATTCGGTACGCAGCGCCGAGGAGGCTCTCGCCGCTCTCCGTGACAATGCACGCGAACGCGAGCCCACACTCGATCCCGCCTTGGTCGCACAACGATTCGGATTGGCGTCTAGCTTCGTCCTGCTTTTCACACTCATCGTGCTTTTGGTCGGTTGCCTGCAACGCCTGCCTTCACAGGTAAGGGCCGCCTGAGCCCTCGTTCGAGTGGGTTTGCTTTCCCGAGCAGAATCAGTCGCTGCGCGGCACTGCAAAGTGGTGGTTCTGCAGTGCATAGTTCTTGCGCGCGATTTTCGAGTCATCATCTAGTGCAGTATCGGGTACTCGATTGAAACTCGAAGTCCCTTGGCGTCCGGCCGTCGCGTTACTTTGCGGACTGTCGATACACCCGGCGTTCTCGCAGACGGACGAGATACAAGTCTATGATGCGCAGATCGCCGCTCCCGGCATATTCAATCTAACCTGGCACAATAATTTCACTCCCAGCGGCCGCACGATGCCGGCCTTTCCGGGGGGCATCGTCCCCAACCACACGCTCAACGGCGTACCGGAGTGGGCCTACGGAGTCACGGATTGGTTCGAGGCCGGGTTGTATCTGCCGCTTTACAGCCTGAGCGGCAATGGGAGTTTTACCTACAATGGCTTCAAGGTTCGGACGCTCTTCGTGCGACCGGATGCGGTGAATCAACCGTTTTTCTATGGCATCAACTTTGAATTCAGCTGGAACACCGCGCACTGGGATTCCAGCAAATACACCCAAGAGATCCGCCCCATCGTGGGCTGGCACCTCGGGTCCTTTGACGTCATCGTGAACCCGATCCTGGACAACTCCTACAAAGGCTTTTCGCGCCTTGATTTCGCGCCGGCCTCTCGAGTGGCCTACAATTACAACAAGACCTGGGCGGTTGCGGTAGAGGAATACGATGATTTCGGTCCGTTGCGGGGCTTCCTTCCCTCGCAGCGGCAACAACACCAGTTATTTGGGGTTTTCGATTTCAGAGGAAGACCGTGGAGCGTCGAGGGCGGACTCGGCGTAGGGCTGACCCGTGCGACGGATCACCTCGTGCTGAAGCTCATCCTGTCGCGCGATCTGAACTGAGCTGGCAATTCCGGCTCGCGCACCATTGGCAGCATCGCCCTGGTGCTACTTGCTCGAGTTCAGGTACGCGACTCGCTCGACGGTCATGTTCTTGCCGGACTCAACTGTCGGCCTGACCATGCTCTCGAAGAGTTGGCGCTCTTCTGCAGAGAACCGCTCCGCGAGAATAGTTCGTAGCGACGGCGCCAGGGGATGCGGCGAGCTCCCCAGGAAGATCTCCCACGAGGTGATGAGAGACGGAACCACATCGATATGCAACTGCATGTGGACTTCGGAGAACCCTGCGCCGCGGGCGAGACTCACCAAATCTCGCTCCGAGAAGTTCACGAGCGGCCATCGCAGGTACTCCTCCTCCGTGTCGGGATATTGCGCAGATTTCCAGCGATGCAGCAGCACCAAGAAACGATCTCGTAGCTGAGTGCCGGGCGCATCCAGACGCCTCCTGAGCGCTCTCGCGGCAAAAGCCTCATCTTGCATTATGGGTTCAGCGATGGAGATGCGGCCGCCCGGTCTCAGAACCCGATGGAATTCACCGAAGGCGGCCTTCTTGTCAGGCACGTAAGCGATCGAGGCGCGTGCGACGACGGCGTCTATGGTCGAATCAGCAATGTCGGTAAGTTTTTCGGCGGAGCATCTCATGAACGTGCATTGATCTCTGACGCCGCGGCGCGCGGCCGACGCCTCCGCATGACGCAACAGAGGCGCGGAGATATCGGTAAGAACCACGCTCACATTCTTACCCATTCGCTCGATGGCCCGGAAGGTGAGCAGGCCGTCACCCGCCCCGACATCGAGCAATGTCATTCCCGGGTAAAGCCGAGCATCGTCAAGTACCCGGTCCGCAAAGCGTCCAACCACCTCTTTCACGACGGTTTCGTAGCCAAGATCGTCCGCGTGCCGCGTATGCAAGAGCCACTCGGACCATTGATCCGCTTGCCCTGTTTCCTCGTCCAACGTGCCGCCACCGTGCATTGCGTTCTCAAGATTCTTCCGAATCAGCCGATACTTTGCCATGCAAAGTATAGCAGTTTCTCTGTTTTGAATCATTTCACATAAGAGGCCCATGAAATATGAGCATTTCAAGTGTTTCTCCTACTCTCCCGCAGGCGGTCGCCGCACCGGCGATCAAGCAGCCACCCGCCAGCCCTCCGGCGACGGCGGCAAAGCCGGCCGCCCCTCCCGTGGCGACGGATAGCGACGGCGATAAAGACGGCAGCGGTGGTGGTCGCATCAACGTGACCGCCTAAACCCTCCAGGGTCCGACGCCGGCGGGGCCTCGATGGCCCCGCTCGATCTGATCGTGCGCGGGTCCTTCCCACTCGCCCGCAAGAGCGCCCAGGCAAGGTGGCGAGAAACGCGTCCCAAGCCGCCGCCCGGATCACGGCGAGCGGGTCACAGGTACTTGCGTTGTCAGTCTTCGGCCTTCGATCCACTGCCAGGCCGCGAGCGCCGGGAGGCCGAACAGAATTTCGCGCATCCGCTTGGCGAGCGATAGCGCGAGCGCCACGTCGGCATCGAGTCCAAACCAGCGGCCAATGCCGATAAGGCCGACTTCCTGTACGCCGACCCCGGCCGGAACCATGAATAGCGCGCTCTTGGCGGCCTGGATCAGGCTTTCGAGCGCAATTGCGGCTGCAATGCCGACCGGATGACCCAGCAAGTGCAGCGCGACCCAAGTTTCCGAAGAGCCAGCCACGAGCCCGGCCAGTTGCCATCCCAAGGAGCAAAGCAGGCGATCGGAGCTGGCGAAGAGGCCGCAGATGCTGCTGTCGAGCGCCGCCCCCTGATTCACGGCCGTAAAGCCTTCGAACCAGCGGCCTAGATGACGAATCGCCCGTCGCTCGACGCGGGAAAATATCCGGCCGCGTCGTAGCACGATGATCACCGCCGCGAATGCCGGAAGGATGACCCCGGAGCCGAGCGCGAGGCCTTGCAGCACCCGCCCATCCTGCGATCGCATCAATATGCACGCACCGCCGGCTACGGCGAAAAGAAATTGCGCCCCGAGCGCGATCATCAATTCGACGATGACGCTCGCGGCAGCCGATGGGCCGTCCACGCCCGCATGCGCAAGCAGACGGATGCCGACGAGGTCGCCGCCCACATTGGCGACGGGCAGTAGACGGTTGATGGCTTGGCGAATCGACGCGATGCGGAAAAGCGCGATCAGCCGCACGCGGCGCTCGATCAGTGCACGCCATCCGAGCACATCGAGAAGCAAGGGCAATACCTGCAAGGGCACGAGCAGCAACAGCGGTCAGCCCGCGCTCGCGAGGAGCGCGGCAATGCTGCCCGCGCCCTCGGCGATTATGAGCGTGATCATGGCCAAGAGCCCCAGAGCGAGCGCCAGATATACGACGGGGTTCATTGCCTAGCGGGCGGTCGCCCCCGGAAATTCCCTCCCCGCGCCATACGCAGGAGCGTTGCCGAGCAGCGTTGCCAGGAAGAAAGCGCGGCGGTGCTCGGACAGCACCACGAAGGCCGGCGACCACTGGAAAGCGCGGTGGATTCTCAGTGTCAGCCGGGTCTCGGCGTTCGGCAGCGGAAAATAGTGATTGACGACCATTACCGTGCCGTCGGGCGTAAGCAGTCTCGAGATGCGCGCTGCGGCGCTCTTGAGCATCTCATCCTGGATCGGCGGCGGTAGGTAATACAGAGTATCGGCAACCACGATGAGGTCGAAGCGACCGTCGAGCTCCGCCCCAAGCGTCATGAGATTCCCCTGGCGCATTTCCACGTTCTTGAAGGCGCGGGTCCGTTCGGAGGCGTGCCGGACAGCGACCGCGGAAATGTCGATCCCCAAGACCTCCGCCGCACGCCCCGAGAGGCGCTCGGTGAATAACCCGAGCCCGCACCCCAAGTCGAGCGCACGCCGGTAATGGCGCACGGGCAGTAGGGCAAGAAGCGCATCGTATTTTCTACGCTGATAGTGATAGCGCGGTGATCCGGAAGCCCAGGGGTCGTTCTGTACGGCACCCTCGTAGAGGCGATCGAAGGCGGCCGGGCCGGCGGCCGACTCCTGGCGCAGCGATTCGAGCCGCGCGTCACTGCGCGCGCTCGTCAGAAAGAGCCCGATATCGCGGACCGACCGGAATGCACTCTGTTTCAGATCAAAGGCCATGCCGTCAGACCCTCTCGACGAACTGAAAGGATCCGTCGGCGGTGACTCGATACCGATCGCCCCGCCACACGACGAAGTTCGCCGCGAAACTCCAGCTCCAGAGGCCCAGACTCAGGACGTCCCTCACTGGAAAGGCGAGCAGGTGCGAGACGGGCCGCCCGGGCGGCCGAGCCCTCAGGTGCAACAGGAGACGAGCCCCTAAGGTGATGGCAAAGAGAGTCACGGCGGGCGCCGAGCCGTCCATAAGTAGCGCCTGCAGCGCCGTGAGTGGCACTCCAAAAGTGATGAAGGAGAGACTATAGCCAGAGGGACGCAGCGCCCGAATAGTACGCAGCCAGCGCACCTCGTGACGGATCAGCTCCCGGAAGCTGCTTTCGGTGACGTAGGTGTCGACCTCCACGTCGGAGAGTACCGTGCGCAAGCCGAGCCGGCGGGTCGCTTCGCCTAAGCGATAGTCGTCCGCCAATTGGTTGACGATGCACGGAAAGCCGCCGATCCGCGCGAGCACGCAACGCCGGATCGCGATGGTCGCGCCGAATGCGAAGGAGCGAGTGCCGGCGAGAGCGGCCACACGTACCGACGGCATGAACCATTCATTGATGTACATCGATCCCAGGAGCGACCAGAGCCCCTTGCGGGCAACGCCCCGGTACGCGCAGGTGACGATGCCTACGCCGTCGTCGAGGAGGGGAGCGACCACTCTCCTGAGATAAATCGGGCCGCACTCGAATATCGCTGTCAGATAGAACGAGATAATCGTGGCGAGCGTGCGGCATCATATTGATGAGGTTGCTCACCTTGCGGTTGCTCCCGTGCTGACGCCCCTCGAGCACGATGCGCAGATCGCGGTGAGGGAACTCGCGCTTGAGCCGGCGCGCGATGGCGAGCGCGGGGTCGCCTTCATCGGGGACGCCGAATATGATTTGAAACTGCGGGTAGTCCTGGTGGCAAAAGGAGCGCAGGCACTCGTAGGTTTCAGGCTCCTCGCCGCACAGCGGCTTCAACAGTGTAACCGGAGGAGTCTCGGAGACGGGAGCGGCCGCGACGCTGCTCGGCCGTCGCCACGTGAGGAGCGCGATGACACCGTAGCCCATCGCCACCGCCGACAGGGCGTATCCGACCAGCGCGAGCCACGGCAGGATCGTAGCCATTACGCTGCCCAAAAATACGTACCGCATGTCCTCGGCGTTTTTCATGGAATGATTACGATTGCCCGCGTCCTCTCCTGGACCGACCAGTCGATACTGTGCGAATTGAGGTCGACGAGGGACAGTTGAGCCAATGTTCTCAGTTAGCCAGCAGCACATACTTTGCATGGCAAAGTACGTGCGGTCAAGCGCGGCGGCGATCGGCGGGTTGCGATGCTTGACAACAAGTGACTCTGCGGCACAAAGTAAAAGGGACATTTCGATGTCCGCAGGGATGTTTTTGACAGCCGCTATCCGCTTCGTGGTAGGTCGGGAGCCGGATCATTAGCACTGAAACTTTGAAAGAAGCCAAAAGCGGGGGGTGTCGGCGAACGCCACTCTGCACGCGACGCGCTACGATCCTCATCGCGGCGGCGGCGCTTTGCGTGTCGTGGATGACGGCGGCACGAGCCGACGGGCCGATCGATCTCGAGAGTCTTCGAGGCCGTGTCGTGTATTTGGACTTTTGGGCGTCGTGGTGCGCCCCTTGTCGACAATCCTTCCCGTGGATGCAAGAGATGCAAAACACCTACGGGCAGCGGGGATTGTCGGTCATCGCTGTGGATGTCGACAAGAGCCGGCAGGATGCGGAGAAGTTCTTGGCGGACTTTCACCCCACTTTCGAGGTGCGTTTCGATCCTAAAGGCGATCTTGCGGAGCGCTACAACGTTCAGGGTATGCCGACCGGCTTGGTGATCGATCGACGTGGCGTCGTGCGCTTTACGCACATCGGATTTCGGCCCGTCGACCGCCCGGCGTATGAGGATCAGCTTCGGGAACTATTGAGCGAAAAGTGAGAGGAGCACTCAATCCATGCGCTACCCGTATTTGAGCTTCCTTCTTCTGCTGGGCGCAGGCGCCCTCGCTTCGGGCTGCAGCTCGATGGGCGTCAAGCCGTGGCAGCGCGATGTGCTCGCGCAGGACGCGATGCAGTTGAATGCCAATCCACTGGATAGGGCGATCGACGATCACATGTACTTCAGCAAGGAGGCTTCATCGGGCGGCCGCTCCTTCGCCGGCGGTGGTTGCGGATGCAATTGAAGAACTCCCGGGCCCGCGGCAAAAGAGAGCCGATCCGCCGTCAACTGATGGCAGCAAGTTGTGCACTGCTCGGGGCGACAACGGCTCGCGCTCAGCAGACGCCGGGTGCGCCGGCGGGCGGCGGCCTTTTCGATAATTGGTCGCTCGATTCAGCCCTCGCGTATTACCACGAGAATGGACGGATCCAAGCGATTGAGCCGGACGTCGACATCAGCAAGACCTTCGCCGACGGGCAATCGCTCAATCTCAACGTGACCGTTGATGCGCTCTCGGGCGCCAGCCCCAATGGCGCCCTGACGAGTCGCAATCCCCAGACTTTCGCTTCACCCTCCGGAACCAGCTTCACCGGCAAGCATGCGTACACCGTGAATCCTGGCCAATATCCCGTCGATCCGCATTACCATGATCAGCGCATCGCCGTCGGCGCTGACTGGGACGTGCCGTTCACGCGGGTCACGAGCATGAGCTTCGGCGGCAAGCTCTCCGATGAACATGATTTTTTTTCGGCGACCGCCGATGCTTCTATCGCGCACGACTTCAATGAAAAGAACACCACGCTGTCTTTTGGTGTGAGCAACGAATACGATCGCCTCAGCCCCATCGGCGGAGCTCCCATACCCGGGAGCGACTATGCGCTCTTCGAGAAGACCGGCGGCAAAACCAAGGACGGCGTCGGAGCGCTCTTGGGTGTCACACAGGTGATGACTCAGAACTGGATTTCCGAGCTCAACCTGTCGGTAGATCGCTTCAAGGGATACTTGAATGACCCGTATAAAATCACCTCGGTCCTCGATGCCGCGGGCAATACCACCGGGTATGTTTATGAGAACCGGCCCGATCAACGGACCCGCAAGAGCGTCTACCTTGAGAACCGTGGCGCCTGGAATCAGTTCTCCGCCGCCTTATCGCTTCGGTATATGCAGGATAACTGGCAGGTGCGCTCCGACACTGTTGAGTTGCGCCCGCGTTGGACGCTGTCCAATCGAGACCAGTACATCGAGCCGCTCTTGCGTTGGTATCGGCAGTCGGCGGCCTTTTTTTATACGCCATGGCTTTCGAATACCGAAAAAGCACCCGAGTATCAGTCGTCCGATGAGCGCTTGGGCGCATTTCACGCGCTCACCTATGGGCTGAAATACGCGCACAAACTTCCTGATCAGCAAAATCATCCCGGCTCGGAATTGAATGTACGAATCGAGTATTATCAACAAACGTTCGATCAACCGGCAGTACCCGCGGCCCTGCAAGGACTCGATCTGCTGCCGCCCTTGAAAGCCGTTCTTGTTCAGGTCGGCTGGCGATTCTAAGACGCCGCCGAAACGCGATGAGCGCGGCAACGCAAGGATAGGATTGCGAATCCCCGGAGGGGCGAAACGACTGTATTCGTCATCGACTGATCTCTTGTCCGCATTTCCGCCTCAAGAAGTCGTCATCGAGCCGCGCGGCGATGGGCTGATCGCGCTTCGCTTCAGTGCGATGGCGAGTCCTTGTGAATTGCTGATGTCGACGACGGATCGAGGCGCGGCCCTGGAGCACGGCCGACTCGTGGCCAGGGAGACCTGGCGCATCGAACACAAATACAGCCGGTATCGCGACGACAGTGTCATTGCCCGGATCCATGCCAATCGCAATCAACGCCTCGAAATCGATCAGGAGACCTCTTCCCTGCTTGACTTTGCGAGCGCGTGCTACGAAGCGAGCGAAGGCCTCTTTGATATCACTTCGGGCATCTTACGTCGCGCGTGGACGTTTGACGGCTCGGATCGAATTCCCGACGCCCGCATCGTTGAGGAACTTCTGCCGCTGATTGGTTTTGACAAGCTTCAGTGGGAGCCCCCACACCTTCTATTACCGCCCGGCATGGAATTGGATTTCGGCGGTTTCGGCAAAGAATATGCGGTGGACAGGGCGTTCGAGCTCCTCGCAGCACGGTGCTCTGTGCCCTTTTTGATCAACTTTGGCGGCGACCTGCGCACCAATCGGGCACCCCCGTACGCGCCCTGGCGAGTGGGCATCGAGCGGCCGGACACCGATCGAGAGGCCACGCTCATTCTCGATCTGCGGCGCGGCGCGCTCGCGACCAGCGGCGACTCGCGACGCTTCTTGTTGAAGAATGGAATTCGCTATGGGCACATCTTAGACCCACGCACGGGCTGGCCGGTGCCGGCCGCGCCGCGCTCGGTCACCGTCGCGGCAAGCAGTTGTACCGAGGCCGGGCAGCTGTCGACGCTTGCGTTGTTGCACGGTGCCCGTGCGAGAGACTTTTTGAAGCGACAGCAAGTACGGTATTGGATTGTAGAATGACCCGCCGCCGTCGTTGGCTCGACGGATTGTGGGTCATGACGATGCTCATCGCGATCGGGTCGGCCAAGCGCGGTTTGCATACGTCTGTTTACCGGGCCGGACTCGAATTTGTGCGATGAGGCGGTTGCCGGCGAGTATCATCGAGTTATGACGACCCGGATGCGTCTGCTGGCCATCTGCGCGGCGAAACTCGATCGGAAGACACCCCAATGATCAGTCGTCGTTCATTGCTGCAATACGCAAGTACGCTTCCATTGCTCGCCGCTTTGCCGCGGTCGGGATTCGCCGAGGATAGCCGCGCCGACAAAGCCGACTATATCTTGAGGATCGCGACAGGACTCATCGAGCTCTCACCCGAGCATATCGTATCGACCCCGTTGTACAACGGCCAATTTCCCGGCCCCCTGCTGCGCTTCAAGGAAGGGCGGCGGGTGGTGGTCGATATCCACAATGACACCGGCACGCCGGAGCTCGTGCACTGGCACGGGCAGATGATTCCGAGCGATGTGGACGGGGCTTCCGAGGAGGGCACACCGTTCGTGCCGGCCCATGGTATGCGCCGGGTCGCCTTCGTGCCCAAGCCCTCGGGCTTTCGTTTCTATCACACGCACGTCGTGGCCGGGGCGGATTTGAATCGCGGCACCTACACGGGCCAGTCCGGCCCCGTTTATATCGAGCCCAAGAACAATCCTGGTGCGTACGATCGCGAGGTCTTCCTGGTGCTCAAAGAGTTCTCGCCCACTTTCAGCCGCGGCGGTGACATGGCGACGGACGCGCTCACCGGTTCCCCCGTCGCCGGATTGGAGGAGATGGGTAAGAAAGCCGACCCCGAGGCGAAGACCAAGACCAAAGGCTACGAGGTGGGCTATGAGCTTTTCTGCATCAACGGTCGAATGCTGGGGCACGGCGAGCCGATTCGGGTCAAGCAAGGCGAGCGTGTACTCTTTCATGTGCTGAACGCGAGCGCCGGCGAAATCAGAAGTCTGGCGCTCCCCGGCCACGTATTTCGAGTGATTGCCCTCGATGGCAATCCCGTACCGACACAGGCCGAGGTGCCGGTGCTCTGGTTGGGAACCGCGGAACGCATATCCGCGATGGTTGAAATGAATCATCCGGGGGTGTGGGTGATGGGGGATCTCGCGGATGACGATCGCAGCCACGGCATGGGCATCGTCGTCGAGTACGCGAACCATAAAGGCAGACCGCAGTGGATCAAGCCGGGCCCGTTTCACTGGGATTACAGCGTCTTCGGTCACGCGCGGATGCCTGAGAAGGCCGCCAAGCCCGATGAGACGATCGATATCACCATCGTCAAGCACAATGCGGCACTCGACGGCTTCAACCAGTGGACGCTAAACGGCGAGGCCTTCTCGATGGCAACCATGAAACCGATGTACACCGTGCATCAAGGTCGACGCTATCGCATGAAGTTTCGCAATGCGAGCGACGATATTCATCCCCTTCACCTGCACCGCCACAGCTTTGAGCTCGTCCGCGTCGGTGGCAAGGACATTTCGGGCGTGCTGAAAGATGTCGTAATGCTGGGCGGCTATCAGGAATTGGAATTCGACTTTGTTGCCGATAATCCGGGACGCACGCTCTTTCATTGCCACCAGCAGCTGCATATGGATTTCGGATTCATGGCCCTCATCGACTACGCATGAGTTCGAGCACCCCGCTTCCCGAACAGCGGAGAGTCGCCGTCGTCGGGCGGCCCGGTAGCGCTCTGGAGGTCGGGGCGGCATTTCTCAAGCTGGGTCTGACTTCCTTCGGCGGTCCGATCGCGCACCTCGGCTACTTTCGTCGCGAGTTCGTCGAGCGGCGTCGCTGGATCGATGAGGAGCACTTCGGTCAGTTGATAGGGCTTTGCCAGTTTCTACCCGGACCGGCGAGCAGCCAGCTCGGTTTCTCCTTGGGTCTACTGCGCGCCGGGTGGCTCGGCGCACTGGCCGCTTTCATCGGTTTCACGCTGCCCTCGGCACTGCTGCTGTACGCGCTCGCCGCCTCCAGCAACTATCTCGCAGGAGCCTGGGGGGAGGCCCTGGTGCACGGTCTTAAGCTGGTGGCCGTCGCCGTGGTCGCACAAGGGGTCCTGGGAATGGCGCGCACGCTGACTCCAGACGCCCCGCGCGCTCTGATGGCTGCCGCCGCCGCAGGCCTGGTTGCGGTGGGAGGTCCGTCCTGGATGCAACTGCTGGTGATCGCCGGCGGCGCAGGCTTGGGTCCTTGGCTCTGTCGCCGGGTGACCGCCCATCCCGGCGGGAGCTTCACGCTGCGTTACGGGCGCCGTACCGGCACGGCATTGGTGGTCCTCTTTGGGGTGTTGCTGATCATCGCATTGACGGTTGCGCCTGGGAGGTCACCGATGGGCCAGGTGGCGGGGGCGTTTTATCGCACGGGCGCGCTCGTGTTCGGCGGTGGTCATGTGGTTTTGCCGCTTCTCAAGCAGGCGGTGGTCGATCCGGGGTGGCTCGACAATGGCACGTTTCTGGCGGGCTACGGCGCCGCCCAGGCCGTACCGGGCCCCATGTTCACGGTGTCCGTTTACTTGGGCGATCGCCTCTTCGGCGGCCAAGGCGGGGCCCTCGGCGCGACGGTGAGCTTGCTCGCTATTTTTCTTCCGGGTCTCCTGATCGTCTCGGGCGTGTTGCCGTTCTGGCAAACCTTGAGTGCTCGCGACGGAACAGCCCGGATGCTCGCGGGGGTTAACGCGGCGGTGGTGGGCCTGTTGGCGGCGGCCCTCTATGACCCGGTCTGGATCAGCACGGTGCGGGACTCCAAGGATTTTGCCATCGCGCTGGTCGGTTTTGTGTTTCTCGTGGGTGCACGCTGGCCCGCATGGATCGTGGTGCTCTGGTGTGTTCTGGCATCGCTCGGGCGCACCGCCTTTTGAAAGGCGCGTCGTAGGCGCATCGACCTCATCCGCGACCCGCGCTCGTGCACGTGGGCGCGCGCGAGGGTGGCCTCGCTCGTGCCGGCCGGCAATGCATGGCGGAACGCGCATGTCGTTCCCAGCGAGAGGTATTGACTACCGTCATACAATTCTATAAATTTGGAAATATGAAATCTTATGAAGTCGTCGAATCCTTGGCCGCCCTGGCGCAAGAATCGCGTCTTGCGTTATTCCGATTGCTGGTGAGGCGCGGTCCGGAAGGGTTCACGCCCGGCCAATTGAGCGAAAAGCTCGACGTGCCGGGCCCGACGCTGTCCTTTCACTTGAAGGAGCTGCAGCGAGCGAACCTCATTGAGGTGCGCCGCGAAGGGCGGTTCTTGTATTACAGCCCAAATTTTTCCCGCACGAACCAGCTCTTGGGCTTTCTGACGGAGAACTGCTGCGCACTGGCGGACAAAGACTGCGGCCCGGCGTGCGCACCCCCTGCGGCCGAGGTTTCCCACCCGAAGCGGAGACGAGCATGAAACGATTCCACCTTCACGTGAGCGTCGAGGACCTCGAGCGGTCGATCCGCTTCTACTCAACGTTGTTTGCCGCGGAACCGACCGTCATTCAATCCGACTATGCCAAATGGATGCTCGAGGATCCGCGGGTGAATTTCGCGATCTCCACCCACCGGCAACCCATCGGCGTCAACCACTTGGGCTTTCAGGTCGATACGGATGAAGAACTTCGCAGTATGCATACGCAGCTGCACGCGGCCGATGCGCGCCTTATCCAAGAGGACGAGCAACCCTGTTGCTATGCCCAATCCAATAAATACTGGGTGACCGATCCGACCGGCCTGGCGTGGGAGACCTTCCACACCCTGGGCATCATTCCCGTCTATGGCAAGGACACGCCCGTGTTCAATCACGGCGAATCGACCGTTCCGAGTCAGAATCCGGTCGCCCCATGCTGCGTGCCGGAGGCAAAGGCGAAAGCCATCGCCGCCGGGTCGAGCTGCTAAGGCGTCAACGCAATGTCCGATCGGGTCTTCAACGTGCTTTTCCTATGTACCGGCAATTCCGCGCGCTCGATCCTCGCGGAGGCGTACTTGAATCAAAAGGGTAAAGACCGTTTTCGCGCCTTCAGCGCGGGCAGTCACGCGACGGGCAAGGTCAATCAAGGTGCGCTCGATCTCCTGGAACGTTTGCAGATTCCGACAGACGGGCTGCGCAGCAAAGATTGGGATGAATTCGCCCGTCCGGGTGCGCCGGCTCTCGATTTCGTCGTCACAGTCTGCGACGCGGCCGCCGGCGAGGTCTGCCCGGTTTGGCCCGGTCGACCAATGACCGCGCATTGGGGCGTGCCGGATCCGGCCCACGTGGAAGGGGCGATCGAGCGTGCGAATGCGTTTCGGGAGGCCTTCCGGCTGCTAAGCCGCCGGATCGACCTCTTCACGAGTCTGCCTGTGGAGTCGCTCGACCGCATGACCTTGAGTGCACAGGTGCGCAACATCGGCAAGGTGACCGAATGAGCGCAGCGCCCATCCGGCTTCGGCGGCGGCTTGCCGCGGAAAGTGTGGGGTCACTTCTGCTCAGCGCCACCGTGGTCGGCTCCGGAATCATGGCCGAGCGCCTGGCGGGCGGGAACGTCGCGGTCGCGCTGCTTGCCAACACAGGGGCCACGGTCGCGGTTCTAGCGGTGCTGATTGCGTTGCTCGGACCCGTGAGCGGTGCCCACTTCAATCCTGCGGTCTCGTTCATCGAAGCACTGCGGGGCAAGCTCGCCTGGACCGAGGCCTGCACATACATCATTGCCCAAGTCGTTGCTTGCTGCGTCGGGGCTTTGTTAGCGCACTTCATGTTCGAAATCCCCCTCTGGCAAGCCTCGATGCATATCCGCACCGGTCCCTCGCAATGGCTTGCCGAGGCCGTCGCCACCTTCGGTTTGCTCCTCGTTGTTCTCGGTCACCGGCGCGCCGACGATGCGCCTTGGATGGTGGCGTGCTGGATCGGAGCCGCCTATTGGTTCACCGCCTCGACCTCGTTTGCCAATCCGGCGATTACCATCGCCCGATCGCTCACCAACACTTTCTCCGGTATCCGGCCAACCGACGTGCCGGCCTTCATCGCAGCGCAGCTCGTGGGAGCCTTGGCGGCGTTGTGTGCATCCCGCGCGTTGTTTCCAACTCGCATACCCGTGGTTCCACCGCTCACGCAGGGCTCCCGCGTGGAGCATGGCGACGCCGACGCATGGCGACCCTAGAAAATACCGATTCTCGCCGTGTCGGCGTTGAAGATGCCGACGCGGCGCTCGTCGGCCGTGGCAATGAGCCAGTGAGCGCCGATGTGGCTTGGCTGTCTGTCGCAGGCACGTAGCGCGAGGTACCAGAACGCTCTTGCCGGCAGAAACTGCCGCGAGTTCAGTGGGATCACGAAGCGCCTCGGCTGCAAGTCGTCTGTCGTCCGGTATATTGGTAGCATGAAGGTGTTGGCGCAGCGCAACCTGTCACATTTTGCGCAATGACGACGCGTATCGCATCGCCAATTTGCTTGTCACATGTCGGAATCTCTAAGGCAACCCCTTGCAGGAGACCATCATGACCACAAGACGGAACTTTCTCGTTGGAATTGGAGCGCTGGGCGTAGGCGCCGCCGCAGTAAGGGCCGAGGACCTCTGTGCCGTCTACACTAAAGCGACCCAGAGCGCCACGACGGCGACCCAAGCGCTCGATCGCTTGAAGGAAGGCAACGCGCGCTTTGTCGCCGGTCGCCCGATTCATTGCAACGCTCAAACCCAGGTGAAGCTTACGGCCGCAGGGCAGGCTCCCTTCGCCGCGGTGCTGGGCTGCATGGACAGCCGTGTGTCGCCCGAACTCGTGTTTGATCAGCGCATCGGCGACATCTTTGCGGTGCGCGTTGCGGGCAACTTCGTCAATACCGACATTCTGGGGAGCCTGGAATATGCGACTGCCGTGGCCGGGTCCAAGCTCATCGTTGTCCTCGGTCACTCGGACTGCGGTGCAGTCAAAGGCGCGATTGACCACGTCCACCTGGGTAACCTCACAGCCGCACTCGAGAATATTCGGCCGGCCGTGGCGGAAGTGACTGCATCCGAGGGTAAAGGAACCTCCAAGGACAAGAAGTTCGTCCAGAAGGTCAGCGAGCGCAACGCCCAGGACGCTGCTGGGCAGCTGATCTCTCGCAGCACGGTGCTCACGGGCTTGGTGGACGATCATAAGCTCACTATTGTTGCCGCGATGCACGATGTAAGCACCGGTGTGGTTACGTGGCTTGGGTGAAAGTACCGAGCGAACGCTGCCACAATCCGCCCGCATTCCTCCACAGGACTACCCGAATGATCTCTCACACTCGGTGTGGTGCAATCAGGAGGGTGGCGGCATGGGTCCCGGAGATCTCGAGATCTGGTTGAATCATTTCGAACATCACGCCCTGCATCCCGGTCGTGTTCCGCAGAGCCTTTCCGATGTTCTGAGGCCCGATGAACTGCGGCTCATTGCGAGCTCGATCGCAGCTTTTCAGCTCGGTGAACAGTCCGAGGGACGGACACTCCTGCGAGCGGCCGAACGCTTCGCGCGCGCGAAGCAGATCCCTCACCTGGTCAGGATCATCGAATTGCTCATTCGAGAGGAGCAGCGTCATGCCTCGCTCTTGCGGACCTTCATGGAGGATCACTGCATGCAGCTGAAGACAACTGACTGGACCGATCGGGTTTTTCGTCGTATCCGGCGACTCGCCGGGTTGCAGCTGTATCTATGCGTGCTCATCAGCGCTGAGCTGATTGGAAACGTATATTATCGAGCACTCGAATCGGTTACGGACTGCGAGCGCTTGCAGGGTCTTTGCCGCACCATCGTTTCCGATGAGCTGGCCCATGTCGGTTTCGAGTCTCAATTGCTATTCGCCCTGCAAGCCGGCCGTGCCGCTCCGCTGCGGGGCTTGACGCGCTCCGCGCATCGGATTTTCTTCGCAAGTACTGCCGCCGTGGTGTGGTTGACGCATCGCCGGGTATTGCGCCGCGCCGGACACAGCGCGCGGAGCTTCCTGCGCTCCTGTCTGGCTCAGTATGAATTCTATTTGGAGCCAGCCGGGGTGAGGGTGGTAGCGGTACGACTAGTGCCCCTCGCAGTCCGCCGATCCCGCGCTGTTCGATTTCGCAGGCCTTGAGCGCTTGGCCGGGCAGCAGGACCGAGTTCGCGTCAATTCCAGGAACGCAATGGGATGATGCGCTGTAGAAACCTCGCGGAGCGGTGCTTCAGATAGGCGCTGTTCGCCAGCCGAGACCGTAGCCGCGGTTTCGGCTCGTAGGCCGATGAATAATCGACTTGGCGAGGCCCCCAGCGCGTCTTGGAGACCTCGTTGATGGGCGACAAGTTGACGGTTTTAAACCCGTTCGCTATCGCATATTTGATTGCTTCCGCAACGGTGGTGGTCATGACGCCGAAGCGCCACCATCGGGGGTCGAATCCCGAATAATACAGGTACAGCGAGTCTGCGACGACGAAGGCCAAGCGCATGGCGACGACCTGACCTTGCACTTTCAATGCAAAAAGGCGCACGGCCCGGCGCGCCGCCAACCGTTCGCAAACCGCGACCAGGAAATCCCGGCAGACCTTGTTCGCAAAGCGGTCCGGGTGGTGCGCGGCGCTCGCGAATTCGGCGCGCATGCGGTGCAGCTCGAGGTAGCGATCGAGGCCCCGGCGAATCTCAGCCGCCTGCTCGATCGCTTCGAACTCGAACGTTATGCCTTCGCGCTTCAGCGAGTTATAGCTGTGCCGCAGCGACTCGCGGACATTCCGCTTCAGGCGCGCCCGAAATTCCTCCCAGGAGGGTGCGAGGTCGATCACGAAATCCGGCACCGACGGCTGCCAGGAAAGCGCTTGCGCGTCCGAGGATAACGCCTTCGCGAACTCCGGGCTGATATGAGCCCAATGCACCCAATCCCAGTCCGGGATTTTTTCGAGGGCGCCGTGCACAGCCGCGGCCGTAAGAGATTCGTATCCGGGCTCCACCAGCGGCGCGCGAATCTCCGTGATGGAGGGATCGCCGCCCAGCAGGTTGATGAAGCCCACCTTGATCGGCCCCAAGCGGCGGCGGCTGAGGATGAATGGCAGCAGCGCGACGCATGCGCGCTGGCTGTTGCGCAAAACGTAAAATAGCGGCTGATCACGGATCCGTGAATCCTGGTTCAGAAAATGCTGGCACCAGGTCAGCTGCCAATCGTGCAGGGCGAAGGGCAGGCGGTTGCCGGTAACGCCGCCGAGCCGTTCGAAGTCGGGACGCAACGCCGCTATATCCTCCAAATCGGTTACCGTGTCGATAGTAACCGTCAGAAGACGGAGCGAATCGTCTGCACGCAAGTTGGCCAACTGTTCGGCCTCCCAACTCCACTTTACGGTCACGCGCCTTCCTCGAAGGTAAGATTCTCGACAGACGAGCGGTAGGAAATAGCCGATTGACGTGGAAAACGACATCGCGATGCTGACTATCGGCATCGGGGATCGGGAATCGGTGTCCGAGGCGCGCGCTGCCTGGATTTGAGCTACCGGTGAGCGTGGCTCTTGCGGGATAGCCTGAACAAGTCTTTCGATATGCCTTCAGAGTTTGCCGGACGCCGATTCCGATGGTTTGTCGACCGTCGCCTGCGGTTTCGCGACCCTCGCCACTCCGACACCGGTGATGGGGATCTTCGAGATGAGATAGGTCACGTAGTTGGCATCGAATTCAATATGGACTACATACGGCCCGTCGGAATCTCGACCCCGATAGTTCCAAGAATTGACAGTGGGTTCATTGATGGATTTGCCGGAGGGCTTCGGAGGGCATAAGGCTCCGCTGCCGAAGTCCACGGCGTAGGATGGCTTGCCGAGAAGCGCCTGGACCTCCGTCTCGGTGGTGACTCCCGGGATGATTTTCGCCAACGTCTCCGCGCTGAAGTTCCTCTCGGTCGCGGGATCCGTGGCGGAGGGGGGGGCGGCGCAGACCGTCCAAGCGCCAAACCAACACACTCCGAAGATGACGGCCGACACGAGCGTTCTCGCAGCCATGGTCCCCTCCGAGAGCAACATTCGGGGATAAAATATAGCATCGAACTCCGGCCGTGTTGAGAGCCTCATAGGGATCTACCACCATGTCGCGGATGATTTTGCGGTTTTCAGCGCTCGGCTTCCTCGTGCTGTGCGGCTTCAGCCAGAGCGCGCCATGGCACGCGATCGACGTGTCGGGAAGCGTGTTGCCCCTGCTGTTTAGAATGACGCGTGCAGGCGACGGCAAGCAGGTGACGCAGGAAGACTATCGCGGTCGCATCGTGCTGCTTTATTTCGGATACACGAATTGCCCCGACTATTGCCCCGCGACCATGGCGAACGTCGCTGACATCCTGAGGCGCCTCGGACCTTTGGCGCGGCGCGTCAGAGTGCTTTTCATCGCGGTCGATCCGAACCGCGACACGCTCCCCGTACTCGCTCAGTACGTCAATTATTTCGGATCGCAAATCGACGGTTTGCGAGGTACACCCGAGGAGCTCGAGGCGCTCGCGGGGCGATTCCACGCGGTTTATTCGGTGGCGGCGGCCACGAAAGGTCACCCCTACGAGGTCACGCACAGCTCGGTGATCTATGTGTTCGACGGAACGGGAACGGCGCGGCTTCGGATGACCTCGCTCGGCACCTCCAAACCCGACATCGACGGTATGACGGCCGATTTGCGGCGGCTCATCGAGGAACACTGAGCTCTCGCGGCCTTGATGGGCCGCGATGATCGAGCGCCTGGGTGAAGCGCGATTTCGAATCGCCTACGCGGTTTGAATTGCCACCGACGCTGTGTTATTCAAAGAGCCGGCGGGGGAACCGCCAGCCAAGAATGAATGATGCGCATGGAGCAACCTCAAACGTTTATAAAAACAGTTGGGAGGATCTGCCGTGTATCACCTGTGCCAAATCGCCCGTGGCTGCGGGCTTGTCTCTGTTGTCGCTCTCTGTGGGCTGATCTTCGGCTTGAGCGGCATGGCCTCGAGCCAGCCTCAATCCGAGGCTCAAACGTATAACCCGATCAAGCTCGGGTACATTCCGAACGGACCGAACGTCCCGACCATCAAGCTGAACGAAGACCAGAGCGGCGCCTACGGACAGCCGCAGTTGCGCGAGCCACCTCCCAGCCCGGTCGACCAACAGTCCATCTGGAACATGCAGGTGGTGGGATATTTGACGGACCTGGGATGCTCCCAGAGCGATCAGGAATGGATCGAAGACCAGAACGGGCGCGAGATCGCCTATATCGGCAGCGGCGCTGGGACGGATGTGAATCCGACGACGCACGAGGTCGAACAATGCGGCGTTGCGATCTACGATGTGACGAACCCGAGCAACCCTGTGTTTCTGTCCAACCTTGCCGGAGACCCGGCCGGAGGCAACGCACCGCATACCTTCGTATGCAGCGGCGACACGTTACCGAACGGTGTGAAGGGCAATTATTACCTGCTCACCCATCGGGGCAACACTTCGTCGAATAGTGGTCGTGACGAGATCTGGAACGTCACCAATCCGGCGGCGCCGACCTTGCTCACCACCGTCGTCACCGGGATGAACGAGTACCACAAGAGCTTTTGGGAATGCGATACGGGAATCGCCTACCTGATCGGCGACGAGGCGAGCAACTCGTGGCAAGGCAAAGAGTGGCACGCCCTGATCTACAACCTGAGCAATCCGAAGAGCCCGGTGTTCATCCGTCAGTTCGGCCTGCCCGGCGCTCAGCCGAGCGCCACTCCGGCGACGGCACAGAATTGCATGAATGCCCCCAGCAGCCCGAATTGCTACGAGGGAGTGACGAATCCACCCGCCGACATGCACCAGGCCTATTCGGCGGGCACCAAGATCAACGAGGTATTCTTCCCCTATGGCGTCGGCAGCGGGGGTGTCATTCAAATCGTCGCCCGAGACAAGCTCCTGAACGGATGCAGTACCTCGTTCAACCCGGGCGCCTCGGGGGGTTGCGCGACCAATCCGACCGAAGAGGATTTGCTCTATCCGCAGATCAGCTACATCACCATGAATCCGCTCGAGGGCGCGCACAATGCGACGCCGATTTTTGGAGTGCCCATTCCCGAAGAGCAGCAGAACTACCTCAACGGCAAACCGCAAACCTGGAACATCGACATCGTGACCTCCGAGGCGATGGGACCATTGGCTTGTCTCGGCGAGGCGCCCCACGACGCCTATCTGATGGACATCACCAACATTCAAACACCGTGGCCGATATCGACCCTGAACGTTCCACAGTTCCCGGGCGATTTCTGCCATCGTTCGGCGCGCTTCGGAGCGCATCACACCAACTGGGAGATCTATGCTCCGTATTACGGAAGGCTCGCGTTCGTGAGCTGGTTTGCGGGCGGCTTGCGAGTGTGGGATATCCGTGATCCGGTGAACCCACGGGCCGTCGCCTATTTCATTCAAAAGCCGACCGGCCGGGAAATACCCGAATGCGGTACGAACCTCTCCGGCGAGACCGTCTGCACGGCGACGCCCTATATGGATATCGTCGAGGTGGACGATCGAGGCTATATCTACGGCCTGGACCGCGCCGGTGCCGGAGTGACCATTCTGAAGTTGACCGGAGCGGCCGAGGACGTCGTGACCGGCCGCAATGATTCCGGATGGGGCGGCGAGTAGCGCCGCGGCCGATGCGTAGCGGTTCGATGGAAAAGCCCGGCCATTGGCGTGGCCGGGCTTCACTGTTATTCCCGCGCTTCCTTGGCGTACTGCCGGCTGCCGTACTGGCTCTGTTTCTGCCCGCTGCTCAGGCTGCCCCGGAGTCCGCCGCGATTGTCGTCAAGGGCGAGTGCCGGTCGACGAATAAATCGAATGCCTGCAATGAATGCGAGGTGACTTTTTCCGAACAACGCGGCGTCGCTGCCGCGGGCGATTCGTTGACCGGGGCCTGCCCGATGATGGCCGCCGGAGAATACGAGCTGAGCATGGAAATTCCCGTCAAACTCATTCCGGCGACGAAGCTCGACGCGAAGACATTTTTCCAGGCCAGCGCGTCATTCGGCGCCCAGGCGCATCCGAGGAATGGCAAGACCCAGGTCTTGCTCCGCACTGATGCGCTGTCATGGAGCTGGTGGAGCAAAGATGGAATGATCATCGATAAAACCGATCGAATACGGGTGGCGCGTGATGCCGCCGTTGAAGTCGCCTTCAGGCTGGCAGACGCGCGCTATTACGTGCCTGGTCGAAGCGAGGGAACCGCCCGCCGCGACGGCGAGCTGCTGATCGACAAGGGTGCCGTCATGCACCTGAAAGCGGCGCACGCTATCTGATCGGACCTTCGCTTCACCCCGGCTTTCGCAGCACCAGCCCATAGTGATGGGGCGGCAGCGAAATCGGCGGTTCCTCGGACACGAAGCCCACTTGTCGCGCCCAGTCGCGGCACTGCTCGGGGCGTGGCCGGATGCTGAGATCGGGGCCTCGCGGCGTGCTCGCCTCATGCACCCAATGGATGATCCCGAGCAAGCCGCGCGGCCGCAGGATTCGAAATGCCTCTTGCAACAGAACGGTCGGATTTTCCGCGTGCAACACGTTGAAGAGCATCGCGAATGCCACGCAGGCGTCCGCCAGCCCGGTGCCCTCCGTGACGACGTTGCGCTCGATGGCGCGCACGTTCGACAGGCCCAAGCTGCGAGCCCGCCCGATGGTTGTCTCGATCATCAGCGGATCGATGTCGAGCGCATGCACGGTGGCGCCGGTGAGCTGTGCGGCCGCGATCGAGAAAGTGCCGTAGCCGCAGCCGAGATCGACCACGTCGCCGGCACCCGGCTGGAACCGCAGCCGGCGCAGTATGTCGGCCGGGTCGAAGAAGCTTTCCCAGGCTTGCCGATCGGGCATGCCGCTGTCGCGGATCATGCACCCATTATGCTAGGTCGCCTTGATGATCGCGAGAAGCTGGAGGTTGCGCGGATCCATCACCGCGAGCAGGGAGCTGCCCCTGCCGGTCAGTGCGATGCCGTTGCGCTGGCTCACATCGAGCTTGGCGGCCTGCATGCGCTGTTCCAGCACGGCCTTTTGCTGGGGAGAGAAGAAGCGGATGTCGCTCACTTTCTGCAATTGAGTGCGCAGCTCCGGTACTCCCCGCGGCCATGTTTGGTAGTACTGCGGCAGGCCGATGATGTCGTACCCGCCCTGCATGAGGGATTGAAAAATCTTGCCGGCCTTTGCCGAGTCCTTCGGGAAAGGCGCCCAGATCCAGCGCGGCAGGCTATACCAGTGTGGAGCAAGCTCCAAGCCCTGCTTGCGCGCGGTCCGTGCCGAGTCGCCATCGATGTCGTACGCCTGCACGACCTGTAGGCAATTCACGGAGAAGGCGTAGTACAGGGGCCGTCCGTTCCACAGAGCCGTGGTGCCGTACCCGAGCGCGCTCAGCTGCACCGCCACGATCATGACGATGTCCCGGGCGAGTTCCCGGCGCGGTTTGCGCTCATTGGCGATGATCAGCGTGATCAAGGGGCCGAGCACCACGTCGACGGCCACCATGACCGCGATCACGTGGATGACGTCGGTCAGATACCAGCCCGGCCAGTGATACCAGCCGAGATAAAGGCCGCCGAGAATGAGGCTGAGCACCGCGCTGCTGCAGAGCAAATGCACGCCGAAAGCTTTGAGCCTGAACTTCATTGATTGCTGCCGGATGACGGAAATACTCCCTTATTTTTCACATTCTCGGCGCACATCGGAAGGTGTCCGCGGACGGCACATCGCAAATTTGCAAAGACGGTCACACTGCAGCCGGCGGTCGGCGCCCTGTTCGCGGGATGATACCATCCGACCTCCACCTCATCCGGCGGCTGAATGTGACGTCCCAATCGGTGTCCGCGAGCGCGCGCCCGTTGCGCCGAGTCCTCGGGCTCGGGTTCGGGCTCGCCATGGTATTCGGCGGAACCGTGGGTGCCGGCATCCTGCGGCTGCCGGGAACGCTGGCCGCGTCCCTGGGCGACACTCATGCGATCCTGGTGTTCTGGGTGCTCGGCGGCCTCTATGCGCTGCTCGGGGCCGTGTCGGTGTCCGAGCTCGCGGCAGCAATTCCGCAGGCCGGCGGCTTCTATGTGTATACGCGCCGCGCCTTCGGAGACGGAGTGGGCTTCCTGGTGGGATGGAGCGACTGGCTCAATCAGACCGCTTCGATCGCGTATGTATCCATGACCGCGACGGCGTTTCTCGGCACGCTCTGGCCGCCGGCTGTGCAATATGCCCGGTCCGGGGCCGTATTGATCATTGCGGGGCTCACGGCCTCGCAGTGGGCGGGACTTCGCATCGGCAGCGCGATCACGCGCGTGATCAGCGTATCCATCGGACTCATGATGATGATATTGGTGGTGGCCTGCTTCATGGCGCCGGCCGCACCCGCCGGGGCCGCCCTGCCACGGAGCGCGGCACAGTTGCCGTTATTCTCGATTGCCATGGCAGGCGCCCTGGTGACGGCTTTTCGCGCGGTACTGGTCACGTACGATGGCTGGTATTCCCCGATATATCTCGCCGAGGAGAGCACCGATCCGGGGCGCACGATGCCGCGCGCCATCGTCGGCGGAACCCTCGTGCTGACGATGCTTTACGTGCTGATCAACGCCGCGGTGCTGCGTGTCCTGCCGCTCCCGGTGCTCGCGGCCTCTCAGCTGCCGGCGGCCGACGCGGCTCGCATCGTGCTGCCGGGTGGCGGTGCGGTGCTCGTGACGGTCATCTCGCTGCTGACGGTGCTCAGCCTGGTCAATGCCACCTTGTTGATGATGCCGCGCATCCTGCTGGGCATCGCCCGGGACGGCCTGTTCACCGCGAAGGCGGTCGGCGTGAGCGCCGGCGGTACGCCGCGGCTCGCTCTCGGGATCTCGAGCGCGGCGGCCGTGGCGCTGATCCTGACCGGCACGTTCGAGCAGATCGTGGCGCTCGCCAGCGTCCTTTTCCTCCTGACCTATGTCGCAGTCTACGCGGCCGTCTTCGTGCTGCGCCGGCGGGAGCCCGATATTCACAGACCCTACCGGGCGTTCGGATTTCCATTCACCACCGGGATCGTGCTGTCGGGTTGCTTGCTGTTCCTGATCGCGACGCTGATCGAGGATCCGCGTTCCGGGGTGATTGCGGCGGTACTGCTTGCCGTCTGCGCCTGCGTGTATCTGTGGATGGCCCGCCGCAGGAAGCGCGATGTCGCGCCTGTGGAGCCCTCAATCGAAGTCGGTCGGTAGGCCGGGCTCGGCAGCGTGGCGAAACATGCGGTGAATCTGTTCGGCCGTGGTGCGGCCGGTCGAGAGCGGTGGAAGCCGGTCCTCGGCAAAGAAGTCCACGGCGCTGGTCTCGATGCTGGCGGCGGCGGTGCCGCCGGTGATCTCGCAAATGAAGAACAATTTGTAGATGGAGTCGAGATGATGAGGGCGATTTCGCTTGCGAAAGTCGTAGACGGCGGCGAGCTTCACCGCGCGAGCCTCGAAACCGGATTCTTCGAATACTTCCCGGACCACCGATTCGGCGGGCGACTCGTTCACGTCGGCCCAGCCACCGGGCAGCGTCCAGGCACCGTCGCTGACCTCGCGGACCAGCAGCACCCGGCCATCGACGAACGCGGCGGCACGAACGTCTACCTTTGGCGTCGCGTATCCCGTGTCGGCCCTCAGGTAGTCGAGGAGGCCCGGGTCCTCGCGGCCTGAGCCCTCGGCAATCACGGCGGCTGCGAGCTCCCGGATGCGCTCGTAGCGCTGCCGATCGAACGGATCGTGGCAGAAGGTCAGCCCGATCTGCGCAATGGATTTGAGCTCCCGGCCCATGCGGAGCCATGCCGGCTCGCTATTCACGAAGAGGTTCGGGCTCGGAGATTTCCCGGAGCGCCAGCGACACCGGTAGCCGCACCTCGAGGATGCCGCCCGTCGAGGAGCCGGAAACGTCGAACGTGCCACGCAGTGCGCGGACCCGGTGGCGCATCGAGGCGAGAATGTGCACGTCGCTCTGGAAGCTGGGGTCGGATATCCCGCGCCCGTTATCCGAGATGCGGAACACGACGGAGTCATCGTCGACATCCAGGGTCACATCCACGGTTTTGGCGGCACCCATCCTGAGGATGTTGGCGAACGATTCCTGGGCGATCCGGAACAGCGAAATTGCGGCATCCGAGGTGAGCTTGGGCTCCTCGTCCGGAAAGTATTCGTTGCACGCGAGACCCGCACGGACGCAGGTCTCCTTCATCTGCCAGCGGAGCGCGGCGATGAACCCCACGTTGTCGAGAAGCGTCGGCCGCAGCTCCTCGATGATGCGCCGCTTGAGATCGATGCTGGCCGACAGGTTCTGCTGCACACGATTGAGGCGCTGCTTCAGGTCGATATCGGCCGCGCCGAGGTGTTGTTCCGCCCAGGAGATATCCATGCGGGCGCCGACCAGCAGGCCACCCAGCTCATCGTGCAGCTCGCGCGCCAGGCTGGCCTTGTCGCGCTCGGACACGCTTTGGAGATGGGTCGAAAGCTCCGCCAGCTCACGAGTGCGTTCCACGACCTCGTTTTCCAGGCGTTGCTTCTGGCTGCGCAGCTCCGCCGTCTGCAGCGCTCGCCGATGCAGATGACGATAAATCAAGCCGGCGGCGATCGCGATCAGAAGAACGTTCAGGATCACAGCAATTGCCGTGAGGGAGGGGTTCATGGTCCGGGCTCATCCGTCGGGAGATTTACGATACTCATTCGAGAGTTATGGGATGATGCCCCTGCCTCGGATTCAATGTCGACGGTATAGGCAAAAAAAGCAAGTCAGCGAAATCCTACCGCGCGGTCGCCCGGGTGCCGGGCGAAACCGGTCGACGCCCGGCGGCATCGCCGCTTACCATACGCGGCCTCATGCAAATCGTCCGGCTGGATAAAGTCTCCTTGAGTTTCGGCGCGAAACCGCTGCTGGATCGTGCCGAGCTGCAGGTTGCCAAGGGCGAGCGAGTCTGCGTGCTCGGGCGCAACGGCGAGGGCAAATCCTCGCTCCTCAAGCTGATCGATCGCCAGATTGCACCCGATGCCGGCGAGCTGTGGGTACGTCCCGGGGCGAAGGTTGCGAGCCTCGCGCAGGAAGTCTCGGCGGCGAGCGGCGAGACGGTGCGGGAGGTCATCGCGCGGCAAGCCCGCGTGGCGAGCCCCGATGCGGATTGGCAGGCCGACCTCGATACGGATCAGATCATTTCGCGGCTGCGGCTCGAGCCCCAGGCGACCCTGGGCGAGCTGTCGGGGGGATGGCGGCGCCGTGCCCTGCTCGGGCGCGCTCTGGTGTCGGGGCCCGACCTGTTGCTGCTGGATGAGCCGACCAACCATCTGGATCTCGATGCCATCACCTGGTTGGAAGAGCTGATGGCGGAGTTCGCGGGCGCGCTGCTTTTCGTCAGTCACGACCGGGCGTTCATCCGCCGGCTCGCGACGCGCATCGTGGAGCTGGACCGGGGGCGGCTGCGGGAGTGGTCGGGAGACTACGATACCTATGTGCTGGAAAAGCGTGCCGCGCTCGACGTCGAAGCCAAACATGCCGCTTTGTTCGACAAGAAGCTCGCGCAGGAGGAGGCCTGGATTCGCCAGGGCGTGGAAGCACGCCGCACGCGAAACGAGGGCAGGGTGCGGGCGCTCGAGCAGCTCAGAATCGAGCGCCGCGAGCGGCGCGAGCGTCCCGGACAGGTCGACCTCAAGGCCGAAGCCGCCTCGCCCTCGGGAAAACTGGTGTTCGAAGCGCAGGATGTCTGCTTCGAGCCAGGCGCCGCACGGCTCGCTGAAGGCACCGCGCCCCTCATCGAGAACTTCTCCGCGCGCATCATGCGCGGTGATCGTATCGGCATCATCGGTCCGAATGGGTGCGGCAAAACCTCCTTGATCAAGCTCCTGGTGGGCGAGCTCGAGCCGAGCCGCGGCTCGATCTACCGCGGTACCTCGCTCAAGACCGCGTACTTCGATCAGCAGCGCGAGGCGCTCGATCCGGCCGCATCCATCATGGACAACGTCACCGCCGGCAGCGGCGACATGATCTCCATGGGCGGCAGGACACGCCATGTGTCGGGGTATCTGCGCGATTTTTTGTTTCAGCCCGAGCGCCTGCTCGCGCCCGTGTCGATGCTGTCGGGTGGCGAGCGGAACAGGCTCCTGCTGGCGAAGCTGTTTGCCAAGCCGAGCAATCTGCTGGTGATGGACGAGCCCACCAACGATCTCGACGCCGAAACCCTGGATCTTCTCGAGGATCTCGTCGCCGAATATGCGGGCACCTTGTTGCTGGTCAGCCACGACCGGGCATTTCTCGACAACGTCGTGACCAGCACGCTGGTGTTCGAAGGCGGCGGCCGTATCGGCGAATACGTCGGCGGCTACAGCGACGCCGTCAGGCAGAGACGAGCGCGCGGCTCCGCCGCGGTCGGGAAGCCCCGCGCCGGGAAAGCCGCGGGGCCCGCCGATGCAACGGCCGCTGCGCGACCGCGCAAGCTGTCTTACAAGGAGCAGCGCGAGCTCGATGCGTTGCCGGCAACGATCGTCAAGCTCGAGGCCGAGCAGGCGGAGTTGCAGGCCGCGCTCGGCGATCCGGGGTTTTTTCGAAACAACCCGAGCGGGGCGCGCGAGGCCGCCGAGCGCTGGAGCCGCCTCGCAGAGGAATTGAAGGCGGCCTACGCTCGCTGGGAAGGGCTGGAGTCCGGCACCGTCAGCGGCGCTGCCGTCCCCGGCCCATGAGGTCGTTCGGGCTCGGCATGGCACCCCCCGCCGAATCGGGTATCACCAGGGAGGAAGCCTGCTCGCGTCGCATCTCCTGCAACTCCCGCATCGTTTGCTGGACCGCCTGCTCGGCGGCATCGCCGAATTTTGCGATCGCGGCGCTCAGGGTCGCCCCCTCGAGCTCGAAACTGATCGGAATCGCACCCATCGGGGTCATGACCTGCGCCTGCCCGACGTAGAGGACGGGACGGCCGGCATCGTGGGCGCCGTCGGCCGTCACGGGGGTCAACCGCCGGATGGTGCCCACGCGGCGGTCGGTGAAAGTCTCCTCGAGGTACATCTGACTCGAATCCATGGCGGCTTGCCGCCCATCATTTACGGAACTCATATGCCCTTGCCTTTCTGTCGCGGTCCGGTGGACATAACCCTATCAGTTTCCGCGGGAAAATTGGGACCCGCGCTGCAGGACGGGTGCTTGCGGCCGTAATGGTGCGTACACCTCAGTGCGGGGGAGCCCTGCTACGATACGTGCCTTGACGCTTCCACACACAATTCGAAAGGTCCCGGCGTGGACGACGCTGCTCGGGATGGCCCTTTTCGGGCTGGCGCTCCTTTGGCTGCACCATGTCATCGGCCAATATCGATGGCAGGACATCCTCGCGCACATGCGGGCCATCCGCTCCTCGCAGCTCGGCAGTGCGGTGCTGCTGACGGCTGCCGGCTACGGCGTATTGACGCTTTACGATGCGCTCGGCCTCAAATTTGCCGGCGCGAAGCTGCCCTATCACCGGCTCGCGCTGGTGTCTTTCATGGGCTACGCAATCGGCCACAACGTCGGCGCGAACACCCTGAGCGGCGGGGCGATCCGCTTCCGGGCTTATTCGATGCTGGGACTCTCGCCCAAGCAGATTGCGACCGTGGTCGCCTTCGGTACCTTCACCTTCGCGCTCGGCTCGGCCGCCCTCCTGGGAGTGTCGCTCCTGTCGGAGGCGGCTTTGTCGGGCTCGGTGCTCCACATGCACCGCTCGCTCATCGTGCTCGGGGGATGCGGACTGCTCATCGGCGTGACGGCCTATCTGACCTTGACCTTCAGCCGGCAGGAGCCGCTGCGCTGGCGCAAGATCGTGATTCCCGTGCCGAGCCCGCGCATCGCATTCGCGCAGATCGCCGTCGCCTCGGGCGACCTGCTGTGCGCGGCGGGCGTACTTTTCTCGCTGCTGCCGGCGCAAGCGCATATCGGCTTTCTCGCCTTCGCGGCCATATTCATCATCGCCATCGCCGCCGGCATCATCAGCAACGTTCCGGGCGGCGTCGGAGTGTTCGAATCGGTTCTGCTGCTGTTGTTCCAGAGCGTACCCGCCGATGCGCTGCTCGGCGCTCTGCTGGCCTATCGCATCATCTATTACCTGATCCCCTTCGGCGCCGCGCTCGCGCTGCTCGGAGCGCACGAGCTCTGGGCGCATCGCGGGCCGATGGTGCGCATCGGCCATCTGGCGCGCACCTGGCTCAGCGCCCTTACCCCGCAGGCGAGCGCCCTGGCGGTATTCGGAGCGGGTGCCGTGCTGTTGTTTTCAGGCTCGACGCCCACTCTCGTCAGTCGCGTGGAGTGGCTGCGGCACGTCGTGCCTCTGCCCTTGTTCGAGCTCTCGCACCTCCTGGGCAGTGTGGTGGGGATGGGGTTGCTGGTGCTGGCGCACGGTCTGTATCGCCGGCTCGACGCCGCCTGGTACCTGACGATGTGGCTGCTGTGCGCAGGCATCCTGCTGTCGCTGCTCAAGGGCTTCGACTACGAAGACGCCATCATCCTGGGTGCCGTCGCCGTCGGCCTGTTGTCGGCGCGCTCGCGCTTTCGCAGGCGCGCCTCGCTCATCGAGCAGCGCTTTTCCCTGTCCTGGGTCATCGCCGTGGTCCTGGTTCTGGGAGCGGCGGGGTGGCTGATGTTTTTCGACTACCGCCACGTGCCGTACAGCAAGGACCTGTGGTGGGAATTCGCGTTCGATTCGCCGGCGCCGCGGAGCCTGCGGGCGCTCCTGCTCGCCGCCATGATCGCCGCGGCGTTCGCGCTCTGGCGGCTGCTGCGTCCCTCCAAGCCGCCGATCCTGCCGCCGAGTACGGCCGATCTGGAGCGTGCCGCGGCGCTGATCGAGAACGCCCACGATGCATCGGCCAATCTCGCCGTGCTCGGCGACAAGAATCTGCTGTTCAACCCCGAGCGTACCGCCTTCATCATGTATCAGGCCTCGGGAAGCAGCTGGGTGTCGATGGGCGATCCGGTCGGCCCGCCCGCGCTCTACGAGCCGCTGGTCTGGACGTTCATCGAGAACTGCGACGGCATGGCGGTGGATCCGGTGTTCTACCTGATCACGCCGAACAATCTTCCGCTGTACATCGACCTCGGATTGACTTTGAGCAAGCTCGGCGAGGAGGCACGCGTGCCGCTCGACAATTTCTCGCTCGAAGGCGCGGCGCGCGCGGATCTGCGTCACCCGCATCGGCGGGCGCAGAAGGACGGCGCGGTGTTCGAGGTCGTTCCGCGCAGCGAAACCCGCGCACTGATGCCGGAGCTGCGAGCCGTCTCGGATGCATGGCTTGCGGCCAAGAACACCGCCGAGAAGCGCTTTTCACTGGGCTATTTCGACGAGGCCTACCTGTCGCACTTCGACATCGCCGTGGTGCGCAGGGCGGGGGCCATCGTCGCGTTCGCCAATATTTTGCGGGCCGGCGCGGACACCGAGCTGTCCGTCGATCTCATGCGCTATAACCTGGCGGCCCCCAAGGGCGTGATCGATTTTCTGCTGGTGGAATGCATGCTCTGGGGCAAGGCACAGCACTATCAGTGGTTCAGCCTCGGGATGGCGCCGCTGTCCGGGCTCGAGGAGCATGCGTTGGCCCCCGCGTGGCACAAGCTCGGGCGCATGGTGCAGCGCTACGGCGAGACCTTCTATCCGTTCGAAGGGCTGCGCAAGTTCAAGGAGAAATATCTGCCGGTGTGGCGTCCGCGCTATCTCGCCGCGCCCGGCGGTCTCGGAATGGCGGGCGCGTTGCTCGACGTGACATCGTTGATCTCGGGAGGAGTCACCAAGGTGTTGACGAAGTAGAGGCTCTGCGAGGATCTCATTGATGTGGAAACCCGTCATCGCGCGTGCCATTTGCGGCGCGCTCCCAATCACCGCGCTTTCAGCGGCGCTTGCGGCGGCTTCGCCCTCCGCCGGCGAGGCACGGCCCGCGGCCCCGTCGCCACCGCAGCCCGCGGCCCCAGCGGCACCGAAGCCGGCGCCGGCGGCAGCACAGCCGGCGGCAGCACAGCCCGCACCCCCGGCGGCTCCGGGCGCTGCGCCCGTCATCCAACCATCCAATGTGTTCAGCTACGAGCGATTCGGCAAGGTCAGTGTGTACCGCGGGAAAGAGGCGCCGCGCGAGTTCGTTCTGTTTCTGTCGGGTGACGGCGGCTGGAACAAGGGCGTCTTGAGCATGACGCAGCGTCTGGTCGATCGCGGCGCGCTCGTGGCCGGCATCGACAACAGTCATTACCTGGCGGAGCTCGCGCGCGCCCCGGGAAATTGCGTCTCGCCGGCGGTGGATCTGGAGAACCTGAGCCATTTCCTGCAATCCAAGCTGGGCTTCACGACCTACATGCAGCCCACCCTGGTCGGCTATTCGTCCGGCGCGACGCTTGCTTACATGACCCTCGCCGAGGCGCCCGACGGGCTCTTCAAGGGAGTGCTGACTCTCGGCTTTTGCACGGATCTCGAGCTTGCCAAGCCGGTCTGCAAAGGCTCCGGCCTCGAGTCGAGGCCGGTCCTCGATGCCCAGGGGCAAGCGAAAGGGGCGCAGCTGATTCCGACGAAACGGGTGTCGAGCCCGTGGGTGTCCTTGCAGGGGGAGCTCGATCAGGTCTGCCGCGCAGCGCCGGCAAAGACTTTCATGGAGAAGATCTCGGGAGCCGAGACCGTGCCGTTGCCGTTGGTCGGTCATGGATATGCAGTGGAGCGCCATTGGGGTGAGCAGTTCGACGCCGCCTTCGCCCGGGTAACGGGGACGGCCGGCGCAGCGGCGGCCGCGCGGGGCTCGCCGGTGGCGAATCTGCCGCTGACCGTCGTTCCGGCCGCGGGCGGCGGCACGTCGCCCTGGTTCGCCATATTCCTCTCGGGGGACGGCGGCTGGGTCGGGCTCGACAAGGGCGTGTCGCAAGCGCTGGCGAGGGCTCACATACCGGTCGTCGGGTGGGACTCGCTCAAGTATTTCTGGTCGGCGCGCACCCCGGACGGGACGGCTCGGGATCTCGATCGTGTGCTCGCGTACTACTCGCGTCTCTGGGGCAAGTCCCACGCCCTGCTGGTCGGCTACTCGCAGGGCGCGGACACCCTGCCGTTCATGGTCAACCGGCTGCCGCCCGCCACACGCGGCATGGTCGGCCTCACTGCGCTTCTGGGCCTGAGCAGGAACGCCGATTTTCAGTTCCACTTCTCCAACTGGATGCGCGAGTCGACCGGCGGCTTGCCGACCATGCCGGAGCTCGAACGCTGGCGCGGCTCGCCGTATCTGTGTCTGTACGGCGCGCAGGATGGCGACGCCGTCTGCGCCAAGCTGGCCGGGAAGGACGGCACCTCCGTGCGAATGCCCGGCGGACATCATTTCAGCGGTGGCTATCGGCAGATTGCGGCGGAAATTCTCCGCCGCTTGCCACCGGCATAGCGACAAAAATCTCGAAAAGGCGCGCAAAGGCGCCGATCATCGCCGATCTTGGCGACTACTTCGGAGTTCGGCATGCACCGGACCGTGACCGGTTCGGCTACAATTACCGGCTATTTTTTCAGTGAATGTACCCGGAGAGAAGTCCCCACCATGTCGGAATCTTTCGAAGCGCCCGCCCAGTCCGTCGAGACGGTGATCATCGGAGCCGGTCCCGTCGGCCTGTTTCAAATCTTCGAGCTCGGATTGCTCGGCATCCGTGCGGCCATCATCGACTCGCTCGCCCAAGCAGGTGGCCAGTGCACTGAGCTCTATCCCGACAAGCCTATTTACGACATTCCGGCGCTGCCGGTGTGCGGCGCGCAGGAGCTGATCGACCGGCTGCTCGAACAGACGAAGCCTTTCCATGCGTCGTTCCACCTCGGCCAGGAGGTGACCGAGGTCAAGCCTCTGTCCGACGGCAAATTCCACGTTGCCACCTCGCTCGGCACTCGCTTCACCGCGGGAGCGGTGGTGATCGCCGCCGGTGTGGGGTCCTTCCAGCCGCGGCGCCTCGTGGTCGACGGCGTGGAGCGCTTCGAGGGCAGGAGCGTGCACTACCGCATCAAGTCGGCGGCGGAATTTCATGGCCGCGACCTGGTGATTTGCGGGGGCGGGGATTCGGCGCTGGACTGGACCGTGGCGCTATGCGGGAAGGCCCGCTCGCTCACGCTGGTGCATCGCCGGGCGGAGTTCCGCGCGGCACCCGCGACGGTCGCCCGCATGCGGGAGCTGGTCGCCGCCGGCAAGATGCAATTCGTTGAGGGACAGGTGGTGGCGTTGCACGGAGAGCAAAAGCTCACCGGGGCGGTGATCAAGGCCAACGACGGACATACCGTGCTTCAAGTTGCGGCCGATCATCTGATGGCGTTCTACGGGCTGCACCCGAAACTCGGGCCGGTGGCCGAGTGGGGCCTCGCGCTCGAGAAAAAAGCGCTCAAGGTCAACACCGAAAACTATCAGACCAGTGTTCCGGGAATCTTCGCCATCGGCGACATCAATACTTACCCGGGCAAGAAAAAGCTGATCCTGAGCGGCTTCCACGAGGCCGCGCTCGCGGCCTTCGGGATCCAGCATCACCTGTATCCGGAAAAGCGGCAGTTCCTGCAGTACACGACCACCAGCCCGATCATGCAGAAGCGGCTCGGCGTTGCGGGGGACTCGCACACGGCGGAGTCGTCGCACTGAAGCACCCATGAACCGGCTCCTCGAAGATCTCGTCAAGGTCATGACGCTCGAGCGCCTCGAGCACGACTTGTTTCGCGGCGAAAGCCGCGACATTGGCAGTCCGCAGGTGTTCGGCGGTCAGGTGCTGGGCCAGGCATTGATGGCGGCGGCCGCGACCGTCGAGGGGCGCGACGCGCATTCCCTGCATGCCTACTTTCTGCGCCGCGGGGATTTCAACTCGCCCATCGTTTACGAGGTCGATCGTGCGCGCGACGGCAACCACTTCTCCACCCGCCGGGTGATCGCCATTCAGCACGGCGCACAGATCTTCAACCTGTCGGCCTCGTTTCAAGCCGCCGAGAGCGGCCTCGACCACCAGCTTCCCATGCCCGACGTGCCGCCGCCCGAGGAGCTCACCGATCTCGACGAGCACCTGCGCGGCTCTTTGCCGCACTTGCCGGCGGGGCTGCGCCGGTTCCTCGAGCGCAAGCGGCCGTTCGAGTTCCGCCCGGCGAGGCCGCCGAGCATCGCGCCTCAAAAATCCCCACCGCTCAGGAACATCTGGTTTCGCGCCGTCGACCGGCTGCCGGACGATGAGGCGCTGCATCGATGTCTCCTGGCCTACGTGTCCGACTTCAATCTCCTCGATACCGCCATGATGCCGCATGGGCTTCCGGCCGCTCCCTTGAGGCTGGTCATGGCCAGCATCGACCATGCCATGTGGTTTCATCGCAGCGTGCGCGTGGACGATTGGCTGCTCTATTCCACGGACAGTCCGAGCGCCTCGGGAGCGCGCGGATTCGCACGCGGGAGTATATTCTCGCGCGATGGGCGGCTGGTCGCGAGCACGTCCCAAGAAGGGCTGATTCGGGTGACGGAATAAGGGCGAGCTCGGCATGAAGGTCATCGCCATCATCATCATCGTCGCTGCCTTCATCGCGGGGCTGCTGTTGACGTTGCGTACCAGCCGCAACACCGGCATGCCGAGCGAGGATGTGATCAAGAGGGCCGAGCAGCGTACCCGCGAACAGGACGAGGCCGAGAAGGACGACTAGCAGGACACGACTAGCCGAGCAGGACACGATGAGCCGAGCCGGAGGATCAAGGCCCGCTTGGCGCCTCGCGCGAGGCCTCCCAGACTTCGCGCGGCAGCACGTACAGGTGGCAATCCCACCAGCGGTTCTTGGCGCGCCGATGCTTGCGGAACACCGCCTCCCAGCGCATGCCGATCTTTTCCAATACCCTGATCGAGGCGCGATTATTGATGTCGACGGTCGAGATGACGCGTTCGGCACGCAGCTCCGAGAATGCGGCCGCGAGCAACGCCAGCGCGATCTCCGTGGCGAAACCCTTTCCCCAGTCCGGCGCCCCCAGCATGTAGCCCAGGTCCGCGACGCCGCGCTCGATCAGCGACAAGTCGCAGGCGCCGATGACCCGTCCGGAGGAGATCTCCTCCACGGCGAGCTCGAACCGCGTCCGCGGAATTTCGCGCTGCGAGGCGAGCAGACCGTCGAGATACTCGGCCGTGCTGTCCCCGTCGCGCGGACCGAAGAACAGATAGCGCGTGACGCGCGGATCGGCCGAGTAGGCGTGAATGGCGGCGAAGTCCCCACGCACGAATTCGCGCAGGCTGAGCCTCGCCGTGCGGATCGGAAGTGCGAGCGTGCGCATGGTGGCTTCAGCGGACCACGCGGCTCATGTCAGAAGCACCTTTCCCGGATTCAGGATTCCCTTCGGGTCGAGCGCGCGCTTGACCGCCTGCATCACCTCGAGCTCGGCCGGGTCGGCCCGCGCGGCCAGCTCGGCGGCCTTCAGCCGGCCGATGCCGTGCTCGGCGCTGATGCTGCCGTCGAGGCTTTCCACCAGGTCGAATATCGCGGCTTCGAGCGGCTCGGCGCGCGCCAGAAAGGCCGCCGCCGGCGCGTCGGGACGCTGGCTCACATTGAAGTGCAGATTGCCGTCGCCGACGTGTCCATAGCTCACCACGTCGCCTTCGGGCGCCAGCCGCCGAACGAGCTCGGTGCCGCGCTCGATCAATTCCGGAATGCGCGACACCGGAACCGAAATATCGTGCTTGAGGCTCGCGCCGTGACGCCGCTGCGCCTCGGGCACCGACTCGCGCAGCTTCCACATGGCTTGAGCCTGGGCGATGGATGACGCCAACGAGGCATCGAGGACCACGCCGGCCGCCGCTGCTTCCTGCAAGGCCTCGCTCAAGAGCTCGGCGAGGCGCTGGCGCGGATTCGCAGAGCTGAGCTCGGCGAGCACATACCAGGCGGCACCCTGATCCAGCGGGTTGGCGACTCCGGGGACGTGCTCGACGGTCAGCTCGACCGCAAACCGCGGCATCAATTCGAAGGTCGTGAGCCCGTCTCCCGCCGCTCTCTTGAGGTGCGCGAGCAGCTCCAGAGCGCGCTGCGGGGTCGCGATTCCCACCAGCGAGGTCGCGGTGTCCCGAGGCTTCGGGAACAGCTTGAGCGATGCGGCCGTGATGATCCCGAGCGTCCCTTCCGCGCCGACGAACAGTGATTTCACGTCGTAGCCGGTATTGTCCTTGCGCAGGCTCTTGAGCCCGTGGAGCACGCGCCCGTCCGCCAGCACGACCTCGAGGCCGAGCACCAGATCGCGCATCATTCCATAGCGCAGCACAGCGGTTCCGCCGGCGTTGGTCGACAGGTTGCCGCCTATCTGGGCGGTTCCTTGTGAACCGAGGGTGAGCGGGAACATCCGGTCCTGCGCCTCGGCAGCCGCATGGGCTTCGGCCAATGTGCAGCCCGCCTCGAGGATCATGGAATCGTTGGCAGGATCGATCTGCCGGACGCGGTTGAGCCGCTGCATCGACAGGACGATCTGGGAGCCCGACTCGTCGGGCGTCGCGCCGCCACAGTAGCCGGTATTGCCGCCCTGAGGGACCACAGCGAGGCCATCCCGGTGGCAGATCGCCAGGAGGCGGGCAACCTGGTCCACGGAGCGCGGCCTGAGCACGAGCGGAGTCGCGCCCCGGTACAAGCGCCGGAAATCGATGATGTAGGCCGACAGATCGCTGCTCGAATCGAGCCAGCCACCGTCGCCCGCCGCCGCTTTCAGCTCCGCGAGCGTCAGCGGCTTAAGCACGAGGACCCCATCCGCAGATGATACTCCGCCGCGCCGCGGCCTCGCGGCGGCTACAGCCGCTTGCCGCCGCCCTCGCGTACCGCCGCCGGCACCGGCTTCAAGTCCCAGATGACGCCGAAAAAGGACATCAGCTTGAGCATGTAGAAGGTCACGTCGAACTCCCACCAGTAGAACCCCTGGCGGACCGAGGCGGGATAGTGATGGTGATTATTGTGCCAGCCCTCGCCGAGGGTGATGAGCGCGAGCCACGCGTTGTTGCGGCTCTGGTCGCCGGTCTTGTAGCGCTGGCGGCCGAAGACATGCGACAGCGAATTGATGGTGTAGGTGCCGTGATAGACGGCAACGGTGGAGACGAAAAATCCCCACACGAGCATCTGCCAGCCCGTGGTGCCAAGTCCGGGCGCGAAATGCTTGAGCAGCACGCCGAGCGCGAACACGCCGATTCCCAGGGCCGCCGGGACGACCACGTCGTAGCGGTCGAGGAAGCGCAGCTCCGGATATTTGAGCAGGTCCTTCACCCGGGACAGGTCGGCGGCGAAGTGCTTTTTGGACATGAACCAGCCCATGTGGCTCCAGAAGAAGCCGTTCTGGACGGGCGAGTGCACGTCCTCGGGCTTGTCGGAGTAGACATGATGATGGCGATGGTGGGCGGCCCACCAGATCGGGCCGCGCTGCACGGCGGAGGCGCCCATCAGTCCGAAAATGAATTGCCCCACGCGGGTGGTCTTGAAGGTGCGATGCGAGAAATAGCGATGGTAGAAGCCGGTGATGGCGAACATCCGCAGCACGTAGAGCGCCGCGGCGACGCCGAGCGACACCCAGCTGAAGCCCACCCAGATCACGGCAAGACACGCCGCGTGCATCAACAGGAAGGGCGTAACGCGTGCCCAGTCGATGCGCTTGGCGGTGTCGACGACGACCGGTGGCGCCTCCTTCGGGCGCGACGCGAAATCGCTGTGGTCGAACCAGCGCGACAGCTCACGGCTGACGCGCTCGGCGGGGGGCGGCGGAAGGGCTAAGTCGTTTTCCGGAGTCATCTCGAGTTCCTAATATGCGGCGCGCAATGCCGCGATGCGCTGGTCAAGGGGAGGATGGCTCGCAAACAGGTGCCAGAATCCTGTGTCCGAGCCGGTGTTGATGCCGAAGGCCTGCATTTGCGGCGGCATCGGCTGGCCGTGGCTCGCCTTCAAGGCCTCGAGCGCGGCGATCATGTGAGCGGTACCCGTGAGCTGGGCGCCGCCGCGGTCCGCGCGAAACTCGCGCTGGCGCGAATACCAGCAGACGATCATGCTTGCGAGGATGCCGAGCACGATTTGTGCGATCATCGTGGTGAGGAAATATCCGATGCCCGATTCCTCCCGGTCGCTGCGAAAAACCGCGCGGTCGACCAGTCCGCCGATGATCCGCGCGAGAAAGATCACGAAAGTGTTCAGCACGCCCTGAAGCAGGGCGAGCGTGACCATGTCGCCGTTCGCCACATGGCTGATCTCGTGGCCCAGAACCGCTTCAGCCTGCTGGGGGGACATGCCGCGCAGCAATCCGCTGCTGACCGCCACCAGCGACGCATCGCGCCGAGCGCCGGTGGCGAAAGCGTTCATCTCCTCGGCGTCGAAGATCCCGACTTCCGGCATGCCGATGCGGACTTGACCCGCCAGCCGTGCGACGGTGCTCATGAGCCAGCGCTCGATGTCCGATTGCGGCGCCTGGATCAGCCGGACGCCCATCATGTTCTTGGCGGTCCATTTTGAGAGCGCCAGCGAGATCAACGCGCCGCCGAAGCCGAAGATCGCCGCGAATACCAGCAGCTCGCCGAGGCTGCCCTGCGGAAGCCGCACGCCGAACACGCGCTCGATCACGAAAAGGACCACGCTCAGCAGGGCCAGAACCGCCAGATTGGTCACGATGAACAGCAAAACGCGCTTCATAGGCCCCTTTTTTTCCGGCGTTGCAACCATACTTATGGAGTGCCGCTGGCATCATGGTCGGGACGTCGCATGACAATTTCAAGCGCCAGGCACCGATTTCGAGCCGTAAGGACCGTATTTCGTTGCGACCGCGAAGCGGTTATCGCCGGCCATGGGTAATAATCAAGGCGCACATCATGCAGGGTTTGGAATGCAATTCAAGGACTACTACGACACTTTGGGAGTGAAGCGCGGCGCCTCGGCCGAGGAGGTCAAGCGCGCCTACCGCAAGCTTGCCCGCAGGTACCACCCGGACGTGAGCAAGGAGAAAAACGCCGAGGCGAGGTTCAAGGACGTACAGGAGGCCTACGAAGTCCTCAAGGATCCGGAAAAGCGCGCCTCGTACGACCAGCTGGGCCGCGATTACCGCCCCGGCCAGCAGTTTCGCCCACCGCCCGACTGGGAACAGCATTTCGGGCAGTCCGGCACCCATCGTTTCTCGGACCTGAACGGATTCAGTGACTTCTTCTCGACTCTGTTCGGCGGGGCCGGTCCCACTGCCGGCCATGGCCCGTCCGAAGAGGACGCCGGAGTGCTGGAAATCACGGTGGAAGAGGCCTTTGCGGGGACGCGCCGCCGGGTCAGCCTGCACGAGGGAGGTCGTCCCAGGCAGGTCGAGGTGCAAGTGCCGCCGGGGATCTCGGACGCGCAGGCATTGAGGATCGCGGGCGCCGGCCAGCGGCCCTCTTTGCTGTTCCGCGTCAGGCTGCGCCCCCACCCCCTTTACGCGGTGGAGGGCAAGGATGTGCGGGTCGAGCTGCCGCTGGCGCCCTGGGAGGCGGCTCTCGGGGCCAAAGTGGCCGTTCCCACGCTTGGCGGCACGGTCGAGCTGACCATCCCGGCCGGCGCGCAAAGCGGCCAGAAATTGCGGCTGCGCGGGCGGGGCATGCCCGGAAGTCCGAGCGGTGATCAATTCGTCGTCATCAAAATCATGATCCCGCCGGCCGATTCGCGCGAGGCGCGCGAGGCCTACGAGCGGATGAAGCGGGATTTCAAGTTCGATGCCCGCGCCGGATGGCGATAGGGCCGGGGCCCGCCCGCCCCGGCCGGGCCGAAACAGGCGCTTGAACTGTCGATGATCAGTCCCCATGCTGCGGCGTTGACCCAAACCCACGATCCATTGAAAGACATGAGTACAGAGCCACAGACCAAAGAGTTTCAATCCGAGACCAAGCAAGTACTGCGACTGGTGATTCATTCGCTGTATTCCCACAAGGAGATTTTTCTGCGCGAGCTCATTTCGAACGCCTCCGATGCGTGCGAGAAGCTGCGTTTCGAGGCGCTCGCGAACCCCACGATCATGGGCTCGGACACACCCGCGGTGACCTTGATCCCGGACGCCGCCGCGGGCACCTTGACCGTCAGGGACAACGGCATCGGCATGACCCAGGAAGAGATCATCGATAATCTCGGAACGATCGCGCGTTCCGGCACCAAGAAGTTCCTCGAGGGATTGAGCGGCGACTCGGCCAAGGACGCACAGTTGATCGGCCGGTTCGGGGTCGGATTTTATTCGGCGTTCATCGTCGCGGATCGAGTCACCGTGCTGTCGAAGCGCGCCGATGCCCCCGCGGTGCGCTGGGATTCGGACGGCGAGGGCAGCTACCAGATCCAGCCCGACGACAAGGCGGATCGCGGCACCGACGTGATCATGCACCTGCGCGAGGAGGACAAGGAGTTCCTCGAGCCGTCGCGACTCAAGCAGCTGGTGCGCAAATACTCCGACCATCTGAGCGTTCCCATCCGCCTCAAGAGCGCCGATGCGGAGGAGACCTTGAACCAGGCCAAGGCTTTCTGGACGAGGCCGAAATCGGAGCTCAAGGACGAGGACTACCAGGCTTTCTACCAGCATCTGACGCACGATCCGGAGCCTGCGCGCGCCTGGGCGCACAACAAGGTCGAAGGCAACCTGGAGTACACCTCGCTCCTCTATTTGCCGAAGCGGGCGCCGTTCGACCTGTTCGACCGGGAACAGCGCACGGGCGTGCAGCTGTACGTGCGCAGAGTGTTCATCATGGACAAGGCGGCGGAGCTTCTGCCGCCGTGGCTGCGTTTCATGCGCGGGCTGGTCGATAGCGATGACCTGCCGCTCAATGTGTCGCGCGAGCTGTTGCAAAACAACCGGACCGTGGAAAAGATCAAGGCAGCGCTGATCCGTCGCACACTGGATCTGCTGGAGGAGCTCGCCGCCGACAAGCCGGCCGAATACGCGGAGTTCTGGAAGACCTTCGGCGTCGTGCTGAAGGAAGGGGTGATCGACGATGCCGGCCAGAAGTCACGCGTCGCGAAGCTGCTGCGCTTTCATTCCAGCGCCGCTGCCGGAGAGGCACCTGAGACCACGCTCGCGGACTATGTGTCGCGCATGAAGCCGGACCAGAAATCGATCTATTACTTGACCGCGGATTCTCTGGCCGCGGCACGCCACAGCCCGCACCTGGAAGGTTTTCGGGCACGCGGACTGGAGGTGCTCCTGCTCACCGACCGCATCGACGAATGGGTCGCGGGGCATCTGCCTGAGTTCGAGGGTAAGAGCCTGGTGAATGTCGCCAGCGCGACGGCGGAGGTTGCCTCCGCCATCGAGACGCCCGAGAAAGCGGCGGCCGAGTCGGCCTACAAAGAAGTGCTCGAGCGGCTCGACAAGATCCTGGTCGGCAAGATAGCGAGCGCAAAGCTCTCGAGCCGCCTCACGGAATCACCGTCCGTGCTCGTGGCCGGGGAGTTCGGCATCAGCCTGCGCATGAGTCGCATCCTCAAGCAGGCCGGTCAGAGCAATCCCTTCGCGACCTTGCCGATCCTCGAGCTGAACCCCAAGCATCCGCTGGTCGAGCGCCTCAAGACGGCCTCCGACGAGGCCGCGTTCGCCGATCTGGCGCACGTGCTCTACGATCAGGCCATGCTGTCGGAAGGCGGCGAGCTGGATGATCCGGTGTCCTTCGTGCAGCGGATGAACCGGCTCATCGTCGAGGGACTGGCGGCCTCGCCGAAAATCATCTTGAGCTGAGCGGGGTGCCGCTGCGCCGGTTGAAATGCGGGCTTCAGGCGGGTAAACAGTCTGCATGAGCCCCCAAGCGCATGCGATCACCCTGGTGGTGCCGCCGGAGCCGGCCGATCATTCTCGGGGCTCGGAACATGCGCCCGTTACCCTGATCGAGTACGGCGATTTCGAATGTCCGAGCTGCAAGCTCGCGGTACAGACGCCGAGGCTCCTGCTCGAGCGATTTCCGAACCGGCTGCGCTTCATCTTTCGTCACTTCCCACTCGAGGACGCACATCCCCACGCGCTCATGGCGGCGGAGGCCGCCGAGGCGGCTGCCGCACAGGGCAGTTTTTGGGCGATGCATGACCTGCTGTTCGCGCACCAGACGCATCTGAAAACCGAGGATCTACGCCGCTATGCGGCCGACGCGGGCGTCGATCTGGCCCGCTACACCGCCGAGATGGACGATCATATCTATTTGCAGAGGGTCCGAGAGCACGCCCAAGGTGGGCGGCGCAGTCATATTCGCGCAACGCCCACCTTCTTTGTGAACGGCGGGGTGCAGGACATTTCCTTCGGCATGCAAGCGCTGCACGACGCCGTGGCGGCGGCGGTGCGCCGCCACGGGCCGCCCTAAGTCACATCCCGTCAGATCGAGACGCGGTCAGGTCTAAGTCGTCGTCTAGTCGTCTAGGTCCAATCGTCGCCGCCACCGCCACCACCACCACCGAAGTCGCCGCCGCCGCCAAAGTCGCCGCCGCCGCCGCCCGAGGAACCGTCGTCCCAGGAGCCTGGATCGTTGACGCCGAAGTCGGTGCCGCCCATGTCGCTGTTCGGGTTGCTATTACCCGAACCCTCATCGCCCTGCGGCGGCAGCACCTGGCGGTTACCATTGCCGTCGAGGAAGTGATGTGCGAGCTCCTCGCCCGCGACGATGCCGGCGCCGGCCGCAAGTCCGCCGGCCAGGCCGCCCGCGATGTTCGAGCCCATTCCGCTCCCTGCCGCGCCGCCCGGGCCCCCATAGCCAGGACCATAGCCGGGACCGCCTCCAGGCCCCGCATATCCGCCGGGTCCGCCGGGTCCGTACGCGCCGGGCGCCGTGCCGCCTGCCGGGTATTGCTGATAAGGCCTACGGCGCCGGAACAGCATCCAGAACACGCCCACCACGAGCGCGAGGACCAGCACTGTTTCCCAGGGAAAACGCGGTTGCGCGTGCTGAGTCGCCAACCCCAAGGTCCCGCCCGTAGGGGTCCGTCGAATGAGACCCAGCTGTGCCCTGAGCTCCTCAACCGACCGCGGATTTTCCTTGGGCAGACCGGGGTCGAGCTGTTCGGCGCGGGCAAGCTCTGAGCGCGCCAGGCCCGGGTTGCCCTCTCGGGCGTAGAGCTCCGACTGCACGAAGTGAGCCTTCGAGCTCTCGGGATGATCGCGCAACACCTGATTCATCATCTGCTGCGCTTGATCGAGGTGCCCGCTGCTGGCGGCCTCGTAGATCTGATGCACGGTGGGATCCGCATCCGCCCCGAGCGCCGGCACGCCGGCGAGCCCGATCGTCAAGGCAGCAGCGATCAGAGATCCAGCTATCAGCTTATGCATATCCAACCCCATAATGGCCTCGGATGGCCGTTGCGAATTTAGATCGGGGCTGAATTGTGAAGTTCAACCCGGCCCAGGGAGAGCCGGTCATCGAGCCCGCCGCGTTGGCCCGCGGGCTCGACAAGCGTTCCTGATATATAGCATTTTACGTCACATGGGCCAGACAATCGTCATCATCGGCGCGGGGTTTTGCGGGAGTGTGCTCGCCGCGAGCCTGTTGCGCCGCGCGGAGCCAGCCGACATCCGGTTGATCGAGCGAGGCACCACCATGGCGCGAGGCGTCGCTTACGCCTCCCACGACGTTCCCTACGTATTGAATGTACCGACGGGCAGGCTGTCGTTGGATCCCAATGATCCGATGCAGTTCCTGAACTTCGCGAGGCAGGTGTATCCGCAAGCCGATGCCGAGGACTTCGTGCCGCGAGCGCTCTACGGAGATTATCTTCAGGAGGTGCTCGACCAGGCAGAGAGGCGCGCGCCGCCGGGACTCACCTTGCGCCGCTCCTTTGGAGAGGCGATCGGCATCACGCGCGAGGCCACCGGCGGTTCGACGGCCAAGCCGCTGCTGGTGCATTTTGCGGCTCACGTCTCCATCGCCGCCGACCGAGTGGTGCTCGCCTTGGGAAACCCGCCGTCACCGGTGCATTCATGGGCCCATGGCTTGTCGAATCATCCTGCCTATATCCACGATCCATGGCGCATGCCGAGCTCGCTGCGCGCGCACCACTCGGTCCTGATCGTCGGCAGCGGGCTCACGATGGTGGACGTTGCGTTCGCGTTGAGTCTCGAGGGCGGCGAGGTCCCGCGGGTGCGAAGCATTTCGCGTCATGGCTTGCTGCCGCTCGAGCAGACCATCTTCCGGCCGACCGCCGTGCAGGGGAGCGGCGAAATCCTGCTTTCCAACGCCTCGTCGGTCCGTCGGATGATGTCGGCGAGCCGCGCTCTCGCACGCGAAGTGGAACGCCTCGGCGGGGACTGGCGTGAGGTGGTGACCTTCATCCGCCACCGGGCTCCCGAGCTCTGGCGCGCGCTGCCGCTCCCCGAGCGGCGCCGCTTCCTGCGCCATGCCCAGTGCTACTGGGATGTCCACCGCCACCGGCTGCCGCCGCGCATGGCGCAGCGCATCGATCACATGCAGCGCAGCGGCAGACTGCAGATACACGCCGGCCGGATCCGACAGCTGGTCCCCGAAGGCGGCCAGCTGCGAGTCCTCTGGCGACGGCGGGGGAGTGTGGAGAATGAGTCGTTCACGGCCGATGCCGTGATCAATGCCACCGGTCCGGACTATGCGATCAGGCGCTCCGCCGATCCCTTGCTGTGCTCGTTGCGCGAGCAGGGGCTGATCGCGCCGGACGAGCTCGATCTCGGGCTGCGTACCGCGCCGAACGGCGCATGCGTCACGGCCGACGGCGTGCCGAGCCGGGAGCTGTACTACCTCGGTCCGATGCTGCGCGCCGATCATTGGGAGGCGACAGCCGCACCCGAGCTTCGAGCGCATGCCGAAAGGCTCGCGCAGCATCTGGCCGGGGGCGGCCCGGCAGCCGGAAGAGAAGGCCCTTAGAGCAACTCGTAGAGGAAGTCGTAGCCGGTCGGGGTGGCGTCGCGCGGATGCAGCTTCATGCTGCCCTTGGCGCCTGCGTACTTGCCCGTGCCGCCGGTCACGGTCATCAAGGAGTCGCCCTCATCCATGAACGGTCCTTCGACGGTGATCTGGCCGGCTTTGAGCATCAGCGTCCAGAAGCACTCCCAGCTCTTGCCGACGACGGTGCGCACGCAGTATCCCTGGTCCGATCCCACCTGGACTTTGTTGCCGGCGTCGTAGATCTTGTTCGCGAACACCAGGAGGTCGCCGATCGAGTCGCCTTTCGCGCCCAGGTCCACCGTGGTTTCTCCCACGGGGCGCTCGACCACCGCGATCCGTTCGGCCGCCATTGCGGGCGGCGCTGCGAGCGAGGCGCCGGCGGCGATCGCAGTGGCGGCGAGCATTCGATTCCATTTCATGGTCATCCCCTGTTGTTGTTCGGTCGGAGCGTATTCTGCCCCACGCGCATGCCGCGGTCACCGATCGTTAACCGTGCCCTGATATTCTAACCGGATGTACGCGAAGGTCCGGCGATTATCGGGTTTGGTCGCCGCTCTCGCGGCAACGGGCGTGGTGGCCGCGCCGCGCACGAGTCTTCCCGCCGATGCGGCCGGTACCGGGCCCTGCACGCGTCCGGCGATGGGCAGCGAAGTCCCGGAGCCCGAGGACCTGCGCGCCGAGGGCGGCGTGCTGAAGCTCAGGCTGACGCTGCGCAACCAGCGCGCCGCCGATGGCTCGATCCGCTATTGCTACCTGCTCGGGAACGGCGTCCAGTCCCCCACGCTGCGTCTCAACCCCGGCGACACCCTGGTTCTTGCGCTCGACAACGAGCTCAAGGATTTCGGCGCGCCGCACTCGAGGCCGCATTCGCACTCACACCCGCCGCACGGCGCCTCGAACTCCGCGTGCGGGGCTCCGGTCATGTCGCTGATCACGACCAATCTGCACTTTCACGGCCTCACGGTTCCGCCGGTATGCCACCAGGACGACGTGCTGAAAACGTCGATTCAGCCGGGTCAAGCGCCGTTCGAGTACCGCTTCCGGATCCCGCTCGACGAACCGCCGGGCCTTTACTGGTATCACCCCCATATTCACGGCTTCAGCACGCCGCAGGTGCTCGGCGGCGCCTCCGGTGCGCTGATCATCGAGGGCATCGAGCGCGCCGAGCCGCAAGCGGCGGGACTGGCTGAACGCGTGCTGGTGATTCGAGATCAGGACCTGTTGAACCCGGACGCTCCGCCCTCCAGGAACGAGCCGGTCGTGCCGAAGATGTTCATCGATCGCGACGGCGACGCCGCCAACAACGGCACGGGATTCGGCAAGCCCGCCAAGGACCTGTCGATCAACTATGTGCCGGTGCCGTACCCGGATTATCCGCCGGCGTCGATCACGATGCGCCCGGAGGAACGGCAGCTGTGGCGCGTGCTGAATGCCTCGGCCGTCACCTATTTGAATCTCGCCGTGCTCTTTCGTGGAAGGCCGCAGCCCCTCGGCATCGTCGCGCTCGACGGTGTTCCCTTGAGCACCAACGGTAATCCGGCGAACGAAATCGAGTGGCGCGACCACATCGGCCTGCCGCCGGGCTCGCGCGCCGAGTTCATCGTCAGGGGTCCGCCGCCCGGCGTTCCGGGTCTGCTGGTGACCCGCACGGTCGATACCGGCCAGGGTGGCGAGAACGACCCGAATCGCGCGCTGGCCTCGATCACCGCGCGTGCCGACGCGTCGGAGCCGGGATCCATCCTGCCGACGGCATCCGGGCCCGCCGCGCGTGCGAGCCGGCCGTGGCTCGGGGACGTGCCGCCGGTGCGCGTGCGCAAACTCTACTTCTCCGAGAAGTTGTCGAACCCCGCAGACCCGAACAGCGCGACGCAGTTCTACCTCACCGTGGAGGGCCAAACACCGAAGCCGTTCGATCCGGCGTCGTCCCAACCGGACATCGTCGTGAAACAAGGCGATGTGGAGGACTGGATCATCGAGAATCGCTCGACCGAGCTGCACGCGTTCCACATTCATCAGCTGCATTTCCTGCTGCTCGATTGGTCGGGCGTGCCGGTGAACGAGCCGTTTCTGCGCGATACGGTCAATGTGCCGTACTACAAGCCCACGATGCTGCAGTATCCGAGCGTCCGGCTGCGAATGGATTTTCGCGATCCCAACATCGTCGGCACTTTCGTGTACCACTGCCATCTGCTCGAGCACGAAGACGGCGGAATGATGGGGACCATTCGCGTCGAGCCTGCACGGTGACCGCTGACACGGACTCGCGGCATGTTCCGACTGCATTGTAAAAATTGCAGCATCGCGTCGGCGTGCGGCTCGGCAATTAATCTAAACATAACAACGCTGCAACAACTCTGCTCTACAACCTCAGCTTGCGCGAAATTCGCGCGAGCCAATGAATCCAAATCTCTTTCGGGGAGGTAATCATGAAGTCGAAGAATCTTCCGGCGCGAATGCTGACCGCCGCACGCATCGGACTTTGTGCCGTGGCACTCGCGCAGCTCTCGTTGGGTGGCGCGATCGCAAATGCCGCCGCGAGCGCGAACGCCGCCGCGCGCGCCGATGCCAACACGCGGTCACCGATCAAGCACGTGATCGTCATCATCGGCGAGAACCGCAGCTTCGATCACGTGTTCGCCACCTACGTGCCGAAGAAGGGCGAGACGGTGAACAACCTGCTCTCGGAAGGCATCGTCAAGCTGAACGCCGGCGGGAACGCGATCCCGGGACCGAACTGGGAGAAGGCGCATCAGCTCGCCGCCATGGACAAAGGCAGCTCGGATCCCTTTCTGCTGAATCCTCCGAAGGAGGAATTTCCGAACAACCAGCTGCCCGCGCCACTGGTCGGCGGACCCAAGGTCTCCTACATTCCGAACGAGTGCGCCGCCGGCACGGCGATCGCAGATTGCCAGGCGAGCCTCACGCTCGCGCAGCAGTCCGAGTCGGGACTGCCCGCGAACTACTACGTCAATCTGCTCACGGGCGGCACGGGACAGACCTCCGCGACGCCGGACGAGCGGATCAGCAATGTGAACACTCTCCCGGCGGGGCCTTTCCAGCTCACCAACGGCCAGACCTTCACGTACGACTCCTACGCGGCGAGCCCGGTGCACCGCTTCTATCAGATGTGGCAGCAGCTGAACTGCAGCCCGGATCGGTCGACGACCGGTAATCCTTCCGGCTGCACCGGCCAGCTGTTCTCCTGGGTGGAAGTGACCGTGGGTGCCGGCACCAACGGCGAGGCGCAGGCCGCCAACTTCAGCACCGAATACTCGCCGAGCGGCGCGACCACCGGCGAAGGGTCGAGCGCTCTCGGCTTCTACAACGTACAGAAGGGCGATGTCCCGTATCTCAAGAGCCTCGCGGACAATTACGCGATGAGCGACAATTTTCACCAGTCCGTCGACGGCGGCACCGGCGCCAATCACATCATGTTCGGTCACGCGGACATGATCTGGTACAGCGATGCGAGCGGCAATCCGGCGATTCCGCCCGAGAACGTCAAAGTGTTCACCCAGAGCTACCAGGGCGGTCCAAATCCGGATGCGGGCACGGTCAGCGAGATCGAGAATCCGAATCCCGCCCCCGGCACGAACAACTGGTACACCGAAGACGGTTACGGAAGCAGCTACAACGCGGGATACCCGCCGCCGTATACCGTATCTCCGGTTTTCGGCGGCGGCTCGTACAGCAATTGCTTCGACTCCAGCGCGCCCGGAGTCAAGGCGGTTCTCGATTATCTGGCCACTCTGCCGCGCCCCGTCGACCCGCGCTGCGAGCCCGGCCATTACTACCTGTTGAACAATTACAACCCGGGATATTTCGGCAACGGCAAGAATGCGTCGACCGACCAGAATCCCTCGAATACGCCGTTCACGGTGCCGCCTTCCTCGACGCCCAGCATCGGCGACGACCTGAACACGCACGGCATCTCATGGAAGTACTACGGCGATCAATGGAACAACTACGTCGATGATCCGTATCAGCTGAACTACGGAACCCCGGGACCGAAGGCGGACGAGTACTGCAACATCTGCAATCCGTTCCAATACGACACTTCCATCATGACGCATCCGGACCAGGTGAAGGCGCACATCCAGGACTCGGTGAATCTGTACGCGGACATCTCGAACGGGCAGCTGCCGGCGGTGTCGATCGTCAAGCCGAGCGGCTACACGGACGGCCACCCGGCCTCCTCCAAGCTCAACCTGTTCGAGGGCTTCGTGAAAAAGATCGTCGATCAGGTCCAGGCCTCGCCGTATGCGAAGGACACCGCGATCTTCATCACCTTCGACGAAGGCGGCGGCTACTACGACTCGGGCTACGTGCAGCCGGTGGACTTCTTCGGCGACGGCACGCGCATCCCGCTGATCGTGGTCTCCGCGTTCAACAAGCCCGGGCACATCTCGCACGTCTATACCGATCACGTCTCGATCATCAAATTCATCGAGCGCAACTGGAACATCGGGCCGATCACGCAACGCAGCCGGGACAATTTTCCGAATCCCAAGGCGAGCGCCGATAACCCGTACGTTCCGGTGAACTCGCCGGCGCTCGGCGACCTGTTCGATTTGTTCGATTTCGGCAAGACCAAGCAGCACTGATAGAATCCGCCCCCAAGCGAAGTCGGCCGGCCCTCGGCCGACGTGCACAGGCTTGGGGGCGGATGAACTATTCGAAACTGGTGGAGCGCATCGCGGGCGAGGGCGCCGACGCGTGGGTTACGCATTACGCCGCGCTCGCCGCGCGCGAGCGCGGCGAGGACGTGGTGATTCTGAGCGTCGGCGATCCGGACGTGGCGACGCCGGCACCGGTGGTGGAGCGGGCCATCGAATGCCTGCGTGCGGGCGACACGCACTACACGCCGGTGGCGGGCCGGGCTCAACTGCGCGAGGCCATCGCACGGTTGCATCGCGAGCGCTGCCTGCAGCCGGTCGATGCCGCCAATACGATTTTCCTGGCGGGCGCGCAAAACGCGCTGTTGACCGCCTCCCTGTGTCTGGCGGGACCGGGAGACGAGGTCATCGCGTTCGAGCCGCTCTATCCGACCTATCCGGCCACGATCGAGGCGGGCGGCGCGCGCATGGTTCGCGTTCCCGGCCCGGCCTCGTCGGGTTTCCGACCGGACCTCCGGGCGCTCGAGGCCGCCATCACGCCGCGCACGCGGGCGATCTTCTTTGCGACACCGAACAATCCCAGCGGACATGTGCTCACTTCACAGGAGCTCGCGGTGATCGGCGATCTGGCTCGCCGCCATCGGCTGTGGATCGTGGCCGATGAGGTCTATGCGGGCCTCGCTCCCGGGGGCCGCGTACCGAGCCTCGCCGCGGATCTGCCGGAGCAAGTGGTCACGGTCGGCAGCCTCTCCAAGACGCATGCCATGCCGGGCTGGCGTGCGGGATGGCTGGTGGGTCCCGAGGCGCTGGTCGCTCATGCCGAGGCGCTGGCGATCGCGATGCTCTACGGCCTGCCAGGTTTCGTTCAGGATGCCGCACTGACCGCCCTGCAAATCGCGCCGCAGGCCGAGGCGCAGATGCGCGAGTTCTGTGCCAACCGGCGCAACCTGGTGCTGCGCGAGCTCGCCGGCGTCGAGACTTTGCGATGCTCGATGCCCGACGCGGGCATGTTCTTGCTGATCGATGTGCGCGGCTGCGGTCTGTCCGGTCACGATTTCATGGCCGAGCTGTTCCGCTCGGAGAGAGTCTCGGTGCTGGACGGCGGCGCCTTCGGTGAGGGAACCGCGGGCTTCGTGCGCCTGTTTTTCGGCACCGACGAAGCGGCGCTGCGCGAAGGCTGCCGGCGAATCCGAAGGTTCGCCGAGCGCCGGCGCTAGGTGCCGAGCGCGAGTGCTAGCCGCCGAGCGGCAGCGCGGTGGATTCCTTGATGACGGTCACCGCCACCGAGGAGTTGACCGAGCGCACGCACGGAATGCGCGACAGGTAATCCAAATAGAATGCCTCGTAGGATTTGATGTTGCGTGTGACGATCTTCAGCAAGAAATCCCACTCGCCGGTGAGCGTATAGCACTCGAGCACCTCGGCGCGATCGCGAATCGCGGCTTCGAATTCACCGAGCGCATCGCGCCCGGTCGTGGCGAGCTTCACGTGCGCAAAGATGGTGAGATCGAGGCCGAGGGCGTTGCGGTCGAGAAGCGCCACGCGCGCCTTGATCACCCCGTCGCGCTCGAGCTGCTGAATGCGCCGCCAGCAGGTGGTGGTCGAGATGCGCACCTGCGCGGCGACCTCCGCCACGGAGAGGGCGCCGCGGCGTTGCAGGATATCGAGCAGCTTGAGATCCAGCCGGTCGATGCCTCGGTGAACTGAATTTTCCATTATTCGGATGAATTCGGAATAAACATACTGAATTATCCGGTGCAGACCTAATGAAATCAACCTCGGGATGAATGCGGCGTAGCGTAGCAAGATGAACAAGCGCTCCCGTCTGCACCTGCCCAAATCTCCGGCCCGGCCGGGCGAGAAGCCCGATTTCAGCTACGTGCAGATCTCTCCCGCGGGGGCGGTTGCGCGGCCGGAGGTGACCGCCAAGGTCCGGGACATGGGCTCGCTGGCGGTCGAGCTGGTGCGGGTGCTCGATGACCAGCACGACGCCGTGGGACCGTGGCACCCTCACCTCGACGCGCAGGAGCTGCAGGTCGGCCTGCGCCACATGCTGCTCACCCGGCTTTTCGATGAGCGCATGCAGCGTACCCAGCGCGCCGGCAAGATCTCCTTCTACATGCGATCCCTGGGGGAGGAGGCGGTCTCGGTCGCGCAGTGCATGTCGCTGAAGCCGGGAGACATGCTGTTCCCGTCCTATCGCAATCAGGGGCTGTACATCGTGCGCGGCATGGCGCTCGTCGACCTCATGTGTCAGCTGCTCTCCAACACGCGCGACATGTGCAAAGGCAGGCAGCTGCCCGTCATGTACCACTCCAGGGCGGGTAATTTGTTCTCGATCTCCGGAAATCTTGCGACCCAGTTTCCGCAAGCGGTCGGCTGGGCGATGGCGTCGGCGCTCAAGGGCGAGGACCACGTGGCCGCGAGCTGGATCGGCGAGGGGTCGAGCGCGGAGGCGGACTTTCACTACGCGCTGCTGTTCGCCTCCGTGTACCAGGCGCCGGTGATCTTGAACGTCGTGAACAATCAATGGGCCATCTCCACGTTCCAGGGCTACGCAGGCGGCGAGCAGCGCGCCTTCGCCGCGCGGGGTCCCGGCTACGGCATCGCCGGCATCCGCGTCGACGGCAACGATTTCCTCGCGGTGTACGCGGTGACCGAATGGGCCGCACAGCGCGCCCGCACCGGCGCCGGGCCGACCTTGATCGAGCTCGTCACCTATCGAGCCGCCGCGCATTCCACCAGCGACGATCCGGCGCGCTATCGCGCCAAGAACGATTACGAGCATTGGCCCTTGGGCGATCCGATCGAGCGGCTCAAGAGGCACTTGATCAAGCTCGGCGAGTGGTCCGAGGAGCGTCATCAGGCACTCACCGCCGAGCTCGATGCGTTGGTGGCCGCGAGCTGGGCGGAGGCCGTGAAATTCGGCACCATGACCGAGGGCCCGAAGCTCGACCCGGACCTGATGTTCGAGGACGTCTTCAAGGAGATGCCGGAGAATCTCAAGCGCCAGCGGGCGCAGATGCACTCGGAGCGATGAGCTCATGGCCAGCATGAACATGATCCAAGCGCTCAACTCCGCCATGGACATCATGCTCGGGCGCGATCCGTCCGTGGTGCTGATGGGCGAGGACATCGGCTATTTCTGCGGGGTGTTTCGCACGACCGAAGGGCTGCAGCGCAAGTACGGCGAGCATCGGGTGCTCGATACGCCCATCGCCGAGGGGGGCATCATCGCCACCGCCATCGGCATGGCGGTGAACGGTTTGCGGCCGGTGGCCGAGATTCAGTTCGCCGACTACATCTATCCGGGATTCGATCAGATCGTGAGCGAGCTCGCTCGCCTGCGCTATCGCAGCGCCGGCGACTTTTTCGCGCCGGTCACCGTGCGAACGCCCTGTGGAGGCGGCATTCGCGGCGGTCAGACGCATTCGCAAAGTCCCGAGGGCATTTTCACGCACGTCAGCGGCTTGAAGGTCCTCATGCCTTCCAATCCATACGATGCCAAGGGGCTGCTCATCACCGCGATCGAGGATGACGATCCGGTGGTGTTCTTCGAGCCGAAGCGCCTGTACAACGGCCCTTTCGACGGCGATCCGGGAAAGCCCGCGGTGCCGTGGAGCACCCACCCGAAAGGCCAGGTGCCCGAGGGACATTACACGGTGCCGCTGGGGGTCGCCGACGTGGTACGGACGGGTTCGGAGCTCTCCATCGTGACCTATGGAACCATGGTGTTCGTCGCACAGGCGGCGGCCGCTCTGCTCGGAGTGGATGCGGAGATCATCGACCTGCGATCACTCGTGCCACTGGACGTGGACACCATCGTCGCCTCGGTGAAGAAAACGGGGCGATGCGTGGTGGCACACGAGGCGACGCGCTTCTCGGGCTTCGGGGCAGAAATCGTGTCGGTGATCCAGGAGGAGTGCTTCTGGCACCTCGAGGCGCCGATTCAGCGGGTGGCCGGTTGGGATACGCCGTACCCGCATGCGTTCGAATGGGAATATTTTCCCGGACAGCAACGGGTGGCGACGGCCATCAAGGCCGTGATGGAGTCGGCATGAGTCAGTTCGTTTTCAAGATGCCGGACCTCGGCGAGGGCACGGTGGAGGCCGAGATCGTCGCCTGGCACACGGCTCCTGGCGCTACGGTGACGGAAGACCAGATCATCGTCGAAGTGATGACGGACAAGGCGGCCGTCGAGGTTCCTGCTCCGGTCAGCGGAACGGTCATCTCGATCACCGGTGCACCCGGCGACAAGGTCGCGGTCGGCTCGCCGCTGATCGTGTTCGAGGTCGGCGCGGCGCCGGCCCCACCGCCCCGGCCGCCTGCACCCCAGTCGGCCTCGTCGCAGTCGCAATCGCAGCCGCAGCCGCAGGCACAGCCGCAGGCACAGCCGCAGCCACAATTGCAGTCGCAGTCGCAGCCGCAACCACAGCCGCAGGCCCCGAAGCCGGCCCCGGCCAGGCCCGCCAAATCGGCGCCGGCCGCCGTCGCGGCGGGACGGATCATGACGTCCCCGGCCAACCGGCGCCGGGCACGCGAAGCGGGCATCGACCTCTCGACCGTGGCCGGATCGGGACCCGGCGGGCGCATCGTCCGCGAGGACCTGGCGTCTGCGGGGACCCGGCCGATGGCCGACGTTTCCGCGGAAACGTCCGAGATCAAGGTGATCGGCCTGCGCCGGCTGATCGCGGAGCGGATGAGCGCGGCGAAGCGCAATATCCCGCATTTCGCTTATGTGGAGGAGGTCGATGTCACGGAGCTCGAGGCGCTCCGGGAACATCTCAATGCCAGGAGGCGCGCGGGGGAGGTTTCCTATACGTACCTGCCGCTCGTCGTTGCTGCCCTGGTGCGCGCTCTGGAGGCGTTTCCGCAATGCAATGCGCTCTACGATGAGACGCGCGGCGTTCTGGTGCAACATCGCGCGGCACACGTCGGAATAGCCACCCAGACTCCCGAGGGACTGAAGGTGCCGGTCGTGCGCCACGCGGAGCGGCTGGCGCTTCCGGCGCTGGCCGCCGAGATCCGCCGCCTCAGCGAGCGGGCGCGCGCCAACCAGGCCACTCGCGAGGAACTGGTGGGGTCGACCATCACGGTCACGAGTCTTGGGAAGCTGGGCGGCATCGCATCGACCCCCATCATCAACGCCCCGGAAGTGGCCATCATCGGCCTCAACAAAGCGGTGGAGCGCCCGGTGGTCCGTCAGGGGGCGGTAGCGATCCGCCGGATCATGAACTTATCGTCCTCATTCGATCACCGCTTCGTCGACGGTTATGATGCAGCGTCGATGATTCAAGCATTGAAAGAGATGCTCGAGAATCCGGCGACGATCTTCATTCCAAGGTGAACTCCATGACCGCGCAATCCCAACGTGTGACTTCGCAATCCCCTGCTCCCCGGCCGGCGTTCGGCACGCTGCTCACTTCTCACATGGCGGTCGCCACCTACCGGGAGGGCCGCTGGAGCGAGTCCGAAATCAAGCCGGTCGAGTCGATCCCGCTGAGCCCCGCGGCTCACGTGCTGCATTACTCGAGCACCTGTTTCGAAGGATTCAAGGCCTTTCGGCATGCCGACGGGTCGGTGCATACGTTCCGGATGGATCGACATCTTCAGCGGCTGCGCCAGAGCGCACGGCACCTGGCGCTGCCCGAGCCTCCGGCCGCACTCGCGAGCGGCATGGTCCGGGCAGTCATCGCCAAGTGCCGGGATGCGGTTCCGGAAGCCCCGGGGGCGCTCTACCTGCGGCCGCTGTTGTTCGGCACGACGGCCAACATCGGTGCGGCGGCAACGCCGGCGAGCGAGGCGATGCTGTTGGTGCTGGCAAGCCCGGTGTGGGATTACTTTGCGGGCGGCATGAAGCCGCTGCGCATTCTCGTCGACGATCAGAACACGCGCTCGGCGGCGCAGATGGGGATGGTCAAGACGGGTGGCAATTATGCCGCGGCATTGGGACCCACCTTGGCCGCCCGCGCCAAGTATCAGGTGGACCAGGTGCTGTTCTGTCCGGGCGGCGAGGTCCAGGAAACCGGGGCCGCCAATTTTCTGTTGATTCGCGAGGGCGAGCTATTGACGCGCGGCCTCGACACCACCTTCCTGCACGGCGTCACCCGCGATTCGCTCCTCACCCTGGCTCGCGACCGCGGATTCAACGTGATGGAGCGAACATTCGACGTGCATGAAATGCTGGAGTGGGTCCGAACGGGCGAAGCGGCGCTGTCGGGAACGGCCGCGGTACTCGCGGGCGTCGGCACGCTCATCTATGGAGGCACCGAGCACCGCGTGGCAGGCGGCGACGTGGGCCCGCAAACCCGCGCTCTACGAGCGCAGCTGGTCGCGGTTCAGCAGGGTGAAGCGCCCGACGGCCACGGCTGGCTCGAGCGCGTGTGACCGCGCCTCTCGCCGCTCTCAATACTCGTCGTGCTCCTCGTCGTCCTCGTCGAGGTCGTCGTCATCCTCGTCGTCTTCGTCTTCATCGTCGTCCCAGTCGTCGTCCTCGTCCTCGTCTTCCTCCTCCTCTTTCTCGGACTTCGACCCGGACCAGCCCTCCGGCTCCTCGCTGAGCTCCAAGTCGAGCTCAGCCCAATCGTCGACATCCAGTTCTTCGATGTCGCCGTCGAGATGCTGAATCTCAACGATCTCCCGGTCCTCGTCGACGCGCAGGACCTGGAAGGTCTCGTCGTTCTCAAGGTCTTCATACCACTGACCGGCGGTTGGTTCGTACTCTCTGCCCACGGGGATTCATCCTTTCTCTCGAGCTGGTCTGCCGGGTCGGCAGGCGCATATTGGCTGGCAGGCGAATATTAGGGGAGGCCGGTCCGCTAAGTAAATGGCAAAATCGCGCAACCATGAACGTCGCCGACCGCAAATTGAGCGCCCGCCGCCTGAACGAGGCCAAGCGCGTCGTGGTCAAAGTGGGCTCCGCGCTTCTGGTGGACGCCGAGAAGGGCCGCCTGAATCGAATCTGGCTGGAGAGTTTCGCGGCGGACATTGCGCACCTGCGCAAGCGCGGGCAGGAGGTGATCCTCGTGTCCTCGGGGGCCATCGCGCTCGGGCGCAGGCACCTGGGCCTGGGCGCCGGCAAGCTGAAGCTCGAGGAGAGTCAGGCCGCCGCGGCGGTCGGCCAGATTCGCCTGGCGCACGCCTACAAGGAGCTCCTGGAGGCGCACGAGATCACGGTGGCGCAGGTGCTGTTGACCCTGGGGGATACCGAGCAGCGCCGACGTTACCTGAATGCGCGCGGCACGCTGAATACGCTGCTGGCGCTCGAGGCGGTTCCGGTGATCAACGAAAATGACACCGTGGCGACCGCTGAGATTCGCTACGGTGACAACGACCGGCTCGCCGCGCGCGTCGCTCAAATGACCGGAGCCGACTGCCTGATCCTGCTGTCGGACATCGACGGCCTGTACACGGCGAATCCGCACACCTATCCGGACGCGGAGCTGATCTCTCGGGTGCTCGACATCACACCCGCCATCGAGGCGATGGCGGGGGGCGCCAGCAGCGGGTTCGGGACGGGAGGAATGCACACCAAGATCGCGGCGGCCAAGATTGCGGTGGGCGCGGGCTGTCATCTTTGCATTGCGAAAGGCGACGCTCAGCATCCCTTGAGGCGCATCGAGGAAGGCGCGCGCTGTACCTGGTTCGTGCCGTCCTCCACGCCGTCGGCAGCGCGCAAACAATGGATTGCCGGGACGTTGAAGCCGGCCGGCGCCATCGCCGTGGACGAGGGCGCGGTGCGTGCACTCTTGCAGGGCAAGAGCCTGCTGCCGGCCGGTGTGACCGGCGCCGTGGGTCGCTTCGATCGCGGCGATACGGTGAGCATCGTCGGGCCCGACAGTCTCGAAGTCGCGCGCGGCATCTGCGCCTACTCCGACGGCGATACCGCGCGCATCATGGGGCGCCGCTCCGCCGAGATCGAAACCCTGCTGGGCTTCCGCGGGCGCGACGAGATCGTGCATCGCGACGACCTGGTGCTGATGAGGTCGATATGAGCACTGTAACGGACATCATGGCCGCCATCGGCGCAAGGGCCAGGCAGGCGGCGCCACAACTGGAAATCGCCTCGGCGGACCAGAAGAACCGCGCTCTGCGCGCCGCGGCTACCGCGCTGCGCGCCCGCGAGCGCGAAATCCTGGCGGCGAATGGGCAGGACATGCAGGACGCGGTATCGAACGGGGCCACAGGCGCCATGCTCGAGCGCCTGAAACTCGACGGCAAGCGCGTCGCGGCCATGGCGCGTGCGCTCGAGGACATCGCCGGGTTCCCCGATCCGATCGGGAGCGTCCTGGCTGAATGGACCCGGCCCAACGGCTTGCGCATTCAGCGCCGCCGCGTGCCGCTTGGTGTGATCGGCATCATTTACGAAAGCCGGCCGAACGTCACGGCCGATGCCGGAGCGTTGTGCCTGAAGTCCGGCAATGCCGTGATTCTGCGCGGAGGCTCGGAGAGCACCCGGTCGAGCGCCGCGATCCACGCATGCCTCGCGGAAGGATTGCAGGCCGCCGGACTCCCCGGTGCCGCCATCCAGATGGTACCCACCACCGACCGAGCGGCCGTCGGCATCATGCTGGCGGAGATGGCGGACAGCATCGACGTGATCGTGCCACGGGGCGGGAAGGGTCTCATCGAGCGGGTGCAGCGCGAGGCGCGCGTCCCGGTCATCGGGCATCTCGAGGGGGTCTGTCACGTGTTCGTCGAGCGCTCCGCGAAGCTCGAGATGGCGCGGGACATCGTGCTCAACGCGAAGATGCGCCGTACCGGGATTTGCGGAGCCGCCGAGACGCTGCTGGTCGACCGTGGTTGCGCCGCCACTCATCTGGCGCCTCTGGTCGAAGCGCTGCTCGCGGCGGGCTGCGAGGTGCGCGGCGACGAGACGACGATGGCGGCCGACGCGCGCGCCAAGCCCGCCACGGAACAGGATTGGTACACCGAATATCTGGATGCCATCATCGCGGTGCGAGTGGTCGAGGGCGTGGAAGGGGCCATGGATCACATACGTCGCTATGGATCGCAGCATACCGACTCCATCGTCACGGAGGATGCCGCGGCGGCCGAGCGTTTCTTGACGCGCGTCGACAGCGCCATCGTTCTGCACAACGCCTCGACGCAGTTCGCCGACGGCGGCGAGTTCGGCATGGGGGCGGAAATCGGCATCAGCACCGACAAGTTCCATGCGCGCGGGCCGGTCGGCGTCGACCAGCTGACGAGCTACAAATACCTCGTTCGCGGCAACGGTCAGCTGCGCCCCTGAGTCTCGTGGAGCGCGGCGATGGCGGCGAGCCAGTGCCGCACGCGCTGCGGGTCGTCGAATTTCCATTGGCCCTCGATGCCCCCGCCGACCGCGATCGACACGCCGCCCGCGCGTTCGACGTAGCGCAGGCCGGGCTCATCGGTGAGGTCATCACCGACGAATACCGGCGTCCGGCCGCGAAACGGCGCCTCGCGCATGAACTGCTCGACGGCACTTCCCTTGTTGATGCCGCAAGGCTTGATCTCGAGCACCATCTTGCCCTCCTGCACCTCGTAGCGCGGCTTGAGCGCGGCCGAGGCGATCTCCACGGCGCGCCGGGCGCTCTCCTCGAGCTCGGGCGCTTGGCGGAAATGAACGGCGATGGTGCGGCCCTTGTCCTCGAGCAAGGCGCCCGGATGGGAGTCGACGAATCCCTTGAGGTGCACCCGGGCGCTGTCGAGCTGCGCGCTGCGGCTGCCGTCGCCGGGATCGGCTGCGACGAGAATGCCCGTCGCGCTGCGCCGCTCGGCACCGTGCTGTCCGGCCGCGGGAAGCTTGAGGGGCGCGAACAGCTCATCGAGCACATCGATGCTGCGTCCGCTCACCAGCGCGACCGCTCCATTCAAGGTCCGCGCCACGGCGGCGAGCAAGGCTTTGAGCGCGGGGTCGACGACCACGCCCGACGGCGTCTCGGCAATCTCGAGCAGCGTGCCGTCGACATCGAGAAAAAGACACCACTCGCGCGAGGGCGAAGGAGCGGCTTGGGTCATCGGACAAAACCATAGCCCATTCGCACGACGGGCGCCATGGGCGGTGTAATTTTTACACGATCGCGGATCGACGCACGCCGGCCGCTCCGTGCGTTGTCCGAGAACGGAGACGAGGCTCGAAAATTTCGTGTATTTTGCCGGACAGCATTCACGTTTTCGAGGCCCGCGGGGCCGGAGGTGCAGTGTTTCGCTCCGTGATGTTGCGTTTCGTGTTGCCTGTGGCGCTCGCGTCCTGCGTGGTCGCGTTTCTCGGACTTCCGTACATCCAGCGCCTCCTTGCCGATTGGTTCACCGCCGACGTGGAGCTGCGCGCCCAGCTGGTGATGCACACGATGGAGGCGCCTCTCACCGAGCTCGTGGAACAGGGCAACGAGGCCCGGCTGCATAATTATCTCTCCAAGATGACGGCCGACCAGCGCTTGCTCGCGGTTCTGGTGTGCCGCCCGGATGGATCCGTCATCGCGAAGACCGAGCGCTTTCCGAATGCGATCGGCTGCGATGGGAGCACGGGCCGCGGTACCTCGTCGGCGCGAATCGTGCAGCTGCCGTCAGGCTCGGTGCAGGTATCGCGTTTCGATTTCTATTCCGCGGAGCCGGTACCGTTTCGGATCGTGATGGTGTACGACCTGAGCTTCGTCGATCGCCGCCAGCGCACCGCGCGCGACTTCGTGCTGGTGTTCATCGGCATTTCGGCGCTGCTGCTCGCCCTGCTCGTGGTGCTGTTCGCCTGGCTGCAGCTGCGCCGCTGGGTCGACATCCTGATCGGCGACATCCGCGGCACGCGCTTTCTCGACGATGCCAAATCGTCGCGCGAATCCCGGCCGATCCTTTCCCAGGTGCGCAAGGTACTGGCCGAAGCGGAGGCGAAGCAACGGCTGGAGATCGACTTCCGCGAGAACTGGACGCCACAGGCGCTCAGACAGGTTGTGAAAGAGCACCTGCATTCCACGCAGGTCATCATCGTGTCGAATCGCGAGCCCTACATCCATAATTACAACGCCGATCACAAGCCGGTGGTGCAGGTGCCCGCGAGCGGCATGGTGACGGCGCTCGAGCCCATCATGCGGGCCTGCTCGGGCGTATGGATCGCGCACGGCGCGGGCGCTGCGGATCGCGAAACCGTGGATCGCTTCGACCATATCGCCGTTCCGCCGGACAAGCCCGCCTATACTCTGCGCCGGGTGTGGCTTACCGAGGAGCAGGAACAAGGCTACTACTACGGCTTCTCGAACGAGGGCCTATGGCCCCTGTGTCATCTGGCGTACGTGCGGCCGGCGTTCCGGCCGAGCGACTGGCGCGCCTACGAGGAGGTCAACGCGAAATTCGCCGAGGTCGTTTCGGCCGAGGCGAACACCGACAGTCCCGTGGTGCTGATCCAGGATTTTCACTTCGCACTGCTCCCGCAGTTGATCCGCTCGAGAATTCCCAAGGCGACCGTCGCGCTGTTCTGGCACATCCCCTGGCCGAACGCGGAGACCTTCGGCGTGTGCCCGTGGAAGCGCGAGATGCTGCTGCACATGCTGGCTGCGGATATTCTGGGCTTTCACACGCGCTACCATTGCCATAACTTTCTCGACACGGTCGATCGTTTCGTGGAGTGCCAGATCGACCGCGAGCACATGACGGTGACCCTGCAGGGGCGGGTATGCCGTGTCGCGGCGTACCCGATCTCGATCGAGTGGCCGCCTCGATGGCTGCAATACCTGCCCGATGCGGCGTCGTGCCGTGCGGCGGTCCGCCAGCGGCATCGGATCGGCCCCGATGTGGTCATCGGTCTGGGCGTCGAGCGCTGGGATTTCACCAAGGGAATCCTGGAGCGCTTCCAGGCGTTCGAGACGCTGCTGGAAAAGAACCTGCGCTACCGCGGCCGCATCACGCTTCTGCAAATCGCCTCGCCGTCGCGCAGCCAATTGCAGGCGTACCGCGAGCTGCAGCAGCACACCTACGACGAGGTCGAGCGCATCAACGCGAAATTCGGCAGCGACGACTGGCGACCCATCATCCTGATCGGCGAGCATCAGGAGCCGCACAGCGTGTTCGAGCTGTACCGGGCCGCCGATTTCTGCCTGGTCAACAGCCTGCACGACGGAATGAACCTGGTCGCCAAGGAGTTCGTGGCGTCGCGCGACGATGAGGACGGTGTATTGATCCTGAGCACCTTCGCCGGAGCATCGCGCGAGCTGCCGGAGGCGGTGCTGATCAATCCCTTCGACGTGAACGAGACCGCGCAGGCCATGGAGATTGCGATGAGCATGGGGCGCGACGAGCGCCGCGACCGCATGTCCCTGATGCGGCGCACGGTCAAGGAGAACAATGTCTACCGCTGGGCGGGCAGGATGCTGATGGACGCCGCGCGCATCCGCCAGCGCCAGAGCCTGCCGTCGGTCAAATCGCGCTTCGAGCGCTTGGAGCGATCGGGAACCTAGGAACGAAGTGCAAACGCGCGCAGCCGCTCTGCGGCGAGCTTCAGCGTCTCGTCCTTCTTGGCGATGCAGAGGCGAATCAAGGTCATGGGCGGCGGGGACGCATAGAAGGGCGACAGCGGAATGGCGGCGATCTTGGCTTCGCGGATCAGCCGGTCGGCGAAGTCGACATCGACGGATGAGCTGAGCGCACTATAGTCGACCAGCAGAAAATAGGTGCCCGCGGCCTGCAAGGGTTCCAAGCCCGAGCCCCGCAGGGCATCGCTCAGAAGATCGCGCTTGGCCTGGAAAAAGGCGGACAGGCCGCCCCACGCATCGGGGCGCTGCGCCAGGTAGCGGGCGATCGCATGCTGGAGCGGCGCGGCGATGCTGAAGGCGTTGAATTGGTGTACCCGCCGCAACTCGAGCGTGAGCGCGGCGGGCGCGACGCAGTAGCCGACCCGCCACCCGGTGGCATGCAGCGCCTTGCCGAAGGAAAACACGGCAAAGCTGCGCTCGCGCAATGCCGCGTGGGCGAGCACTGAATTTGGACGCCGCCCGTCGAAGATCACGTTCTCGTAGACTTCGTCGGCCAGTACGCTGACCGGCCGATCGTGTATCAGTGCCGCGAGTGCGTCCAGATCGCTCCGGCCAAGGACGGTGCAGCTCGGATTTTGCGGGCTGTTGATGATCACCAGACGCGTGCGATCGCTCAAGCAAGTACGCACGCGGTCCCAATCGACGGCGAAGGCGGGCGGTTCCAGCGGAATGCGCACGCACCGCCCACCGGCCAGCCGCACGGCCGGCTCGTACGCGTCGTAGGCAGGATCGAAGATGAGCGCCTCATCGCCCGGGCCGATGACCGCTTGGATGGCGTCGTACAGCGCCTCGGTCGCACCGCAGGTGACGGTGACCTCGGATTGCGGATCGACGGTCACGCCGTACGTGGTCCTTACCTTGCGCGCGATCAGCTCGCGCAGCGCGACAACGCCTTCCATCGGCGCGTACTGGTTGTGCCCTTCGGCGACCGCCTCCACCAGGGAATTCGCGAGTACCGGATCGATGGGGTAATCGGGAAAGCCCTGGCCGATGTTGAGCGCGCCTTCGTCGAGCGCACGGCGCGACATGACCGTGAAGATCGTCGTTCCGACGTCCGGCAGCTTGCTCCGGAATCGGATCCCCGAGCTCACGCGACCCCGGCGGATTCGAGCGCTTGCAACCCTCCCGCCAGCGAGCGGGCGTCGACGCCGCGCTTGCGCAGCTCGCGCGCGGCGGCGAGGCTGCGCTTGCCGGAGGCGCAGATCAGCAGATAGCTTTCGCCGGCATCGAGGACCGCCGGGTCCTCGAGCAAGGTCGCCATGGGAATGTGACGCGATGGCGTAGGTCGGGCGGAGAACTCCTCGAGAGTCCGGACATCGATGAGCTCCAGGCGCCGCGCGCGCGCCTCCTCGAGCGAGGCGAGCGTGAGTTCGAGATCCGGCTGCTCGGGGGCGAGCTCGCGCACCAGCGCGCAGCCCGGCGCGATGCACTCCGCACGCCGCGGCGCCTTGAGTTTGGTATTGCCGAAGCTCATGAAATCCATCAGCAGCAGCTCGCCGTCGAGCTGTCCCGGGATCCCCAACAGAATCTTGAGCGTGAGCAATGCCTGCACGCAGCCGAAAGTCCCCGGCACCGGGCCGAGCACGCCGGCCTCGGCGCAGTTGCCTACCACCCCATCCGCCGTTGCGTCGGGCCACAGACAGCGCAGACACGCGTGGCTGGCGGCGGGCTTATAGACCTGGACCTGTCCCTCGTATTGATAGACGCTCGCGAACACGGCCGGGCGGCGAGCAAGCACCGCGGCATCGTTGATCAGGAATTTGGTGCGGAAGTTGTCGCTGCAGTCCACCACCACGTCATGGGCGCTGACCAGTGCCAGAGCATTGTCCGCATCGAAGCGCAGCGCGTGCGTCTGGAGTCGAACGCCGGGGTTGATTTTCTCCACCGCCGCTGCCGCGAGCGCCACTTTCTGCCGGCCCGCGTCGCTCAGAGCGAAAATTGGCTGGCGGTGCAGGTTGCTCGGATGCAGAGTGTCGGCGTCGATGATGCTCAAGAATCCCACGCCCGCGCCGGCGAGGTACTGAAGCACCGGGCTCCCGAGTCCCCCGGCCCCGACCACTAGCACACGGCTTGCCGCAAGCTTGGCCTGGCCGGCCGAGCCGACTTCCTTCAGCAGCAGCTGCCTCGAGTAATCAGGCGACATCGACATCGACATCGTGATCGTGGCGGTGACCGTGGGGATGGTCATCATGGTCATGCGGCGCGGCCGCCGCGCAGCGCTCGCAATTCACCCACCCGGAGTCGCCGCTTCGATAATGTTCCTTTTTCCAGATCGGCACCCGGTGCTTGACCTCATCGATGATGAACCGGCACGCGTCGAACGCCTCGCCGCGATGCGCCGAGCTCACTCCGACCCATACCGCCATGTCCGACAAGCCCAGCGATCCGACGCGGTGGATGCAGAGCGCATGCTTGACGGGGAAACGGGCCATGGCCTGCACGAGAATGCGCTCGCCCTCCTTGAGCGCGAGCTCCCGGAAGGCTTCGTATTCCAGGCGCGTGACCTCCTGTCCTTCATTGAAATTGCGCACCCATCCCTCGAAACTCGCGTAGCCGCCCGCGCCGGGATCGAGCAGCTCGCGCCGGGCGGCATCGGTGTCGATCGCCTGGTCGGTGAAGCGAAAGCGCATCATCCGCCCGCCACGGGAGGGATGAACACCACGGCATCGCCCGGGGCCAATGGCCGCGACCAGGGTGCGAACTCCGTGTTGACGGCGACCTTGAGCTGCTCGCGGGGCAGGGTGAAACCGTAGCGCGCCTGGAGCTCCGCATAGAGATCGGCGGGGGTGGCCGCGACAGTCTCGAGGGTCTCCTCGGATCGGCCCGATTGCTCGCGCATCAGCGCGAAATACTGGATTTTGAGCTGCATGAGCTGGGTGCCTCGGCCGCGCGCGGCGGGTGCCAGCAGGTCCAGCGCGCGATCGTATTCCTCCGGTGTGTTGATGTTGTCGAGCGCCCGTCGATCCTTGGGTTCGATGAGGTGGACGCCATGGTTGATCAGAAACTTGCGCGGACAGTCCCGGCCCGTGCCGAGAAAGGCATCGATCTCGGCGCCCGCCTGGGGCTCCCAGATCGCGCAAAGCGGCTCCGGCAGTCCGTCGTGGGCACTCGAGTAAGCCGTGGCGCCCGCCCCCGGAGCGCGCTCGGCCAGGAGCCCGGCAAGCACCTCGTCGGTGAGGAAAGGCAGGTCGCAGGCCACCACCAGCCACGCCACGCCGGGCTGGGCCGCAAGCGCCGATCGTATGCCGCCGATCGGGCCCTTGCCCTGGATCGAGTCCACGATCAGCGGATACCGGGCACGCGCCGGCTCGCCGCTCTGGGAAGGCCGCACGGAGACGAATACCGGGCTGACATGCCGGGCGACGAGCTCCACGACGCGATCGAGCTGGCTCTTGCCGCCGTATACGAGCGCCGCCTTGTCACGCTGCATTCGCGCGCTCGCCCCGCCGGCGAGTACCAGGCCCTGGATCGGAGCGGCGGCGCTCATGGCGATGCCTCCCGCGCATACACGCTCTTGCCGCCTTCCTTGGCGATCAGGCGCAAATCGGAAATCACGATGTCATGAGACAGCGCCTTGCACATGTCATACACCGTGAGCGCGGCGATGCTCGCCCCGGTGAGCGCTTCCATCTCGACGCCGGTCTTGTGATGCACGCTCACCGTGCAGCGGATGAGCGCATCGTCGCCTTCCATGTCGATGGCGATCGTGCAGTTTTCGAGGCCGAGGGGATGACAGAACGGGATCAGCTCATGGGTCCGCTTGGCGCCCATGACGCCGGCGACGATGGCGGTGTCGAAGATCGGGCCCTTCGCGGAGCGCAGGCCGCTCTCGCGCAGAGCGGAGGCCACCGCCGGCGGAAACAGCACGCGTACTTCGGCGATGGCCGTCCGCCGTGTGGCCGACTTGCCGCTCACGTCGACCATGGTGGGGCGCCGCTCGGTGTCCAGATGAGTGAATGTCATGGGTCAACCGCCGATGTAGTACATCTCGATCTTCTTCTCGGCCGCGGTGTCCCGCGGGTTCGCGAGCTCCCCGCGAAGCTCGCTGTAGCGATCGGATCGTCCGCGCCAGGTGCCACGGATGAGATCGAGGATTTCGATATCCGAGGCGCCGCCGCGCATCGCGGCGCGCAGATCGAGTCCGTGAGTCGCGAACAGGCAGGTGTAGAACTTCCCCTCCGACGACAGCCGCGCGCGGGTACAGTTGCCGCAGAACGGCTGGGTGACGGACGAGATGAAGCCTATCTCTCCGCCGCCATCGTCGAAGCGCCAGCGCTTCGCCACCTCGCCGCGATAATTCTCCGACACCGGATGCATCGGCCAGCGCTCGGCGATGCGTGCCGCGAGCTCGCGCGACGGAACCACCATGTCGGGGCGCCAGGCATTGCGGTTGCCCACGTCCATGAACTCGATGAAGCGCACGATCACCGGGCGCCCGCGGAAATGGTCGACCAGGTCGAGCACCGTGTGCTCGTTCACACCGCGCTCCACGACGGTATTGACCTTGATCGGGGAGAGCCCGGCGGCGATCGCCGTCTCGATGCCCTGCAAAACCTGGTCGAGCGCCGCGAAGCCCCCGCTCATGCGCGTGAACAGCTCGCGATCCAGCGTGTCCAGGCTCACCGTGACGCGATTCAGCCCATTTGCCTGCAGATCGACCGCATGCCGGGCAAGCAGCACGCCGTTGGTGGTCAGGGCGATATCCTGGATTTCCGGAATCGCCGACAGATCGCCCACCAGATCGGCCAGATTTGCCCGCAGCAGCGGCTCGCCGCCGGTGAGACGGATCTTGCGCACGCCCAGCCCGGCAAACAGGCGGGCGAGCCGCAGGATCTCGTCGAACGACAGGCGCTCCTGCGACTTCAGGAACTGATAATGCTCGTGAAACTGCTCCTTTGGCATGCAATAGGGACAGCGGAAGTTGCAGCGATCCATCACCGAGATGCGCAAGTCGTGCAGCGGCCGCCCGCGCCGGTCGAGCGGGTTCTTGGCACCCTGAATGTCGTGAACGTTGGAGATTGACATGGCCTCTCGGTTACCAGCGGTACAAATCGGTTACAAAGCCCTTGGCATAGGTATTGGGGCCGGGAGGCAATTCTACAAATCCGTCCGTGCCGGCCAGTCCCAGAAAGTCCCCCGAGCCCTTGGTGCGCCGCGGGCTTGCCCAGGGCCGACCCCAGTCATCGTGGCCGAGCGCAACGGGAAGGAAATACGCCACCGGGGGTTGGACCGCGACCGGCTCGAAGAGCGCGATGCGCTCGGGCGGTAAACGCCGGGTACCCATGGCTTCCGCGATGGCCGGTACGACGTAGCGGATCAGGCACATGAGCGTCGAGACGGGGTTTCCCGGCAAGCCGAATACCGATTGGCCCTGGGGGCCGATGCCGAACCACATGGGCCTGCCCGGCCGTTGCGCGATGTTGTGGAATACCTGGTGCACGCCGAGGCTTTCGAGCACCGTCGGCACGAGATCAAACTTGCCCATAGACACGCCGCCGCTCAGGATCAGCACCTCGTGCGTCGTGAGATGCAGCGACAAGCGCTCGTGCAGGCGGTCCTCGTCGTCCGGCACGTGATCGTCGGCCACGCGCGCGAAACCGCGGCGTCGCAGCGCGGCGGCGACGGCGTACGCATTCGAGCGGCGCACCTGGTGGTCGGCGATCGGATCGCCGGGCTCGATCAGCTCGTCGCCCGTCGAGACGATCATCACCGCGGGCTGGCTGCTGACTCGCACGCGTGCCATCCCTGCAGAGGCGGCCACCGCGATTTCCGGTGCGCGCAGCAGGGTTCCGCTCTTGAGCAGAAGAGTGCCCTGGCGGGTATCGCTGCCTCGCCGGTGCACGTTGTGGTACGGCGCGGCTGCCACGGTGGGCTTCAGCGCCGCGAAGCCTTCGGTGATGTCGTACTGCTCCAGCGGAATCACGCAATCGCTGCCCTGCGGCAGGATCGCCCCGGTCATGACCTCGATGGCTTCATCGCGCTCGAGCTTCAACGCCGGCACGCCGGCCGGCTGCATCGCCTGGATGCGAAAGCGGCGCGCGCCCCGGCGCAGCGCCTCGCTGTCGATCGCGACGCCGTCCATGGTGACGCGGTCGAAGGGCGGTTGGTCGCGCTCCGCGTAGATATTTTCGCGCAAGGTTCCACCGACACACTGCGTGAGCGGCAGTGATTCGATCGGCAGACACGTCAGCCGAGAGTAGATCGCCTCTTCGGCCAGACGCGGCGTGATGAGCGTACTAGCCTGCATAGTCAAAGGTGGCGGCGGAGAGCGTCCGCCGCCCGAGAGCTCAGGATGAATGCTTGGCCTTGTAGGCCTTCAACGAGTCATTGAAATGGCCGACGATGGTCTGGAGCTCATCCACTGCCGCATTGTTCTTCTGCGTCAGGATCTTTTCCTGCTCCTCCGCCTTGGCCTTCTCGTCCTTCGACAGCTTCGACGGGTCCTTCGGTGTCGCCGCATCGATCTCGAGCTTGATGCAGTCCAAATAGGCGTTCATCTCGTTGTTGTAGCGGGCGACGTCATTCTTCGCCGCGATCATCTCTTCCTTCGTTGCCGTGTTGCCGTCGGGTATCGTCCCCGGAGCGCGGGGATAGGTGCAAGCCGCCTGTGCGTGAGCGGCCGAACCCAGTGCGAAAACCAGCGTGAGCGGTATCCAAGCCTTCATCGGGAATCCTCTATTTATCGGTGTGAATGTTTATGAGTCCAGCACGATCTTACGGCCAACGGCGGGAGCCCCGCCAGCGGTCGTCATGATTCGTGTAACCCGCTGATTATTGTCCAGTTTGAGGCTGATGGGGGAGTTTGGTTCCCGACGCGGGCGAGATTCGCGGGGGCGTCCATGGGAGCGGGGCGGGTAATATGCACGCCGGTTCCGGTGCTGAGCGGCTCCCCCGGCGGCCGGGGAGGCGGATCAGCGGGGCGAAGATTCGGCTAGACTTGGCGCCACGCGCCCGTAGCTCAGCTGGATAGAGTACTTGGCTTCGAACCAAGTGGTCGGGAGTTCGAATCTCTCCGGGCGCGCCAATAATCAAAAAATTGCCTAATTCGAACGCCCGACAGACAAAAAGCCGCAAGCGCGAGACTAAAACTTTTCTACGGCTCCCCCGCTCTCGACCCAGTCCTTGAATGCGCCGAGGTTGTACACCTCCTGATAGCCGAAGTCCTTCAGAACCTTTCCACCGAGAGCAGATCGACCGCCCGAGGCACAATAGAGGATTATCGTTCTGTCCTTTGCGAAAGCCTTGTCGTAATAAGGGGACTCGCAATCAGCGCGAAATTCCAGCATCCCACGGGACACGTTGAGCGCACCTTTGACTTTGCCGCTGACTTGAACCTCAGATGGGTCCCGAACATCGACAACCAGTGCCCCTCCTTGATCCATCATCTTCCGTGCGTCCTCGTAGGAAACCCTGGCTACTGCCGTGTTCGCCGCCGCCAGCATTTCCTTAACGTTAGTCGGCATGGGTCCTCCCATGTAGTAGTCCTAGTCCCGCTGAAAGGCTATGCGCACTGCGCAGGGATTTCAACGCTGGGGGCGCGCGACTCGTTCCTAGAGTTCCTGCGCTGCGAGCTTTCTCCGATGATTTCAAGCCATTGATTACATTGAATAAAAACTCCAGTAAAAGTTGGATGTTTATATATACAGTTACGAAGCTGTATGCTACTTTTTGACCTTCATCCACTGTAAACAGGTGCCAGGCATGACTGCTCGAGGGTTCGCTTCCACAAGCAGAAATGGCAATCGTTCCTCGAGGGCTCGAGGTCACGGCAGCCGCCGAGTTCGCAAGTCCGGTCTCAAACGCAAGCAAATCGCCGCCGCCGGAGAGCACGTCTACGGCGTACCCGTTCCCGAGGGCTTGCACGACGCGATAGAGATAGAGCGCGATAATCTGTCCAAGGCCGAATCCCTGCTTGGGTGTCTGGCAATCTCGATGCAACACGAGACTGATTCCGTGACCGGGCCCTATTACCCCGATGTGGCGCAACTGGCTCGCGATTTGGTGAGGCAGTCCATCAACGGATTGGATTCGCTGGCACTGCAAAAATACTTGTTGCGCAATAAGATCAAGGAAGATTCACGCCGGCCGGCCGTCGAGCGAGGATGCGCGGTCACGAGGGAATGCGACTCGAACGAAACGGGTGCACGCCTGTATGGGCCATCGGTTATCGAGCGCGACACGTTTTTTTGCCAAAGCACAATGGCCGATCTATCGATAGTCATGAGGCCTGCGGCCTGAGTGTCACCTGTGACCCAACAGAAACAGGCCATAACGATAGACGGGGTCGATCCATCGACGCACCATTGAAAAGCCTGCGCGGTCCAATATCGAAGCGAGATCGCCTGGATCGAATTTGTACATCACTTCGGCCTCGATCCACTCCGATCTGGCGAAGAATGCGCTGAACCTCAAGCTGCTGAGCGTTACGCTCTGATCGACGAGGCTTTCGATGTAAACCTCGTTTCTCCTCAGGCGCGCATTGTATTGCGATCGATATGCGAAATTGCATGTCAGGAAGTTGCCGCCATACCTGTGATTGAGGTGAGGCAGCATATTCAGAGTCGACCGCGGGCCCCAGCCGGCCGAATCGTTATAGGCCGCGTTGATGATGGCGGGGTCTTTATCCAAGTCGATCCCGAGTAACAGATGGTCTCCCGTCGAACCCGCACGGAACAGTTGCGAGAGCAGCTCATCGATTTCCTGCAGGTCCATATTTCCGAGAGAGCTGCCCAAGAACAGAAACAGCCTATCTCGCGAACCGACGGGTAGCGCCCGCAGGCTCTTTTGATAGGTAGCATTCAGACAATGAACGTGAAGATGAGGAAAGGCCGAAGCCAGCGCGTGCGCCGTTGCGACGAGCGTTTGCGTGTCGATATCGATTGGAAAATATTCGCAGCGCAGTGCGCGCTTCCCATATTCAGCCAGGACAATGCGAGTCTTCTCTGCCGTTCCAGCCCCCAACTCGATGAGTGGCGGAAAGCCGCAAAGCCCGACGATCTCCCCGGCATGGGCCCGCAGCAACTGCGTCTCCACACGGCGCAAGTAATACTCCGGGGTATCGCATTGCCGTTCGAAGAGCCGGGTGCCCTCCTGGTCGTAAACGTACACCGACGATATCTTCTTGGGATTTCTGGTCAGATTGAGAATTACGTTCGGCCCGTCCTGGGCCAGCGGGTCCTCAGTCTCCTGGACGAGAAGCCGTACGCGCGCATCGGCCTCTGCTTCCGTAGGCGGCGGATCTGGCACCCCGGAGTCTACGTCGATCATCCGAAGTGAATCGTCGGACGAGGAGGGCGGGCCGGTATTCATGGCAACAGCCGTATCGAGCTTCGTAC
>DATAYO010000071.1:0-24769 GCA_036272515.1 Steroidobacteraceae bacterium | reverse complement strand
CGGCCTCAACAGGCGGTAGATCAAGATGAGCGAGCCGACGATCGTGCCTACGATTGAAGATGTATACGCCGCGCAGAGACGAATCGCCGAAGACATTGTCGAAACTCCCCTACTTTGCAGCGCCGTACTCGACGAGGTGGTGAAGGGGAAAGTTTTCATCAAGGCAGAGTGCTTACAGGCCACAGGTGCATTCAAGGTGCGTGGCGTCTACAATCGGCTGCGCCAACTTTCGGCCTCGGAAGGGCGCCGCGGTGTCGTCACTTATTCATCCGGGAATCATGGGCAGGCCATTGCGGCTGCGGCAAAACGACTCGGCATTCAAGCCACCGTTCTAATGCCGTCCGACTCCGTCGCGACAAAGATCGCTCTCACGCGCTCGCATGGCGCCGAGGTGGCGTTTTTCGATCGGGAGAAGGATGACGGTCTGGTTATTCTCAAGGAGCTCCGACCGCAAGCCACCTTCGTACCTCCAGCAAATGATCTTAATGTCATCAGTGGACAAGGCACGGCTGCTTTGGAGATTTTGAATCAGATGCAGGAACTCGGGAGTAGGTCACCCGACATGCTGCTCGTTCCATGCGGATCGGGTGGGCTCACGGCGGGGTGCTCGCTCGTGTTCACGTCGTTGTGCCCCACGGCCAAGTTGTTTGCCGTCGAACCACAGAACTTCGATGATACGGGGCGATCGCTGGTGGCGGGGCGGCGATTGGCGAACGTCCTCAGGAGCGGATCAATCTGCGATGCGCTGACGGCGAAGATTCCTGCTCCTTTGACTTTCGCGATCAATGCCGCGTGCGGCGTTCAGGGCATCACAGTGAGTGATTCAGAAGTCCTTGCCGCTATGGCATTCGCCTTTCGGCATCTCAAGCTCGTCCTCGAGCCAGGCGGGGCCGTGGCGCTAGCGGCTGTATTATCGAACAGAATTTCGGTTGAAGGAAAGACGGCTGCAATCGTCTGCTCGGGTGGAAACGTAGAAGCAGCGTTGTTTGCGAGCGCAATCGCTGCTGCGGACTACACTTGATGACCGCAACGTGTCCTCGGATCGCTGTTCTCGATATTGACGTGCGGCGAAATATTCGGGAGTAGTAGCACTTTGGATCTTGGAATCAACGGCCGCCGTGCACTGGTGTGTGCATCCAGCAAGGGTCTGGGGAGGGCTTGCGCGATCGCACTCGCGGCAGAGGGCGTGCATGTCACTTTGACCGCGCGCGGCGCCGAAGCGCTCGCGAAAACGGCGGCGGATATCCGCAAGATGTTTTCGAACGTCGAGGTGACGGAAGTCGTAGGCGACCTTACCACCGTGGCCGGGCGTGAGGCGGCGCTGAGGGCATGCTCGGATCCGGACATCCTGATCAACAACGCCGGTGGCCCGCCGCCGGGTGACTTTCGCAATTGGACCCGTGAAGACTGGATCAACGCGCTCGATGCCAATATGCTGACGCCAATAGAACTGATCAAAGCTACGGTTGATGGAATGATACTGCGGAAGTTCGGCCGAATCGTCAACATAACCTCCGCAGCCGTCAAGGCGCCGATTGATGTGCTCGGGCTTTCCAATGGAGCACGCAGCGGACTCACCGGATTCGTAGCCGGCCTCTCGCGCCAGACGGTACGGGACAACGTCACCATCAATTCATTGCTGCCAGGGCCATTCGACACCGATCGGCAGCGCGTTGTCACGGTTGGCCAGGCGAAGGCCACGGGCTTGTCCCCCGAAGAGGCGAAGAGAAAGCGGATGAGCGAAAATCCGGCCGGTCGATTTGGCGAGCCTGAAGAGTTCGGCCTGGTGTGCGCTTTTCTCTGTGGCGAGAAGGCTGGCTTCATCACCGGCCAGAACATCGTGCTGGATGGTGGCGCTTTCCCCGGCACGATGTGATGATTCAGCCTTCGCGGTAGATGCGGATTCCTGCTTACTCGATGCGAGAGTCGCATTGCTTGTCCCGGCCACGTGGATCAAGATAACCGTGGCTTTCCGGCGCCATCGGATTTCAGCGGTGCGATAGGTCAATCGGAGAGAGCAATGCTCGACACAAGATGGCTCGAGGACTTCCTGGCAATCGCCAATACACGCAGCTTTAAAAAGGCAGCCGAAACCAGAAACGTATCTCAATCCGGCCTGAGCAGGCGGGTTCAATCGCTCGAGCAATGGGCGGGCGCAGCGCTTGTGGACAGAAACGCAGGTCCATTGGAGCTGACCGAAGCCGGCCGTGACTTGCTTCCGATCGCGACAACGGTCGTTAGCAGTCTGGCGCAGCTGCGACACAGGATTGCGGACCGGGTCAACCAGGACAAGAAGCTTTTGCGGCTGACCGCACCGCATATTCTGTCGGCGACGTTTTTTCCCGATTGGCTTCCTCGCATCAGCCAGCTCGGTGGAAGTTCCGAGATAGTTGTCGTGTCGCAAAATTTGTTGAACTGCTTCGAGGCGTTGGACAGAGGAGACGTTCATTTTGTCGTTTGCCTGTCCGATCAGGAACGGACGATGTTCAAACGGATTCCGGAGCCGCTTCGAGCTGACCCGGAACTGATCGCGAAAGTCGGCGACGACCGTTTGATACCGGTGTCGATGACGAACAAGGACGGAACTCCCCGCTTCAAAGTGACGGAAAAGGGTACGCCGTTGCTGCAATACACGCCGGAGTGCTCTCTTGGCTGGTCGGTTGAAGACATTTTAGTGGGCCGGCCGGAACTTCAATTGCGCAAGCTCACCACCAATCCCTTTGCCGATGGATTGCGCTTAATGGTCGCCAGTGGTGTCGGCGTGGCGTGGCTTCCCGAGTCTCTGGTAACGCGAGAGCTCAACTCAGGAACGATGGTGCGCGCCGGCGAAGCTGTCTACGATGTCCCGCTGGACGTGCTGGTCATTAGGCCGGTACATCGGCTGACCGCTCATGGCGAACGAATTTGGCAGAGCATCAGCGACGGCGGGCAAGTCGCCGGAAAGGTCGGCCCGCCGCAGCTGCACGTTGTGAATTAGCAGGATAGCGAAAGGGCGCTCTCGCGATCACCCGCCAGGGTGCAGCCAGAACCACCTGGAAAACTCAGGGCTCGGATCGGCTTTTATCCGGGACCTTCTGTCTGGAAGCGCTCCTTGGTTTTGTCCGTGGGAGGATAGAGTCCAGCGAGTGGCTCGCCTGCCTTGACTCGCTGGAAGATCCATTCCTCCAGGCGATCCTTTTCCCAACCGACTTCGGCGATCGACCCGGCCATGGCGGCGGGGATCACGATGGCGCCGTCGTCGTCGGCTACAACGATGTCGCCCGGCATGATAGTCACTCCCCCGCACGCCACGGTGACCTGTATGTCCGCGCAATGGAATTTGGCGAGGGACGGGGGCGCCGCTGTTCCGCAGGCCCAAATCGGCCAGTTCAAGCGGCTGATGCCGGCGAAGTCTCGGATGGGCCCGTCCGTCACCAGACCGGCCACCTTTCGATACTGCATACGGGCGCATCCAATATCCCCGATAAAGCCGGCTCCGCCCCTGCCCCCGGCGTCCACGACGACGATACAGCCTTCGGGCATGGTCTCGATCGCGGCGAAAAGCGAGCGAGGCCCCCTCATCGAGTCCGGCGTGGAGATGTCCTCCCGCGCCGGAACCAGGCGCACCGTGAACGCCGGCCCGGCAATGCGTGCTTGCTTTTGCTCCATAGGTTGGGGGCCCCGCATCCAGACGCTGTGCAGCCCCCGTTGGCGAAGGACCGTGGAAAGTGTGGCGACGGCGGTGCGCTGCAGTACGTCGATTGTCATACTCGTTGCAGTCATAGTCTCAATCTTCCTTGTTAGGGGAGCCCGGCCTCAGGGAACGATCATGGACACGCCACGGCCGCGAGGGTCCGAGGCGGGAACGGGCCTGTCTCCGGCGATCTGGACAGCCTCGATGTCGCCGTTAAAGCTCTGCGCCTCAATCCGATAGCCCTGCGCTGTCAAAGATTGCGTCAGCGTGGGCGAGAAGGGCGCATAGGGTTCGGAGAAAATAGTGTTTTCCGGAAGCAGCTGATGGTGGAACCGCGGCAGTGCCAAGGCCTGCTGCAACGGCAGGTTGAAGTCGTAGACGTCCACCAGCACCTGGAACAGCGAAGTAAAGATGCGTGACCCTCCGGGCGTGCCGAGCACCATGGCGACGCGGCCGTCTCGAGTGAGGATGGTGGGCGTCATCGACGACAATGGCCGCTTGAAAGGTGCTATCGCGTCGGCGTCCGCACCGACCACTCCCAGCTGGTTGGGAGTGCCAGGCTTGGCGGAAAAGTCATCCATCTCGTCGTTCAGAAGGAAACCGGCACCCTCGACCACCACTCCCGATCCGAACCAGCCGTTGATCGTGTAAGTGTTGGATACTGCGTTACCCCAGCGATCGACGATGGAAAAATGCGTAGTTTGCGGTTTCTCCAGCCCTGGATGAACTGCTCCGAGCACCGAAGGCTTGTTGGAATCAATTTCGGCGGCGCGCTTGGCGATATAGGCAGGGTCGAGCAGCGCCCGCACCGGCACCTTCACGAAATCCGGATCACCTAAATACTTCGCCCGGTCTGCAAATACCCGCTTTTCCATCTCGGCGACCAGATGTATGTACCGCGGTGAATTCACTTCTACGCCCCTGAACAGGGATGCGGCGTCTTGCTTCATCATCAATAGCTGCAGCAGTGCGATGCCCCCGGAGCTTGGCGGTGCGGCAGTGATCACCCGATACCCATGCCAGTCGCCCACCACGGGTTCGCGCCATACGGCCTTGTAGGCGGCGAGATCTGCTTTGGTGATCAGTCCAGGCCGTGAGCCTCGTGCGATCTGCTGCACTAGCAACTTGGCGGTTTCGCCTTCGTAAAAGGCTTTATCGCCGCCTTTGGCAATACGCTCGATAGTTGCGGCCAGTTCGGGCTGGCGAAAGCGGCGTCCGGCAATCAGGCCACCAAAATATCGGTCGAAGTTGGTCGAGTCCTTGAACGCTCCTTCGTACTTCAATCGCATGCCGCTCAAATGTGGTGTGACCACGAATCCCTGACGCGCTAATCGAATCGCGGGGGCAAGATCGCGCGCCCAGGACAGTTTTCCGAAGCGCTGATGCGCCATCGCCATGCCGCGCACCGTCCCCGGCACGCCGACCGCCAGGTTGCCCACAATGCTAAGGCCGCGCACCACCTGTCCGTCGGCGCCCAAGTACATGTTCGCGCTGGCTTTGCCCGGAGCCGTCTCGCGGTAGTCCAGGAAATAAGGCTTGCCTTTGACGTATAGAGTCATGAAGCCACCCCCACCGAGGTTACCCGCCTCCGGATAGGTGACGGCCAGGGTAAAGGCCGTTGCTACTGCCGCGTCCACCACGTTGCCGCCTGCCCCAAGGATCTCCTTGGCGGCCAGGGCTCCGTCGCGGTCGGGTGAGGCGATAGCCCCGGCGGAAAGTGGTGTGATGTCCGTGGCAGCGTGTGCTGTCAGGGTGATGAGCACCAATGCGATCGTGCAGAACTTACTCATCGGACCGAAGGTTCCATAGCGTTGGGGGTCCATAGAATCGCTACGGCTGTCGTCGAAATCTAAAAGTCCAGTAAATCAGGCCGAGAAGCAACCAAGCGCCGAGCAGCGCGTAAGGTCGCCAATCAACATCGAAGCCCACCGCCGCGATGATGCTCGCGCAAATCATGCCAAGCACCGAAATCCATTGCACGGTGGTGCGAGTGAATCGGAGCTGGGCTTTCGCGTGAATTGCCGGGTGCGACCGCACTAGATTGAAGCTCGAGAGGCAGGTGCTGAAGTACTTCATCATGTTGGGGATGGTGGTGGCCAGGAAAAGATAGATCAGATCACTGGGGAGAGTCAGGGCGATCGTCGAGCCGACATAGGCGGCGATTATTGCGAGATGGGGAGTGCCAAAGCGAGGGTGAATACGCGCGAATAGTGACGGCAAAACGCCGGCCCGTCCCAGCGCGAATACAAAGCGCGAATAGACAAGGAAAATCGCATTCATCGATTTAGACAGCGCCAGAATAGCGGCGACCCCAATCAGGGGGGAAGCCCAGCGCCCAAGAGAAGCCAGGGCGGCCGTGAGTAGTGGAGCCCTGCTCGCCGCCAATGCGTGCGGGCCGATCAGTCCGAGAGAGGTAAACGAGATTGCCAGATAAACGATGCCGGACAGCGCCAGCGCGAGTGCCAAACCCAGCGGTACAATCCGTTCGGCATCGTTTACTTCCTCACCGATTTCGGTACAGGCTTCAATGCCGAGAAACAGATGGATCATCAGAGGCAAGGCGGCAATGATGGCTGTCCATCCTGCGCTCGTGGGATTTCCCACGAGGGATATGTTGAATGTAGAAGCGCCGACCCCGACGAAAATGGCAAAGGCTGTTAGAAGCAGAATCATTACAATCGTTTGTGCTCTCGCTGCGATGGAGACGCCGATGTAGTTGGCCGCAAAAACGGCGGTGAAAAAGGTAAAAATCACGAGTTTCCCGGGTAAGCGCAAAGCAAAACTCGCTGCCAGGTAGCTGACCAGTACGTGGCCCATGATCGACATCAGCAGCGCGCTGCCCATTATTCGCAGCCAGACGACGACAAACCCGAGCATCGGATGAACGAAAGTGCGCTGCCATTCGTAGGAAGCGCCAGACCGAGGTTGGGCCGATGACATGAACGCGTAAACGAGGCCAAAAAGTGTCATCGGCACCGCTGCAATGAAGAGGGTGATAAGAATGCCCGATCCTGCAATTTTTGCGGAGGGGCCAAGAACCGAAAAGATTGAGGCCCCGATCGCCGTCCCCGCGCCGATCATGGCCAGGTCAATGAGTCCAACGGATCGCTTTAACGTAGGCGTCGATGCGACCACGGTGACCTCAGAATTCACTGTCACAGTGTCACAAGCCGCGCGGTGTTCGTGCCGGTCACAATTGCCAGGAAACTGTTCCATCGTCTTACCAATGAATTAACGTTCCACTCCCTAAGCGCGCTTGCCAATTCTGGGCCGCAGTATGATCAATTGATGCGTGATATCAATTGATGCGTGATACAGGAAAATCCCCCACGGGGCGGCGGGCCCTTGCCTTTCGGTAATAAGTTGCAATATTGGTCCCGCCACCACTTATCATGCGGCGCGGTGTACATATTTGGGCGATATCCTGATGGAAAAAGACGAAATATCCTTAGAAATCAACAAGCGACGCACCTTCGCCATCATTTCCCACCCCGACGCCGGCAAGACCACCCTGACGGAGAAACTGCTGCTGTTCGGCGGCGCGATCCAGATGGCCGGCACGGTGAAGGGGCGCAAGGCGACGCGCCATGCGACCTCGGACTGGATGCGATTGGAGCAGCAGCGCGGCATCTCGGTCACCTCCTCGGTGATGCAGTTTCCGTTCGAGGAGTGCGTCGTCAATCTGCTCGATACGCCGGGCCACGAGGACTTCTCGGAGGACACCTACCGGACGCTGACCGCGGTCGATTCCGCGCTCATGGTGATCGACTGCGCCAAGGGCGTCGAGGAGCGCACCATCAAGCTCATGGAGGTGTGCCGCCTGCGCGCGACGCCGATCATGACGTTCGTGAACAAGCTCGATCGCGACGGACGCTCGCCGATCGAGCTGCTCGACGAAATCGAACGCGTATTGAAGATCCAATGCGCGCCGGTCACCTGGCCGATCGGCATGGGACGCGATCTGCTCGGCGTGTACCACCTCCTCGAGGATCGGATCTACGTGTACGTGCCGGAGGAGAAAGGCCGCGCCGGCAGCCACGAAACCATCGATGGGCTCCGAAGTGGCGAGGCCAAGGCGCTTCTCGGCGATCGCCACGCCGCGTTCGTGGATGAAGTCGAGCTGGTCCGCGGCGCAAGCCCGACGTTCGACCTCGAGCGCTACCGCGCCGCGCGGCAGACTCCGGTGTTCTTCGGCTCGGCGGTCAACAATTTCGGGGTGCGCGAGCTGCTGCACTCGTTCGTCGAGCATGCACCGGGTCCGCTGCCGAGGAACGCGATCGAGCGCGTGGTCGAAGCCCAGGAGCCCAAGCTCACCGGGTTCGTGTTCAAGATCCAGGCCAACATGGACCCCGGACACCGCGACCGGATCGCGTTTCTGCGGCTCTGTTCCGGGCGCTACGCCCGCGGCATGCGCCTGCGCCACGTACGACTGGGCAAGGAGATCCGCATCGCCGATGCGCTCACGTTCCTGGCCGCCGATCGCAGCCAGGCCGAGGAAGCCTTCGCGGGCGACATCATCGGACTGCACAATCACGGCACCATCAACATCGGCGACACGTTCACCGAAGGCGAACGCTTGACCTTCACCGGGGTCCCGAATTTCGCCCCCGAGATGTTCCGCCGCGCGGTGCTCAAGGACCCGCTGCGCATGAAGGCACTGCAGAAGGGCCTGTCGCAGCTGTGCGAGGAGGGCGCGACGCAGCTGTTCAAGCCATTGCGCAACAATGACCTCATCCTCGGGGCGATCGGACAACTGCAGTTCGAAGTGGTGGCGTTCCGGCTGCAGGACGAGTACAGCGTGCAATGCGTGTTCGAGCCCATCAACGTCGCGACGGCGCGCTGGGTGCGGCTCGAGGACGAGAAGCGGCTCAGCGAATTCCGTGACAAGGCCTATGACAATCTGGCGCTCGATCACGCGGGCGAGCTCGTTTATCTCGCGCCGACGCGCGTGAACCTCGAGTTGACTCAGGAGCGCTGGCCGCAGATCGCCTTCAACAAAACGCGCGAGAACCTGGCGGCCTGAGCCGAGGCGGCGGCTATTTGACGGTCGCCGCCCCGGCCTTGCATACCACCTCGTCCTGCGATCCGGTGCCGCCCGAGCAGCCGATGGCGCCGATCAGCTTGCCGGCGACGATCAAGGGAATGCCGCCGCGCGAGGCGATCATCCCATCGAGGGTGAGCGCGTAGTAGTTCTGCTTCAGCTGGATGGCATTCTCGAACGCCTTGGTCTCGCGACGGTAGCTCGCGGCCGCCCGGGCTTTGTGCTCGGCCACCGCGATCGAGGCGAGCTGCGCACCGTCCATGCGCTGAAACGCGACCAGATTCGCGCCCGAGTCGACCACGGCGACGTTGAGCGCCCAGTGACGCCTCTTGGCCTCCGCGACGGCCGCCGCGATCGCCGTCTCGGCTTGCGCGAGCGCGATCGGCGCACCGTAGGGAACGTCGAAGGGCATGGCTTCCGGAACCGCATCCAGCGGATTCTGCGCGGCCGCATCCGGCGGCGCCGGATTCTGCGCATCGCACGTCAGGGCAGCGCAGAGGCCCGCGGCGGCGAGCATCGAGTGAAGGATCGTGGTACGCATGCTGATGTCCTCGTCGAAAGAAGCCGGGTGCCGCAAATCGCGCGAGTATCCCACGCCGCTCCATCGCGCGACAGCGCAGGCGTCGCGCCGCTAGCGCGGCGCTCGGCCCGGCCTGAAGGCACGGACCCGGGCGACGAACCAGCGCTCGACCGAGGCGCGGCGGCTCGATCCGTAGCGCAAACGGGAATAGCGCCGGCACAGCTCGGTGACCTGCGGGCCGAGCTCCGGCCGCTCGGCGACGACGCGCCCCGCAAACGCCTCCGCTCCCTCATACGGGCGGCGCGCGATCCCCGCCGCGGCGAGCTTGCGGCACAGCCGGTCATAGGCGCGGACCACGGCATCCTTGGGTCGTTGGCGCTGCTCACGCCGGATCTGCCATGTGAGCCATGCGAACGCCAGCGCCAGGCCGCCAGCCATCACCATGGCGATCTTCTGGCCGTCCGGTTGAGGGATGCCGAGCGCGGTCAGCAGTTGATTCTGGGACCTGACATTGAAGTCGAGGATTCGCCGCCGCCAGAGCTGACGCAACGCATCGAGCTGCAGGCGCGCGTCGGACAGGAAGGAGAGCGGCCCGTGCCACGCTGCGGCGATCGGGGAGCCCGCCATGAGGGAGCCCTCCAGTCCGGCTTGCACGCGGCTGGGCGCCACGGCGGACGTCGGATCGACTCGCAACCATCCCCGTCCCTCGATCCAGACCTCGTCCCAGGCGTGCGCGTCGCTCTGGCGCACGATCCAGTAGTCCGCGAAGCGGTTATAGGTGCCGCCGTAATAGCCGGTCACCACACGGGTGGGGATCGCCGCCGCGCGCATGAGTGCCGCGAACGCAGAGGCATAGTGCCCGCAAAAGCCGCGCCTGGTGTCGAACAGGAACTCGTCCACCGAATTCGGGCCGAGCGGCGGCGGCTCCAAGGTGTAGAAGAATTGCTGCTTGCGAAACATGTCGAGCACCGCCCCGATGTAGTCCAGATCCCGCGGATGCGCGGCGTGCAGCTCGAGCGCCAGCTGCAAAGTCCTGGGATTGCGCTGCGCCGGCAGCCGGGTATCGCGACGGCGCATGGCCTCGCTCAGCGGCTCGCCGGTCTCGACATGGGTGTGCGAAGTGACGCTCACGTCGAGGGCATGCGATATCAGCGCGGGCCGCACCAGCATGTAGTCGCCGGTGAGATAGGCCTCGGGCGCATTCCATCGGTCGGGCCAGTCGAGCGCGAACAGCCAGTTGTGCTGGTCGGGCTCCAGGCTGATGACGTACCGATAGGCAACACCGACCGGCGTGAGCCCGGGAGCGCGGCCGTGCGCCACGGGGCTGCGCCGCCAGGTACTTCCGTCGAAATCGTGCAGCACCGGTCCGCGCCAGTAGCGCTCGGCCGCCGGCGGTGCGGGTCCGTTGAAATGCACCCGGAAGGCCACGTCGTCCGAGAGCGCCAGATCCGTGATGTCGCCCGGGCTCATGCTGTCGCTAAGGCCCGTCTCTGCGCCGTGTCCGTCCGAGGGTGTACGCCACAGGGGCGAGTCGAAGCGCGGGAAGAACAGCCAGAGAACGAGCGTGAGCGGCACGGCCTGGGCCGAGAGGCGGCCTGCGTAGCGAAGGCTGCGGCGCCAGTCGATCGGCGGAGTGGTATCGTTGAGTCGAAGCAGTGCGGCGGTCGTGAGCCAGGAGACGCCGAGCAGATAGGCGAGGAGCCAGAACGATTCGCTTCTCAGGAGCTGCGCGAGGCACAGAAAGTAAATGATCAGCGCAACGACGTACAGATCGCGGCGCGACTGCGTCTCGAACAGTTTCAAGCCCGCAACCAGGCTGAGCAGTGCGGAGCCGGCGGCGAGTCCGTTGAAGGTGCGCAGCTGCAAGAACAGCGCGACGATGGACACCACCGCGATCACGGTGCGTATCGTGAGCGACGGCACGGCGTAGCCGCGCGCCGCGATCGAGAGCCGGATGGCGACGGCGGCCAGGATGACGGCGAGCAGCCAGAGCGGCAGCGAGGTGACCTGCGCCGCCAGCGCGAGCCCGAGGCAGGCGCACAATGCCCGCAGCTGAGGGTAGGTGACCCGGGCGGCGAAGGGTGCGGCGAGCTTCACGGTGGGGCCGACCCGTGACAGGCGAGGGCGCGCAGACAGCGCGAGCGATGCGCCGGGCCTCGGCCGGGCACGATCTCGGCGCCGGGGACGCGAAGCCCATAGGGCCGGGGCTGGCCGGATTCGCACTGTGAGATCCAGCGGCACAGCTGCGACAGGCGCGTTTCGGTGTCGAGTCCGTCGAGCGCGGACCACTCGAGCCACTCCGGCCGGTTGCCCAGATCGCTGTAGATCCGTACCGCGGCCTCGCCTCCACGGGCGAGGCTCTTCCAGGCCATGTGCTTCAGCGGTATACCGGGAGCATAGGAGCGCAGTCCGGCGAAATCCTCCTCGCCGGATGATTCTGAGCGCATCGATTCCCCGGCGGCGGCCGGCGCCGCCGGCAGCGGCCGATGGCCGCGTGGGAGCGGCGCGACGAACGCCGTCAGCGAGGCGTGCACGTAGGTCCAGGCGCGGAACCAGCCGAACGGATATGTCGTGCGCAGCTCGAATTGACTCCAGCGGCTCACGCCGCGGTGCGCGACGGGCACCGCCAGCATCAGCTCCTGATAGCTGCCGATGGCGATGCTGCAGCTCGCTCGTGCGCCCGGCGGCCGCGAATCGGTCGGGTCGAGGAGGCACACCTCGATGTTGCGGCGATCGACCGCGGACTCGTTGCGCAACATGAAATAGAACGCCGCGTCCGCGCCGGCGAACGCGTCGACCTCGAGCTGCGCGTCCACGCTCAAGCCGAGCAGATTGCGGTGGCAGTGGTGCATGGCGACCAGGACGGTGCTCACCATGAAGAAGGCGAAGGCCAGGCCGAGGTTGCTGTTGTAGTTGAGCCCTGCGATCAGCATCGCGACGAGCAGCGACGCCAGCATCAGGCCGAATCGCGTCGGCACTATGTAGATGCGCCGCCGCTCGATCTTCACCGGCAAGGTGTCCTCGCCGTGGCGGCGGGCGGACCAGGCGCGTATTCGAGCGACGGCGCGGTCGCGCAGGCTCAGGCGGGCAGCTCCTTCGCCGCTCACGGGACCGGGACGGCCTCGAGCAGCCGGTTGGCTGCGGCGGGGCCGCTGTCGCGCAGCTCGAGGCGATGCTCGACGACCGCCGCGAACACGGCCTGCACGTGCTCGGGGATCACGCTGCTGCGCCCGCAGACCATTGCCCAGGCTCGCGCGGCGCGCAAAAGGCCGATCGCAGCCCGCGGCGACAGGCCGGCGCGCAATCCGGCGGCGCTGCGCGTGTGCGCCACCAGCGCCTGCACGTAGTCGAGGAGCGCCGGCGCCACGTGAATGCCGAGCACGGCTTGCTGCAGTCCCTGCAGCGTGTCCACGCTCAGTACGCTGTCGAGCGAGCTCACCAGCTCGCGCCGGTCCGTGCCGCTCAGCAGTTCCCGCTCCGCCGCGGCAGCCGGATATCCGAGGTGCACGCGCATCAGAAACCGGTCGAGCTGGGACTCGGGCAGCGGGAATGTTCCGACCTGCTCTTGCGGGTTCTGGGTGGCGATCACGAAAAACGGCTCGGGCAGCGGCATCGATTGGCCGTCGATGGTCACCTGCCGCTCCTCCATGGCCTCGAGCAACGCGCTTTGCGCCTTCGGCGAGGCTCGATTGATCTCGTCGGCCAGTACCAGCTGCGCGAAGATCGGCCCGCGCTGAAAGCGGAACGTGCCGCTATCGCGCTCGTAGATCGACACGCCGAGCACGTCGGCGGGCAAGAGGTCGCTGGTGAATTGCACCCGCTGAAAGGTGAGCCCGAGCGCCTTGGCGAGCGCATGCGCCAGCGTGGTCTTGCCCACCCCGGGGATGTCCTCGATCAGCAGATGGCCGCGCGCCAGGAGACACGCCATGCACAGGCGGATCTGCTCCTCCTTGCCGAGAATGACGCGGTTGATCTGGGCGAGCACGGCGGCGATTCCCGCTCCCGCGGACCCGGCCGGCACGGCATTCACACCCGGCGCTCTCATGAGGCGCCGAGCCCCTCGACACGCGCGCGCTGCCTTACCAGCTGGTCGATTTCCGTGCGCAGTTCCGCGAGGCGCGCCTGATCCTTGGCGACCACCTCGGCGGGTGCATTCTTCGCGAAATCGCCGTTGGCGAGCTTGCCCTGGAGCTTCGCGAACTCCGTCTCGGCGCGCCGGAGGCGTTTCGCCAGCCGCTCGAGCTCGGCCTTGGGATCGATCAGACCCGCCATCGGCACCAGGATCTCGAGCGCTCCGACCAGAGCCACTGCGGAAATCGGCGCGGCTTCGGAGGGCGCCAGCACGCGCGGCGGCTCGACACCCGCGAGGCGCGCGAGATAGTGACGATTGCGCTCGAGGTACTCGAGGTCACTCGGAGCGGCGTTCTGCAACAGCACCGGGAGCCGTCGGCTCGGCGCGATGTCCATCTCGCCGCGGATCTGGCGCACCCCCAGGATGAACTGCATCACCCAGCGCATTTCCGGCTCCGCCGCCGGGTCGGCGTGCGCCTCATCGGCGCTCGGATAGGGGGCCCGCATCACGGTCTCGCCGTCCACACCCGCGCTCGCGCGCACCCGCTGCCAGATCTCTTCCGTGATGAAGGGGGCGACGGGATGCAGGGCGCGCAGCAGCGCCTCCAGGGTGACGATCAGGGTCCGGCGGGTGGCATATTTCTCGGCCGCGCTCGCGGTGTCCGATTGCAGCACCGCCTTGGACAGCTCCAGATACCAGTCGCAGAACTCATTCCAGGTGAATTCGTAGAGCGCGCTCGCGACGATATCGAGGCGGTAGTCCGCGAAGCCGGCCTCGACCCGCTGCAGCATGGCGGCGAGGCGCGTGCGAATCCAGCGGTCGGCGAGGCTGAAATCATGCGCCGCGGCCAAGGCGCCTTCCCCACCGTCGCTTTCCCGAGCGGCCCCAGCGGGAGCGAATCCCTCCTGTCCCTCGACGTTCATCAGCACGTAGCGCGCCGCATTCCACAGCTTGTTGCAGAAATTGCGGTTGCCCTCGACCTTGGCCATGTCGAAGCGCAGGTCCCGGCTCTGCGTCGCGAGGGCGGCGAAGGTGAGCCGCAGCGCATCGGTGCCGAACGCCGGGATGCCCTGAGGAAATTGCTTGCGGGTCGCCTTCTCGATCGCCGGCTTCATCTGCGGCTGCATCAGTCCGGTGGTGCGTTTGGCGAGCAGATCCTCGAGCGAGATGCCGTCGAGGATGTCGAGCGGGTCGATCACGTTGCCCTTCGATTTGGACATCTTTTGACCATCATGGTCGCGGATCAGACCGTGCACGTAGACCTCGCGGAACGGCACCTTGCCGGTGAATTTGAGGCCCATCATGATCATGCGCGCGACCCAGAAAAAGATGATGTCGAAGCCGGTCACCAGCACCGAGGTCGGATAGTAGGTCCTGAGCGCGCGAGTGTCGTGCGGCCAGCCCTGGGTGGAGAAGGGCCAGAGGCCCGACGAGAACCAGGTGTCGAGCACGTCCTCGTCCTGCCTGAGCTCCACCTGCGCGCCGAGCCCATGCGCGGCGCGGACCTCCGCCTCGTTGCGTGCGACATACCAGCGCCCGTCGCGGTCGTACCAGGCCGGAATGCGGTGGCCCCACCAGAGCTGACGGCTGATGCACCAGTCCTTGATGTGGCGCATCCATTCGAAATAGACGCCGCTCCAATTGTCGGGGACGAATCGTATGCGGCCGTCCTCGACGGCGCGGACCGCGGGCGCGGCGAGCGGCTTGATGTCGACGAACCATTGATCGGTCAGCAGCGGCTCGAGCACGGCGTTGGTGCGATCGCCGCGCGGCACCGTGAGCTTGTGCGGCTCGATTCGATCGACCAGCCCGAGCGCCGACAGATCGGCGACGATGCGCGCGCGCGCAGCCACGCGGTCGAGCCCCCGGTAGGGGGCCGGCACCTCGTCGTTGAGCGAGGCGTCGAGGTTCATGACGTTGATCATCGGCAGGTGGTGACGCCGCCCGATCTCGTAATCGTTGAAATCGTGAGCCGGTGTGATTTTCACGCAGCCCGAGCCGAAGGCAGGATCCACGTAGTCGTCGCCGATCACCGGAATGTCGCGCTCCGCCAGCGGCAACCGCAGGTATCGGCCGATCAGGTGCCGATAGCGCTCGTCCTCGGGGTGCACTGCGACGGCCGTGTCGCCCAGCATGGTCTCCGGCCGCGTGGTGGCGACCACGAGATGGCCGCCGCCGTCGCGCAGCTCGTATTTGAGATGCCAGAGATAGCCATCCTCCTCCTCGGAGACGACCTCGAGATCGGACAGCGCGGTCTTCAGCACCGGATCCCAATTGACCAGCCGCTTGCCGCGGTAGATCAGTCCGTCGCGGTACAGGCGCACGAAGGCTTCGGTGACCGCCTCGGAGAGCTCCGGATCCATGGTGAACTTGTCGCGCTTCCAGTCGACCGATGCGCCCAGGCGCCGCAGCTGCCGGGCGATCGAGCCGCCCGAAGCGCTCTTCCACTCCCAGACCTTGGCGACGAAGGCCTCGCGGCCGAGATCGAGGCGGCTCGAGCCGGCGGCATTCAGCTGCCGTTCCACCACCATCTGGGTGGCGATGCCGGCATGGTCGGTTCCGGGCTGCCAGAGCGTGTCGAAGCCGCTCATGCGCCGATGGCGGATCAGCGCGTCCATGATGGTGTCCTGGAACGCGTGCCCCATGTGCAGCGTGCCCGTGACGTTGGGCGGCGGAATGACGATCGAGTAGGGCGGCCCGCGCCCGCTCGGCTCGAAATATCCGTTGGCTTCCCAGCGAGCATAGATGCGTGGTTCGATATCGGCGGGGGAGAAGGCTTTTTCCATGGCCGCCCGATTATAGCGGGCGCGCGCACGCCCGTCGGGCCGGCGCGGCGAATCCGCGACCGGCGGCGCGTTTCAGATCTCCGAGGTGTCGCCCAGCTGGTGCGTCTCGAGCGGGAGCTTCAAATCCCGATACGCCTTGAACCGCTCGCGGCCGAGGCGCCGCCGCTCGGGGTCCGCGTCGATGATCTCGGCGATCCGCGTGAAGCGCCCGAGCCCGGCCGGCAGCCGATCGGCGAGGTTGATCAGCAGGTCGGCGCGCTCCACCGATTCGAGCCCGAGCACGAGATGCACGGGCGTCTGCCCGTCCATCGGCTCGCCGTCGCGGACGAGACGATGCGGCACGAACGACTGCTCGTCGAAGGTCCACAACAGGTCGTCGCACAGCCGGGCGTCATCGGCGCTGCCGCTCCAGATGACGATGGACAGGTCCTTGAGATACGCCTTCGCCGTCAGCCGGCAGCCGAGGTGCCAGCGCCGCTGCGGCGTCTGGCTCGGCAGCACGTAAAAGTCGACCCGCTCGGCCACGGTCACCGGCGGTGGGCGCGACGGACCAGAAACTCGACCAGCAGCGGCACGGGGCGGCCGGTTGCGCTTTTTTGCGCGCCGCCGACCCAGGCGGTGCCCGCTACGTCGAGATGGGCCCACTCGAGATCTTTGGCGAACTTCGACAGGAACGTGGCCGCCGTGCACGCGCCGCCCTCGCGACCGCCGACATTGGCGAAGTCGGCGAAGTTGCTCTTCAGCTGATCCGCGTAATCCTCACCGACGGGCAGGCGCCACGCTCTGTCATCGGCGCGGCCGCCGGCCGCGGCGATCTCCTCGGCCAGGCCCTCGTCGTTGCTCATGAGGCCGCTCAGCTGGTTGCCGAGCGCGATGATGCAGGCGCCCGTCAAGGTCGCGACATCGATGACCGCCGCCGGCTTGAAGCGGCGGCTATAGGTGATGGCATCGCACAGGATGAGTCTGCCCTCGGCATCGGTATTGAGGATCTCGACCGTCTGGCCGGACATCGACGTGACGATGTCCGCCGGCTTCACCGCCTTGCCGCCGGGCATGTTCTCGCAGGTCGGCACGATGCCGACGAGGTTGATGGGCAGCGCCAGCTCGGCCACGGCGCGCAAAGTGCCGAGCACGGCGGCCGCACCGCCCATGTCGAACTTCATCTCGTCCATTCCCGGGGGATCCTTCAGGGAGATGCCGCCGGAGTCGAACGTGATGCCCTTGCCGATCAGGCACACCGGCGCGCTGCCCTTCTGTCCGCCCCGATACTCGCACACGATGAACCGGGGCGGCTGCGCGGAGCCTTGGGTGACTGCGAGGAAGGCGCCCATCTTCAAGGCGCGGATCGCTTCCTCATCCAGCACCTTGGTCTTGATGCGCGGCCATTCCTTGGCCAAGCCTTCCGCGCGCTCGCCGAGATAAGTGGGTGTGCAGATGTTCGGCGGCAGATTCGCAAGGTCCCTGGCGAAAGCGGCGCCGTGCGCGACGGCCGCACCGATGGTGAGGCCCGCGGCCGTCGATTTGAGGGCGCGCGCATTCTCGGCCACTACATTCAACCGGGCGAGCTTGCTGGGTTTCGGCTTCGTGCCGCTCTTCAAGTCGGGAATCCGATAGGCGCTCGAGCTGAAAATCTCCGCGACCGCGCGCGCACGGAAATGGCTGTCCATCCCGGGAATCTGGTGCTGACCGAGGTACACGGTCGCCTCGCTCGCGCCGGTCTTCAACAGCGCCTGGCCGCTCGACTGCAATGCCTTGCGATATTGCTTGCGGCCGAAGCTCGCCTGCGGACCGAGGCCGGCCAGCAGCACCCGCTCCTGCGCGGCGCCCGCCGGCTGCGGCAACAGCATGGTGTCGCCCAGCTTGCCGGCAAAATCGCCGCCGGCCGTCACGCGGCCGATGATTCCGCCGATCTGCGCATCGATGAGACGCGCGGCGGCGCCGAGCTCGCCGTTCTCGTAGACGCCGACCACCGCGCAGCCGGATGCGCTGCGCGCTTTCGAATCGACGATTGCATTGAATTCCATGTCCACGCTCCATTGTTGGATGAAAAAGTTCCCTATGCTCGACCGCAATTAGTTTACTAGATTAGCGCGAAGGCTCTAAGCTCCCCAGCCATGAAGTTGACCGTGCAACGCTATGTGCTGCGGGAGGTGATTCAGACCTGGCTCGCGGTCACGGGGATCCTGGTCGCGATTCTGCTGTCGAACCAGCTGTCGAGGGTGCTGGGGCGCGCCGCCAGCGACAATTTCGGCAGGCACGTGGTGTTCGATCTGATCGCGCTCGGCGCGATCATGAATCTGTCGGTCGTCGTGCCGGTGGGGCTGCTGCTCGCCATCGTCCTCGCGCTGGGCCGGCTCTATCACGACAGCGAAATGACCGCTCTGCAGGGCTGCGGGTTCGCGCCTTCCCGGCTGCTGCTGCCGTTATCCTGCTTTGCCGTGGTGATCGCGCTTGGGCTCGCCTGGCTGTCCTTCGTTCAGGTGCCGCGCGCCGACAGACAAGCGCAGCTGCTGCGCCAGTCCGCGGTCAAGGAAGCGCAATTCGGGCAATTGGACGCGGGGCGCTTTCGATCGTTCCTGAGCGGCGGGGGCGATGCGGTATTCTACGCCGAGCGGGTCGACCACGACGGTGTCCTACACAACGTGTTCGTGCGCCGCGAGACCCAGGAGCGCGTCGAGGTCGCGCTCGCCGACTCGGCCACTTATTCCAGGGCCGCCTCGAACGGCGTGCATTTCGTCACCCTGTTCAACGGCCGCCGCTACGAAGGCGTTCCCGGCCGGAGCGACTTTCGAGTGATCGAATTCCGCGAGCACGGAATCCCCATCGTCACGCCCGAGGACAAGCTCGGTACCGAGCAGGATCCCGACACCCGGCCCACGCGCGAGCTTCTCGGATCGAAGGCGCCGGAGGACATCGCGCAGCTGCAATTCAGGGCATCGAGCCCCATCATGGCGCTGATATTGACCTTGCTGGCGGTCCCCATGAGCCGTCTGCGCCCGCGCCAGGGCCGGTATGCTCGCGTGGGATTCGCCATCGTGGTCTACATGGTGTATGCGAACCTTTTGGCCGCCGCCAAGGTCTGGGTGGAGAAGGGCGATCTGCCCCCGGCGATCGGCGTGTGGTGGGTGCACGTGCTGCTGCTGGCGTTCGGCCTTTACCTGATCTACCGCCAAGGACGAAGCTCTTGAACACGCTCGATCGTTACCTGTACCGCACCGTCCTGCTCTACGCGCTGATGGCCCTGGGCGTGCTCGCGATGCTCGGCGCGCTGTTCGTGTTCATCAGCCAGCAGAGCGACATCGGCAGCGGTGACTACAGCACGGGCGATGCGTTCGTATATTCCCTGCTGAACCTCCCTGAGCAGATCTTCGAGCTGTTGCCGATTGCGGCAATGATCGGTGCTCTCATGGGCCTCGGCAACCTCGCCGCCGGCAGCGAACTCGTGGTGACGCGGGCGTCGGGCGTCTCGGTGTGGCGTATCGCCTGGCCGGTGGGGCTCGCCGGGCTGACCCTGTCGTTGACCATGTACGCGGTGGGCGAATACGTGGCACCGCCGCTCGCGCAGCTTGCGAAACGCGAGAAAACCACTCTCAAGCTGGCGGACGTGAGCTTCGCCGGCTCGAGCAGCGCCTGGGTGAAGGACGGCAACCTCATTCTGCGGGTGCAGACCGGCGAGGTCGACCAATCGTTCGGCGGCGTATCATTGTTCGAGCTCGATGGTCCGACACGGCTACGCTCGATCCAGCGGGCGGATCGCATTTCCGTGGCCGAGCCGGGCCATTGGCGCATGCACAACGTCGCGACCACGAGCTTCGGCGGGGATCACGTCGACAGCAATACGGCGAGCGAGAGGACCATCCGGTCGACCGTCAATCCGGACTTCCTCGGGCTCGCGGCGACCGATCCGGACCTTCTGACCTTGCGCGGCCTCGCCTCGTATATCGACCATCTGAGGCGCAACAGCCTCGAGACCGCGTACTACGAGATCGGCTATTGGTCGCGCATCGCGCGCATAGTGGCGGTGATCGTGGTGACCTTGCTGGCGTTGCCGTTCGTGTTCGGGCCGTTGCGCACCACCGGAGCCGGTACCCGCACCGTGATCGGCGCCATGCTGGGCGTGGTGTTCTTCCTCATTACCGGAACGGTGGAGAAGGGCGGCCAGCTGTTCGGAATGAACCCGGCTCTGGTCGGTTGGCTGCCGACCGCGGCGATCGGGCTGATCACGCTCGTCGCCATCTCGAGGACTCGGTAGGTTCGGGGCCCCCGGTAGGGCTCAAGAGCCCGGCAGGCGCACCACGCGAGTTCCCGAAAGCCGATCGTGCAGGGCCAGATGCTCGGGGTCGGCGTAGAGCCAAAGCACGCCGAGCGCGGCCGGGGCCCAGGCGAGAAAGCCGCACACACATCGCCACAGCGCGCGCAGGAGATGCAGCGGCCGGCCCGACTCGCTGACGGTGCGCAGTCTCCAGGCGCGCATTCCCAAGGTCTGCCCGCTTTGCATCCAGTTGACCACGTAGTACGCGGCGATGAGTACGAGCTCGCCGGCGCGGTACAGGTACCACGCATGGCCGCTGGCCGGGGCGAGCCCGCTGCCGCGCACGGCGACGAGGATGCCGGTATAAGCGAGCAGCAAGGCGGCGAGCAGCAGCGAATCGTAGATCAAGGCCGCGAGACGCCGCCCGAAGCCGGCGCTCGTTGCCCTGCTCACGGGGCCGGCGCGGGGGACGATCGGCCGGAGGCGCCGGCCTTCTTGACCGATGCGCTTGCCTTGACCGCGGGCTTCGGTTCCTTGCTCTCCTTGGGGGCCAGCAGCTGGTCCAGCGGCCGGAAGATGGCGTCATACCGGTAACTCGCCACCTCGAAGGCGCGGTTCTGCGCCTGTGCGCTGAGCGCCGAGTCCTTGGAGGACTGCACCTCGATCCAGCGCTTGTCGCCGACGGCCGCACCGATGAGCGTGATGGCATTGCCGTCCTGCAGGGTGAAGATCGCCTGCGAGGCCTGGCTGAAGTCGATGTCCTTGGCGGCCGCCACATCCTCGGCGGTGAGGCCGCTCAACGTGGTCGCGGACGGCGCCAGGGCATCGGCATCGAGCGGTTTGCGGCCCGCGGGAGCCTTGTCGAGCGCGAACTCATCCTGCTTGGGCTTGATCCGCTGCAGCGTGTAGCCGGGACCGGTCGCCGGCTTGAGCTCCACCTTTTGAATCGAGGACGAGGGAATGTCGAGCAGCTTGGTTTCGATCCAGGCGCGCGGCTCCGGTTCCACCGAGAGAGCGGGCTCCACCACGTAGCTCCTGCTCTCGCCGGCGCGACGCACGAAGGTGCCTTCCTCGACCGGCTTGCCGACGATGACGGCGTGCTTGCCGTCCTTCGCGACGACGCTGACTTCGGCGCCGCCCGCGCCGGCCTGCAGCGGATCCTCGACTCCGATGATCGGGTAGTTCGCCGGATCGGAGGTCTTCTCCTCGACGACCTTGGCATCTCCCAACGCCAGCAGGAGCCTGCGCAGCTTCGCGACATCCGCCGGATAGTCCCCGCGCTGCGACACCGTCCAGTGCGCGCCGCTCTTGTGCAGAGTGACCGCCGGCGCCGCCGCGCCCTTGATCAGGTTCACTTCCGTCACCGAGTCGAGCTCGGCGCCCAGGGCCGGAAACAGCGGGGCGCCGCGCGTGTCCCTCGGCAGATTGCGCTGCGAGCTCAGGTAGAACGCGCCGCAGATGGCGAGGAGCGCCGCGAACAGCAGCACCGTAAAGCGCGAGCGGCTCATGCGGATTTCGCTCCCAGCGTCTTGCGCTTGCGGCGGAACGCGAGAATGAACGCGCCGGCCACTGCGACCAGGAGCGGCGCGATGGCGATGTTGATCACCTTCAGCCAGTCGTCCAGCCGGTTGATGTCGACATCGAGTCCGCGCTGCGTCTCGCGCAGCTCCTTGCGGACCCGGGCCTTTTCGGCCGTGAAACGCTTGAGCTCCTGTTCCTGCTCGGGCGTGAGCATGAGCGAGCTCTGGTCGTTTCTCTTGCTCTGCAATTCGCTCAGCTTGCTCTCGGTCTGTTGCAGCTCGGATTGCAGCTCCTGCACCTTGGCGCGCAGGCGATCGTCGGCCTGGCGCTTGAGCGCTTCGACCCGCTCGAACGGCCGCGAGAACGTCGCCCGGCCGCGGATGCTGATCAGCGCATTGCTGCCGCTCAGGTTGTCGACGGCGTTGGCGACGAAATCGCCGTTATTGGCGAACGCCTGCGCGATGCGCTGACCGAGAAGCTCGCGCGTCTGCACCCACAGGTAATCCATCAGCATGTCGGTATCGGCGACGATCACGATGTTGGCCGGTACCGTGGATTTGGACAGATGCGCGATCGGCGGTCCGGCCGCGGCCTTCCCATCGACCGGCGCGCCCTGGGGGTAAGCCGAGGACAGGGGACCCGTGATGCGCGCCGCGAGCGTGTAGCGGATGCCGGTCGGCTTGAAGCCGTCACGCAAGGTCGCGGGATCGGTCATCGCGTTGAAGCGTGAGGCAGGAATCGGCGCGGCACTGGTCGAGCTCATGAGCAGCGGCTCGAACTTGGTGGTCGCACCGGGGCGCGGCGCGAGGAACCCGGCGGTCGCGACATTGATGGTGTCGAGCGCAGCGGTGTCGACGTCCTTGCGGTCCATGTCGTCGCTGTGCAGTCCGAGGATCCCGATGTGCCGGGTCGGCGCCCCCTGCACGCTGGCGCGAACCTCGAGGCCGAGCCCGAGATCGCCGATCACCTTGCCGGGATCGTACGCGACGCCCCAGTCCGTCAGGAGCGGCTCCAGGTCGGAAGAGCGGTCGGCGGTCGCGCCGGCGAACGGGTTTCGCGGGTCCTGGCCGCTCGAGTCGGCGCCGCTGACCGGATCGACGAACAGCAGCACCTTGCCGCCGCGCATCACGAATTGATCGATGGCGTACAGCGTCTTCGGCGGCAGATTCTTCGGCTGCACGATCATCAGCACGTCGACATCCTTGTCGATGTGGTCGAGTCCGGAGGCGAGGGAGCGGACCGTGAACAGCTGCTCGATCTGCGAAAGCGCGGGCCACGTCTCGCCCATCTGCCCGGTCGTGGGATTGAACTGGCCTTGCATGGGAATCGAGCTCAACAGCCCCACCACCGGCTTCTTCGGATTGGCCAGCTCCTGAATGAGCTTGGCCACATCGTATTCCAGAAATGGCTCCCGATCGGGCTGAAAGCTCGGGATGACGGAGCGGCCGTCGGTGGAGTTGGTCCCTGCCAGACCGAAGTACAGGGGTTCGCCGCCCGCGTCGTTGCTCTCGAGCGATTGCAGACCCGCCTCGGTAGCGTGGTCCTCCTCGTCGGAGAAGGGTTGAGGATCGATCACCTGCAGACGGATCTTGCCGCCGGAGCGCGCCGTGATCTCCTCGAGAAATTCCCGCACCTGATTCGCGTACGGCATGAGCAGGGGTGATTGCTTCTCGGCCTCTTCACGCGAGAAGTAGAAGTACAGATGGACCGGCTCCTTGAGCTCGGCGAGCACTTGCTTGGTGCCCGGGCTCAGCGTGTACAGGTGATTCTGGGTGAGGTCGACGCGCATGCCGCGAAGGCCGAGGTTCGACAGCATCACCACGCCCAAGAACAGCACGGCGAGAGCCAGCAGTCCGCCGACGCCGTAGCCCGCCCGCTTCCAGTTCGTTCGTCGATTCACCGCGTTCACCTATTCCGCCTTCTTCATGTCGAGCACCAGGGCCGTGGCCGTCAGCCAGAAGCCGATCAGGGCCGCGAAATACACCAGATCGCGCAAATCGATGACCCCCTTGGAAATCGCCTCGAAATGCGTGAAAAAGCTGAGCGAGGCAATGGCATCGACGAGGACCGGCGGGAACACGCCGCGCACGAAATCGAGCACCAGAGGAAAGCCGGCGAGCAGGAACACGAACCCCACCAGGGCGGCGGTGATGAAAGCGACCACCTGGTTGCGCGTGGCGGCCGACAGGCACATGCCGATGGCGAGAAACCCGCCGGCCATCAGGAAGCTGCCGATGTAGGCGGCGAGGATGGCGCCGTTGTCGGGATTGCCGAGATAATTCACCGTGATCCAGATCGGAAAAGTAAGCGCCAGAGCGACGCCCGCGAAGCACCAGGCGGCGAGAAATTTCCCGACCACGGCCTGCGACAGCGTGACCGGCAGGGTCATCAACAGCTCGATGCTGCCGCTGTTGCGCTCCTCGGCCCACAGACGCATCGAAATCGCCGGAATCAGCACGAGGTAGAGCCACGGGTGCCAGCGGAAGAACGGCTGAAGGTCCGCCTGTCCGCGCTCGAACAGGCCGCCCACCTGGAAAGTGAACACCGCCGCGAGCACCAGGAAGATGACGATGAACACATAGGCCAGCGGCGTCGCGAAATAGCTTCGGAGCTCACGCCGGAATATCACCAAGGTCTTGCTCAAGGTTGCGCTCCCGCTTCACCCAGGGGCATGTCCGGCGGGGGCGTCATCGCGGCGCGCGCCCCTGCTCCGGTCAAGGTCCGGAATACCTCGTCCAGCCGCCCCGACTCGAGGTGCAGCTCGGGCACGTCCCAATTGTTTTTGAGGATGATCGAACTCACCGCGGACAAAGTATTGGCGCCGGGCTTCGGTACCGCCGTGAGCCTGAGCTCGCGGGCGTCGGATTCGACCGCGGCGACTTCGGGCAGCAGTGCGATTTCGCG
>DATAYO010000070.1:0-145248 GCA_036272515.1 Steroidobacteraceae bacterium | reverse complement strand
GCTAGGTTGCCGCCTGTGCGGCAATCACCGCGAGGCCTTGCAGCACGAGATCCGGAACGATTTCGCCGCGAGCGCGCATGGTGCCGGTGATCATGCCGGCATCACCGCCGGTGATGAACAGCGTGGGCTTCGCGCCCGTGCTTTGCTCGATGACCTCGGCGGCCCGATCCGCAAGGCCGGCGATCGCGAACACGGCGCCGCGGGACACCGCGCCCAAGGTGTTGTTGGCGAGGATGCCGGCAAGTGATGGCGTGCTGTGCTCCGCTGCCTTGGCGATATCGCTGGTCTTGCTCATGAGAGCCTCCCGCATCATGTGGATGCCCGGAACGATCAGACCGCCGAGATGATGGCCGGCCGCATCGACGCTGTCGACCTTGACCGCCGTACCGGCATCCACCACACAGACTGCCGAGTGGGTCTTGGTCCACGCGCCGACCAGAGCCAGCCATCGATCCGCGCCCAGAAGCTTCGGGTCGAGATAGCCGTTGACCAACCCGTGAAACTCCGGCGACGCGGTGACGAACTCGGCCGTCACCTTGTAGACCTTTCGGGTCATCTTGGACAGCACCTTCGCCATCTCGGGACCGGCGACGTTCGAGATCAGCACTCGCACGGGTTTCAGCCCGGACTCGAACAGAGCGGCCGTCCACATGCCCGGCTTGGCATCGCGATGGACCACGGCCTGCTGGTCCGACAAGCCCGTGCTCGTCAGCCAGGCCCATTTCAGTCGAGTATTCCCTACGTCGATGACCAGGATCATTCGAGATTCGCCACCTTCAATCCGCCGCCGATAAAGCGGCCAAGGATATCATCGTCGGGTGGCGGCCACCCCGTCGCGTCAACCGGTGCTCTGGCCGCCGGGCGAGGGTTTGGGGGTAAGGCCCGAGATGACCCGCAGCAGCGCTCTGGACATGCGCTCATCGATTTCGGCGGCGTGGGGCAGGTGCACCGGATAGCGTATATGGGCGTCCACGCCTTTCACGGAATAGCTCAGCTGCACGGTCGGAAGCGCATCGCCGCCCGTGCTCGACAAGCTCGTGCGCCGCAGCTCGCGGCTCTGCCGCTCGATCTCTTCGCGGTAATCGGCGAGAGCTTCGTTGGCGGCCCGGAACAGCCGGTCTTTGACCTCGGAATCATCGACGCCGGCGGGAACGCCGAGCGTTATGTCATGCCACGCGAAGTTCACGCCCGGGATCTGCTTGAACAGGCCGGCCGACACCTGGAAGACCACCGAGTTCGGGAATGCGGCGACCCGGCCCGTGGGGCTGACCGAGTTCTGGCCGGCCAATTCCATGAGGTACATCCGCACCAAACCGAGCTCGATGATTTCGCCGTTGACCTCCCCGATCTGTACCCGATCGCCGACGCGGATGCCGTACTTTCCGATCAGGAAGAAATAGCCGACGATCGATACGAGTACGCTCTGCATTGCGACCGCGAGTCCGGCCGTGATGAGTCCGGCGAAGGTCACGATCGAGGTCCACTCGCTGGCGAAGGTGAAGCCCACGATCAGGACGACGAGCGACCAGAGTGCTATTTTTCTGAGCAGCAGGAGCTGATAGCGGCGCCGCGTATCCTGCACGTACTTGAGCACCGCCCGGTGCCAGACCTTCGCGAACGCGAACACCGCGCCCAGCACCAGTGCCAGGATGCCGAGGCGCAGGCCGAACGACCGGAGCGCGTCCCGCGACTGGATTTTCACGGCATCGTGCCAGCTGCTCAAGTTGTGACGATACTGCTTGAGCAGCGTCAACTGCTTGCTCAAGGGAATGAGAATGGCGGAGGCTTGCTTGAACTGGCTCGCCAGGGCATCGAGCTGCTCACGGAGGGCGTCGAGCGCCTTGCTGTCGTCGGAATCGGCCTGCGCCATGAGCGAGTCGCCGCGCGTCGACATCGCGCGCATCTGCGCGATGGTCTTCGAGCGAATCTGTCCATAGAAATCCTCCAGTGCCCCGGTTCGCCGGTCGATGCCGTCGATGGCGCTCATCTTCTCCGACAGCTCGAATACGGACGCGGCAACGTTCCAGATTCCGAAACGCGAGCCTTCGGCGCTCGCGGTCGCAGCGGGCAAACCGCCCGTCGCCGCGGCGGCATGCGCATGGGCCGCGGACGCCGTGCCCGGGCTCGCGGGGCCGGTCGGCGGTGCGGGCGCGGGGGTCGAATCGGCGATCGACGGCAGGGCGACGGCCATGGCGTCGATCTGCGCATGCAGAGCGCTCGCCGGGGACCCTTCGGAAGTGCCGCCGCTCATCACGCCCGAGATGCCGGCGAGAATGCTCTTCTTCGTCTCGAGGAGGCCGATCTCACCCTGGAGCTCGGCGATTTTGGCCCGGAGCTGCTGCCTTGCCTTGCTCGGAGCGGTCGCCAGCTTGTGCCGGACAGCCTCGAGCTCGCTCTGCACCGATGCCGCCTGCGTGTCGATCTTGGCCTGCAGCTGAGTCAGGTGTTGGGATGCCTCGGCGGTTTCGTCGCCTTGCGGAGCGGCGGAGCTACCCGCGGCCAAGAGCTTGGCCGTGGTGCGTGCCACGTCGAAAGCGAGCCCGGTCACCTGATTGGCGATCTGCCGATTCTCGTAGAGGATCAGAAGATCGCTCGGCTCCGCCGACCACTGCTGCTGGATCGCCAGGGCGCGGTACCAGTCGACGGTCCGGTCGAGCATCTGGATCACTTCGGCGCTGCTCATGAGCGCGGTCGGTGCCGTCGAAGCTGCGTTGGCGGGCTGTGCGGGCGGCTGCGCGGGCGCCTGCGCGGGCGAGGAAGCCTTGGCGGGTGGGGCAGCCGCGCCGCCCGCGGCGGCGGCGGCGGCGGCGGCGGCGGCGGCGAGCAGTCCGAGCAGAGCCCGGGCGATGAGGTTCGAGCGAGGGCTCGGCATGCGCAAATCCTACCGCAAATCAGCGGCCGTCAAGCCGGCCGCCGCGAGATGCCGGGTCGCCGGGGCCGTCCGATTTCCGCGCCGACGCGGCCCTCGAACGTGAAATTTCCGCGGATTCGCGGCATGCTTGCCGGCCAGCCGCGTAGCGCGCGGGCGCTCCGGTATTCGTGACGACCGTATTTAGGGAGAGGTCCAGATGAGATTCGCAGCCCGCCTCGCATGGTGCTCGGTATTGCTGAACGGCGCAGCGGTCATTTCGGGGCCGGCGCTGGCCGATCACGGCTCGTCGGCGACAACCGACAGCAATCCGCCGACCGAGGAGCCCAGCGAGTCGCCGCGCTTCCTGCATGACGAGCACCAGGTGACCCAGGGGTCGGTCACCATCGGCGGCAAGGCCATCGCCTACCAGGCGGATGCGGGCGTCATGGTGATCCATCTGAAGGATCCGATGGACGAGGATCCGCCTCCGCCGCGCGAGGACCACGCATCGCCTCCGGCTCCGCAACCTCCGGAAGCGAGCATGTCCTATGTCGCGTATTTCCGGGGAGGCCAGGAAGACCCCCGACGGCCAATCACTTTTTTGTACAACGGAGGCCCCGGATCCTCGACCGTGTGGCTGCACATGGGTGCGTTCGGCCCGAAACGCGTGCGCACCGCCGACGATACGCATAGCGCCGCCGCCCCCTACCGCGTGGTCGACAATGAGTACAGCCTGATCGACGTGAGCGACCTCGTGTTCGTGGATGCGCCGGGCACCGGCTTCGGGCACCTGCGCGGAACCGACAAGGAAAAGGCGTTCTACGGCGTCGACCAGGATGCGCATGCATTCGCCAACTTCATCGTGGAGTTCCTGTCGCGGCACAAGCGCTGGAATTCGCCGAAGTATCTGTTCGGTGAGAGCTACGGAACGACGCGCTCCGCGGCATTGTCCAGCATGCTGGAGAATGAGGATAATCTCGACCTGAACGGCATCATCCTGCTGTCTCAAGTGCTGAACTTCGACGACGGGGTGGACGCGCCGCAGTACAATCCCGGGGTGGATCTACCCTACGTGCTGGCGTTGCCCACCTATACCGCGACTGCTTGGTACCATCACAAGCTGCCGAACCGGCAGGCAGCGCTCGAGCCGCTGCTTCGCGAAGTCGAGAATTTTGCATTGACCGATTACACGCAGGCACTGGCGGCAGGCACGACTTTGAGCGCGGAGAGGAAGGCCGCGATCGCCGCGAAGCTCCATGACTACACCGGTCTCGACACGGACTACCTGGTGCGGGCGAACCTGCGGGTCAATGGCGGGGAATTCGAGAAGACTCTGCTCGGCGCCGAGATAACCACCGGCCGTCTCGATACGCGCTTTTCCGGTCCCACCCTCGATCCGATGAGCAAGGAGGCTGAATACGATCCTCAATCGGCGGCCATCTCTTCCGCCTACGTGTCCGCGTTCAACGATTACGTGCGCGGGGTGCTCAAGTTCGGCCAGAAGATGACGTACAAGGCGGAAATAGACGTTGAAAAGAAGTGGGATTACATGCACCAGCCGCCGGGCGCCCAGGAGAAAATTCCCGGCACTCTCAATGTCATGCCCGACCTCGCGGTCGCGATGAAACAGGACCCGAAGCTCAAGATCATGCTGAACGGCGGCTACTTCGACCTTGCCACGCCGTACTTCGCCGCTGTGTTCGAGCTGCGCCAGCTGCCGATCGAGGCTTCCCTGCAGGGAAACATCGAGATGCACTTCTACACCTCGGGCCACATGGTCTACGCGCACGAGCCCGACCTCGAGGCGCTGCACGCGAATGTCGCCGCATTCATCGACAAGACGAAAGGCGGAATGGCGGAGTTCTCGCGATGACCGATCTGCGCCGCGCCATCGTCGACGTGCCGGACTTTCCGAAGCCCGGCATCTTGTTTCGCGACATCGCGCCGCTCCTCCGTACGCATTTTGCCGAGACCATCCGGGCGCTCGATTCGCTCCTGACCGAGCAGGAGTGGCACACCGTCGGGGCGCTTGCGGGCATCGAGTCGCGCGGCTTCATTCTGGGCGCGGCGCTCGCGCTGAAGCGCGGCAAGGGCTTCGTCTTGATCCGCAAGAAGGGCAAGCTGCCGCCGCCGGTGGTCGATGTGGCCTACGATCTGGAATACGGCTCGGGGGTTCTCGAGATGCAGCGAGGAAGCGGGCGGCTGGTGCTGATCGACGATGTCCTGGCCACGGGCGGCACGATGACCGCCGCGGCGGAGCTCTGTCTCAAGGCCGGTTACGATGTGTCGGCGCTGGCTGCGCTGATCGACCTGCGCATCGTCGCCGAGTATCGATGGCGCGACCTGCCGGTGCGCGCGGCGATTCATTACTGACCGGATGGCCGCGCTACCGGAAATCCTGGTCGTCATGGCGCTTGCCGCGGAGTCGGACGGCGTATTCGAGGCGGCCGGGGTTCCCGTGCTCTATTGCGGCGTCGGCAAGGTCAATGCGGCGATTGCGCTGACCCGCGAGTTGCGGCGCTACGTTCACGCCGGCCGGCATCTGCCGTCGGTGTTGAATTTCGGCTCGGCGGGCAGCCGCGTTCATGCCACCGGCTCGCTGCTTTCCTGCCATCAATTCGTGCAGCGTGACATGGACGTGAGCGGGCTGGGCTTCGCGCTCGGGGTCACGCCGTTCGATGATGCCCCGCCGATGCTCACCTTCGAGCCGCGCTTCGCGCACCTGCCCCCTGCCGTGTGCGGCAGCGGCGACTCCTTTGCGATGGTTGCAGCCGCCGTGGAATGCGGCGTGGTCGACATGGAGGCCTACGCGCTCGCCAAGGCATGCTGGCTCGAGGGCGCGCCGTTCGCCTGTGTGAAGTACGTGACCGACGGCGCCGATCAGGCGGCGGCCGGTCATTGGCGTGACAACGTGCACAAGGCGGCGGAGGAGTTTCTTGCCCTGTACCGCGGCGTCGGCGGTATTTGCCGGGACTAGTATCCGGCGCGGTGCAGAAGCGTCACGGCGACGGACGCGAGCAGGCAATAGATCCCGAACAGGTACCAGCGTCCATTCTCGAGCCAGCGGCTGAGCCATTTCAGCGCAAGCAGGCCGGCGAGGAAGGCGAGCACCGCCCCGAGCAGGCAGAGCAGCGCCACCGAGGAGAGCTCTCCCGGCGCGAGGTGCGGGGCGTGCTCGAGGCGCATCACTTCGCGCGCGACGACCGGCGGCGTCAGCACCACGGCCAGGGCAAAGCTGAAGCGCTCGGCGCGCGGCTTGGGAACTCCGAGCAGCATGCCGCTCGAAATGGTGGCCCCGGAGCGGGAAAAGCCTCGGAACGGCAGGCAAAGTCCCTGCACGAAGCCGATGATGCCGGCCTGCTTCACGCTGAGCTCGCGCTCGCCGGCATCGCGGGCCGGCGCCGGCTGCGTCCGGTTCTCGCGCAGTCCGGCGACGAGGATGAGGATGCCCGCCGCGGCGAGCGCCGGGGCGATGAACTCGAGGTGGCTGAACAGATCCTCGATCTGCGAGTGCGGCACGGCCTCGAGAGCGGTCTTCTCGAGGATCTTGATGATGATCTCACCGACGACGGCGGTGACCGCCGTGGCCAAAATGATCCGGGCCGCCACGTCCTTGAATGCGGCGGCGCTGTGGAAGTAGGCGCCGCGCCATTGCCGCCAAAAATAGGCGATCACGGCGAACATGGTGCCGGTATGCAGCATCACCAGAAGCAAGGTCATGGGCGGTGAGGAGGGGTCGAGTCCGAGCAGCTTCTCGGTGACCACGACGTGGGCGGAGCTGGATACCGGCAGAAGTTCGGCCAGACCCTGTACGATGGCAAGAATAACGACGTTGAGAATGGACATCCAACAATGATAACCGAGACGGATTGGGAATGACCGAACGCGCGAGCGACGGCGCCTCGTGAACGCGGCCGTGCTGTTCGGACTGGCCTCGGCGCTCGGCTACGGCATCACCGACTATCTTTCGCGCCGCGCCGGCCGCGCCGTCGGTGTGTGGCGCACCCTGTTCTATGGGGACATGCTCGTTTTCGTGGCGATGGCGGCATGGCTGTCGAGCGCTCCCGGCACGCGCCACCTCGCTTCCACCGCCGATGGCGCCGCCTGGGCGGCTGCGATCGGCTCGGGCGTCATCTTGCTTGCCGCCGCCGCCTCCCTCACGCAAGGCCTGATGCACGGCACGATCGCCGTCGTCGCGCCGGTCGCGGCGAGCTATGGCGCGATCTCTACGCTGCTGTCGGTGGTCGCGGGCGAGCGGCTGTCGGCCGGACCGGCGCTCGGGATCGTGGTGACACTGATCGGCGTTCTGCTGGTCTCGATTCCCGAGGGCGGCCGACGCGAGCTCAGGCAGCATCTGAGCTCGAGCGGCGTCGGCTGGGCGATCGGTGCCGCACTCGGCTACGGCGTGGGTTTCTGGCTCCAGGGAAGATTCGCGGTGCCGGCGCTCGGTGCGGCGATCCCGGTGGGCGTGTCATATGGACTCGTGGTCGTGCTGTTGCCGCTTTTGCACCGGCCTCTGGGCGTCAGTCTGGCGGTCCCGACGCTATCGCAGTTCAGGCCCGTGCTGGCAACCGGGCTGTTCGGCGGAATGGGTTACGGCGCGCTGACTCTCGGCCTTGCGACGGGCCGGATCGCCATCGTCGTGGTGCTGAGCACGCTCGCGAGCGCGGTGACGGTGGTGCTGGCCAGGCTCGTCGATCGGGCTCCCGTCGCGCGACATCAGTGGGTGGGAATGATGGTGGTGATCGCCGGGCTCATCCTCATCAAGATATAGCGGGCGCCGCGGCGGATCGCTTGCCCGGTGCCGGCAGGCGATTACGACGGGCTCTGCCGCTCCCACGTCTGAGTGCGTCCCAGAAGCGATATCCCGATGAAACCACGCACGACGAGCTTGTCGCCTCCCTGCTCGAGGTGAAATTTGCAGCGATAGACCGATCCCGATTCCGGGTCGAGGATGTCTCCGCCGGCGTATCCGTCATTGGTGCGTTTCATGTTGCGAATGATGAGAAGACCGATGATGGGTTGGCCCTTGCGCTCGTCGGTGCATACGGCGCAAACGCGCCGCTCGGAGCCCGGCGTGAAGCTGCGCTCGATGTTGCCGAACAGCCTGCCGTCCTGCTCGTAGATGCGCACGATGGCGCGCGCGCTGCCGGTCCTGTCGTCGAATGTCTTCCATAGGCCGATGGGCGAGCTCGTATCGGCGGCAGGCGAGGTGGCAGCGGCGGGCGGGGTGGCGGCGGCGGAGGAGGCGGCAGCGTGGAATGCGGTCATGGCCGTCCAGAGAAGTGCAATCCGCAAGCGCGACACGGCCGCGGGCGATGCCGTACGAAGCGGCGATTTCATGGTGCTCCGGGCGCGGCGTAGAAATAATAATCGGCCGAATAGGCCACCCGGCTGCGCTGGCCGGCGTGACCGGCATCGCAGAGCGCCGTCGGCGCCAGGCCGCCGACGGTGTGCAAGCGCTGGATGAACCGGGTGCGGGCGAAAATGCCGTTGCCGGAGGTGGATTTCGCCTTGAGCAACAGCCAGGGGATCGCGCTCGGATCCGGGCCCTTGTCGTGCGCCAGCACCTCGCCCACGACTTTGCTGCCATCCTCGCCCTCCCAGGTCGGACCGCCATAGTGGTGTCCCACGTCCTTGCCGGAGCGGTCGGAGAGATCGGCCGCGGGCGCCTCGAGCACCCAGGAGAACCGGTTCTGATCCTGAGTGCTCGCGCGGCACTCGTAGATCTGCACGCCGGTACCGTGCAAGGCGGCGGTCAGCACCTCGCCATCGGGCACCTTGAGGGCCGGCGGTACGTCCGTCGGAGCCACGGGCTTGTGGCTCGCGCATCCGGCGACAACGAAGAATCCGGCCGCAGCGAGCAGCGTGCCGCAGATCGACTTCGGGCCGCAGATCGACTTCAGCAAATCGCCAGTGCACATCGTCTCAGCCCTCTGTTCGAATGAATCAATGCTCCGGGCCGATCGATTATACTCGCGGGCCGGCAGCGCCAGGATGAGGCTCCGATCATCGCGGAACAAGATCCTCTCGAATCCGCGGCTTTCGCCGCGAGCCGGTCCGGCCGCCCGCTCATCGTTCGTTTCGGCGCTTTCGGGGACATGGTGCTGCTCACGGCGCTGATCCGGCCCGTGTTCGCGCGCTTCGGCGCGCCGGTCGACATCGTGACCTCGGGACCGTGGAGCCGGCCTTTGCTCGCAGGTCAGCCGGGTATCGGCGAGATCTTGACCGTGAGAAGCCGTAAGACGCCTTACTGGTTGGCCGCGGATCAATGGCACGTCGTGCGCCGGTTACGTGCAAGACCGCCCGGACCCACGTGGCTCTGCGACGGCAACGATGCCGCGGATCCGATGCTGCGTCGCGCGAGAATCCCGGCCGAGTATGTCATCGACGTGCGGAATCATCCACGCCGTCCCGGAGAGCACACCGTCGAGCAGTGGCGGCGGCTGGCGACGGCAACCCCGCCGGCCCGCGCTGCGTCCGTCCCTGCCCTCGATGCGGCGGATCCGGCGCCCGGCTGCTATCTCGCCGTGAGCGATGCGCAGCGCTCTGATCTCGATGCATGGCTGCGCGCGCGCGCGATCGGCGCCGCGCCTTTGCTCCTGGTGCAGGCCGGCAACAAGCGCACCATGCGGCGTGGGCCGCGCAGGCTGGCGGTGAACCACAAGTACTGGCCCGAGGAGCGCTGGGCGGCCGTGATCCGCTTCCTGCGCGAGCGCCATCCCACCCACCGGGTGATCCTTCTCGGTACGGGCCCCGAGCACGGGCTGAACGAGGAGTTGATCGCGGCCGCGGGCCTGGACGGCCTCGTCAACGCGGCGGACGACCTGCCCATACCCCGTCTGGTTGCGTTGCTGGAGCGAGCCTCGGGACTGGTGACCGTCGATTCCGGACCGGCGCACGCTGCCGCCGCGGTCGGTTGCCCGCAGGTCGTGCTGTTCGGCAAGGCATTACCCTCGCTGTATCGGCCCTGGGGCGCGCCCGGTGCCGACGTGAAGGTCCTGACCGGCACGGTCGACGGAGAGCCGAGCATGCTCGGAATCTCAGTAAACGATGTAACGGGCGCCTGGGGGTCGCTCGGTCTGCGCGCCGCCGCTTAGCGCAGCGGAAAAGCTTATTCGTCGGACGACTACCGCAGCGCGCGCAGCATGTCCTTGGTCACCAGCACGACGCCGCGCTTGGTGACGAAGAAACGCTGCTGATCGAGCACCGGCTCGTAGCCGATCTGCAGATCGTCCGGGACCACGCAGTCCTCATCCAGAATGCAGCGCCTGATCCTGCAACGACGTCCCACCGTGACGCTCGGCAGCAGCACCGAGCTGTCGATCGAGCTCTGCTCCTCGACGCGCACGTCGCTCGAGAGGAGCGACTGGCTCACGTGGGCCCCTGAAATGATGCATCCGCCCGCCACCATGGAGTTGACGGCCATGCCGCGCCGGCCGTCATCGTCGAGCACGAATTTTGCGGGCGGGTGCTGAGCCTGGTAGGTCCAGATGGGCCACTGGTGATCGTAGATATTGAGCTCTGGAGCGAGCGCGACCAGCTCCATGTTCGCCTCGTACAGCGCGTCGACGTTGCCGACATCGCGCCAGTAATACTGCGCGCGCGTTTCGACGTCGTGAAAGGGGTAGGCGAAGACGCGCATGAGGTCGATCGCCGGCGGAATGATGTTGCGGCCGAAGTCGTGATTGCTGTTCGGGTTCGCGGCATTCTCGATCAGCAGCTTTTCCAGTCGATCGAGTGCGATGACGTAGATCCCCATGGAGGCGCGCGCCATGCCCTCGGCCCCGATGATGGGGTCGGGGTTCTGCGGCTTCTCCGCAAATTTGGTGATGCGGTTGGTAGTGTCCGTGGTCATGATGCCGAACTCATGCGCCCGGTCGAGCGGCACGTCGACCACTCCCACCGTGATGTCGGCCTCGCACTGCTCGTGGTAGGCGATCATCGGGCCGTAGTCCATTTTGTAGATGTGGTCGCCGGCCAGGATCAGCACGTGCGAGGGATGGTGGGAACGGATGAACTCGAGATTCTGATAGACCGAATCGGCCGTGCCGCGATACCAGTGCTCGCCGATCTGTTGCTGGGCCGGAATCAGCTCGATGAACTCCCCGAACTCGCCGCGCAGGTAGCTCCAGCCGCGCTGGATGTGCTGGATCAGCGATTGCGCCTTGTACTGCGTGAGCACGGCGATCTGGCGTATGCCGGAGTTCACGCAGTTGGACAGCACGAAGTCGATGATGCGGAACTTCCCGCCGAACGGCGTTGCCGGCTTGCAGCGATGCAAGGTGAGCGCCTTGAGCCTCTCGCCGCGGCCTCCCGCCATGACCACCGCCAGCGTGCCGCTCGTCAATCGGCTGACGTAGCGTCCGGCGTTGGTCCTAGCAGCGTGTCGCATACCTGTCCTGGCGTCATCGAGGCGGCTGTGCTGGACGAGCGTGCCACAGTCGCGAATTTCCCGCAGCAGTTTTTAAGGAGGAATTCGCGGTTGCATGAATTTAGCGTTTGTTAGACTTGAGTCATGGAACCTTTGAAGGTCTGCATCGTCAGCGCTGAAATAATGCCGTTCGCCAAGACCGGCGGCCTGTCCGACGTTGTCGGTGCATTGCTGCGCGAGTTCGCGCAGCTCGGCCATGACGTCCGCGCGTTCATGCCGCTGTACGCATCCGTGCGCAAGGAGTATCCGGCCATGGGGGCCGTGCTCGGGGTACAAAACGTCGGGCTGACGATCGGCAATCGCAGGTATGCCTTCTCGTTACGTACCGCCGACTTGCCCGGCACGAAGATCGCGGTGCATTTCATCGACTGCCCGGAACTTTTCGATCGGCCTTGGATTTATACGCGCGATCCGGACGAGCACCGCCGGTTCCTGCTGTTCACCCGCGCCGCCGTCGAGAGCTGCCTGCGCCTGGGCTTTGCCCCTGATATATTTCACTGCCATGACTGGCACACCGGCTTCCTGCCGCTGTTCCTCAAAACGCTCTATGCGCCCGTGCCGCTGTTCGCCGGCTCGCGCTCGGTGCTCACGGTGCACAACATCGGCTACCAGGGCGTCGTTTCGCGGGATTTCATCGAGGACCTCGGGCTGCCGGACGCCGAGCGCCTGCTCGATCCGGGCGACCTTCAACAGGGCGTGATCAACCCGTTGAAAACCGGATTGAAATTTGCCGACACGGTGACCACCGTGAGCCCCACCTATGCGCGCGAGATCACCGAGACCTCGCTCGGCTTCGGGCTGGAAGCGACGCTGCGCGCCCGCGCCAATCCGGTCATCGGCATCCTGAACGGGGTCGATTATCGCGAATGGGACCCTCGACACGACAAGTATCTGACGGCGAATTTCTCGCCGGAGGATCTCTCCGGCAAGTCCATCGACAAACGCACGCTGCTCGGCGAGGCCGGGCTCGATCGATCGCCGGACAGGCCGCTGATCGGCATGGTGACGCGGCTGGCCTCTCAGAAGGGGATCGACCTGCTGGTCGATTCCCTGCCGAATGTGCTCGAACGACGGGACTTCGGCCTCGTGGTCCTGGGCAGCGGCGAGGAGCGCTATGTCCTCTTCCTGGAGTCGCTGGCCGCCCGCCACCCGCGGCGGGTCGCGTTTCATTCCGCTCACGACGAGCGGTTCGCACATTGGATCGAGGCGGGCAGCGATATTTTTCTGATGCCCTCCCAATACGAGCCCTGCGGCCTGAATCAGATGTACAGTCTTCGCTACGGCACCATTCCCATCGTGCGCCGGACGGGAGGGCTCGCGGACTCGGTGCGGCATTTCGACCCCTCGACCGGAGAGGGTACCGGTTGCGTATTCAATGATTACGACGCTCCGGCGGTCGAATGGGCGCTCAATACCACGCTCGACTGGTTCGCGCGTCCACCGATCTGGCAGCGCCTCGTAGACAATGCCATGCGCGAGGATTTTTCCTGGGCCCTGCAGGTGGGCAGGTACGTCGAGGTGTTCCGGGCCACCCTGGCTCAGCCGGTGCGCCGAAGCAACGCGTAGCGGCGTCCGTTGGGGAGGGCGTAGGAATGCACGACCCGAAGTCCGGCCGCCTCGATCCAGGGGGGGGTGTTCGGCTCGAGCTCCGAATCCAGGTGAATGCCGAAGGTGCGCGCTACGTGCCGGGCGGTCGGCGTGCTCTCTCGACCCGGCCACTGGGTAACCACGAACGCTCGTGGATCCGCCGCCACCAACTCCTTCAACCGCAGGACCGAACGATCGTCGATGGGCCCTTTGACATCCTCGGCATCGGTCCGCGCGTACATGTCGATGAATGCTCGCGTGGTCTCGTCGGGCGCCATCAAGATCAGCCGCTCCCCGGCGCTGTCGGCCCGGACGGCACGGCCGATTGCCGGCAGATCCTGCCAGGCATCGACCGCGCGATCGAGCGCCGCGCCCGGCAGCGCTAGCAGCACGCAGTAGGCAAGCGCGAGCAAATAGGGGCCGCGTTGCATGCGTCCCCGGCGCGATGCGCTCTCCGCCCGCGCCGCGAGCGCGGCTGCCCCAATCACGCCAAGCCCACCGAGGGTGCCGAAGGCGGCGAGCCATGCCCCGGATGCGCCGTTGCGTGAGGCATCGAGGCCGATGACGGCAAGCGCGACGGCGAAAGCCACCGACGCGAGCAGCAGCAGGACGGCCGTCACGCGTACGGCGCGCAGGTCCCAGGCATCGTGCTTGCGTACGGTCTCGGCCATCCACCAGCCGATCAACAAGGCGAATCCCGGCATCGCCGGCGCGAAATAGATATTGCGCGCCGTCGCCGCCAGGGACAGCAGGATGAGCGCGGGCACGATGCAGGCGGTCGCGAAACGCACCAACCGCATTTCATCCGCGGGCGCGTGCCGATTGCGCCAGGCGCCGCGCACGGCGGCCGCCACCAGAAGCATCCACGGCCATAGATAGGCGGGCAGCTCCAGGAAGTACTTGCCGGGGCTGTTGCGGTGCCCGGCGGCATATTGCAGGTCCTGCGCCGCGTCGACCCGTGCGAAGCGGCCCGCCAGGTTGTTCCAGAAGAACACCTTGAGCCGGCCGGGACCATCCGGACCCGTGTAGACGAACCACACCCAGGCGAGGATGACCGCCGCCTGCAGCGCGAGCCCCGCATAGAGCTCCCAGCGCAGGAGCTCGCGCCAGCGCCGTTCCCAGACCGTCAAGGTGGCGAGCACCAGCACGGGTATCATCCAGGCGGCGGCGCTCTTGCACAGAAAGCCGATCGCCAGCGCGGCATGCATGAGGGTGTAGCCGCGCAGCCGATCACGACTGCTGTCGGCATAGAAGCCCCGATACGCGCCCAGCAAGGCGACGGATACCGCGGCAAGGAGCGGAGCGTCGGTGGCGAGCCAGATGCCGACCTGGTAGGGAAGCAGCAAGGTGCCGATGGCGGTGGCGGCCGTCCAACCGGCCAGCGGGCCGGCCGCCCGGTGCGCCAGCAACGCGACACCGAGAACCGTCAGCAGGCCATAGAGGAGATTGGGCAGGCGCGCCGCCCAGGCCGACTTCCCGAACAGCTTCATCGAGGCGCCCGCCACCCAGTAAGTCAGCGGGGGCTTTTCGCAAAACGCCTCCCCGGCCAGAAGCGGTACGGCCTTGTCGGGCTGCCAGCTCATGCGCCAGGCGATGTCCGCCTCGCGCGGCTCGTCCGGCGTCCAGTAGCCGCGGCCGAGAATGCCGGCCGACCATGCGAGGAGCAGCGCCAGACACAGGGCGATGTGGGAGCGAGGTGGGATCGACAAAGCTTTATACTGGGAACCTAGACAAGGAGAACGCATGGCATCTGCCGACTATACTTCACGCGGCGCGGTCGCCGTGATTATGCTCGATAACCCGCCCGTCAATGCGCTCGGGCTGCGCGTGCGGCGAGGCCTGGCCGAGGGCCTGGAGCGCGCCGCCGCCGACCCCTCGGTCAAGGCCGTGGTTCTCACCGGCGCGGGCACGACGTTCTGCGGCGGAGCGGACGTGAGCGAATTCGGCCAGCCGGCCATGCTTGGCTCGCCTCATCTCAGCGATCTTTGCGACATGCTGGAGAGCTTCGGCAAGCCGGTGGTTGCGGCACTCAACGGCACCGCCCTCGGCGGCGGTCTGGAGCTGGCGATGTGCTGCCACTACCGCGTGGCGCTCTCGGTCGCCCAAGTCGGCTTGCCCGAGGTGAAGCTGGGTATCTTGCCCGGCGCCGGAGGAACGCAGCGATTGCCTCGTCTCGTGGGTCCCGAGCGCGCGCTGAACATGATCGTCAGCGGTACGCCCCTGGCGGCGCGTGAGCTTGCGAATAGCGGGCTTTTCGACCAGGTAACCGAGGCGGACGTGGTCGCGGCGGCGATCGCTTTCGCCGAGCACGCCGTCGAGACGAACATGCCGCTGAAGAAGGCGCGCGACATCGGCATCAAGTTCCCGAACGCGGAAGCCTTCTTCGATTTCGCACGCGGCGCGATTGCGCCGCTGGCGAAGAATTATCCGGCGCCGGCCAGGTGCATCGATGCGGTCGAGGCGGCGGTCTTGAAGCCCTTCGACGAGGGCATGAAAGTGGAACGCAGCGCCTTCACCGAGCTCTTGATGAGCGACGAATCGAAGGCGCTGCGGCATGTATTCTTCGCCATCCGCGCGGCCTCCAAAGTGCCCGACGTGCCGCCCGAGACGCCGCCTCGTCCGATCCGCTCGGTGGCGATCATCGGTGCCGGAACCATGGGCGGCGGCATCGCCATGAACTTCGCCAATGCGGGGCTGCCGGTCGCGGTACTCGAGACCAGTCAGGCGGCGCTCGACAAAGGGCTCGGCGTCATCCGCAAGAACTACGAGAGCACGCTCAAGAAGGGACGGCTGAGCCAGACGGACTTCGACAAGCGCATCGGCCTGATCAAGGGCACGCTGTCGTACGAGGACCTCGGGCAAGCCGACCTCGTGATCGAGGCGGTGTTCGAGGACATGCAGGTCAAGAAGCAGGTGTTCGAGAAGCTCGATGCAAAAGCGAAGCCCGGCGCCATCCTCGCTTCCAATACCTCGACGCTCGACCTCGACCAGATCGCCGCGAACACGCGGCGGCCGGGCGATGTGGTGGGGCTGCATTTCTTCAGTCCGGCGAACGTGACCAAGCTTCTGGAGATCGTGCGAGGAGCCAGGACCGCCGACGATGTACTCGCCACGAGCTTGGGGCTGGCGAAGCAGATCAAGAAGATCGGGGTGGTGTCGGGTGTCTGCGACGGGTTCATCGGCAATCGCATGCTGAATGCCTATTTCCGGCAAATGGATTTCTTGCTGGATGCGGGGGTGCAGCCGCCTAAGATCGACAAGGCGCTCGAGGCGTTCGGCTTCGCCATGGGCCCCTTTCGGGTCGCCGACCTTGCGGGTAACGACATCGGCTGGGCGATCCGCAAGCGCCTGTATGCCGAACATCCGGATCGTCCGTTCTCGAGAATTCCAGATCGAATCTGCGAGCTCGGACGGTTCGGGCAGAAGACGGGCGCCGGTTGGTACGATTACAAGCCCGGGGAGCGCAACGCCCTCCCGTCGGAGGTGGTGACCAAGATCGTGCAGGAAGAGTCGGCCCGGGTCGGCCTGCCACGCCGCCAGGTGCGCGATGAGGAGATCGTGGAGCGTGCGCTCTACGCGCTGATCAACGAGGGTGCGCGCATTCTGGAAGAAGGCATCGCGCAGCGCTCCTCCGACATCGACGTGGTGTATGTCGCCGGCTACGGGTTTCCGGACTTTCGCGGCGGCCCGATGTTCTACGCCGATACGGTCGGATTGCCCACCATCCTGCGCGCCATGCGCGGCTTTGCGAAGGGCTATCAACCCGATGCCTGGCGCCCGGCGCCGCTGTTGGAAAAACTGGCTGCCGGGAACGGCAGCTTTGCCGGCTGGAGGAAGCCATCGTGACCGAAGCCGTTATCGTATCGACCGCCCGCACCGGGCTCGCGAAATCCTGGCGCGGATCGCTCAACATGTCGCATCCGGTCACCTATGCGGGTCATGTATTGCGCCACGCCATCGAGCGCGCGCGCATCGAGCCCGGCGAAGTGGAGGATGTGATCGTCGGCGCGGCGTTCCCGGAGGGCGCCTCCGGCGCCAATGTCGCGCGGCAGGTCGCCCTTCGCGCAGGCTGTCCCGTCACCACCGCGGGGGTGTCCATCAACCGCTTCTGCTCGTCGGGATTGCAGACCATCGCGCTGGCGGCGCAGCGGGTCCTCGCGGGCGAAGGCGAGGTCTACGCGTCGGGCGGTCTGGAATCGATCTCCTGCGTGCAGAACCAGGCCAACACGCGGATGCTCAGGGAGGACTGGGTGCTCGAGCACAAGCCCGAGGTGTACTGGAACATGCTGCAGACGGCCGAAACGGTGGCGAAGCGCTACGGCATCGGCCGCGAGGCCCAGGACGAATACGGCGTGCAGAGCCAGCTGCGCGCGGCGGCCGCGGTCGAGGCCGGCCGGTTCCGCGCCGAGATCGTGCCGTTCAAGACCACCATGGCGGTGGCGGACAAGGCCGCAGGCACGATCGGCACCGCCGAAGTCACCCTGAGCACCGATGAGGGGATCCGGCCCGATACCACCTACGAGGGCGTGTCGAAGATCCGGCCGGCGATTGCGGGCGGCGTGATCGCGGCCGGCAACGCCAGCCAGTTCTCGGATGGGGCGTCGATGTGCATCGTCATGGATGGCGCACGGGCCGAGAAGAAGGGGCTGTCGCCGCTGGGTATCTTCCGCGGATTTCAAGTCGCCGGCTGCGAGCCGGACGAGATGGGGATAGGTCCGGTGTTCGCGGTGCCCAAGCTGCTCGCCAAGGCGGGGTTGAAGGTCGACGACATCGGCTTGTGGGAATTGAACGAGGCCTTTGCGGTACAGGTGCTCTACTGCCGCGATCGGCTGGGTATTCCCAACGACCGTCTGAACGTCGATGGCGGCGCGATCGCCGTCGGGCATCCGTACGGCATGTCGGGAGCGCGCCTGGTCGGCCACGCGCTCATTGAGGGCAAGCGGCGCGGCGTCAAGCACGTGGTGGTCACGATGTGCATCGGCGGCGGCATGGGGGCGGCGGGACTGTTCGAGGTGGCATAGGCTTCGGGGGCTGGGATGGTTCTCTACGGATATTCGGTGAGCTCCGCCTCGTACCGGGTGCGCATCGCGCTCGCCCTGAAGGGCCTCGAGGCGACCATGGTGAACAAGCAGCTGCGCCGCGGCGAGCATCGTCAGAAGGACTTCCTGCAATTGAATCCGCAGGGCTTCGTGCCGGCGCTGGCCCTCGACGATCGGCAGGTACTCACACAGTCCCTCGCCATCATCGAATATCTGGAGGAGGTCCATCCCGAGCCTGCGCTGTTGCCCTCCGCGCCGCTGGACCGTGCGCGGGTGCGCGCCATGAGCCAGCTCATCGCCTGCGACATCCACCCTCTGAACAACCTGCGGGTGCTGCAGTACCTGGAAGGTCCGCTCGCTCAGACACCGAGCGTGCGCGACGCCTGGTATCGCCACTGGATCGAGGCGGGATTCACGGCACTCGAGGAGCTGCTCGGCCGGGACCCGTCGAGGGGGCGATTTTGCCACGGCGAATCGCCCACGATCGCGGACGTCTGCCTGGTGCCGCAAGTCTTCAACGCGCGCCGCTTCTCGGTCGATCTCAACGCGTATCCGCGCATCGTGGCCATCGACGCGGCGTGCCGGGAGCTCGCGGCATTTGCAAGCGCCGCGCCGGAAAAGAGTTAATCGACTCCTACAGGAGTCGCCGATCGGGGCCGACGGCGCGCCGGGACCGCGCGGAGCCAGACTATTTAGATCTCGACGGCCGGCATGGTACCCGCCCATGAACATGAAGCTTGTGATTGCCTCGATCTTCGCCGCGGCCGCGCTCCTCTGCGCGTGCCAGCGCAAGCCCCCCGGGCCCCCGAGCCCGCAGTCCCGTCAACAGGAGACCTCCGAGGCGACGCGCAAGGCCGCGAGCGCGGAGGCCGAAATGAACAAGGATTCCCAGTCGGAGGACATCTCCAAGGGAGCGGCGCCCGACAACAAGAAGCAGGACGAGGAGGGGCAGGCGTCTTCCCCGCCGCGGTGAGGGGCGCAGCGCGGCCGCATGGGTGCGGCGCGGCTGCTCAAAGGGCGGGAATTCCCTGCCGGATATCGGCGGAGTACGCGGGACTCGAGCCGGCGCTCAGGCCGCGCTCCGAGATGTACCCGAGCGCCCGCAGCTCCTCGAGCGGGTAGCGCACGTCCAAGCCCCCGACGCCGTACACGTACTCCGGCATGTATCCGGACAGCCAGAGGCGGTAGCTCAGCGGCAGCGGGCCGATGATGCGCCTGAGCATCCTGTACACGACGATGGTGCAGTTGCCGGTGAGCGTGTGATAGAAGCGCGGCCGATCCACCAGGCTGTTGGCTTCCTCGACGTAGGCGATGAACAGCGCGCGGATCGCGCCGGGCGCGATCCGCAGGCGGTACAAGAACGTCCTTTCACGCCGCACATTGGTACGCAGGCGCACGATATCGCGCTCGTCGGCTGCGATCACGATGAGCTCGAATTCCTTGAAGAAGCCGCCGATCTCGGAGAACGATTTGGTCCGTTCCCGGCGAATCTCGACCGAGAAGACCACGTGATCGCCGTCGTCGAAGCCGAACGACATCAGCGTGTGGGCGATCGCTTCGCCGGCCCAGTAAGACATGATCATGTCGAGCGATACCAGCCGGCCGAGATCGTAGCGACGGGGCTCCCAGCGCGCGGTGTAATCGGTCGCGCTGCGCCACTCGAAGTTGCGCACGTTGTAGAGGGTGACGAGGTTGCCGTCGATGGTGCCATGCGTCATGCGGGCCACGTCGTCGCCCCAGGCGCGATCGTTGGAGGGCAACAAGGTGCTCCACCAGGCTCTGAGGGCCGCATAGCCGGCGGCGAACGTCCAGAAGCTCAACGCGAACCCTGCGGTCCAGACACCGGTCATGCAGACGATGCCGAATCCGGCCCACAGGGCCGAGAGAGACGATCGCCACCCGCGGCTGCCGGGCGCCCGATACCAGAGGGCGAGCGCGCCCCAGGTGCAGAGCACCGCCATGACGAGCGTGACTAGAGCGCGGGACACGGTCCGGGTGGGGCGTTCACTACTGCACGCCGCGTTCGCTCAAGAAACGGCCGAGAATGCGTGCGGTGTGGCTGCGTGCCGCCTTGCGCACGACTGCGTCCGGGTCTCCTTCCGCGACCAGGCGCCCGCCGCCCGAGCCGCCCTCCGGTCCGAGATCGACGATCCAATCGGCTTCGGCCATCACGTCCAGGTTGTGCTCGATCACCACCACCGTATTACCCGCATCCACGAGGCGCTGCAACACCTTGATCAGTCTCTCCACGTCCGCCATGTGCAATCCCACCGTGGGCTCGTCGAGCACGTACAGGGTGTGCTGGCCTTCGCGTCGGGCCGTATCGAGGCCCACGGAGTCGGTCCTGGTCTTCGACAGCTCCGTCACGAGCTTGATCCGCTGGCTCTCGCCGCCCGACAAGGTCGGGCTCGGCTGGCCCAGGCTCAGGTAGCCGAGACCGACATCGGCAAGGAGCTGCACGGGATGATGGATGCTCCTCTGCGCGCCGAAAAACTCGACCGCTTCATCGACGCTGAGCGCCAGCGTCTCGCCGATGCTCTTGCCCTTGAACAAAATGCCCAGGGTCTCGCGATTGAACCGCCGGCCCCCGCACACGTCGCACAGCACCTGCACGTCGGGCAGGAAGCTCATCTCGATGCGCTGCATGCCCTGGCCCTCGCAAGCCTCGCAGCGGCCGCCGGCGGTATTGAACGAAAACCGGCTCGCACTGAATCCGCGGATGCGCGCTTCGGTGGTTTCCGCGTAGAGCCGCCGGATGGAGTCCCAGAAGCCGATATAGGTCGCGGGACAGGAGCGCGGGGTCCTGCCGATCGGAGTTTGATCGACCTCGAGCACGCGGCTGATGGATTGCCAGCCATCGATCGAGCCGCATCCCTCCACCGCCGGCTCGACGCCGCGCGCGCGCTCGGCGCGAGGCCGGCGCGCGACCAGCCGTTGCAGGTTGCCGAGCAGAACGTCACGGGCCAGCGAGGATTTGCCGGACCCGGAGACGCCCGTCACCACCGTCAGACGGCCGAGGGGAAAACGCGCATCGACATCCTGCAGGTTGTGAAGCTTCGCCCCTGAGATGCGAATGAACGGCGTGTCGCGCTCGATGCTGCGCCGGCGGGACCTGGAATGCCGGAGCGGCGCCGCGAGACAACGTCCCGTGGGGGAGTCCGCGAGCCTCGCCAGCTCCGCGGCGGTTCCCCGCGCCACCACGCGCCCGCCGCGCGTGCCGGCGCCGGGACCCAGATCGACGACGTGATCGGCCCGGCGAATGGTGTCCTCGTCGTGCTCCACCACCACCAGTGTATTGCCCTTGCCGCGAAGGCGCTCCAGGGTATCGAGGAGCACCTCATTGTCGCGCGGATGCAGGCCGATGGTCGGCTCGTCGAGCACGTAGCACACCCCCCGCAGGTTCGATCCCAGCTGGGCCGCCAAGCGGATGCGCTGCGCCTCGCCGCCCGACAAGGTCGGTGCCGCGCGGTCGAGCTGCAGATAGCCGAGCCCCACGTCACAGAGAAATGCGGTGCGGGATTCGAGCTCGGTGAGCAGGTCGCGCGCAATCTCGAGCTCGCGGCCCGCCAATTTGAGCTTGCGCAAGGCCGTCGCGAACTGTGCGACGGGCAGATGCGTGAATTGCGCGATCGACAGATCGCGGAACAGCACGTTCCGCGCCACCGCATTCAGCCGGGCGCCGCCGCAGTCGGGGCAGGAGGCCGGTTCCGCTGTATCGGAGCCGCTCGATGCCCGCCACTGCGATTCCTCGCCGGTTTGCTCGGCGTCGAAATCGGCGATCGACGAGCCCGTGCCGTAACAGCCCGGGCACCAGCCGTGCCGGGAATTGAAGGAGAACAATCGCGGGTCGAGCTCCGGAAAGCCCGTGCCGCAGTTCGGGCAGGCGCGCTTGGTGGAGAACACGGCGGGCGTTGCCTCGCTCGCGCCATTCGCGGACTTGAGCTCGTGCACGTGAATGACGCCGCGTCCATGCTCGAGCGCGGCGTCGAGAGCCGCACGCAGCTCGGACTCGCGCTGCGGCCCGACCGTCAGCGTCGCGACCGGCAGCTCGATGCTGTGCTCGACGAAGCGGTCGAGGCGCGGCCATTTCGTGGTCGGGAGCATTTTCCCGTCGACCTTGAGCTCGGTGAAACCCTTTGCGCGCATGGCTTTGGCAAGCGCGGTGTAGAGGCCCTTGCGCGCCACGATGAGGGGCGCCAGCAAGGTGATCTTCTTGCCGCGGTACTCCTTGATCAGGCGTGCGGCAATGGCGTCCGCCGATTGAGGCTCGATGCGCGCCCGGCAAGCCGGGCAGTACTGCACGCCGAGCTTGACGTACAGAAGGCGCAGGAAGTGATAGAGCTCGGTGAGGGTCGCCACGGTGCTCTTGCGTCCGCCGCGGCTGGTGCGCTGCTCGATCGCGACCGTCGGCGGTATGCCGAAAATTGCGTCCACATCCGGACGGGAGGCGGGCTGCACGAACTGCCGCGCGTACGCATTCAGCGATTCGAGGTATCTGCGCTGTCCCTCGGCGAAGAGAATGTCGAACGCCAGGGTGCTCTTCCCGCTACCCGAGACGCCGGTGATGACCGTGAAGCGGTTGCGGCCGAGATCCACGTCGATGTCCTTGAGATTGTGCTCGCGGGCGCCCCGGATCTCGATGGCCGCGGGCGCGCTCGCGGCCGTTTCCGGGCCCTCGGCATCACGCACCCCGCGGCCGAACGGGCCGGCCGGATCGAGGCTCTCGCGCAGCGCGCGCCCGGTATGCGAGGCGGCGAGGCGCATGAGGCTCTCGGGCGTGCCGGCGCCTATCAGCGAGCCGCCGGCGTCGCCTCCCTCGGGACCCAGGTCGATGATCCAGTCGGCGGCGCGCACCACGTCCAGATTGTGTTCGATGACCAGCAGCGAGTGCCCCGCATCGATCAATCGGCGGAACGCGCGCAGCAGCTTCGCGACATCGTCGAAGTGCAGGCCGGTGGTCGGCTCGTCGAACAGGAACAGCGAGCCGCGCCGCGGCCCGCCATCGGCAGTCTTGCCGTTGCCGCGCCGCCCGGCCTTCCGCGCCGCCGATGCGGACCTCGCCGCGGTCTGCACCGCATTCTCGGCGAGGTGGCCGGAGAGCTTGAGCCGTTGCGCTTCGCCGCCCGACAGCGTCGGCACGGGCTGCCCCAGGCGCAGATAATCGAGCCCGACTTCGGCGAGCGGGGCGAGGCGCAGACAGACCTCCGCGTCGTCGCGGAATATCTTCAGCGCCTCCGACACGGTGAGGTCGAGCACGTCGGCGATGCTCAACGGCGCGGTGCCGCCGCGCGACAGCTTGAGCTCGAGTATCTCCCCCCGGTAACGCCGGCCGTTGCAATCCGGACAGCGCAGATACACGTCCGACAGGAACTGCATCTCCACGTGCTCGAAGCCGTTGCCGCCGCAGCCGGGACACCGGCCGTTGCCGGAGTTGAAGCTGAAAGTCCCGGCGGTGTACTTGCGCTCGCGAGCCTCCGGGAGCTTTGCGAACAGCGCGCGGATCGCATCGAAGGCCCCGACGTAGCTCGCGGGGTTGGAGCGCGTCGTGCGTCCGATGCCGGACTGATCGACCATCACGACATCGCCGATCAGATCGGCGCCTGCGAGAGCGCGATGCACGCCGGGATTCTCGGTGGGCTTGCCCTGGGCGCGCCGCAAGGCCGGATATAAAATGTCGTGCACCAGCGTGGATTTCCCGGAGCCCGATACGCCGGTGATGCACACCAGGCGATTGAGCGGAATGTCGACGTCGACGTCCTTGAGGTTGTGCTCCCGCGCGCCCTCGATCCGCAGAGTGCCCGGCGAAGGGTGCACGGCCGCAGGCGGGATCTCGACGCGCCGGCGATGCATCAGATAATCGGCGGTGAGCGAGCCCCTGGCCTTCGCAAGCGCGGCGGCGCGGCCTTGAAACACGATCTCGCCGCCATGCTCGCCGGGGCCCGGTCCGATGTCGATCAGGCGGTCGGCCGCCTGCATCACCTTGGGATCGTGCTCGACCACGATGAGGGTGTTGCCCGCATCGCGCAGCCTTTTCATCACGCCGACGATGCGGCCCACGTCGCGCGCGTGCAACCCGATGGACGGCTCGTCGAGCACGAACAACGTGTTCACGAGCGAAGTGCCGAGCGCGGTGGTCAGATTGATTCTCTGCACCTCGCCGCCCGACAGCGTGCGCGACTGGCGGTCCAGGTTCAGATAGCCGAGGCCGACATCGGTCAGATATTTGAGGCGCGTTCGGATCTCGTTGAGCAGCAGCTCGGTGGCCTCGTCCAAGGGCGGGGGCAGGCCGAGCTCGGCGAAGAATTTCAGGTTTCGATCTATCGGCGCGAGCATCACGTCGCGCAGATCGACGCCGGGGGAGCCGATCCGCCACAGCAGAGCCTCGGGCTTGAGCCGGGATCCCCCGCAGGCGGTGCATTCGGTGTACGAGCGGTATCGCGACAGCAGCACGCGAATGTGCATTTTGTACGCCTTGGTCTCGAGCCAGGCGAAAAAGCGCTTCACGCCGTACCAGACGTTCCCGCTCCATTCGCCTTCGCCGTCGAGCGTCCAGGCGCGTTCGGCGTCGGTGAGATCGCGCCACGGCGTGTCGAGCGGGATGCCGCGCTTGCGGGCGAATCTGACCAGATCGTCCTGGCACTCTTTGTAGGATTCGGTCTGCCACGGTTTGATGGCGCCGTCGCGCAAGGACAGCGCCGTGTCGGGAATCACCAGTCCATAGTCGACTCCGATCATCCTGCCGAAGCCGCGGCAGGCCTCGCAGGCGCCGATGGGCGAATTGAAACTGAACGTGCTCGGGCTGGGATCCTTGTAACCGATGTCGCAGTCCGGGCAGTGAAGCTCGGTCGAAAAGCGCCAGGGAGCACCCGCGGTTCCGTCCTCGCTTTGCGGATACACGTCGAGCCGCCCTTGGCCCACCTTGAGAGCGGCCTCGATGGCGTCGTTTGCGCGTGCCGGCTCGACCGAAGTCCAGCGAAACCGATCCTGAATCACTTGCAGCAGACTTCCGCGCTGCTCATGGATGCGGGTGTAGCCCTGGGCGGCAAGAAGCTTTTTGATCTCCGCCTCGTCGAAATTCTTCGGAATCGGAATGGGGAAGGTGAGCAGCAGGCGCGGGTTCCCCGCCGCGTGCACGTTCTTGTCGATCTCGGCGCGGATGGTATCGACGGTGTCACGGCGCACGGGGCGCCCGCACCCGCGACAATGCAGCACCGCCGCGCGCGCGAACAGGAGCTTGAAGTGATCGTTGAGCTCGGTCATGGTGCCGACCGTCGAGCGAGAGGTGCGCACCGGGTTGGTCTGATCGATGGCAATGGCGGGCGGGATGCCTTCGATCGCATCGACCAGCGGGCGGTCCATGCGATCCAGGAATTGCCGCGCATAGGGCGAGAACGTCTCTACATAGCGGCGCTGCCCCTCGGCATACAACGTATCGAACACCAGCGAAGATTTTCCCGAACCGCTCACGCCCGTCACGACGATCAGCTCGTTGATCGGAAGCTCGAGGTCGAGGTTCTTGAGATTGTTTTGACGCGCGCCACGGATGCGGATGGAATCCGGGCGCGTCGGATTAGGCAGTGACATGGATGGCTTAGTGTACCGGGATTCGGCGGAAGGCAAAGCACCGGGAGCTGCCGTTCGATGTCACGTCGCTTATACAGTATCAACCGGTTTCAACTACTGTATGAGTCTTGCACACCGTCGAGCCTGCGCTTGGCGCTGACGTTTCCGCGGAAACGTGGTCCGCAGCACGGACGCGCTTCAATCGAGGAGCCAGGAAAACGAGCGGATATCGCGCCGCTAAATCAGCGTCCCGCGAATTGCTCCATCATGAGACCCGTGCCGCCGCGGGTGACGTGCGCGACGATGGCCGTGCGCCGATGTATTTTCGTGATCAGGCCGAGGTTGATCGCGAAGGCGAGCTGCACCTGTTGTCCCTTGCGCAGCCCGAGGTTCTCGGTCTCGACGAACACGCCGTTGGCGCTGAGATTCTTCGCCTTGCAGATGCGGCTTTTGCGCCCCGACATGACTACATAAACAGTCGTGCGTGCGCGATGACGCGTATGAAGACGACGCTCCATCCGAGGGACCCTTTGGTGATCGTGTGACGAGATAGCCATTATGCCACCCGATTGTCGTTCGCGAAGCGCTCGTTACGGTCGTGATCCGATAAGTAAAATACGGTGGGATTGCGTGCGAAGCAAGCGGCCGGCGCGGCTGACCGTCGGTCGGACGGCACTGACGTTACAAACTCGTTGCGCCCGGGCCGCGGGAGCAACTCGAGCGCGCGGCGGATGGCGCGCCCGAGCCGGCGCGACCCTCGACAATTCGAGTGGTTAGGCGACGTCCTTGCGGCGAATCGCGAGCTGTTCCGGGGCCTCGATTCCCATCTTGACACGCCGGCCGGTGCCGCCCAGCAGGGTGATGAGTATCGGGCCGTTCGCGAACAATTGCTCGAGCGTCATGTTGACATCCACGCCGTCGGCGGGCTGGATGACGATGGATTCATCGGCGCGGCGGCTGAGGACCAACATGGTTCAAGCCTTGGCCAGAGCGCGCAGCGCTTTGGCGAAAGTTCTGCCTTGCGGCGTGTAGGTGAGAGGCGCTGCGCCGCGCACGATGCCGAGAAGCATCTTGATCTGTGCCTGGCGCATATTGATGATGTAGCCGTTGACTTCATTGGCGGCTCTGCAGCCGGCCATGAGCTCCATCAAGGTTCGCCAGCGTTGGGCGACGGTGCTCGAGATGCTCGTACCCGTGGGAACGCGGGCGCCGGGAAGTCCTTGTCCGGCCGCAAGCGACAGGGCGCGGCGCTCATCCTCGAGCTTCTCGAGGGCTCCCAGTATCCGGGTCTTTTCCGCGGCCTCGGCCTCGACTGTCCCGGCGGAACTGCCGGTCAGGGCGCTGCGTTCCGCTTCGAGTATGGCCGCAAGATGACGCGCCGCCTCGATTTCGCGATCGAGCAGATCCTCGAGACGGCGGCGCGCATCCTCGTTCATGCGCTATTTCAACCCTTGCTCGAATTGCAGCATCTTGTCGGCGGTGCTCGAGGGATCGATCTGATAGGTGCCGTTGGCAAGCGCCTGTTTGACCGAAGCGACCTTCGACGAGTCCACCACCGGAGTCTGTGCCACCGCGGCCGAGAGCTTCTGCAGCGACCGGGCCGAGTTGGTCAAGGTCAGCTGATCTCCCGTCTGGGAAGCGGAGGACGATGCGGTCGCATCGGCCTGGGGTTTGTCAGCCGCAACGCCGCCTGCGCTCGAGCCCTTGGGGGGCGCAATCGGCTCCGACGTTGAATATCCACCGATCTTAGCTGGCACCGAAGTCTCTCCTGGGCGAGCCTAAGCCCTTGCCCTCGTTATCGTCAGGCACTGGATGATCTTTAGGCATTGCCGTCAAAACCATCGTCTGAAACCGTTATCGGCTGTGACGTGCGTCACTGAAGAGCTACTGCAAAATAATTTCAACGACCTGCTGGGAACGGGCGATTCCTTCGACCACCTTCCCGGACGACAGATTCTCGACCTTAACTCGTTGATTCACCAAGGCATCGCTCAGCGCCCGGCCTTCCATGCTGATGCTCACGCCGCCCCCGTCCGCGAGCAGGGTCACCGTTTGGCCGCGCTGTACCGCCTTGGCACCGAGCAGAAGCTGATTGGTGATGACGGCTCCGCTCGAGATCGGCCGGCTCGCGGTGAGGCCCACCGTGACCGTGGGGTCGTCCATATAGCCGGGGGGCAGCTGGGAAATATCCCTCTGCTCGGTGCGCACGTCGTTGGCCGTCAACACCGTGCCGGCGACGATGGCGTGCGCCGCGACCGTCACCTGGGAGGTGCCGACGATGCGCACGGGCACATAAAGATGCCAGGCGGGAGCGCCGGGGCATCGCAGCTCGACCAGAACCCGGTCGCGCATGTGGCTGCCGGGGCCGACCGAATGCTTCACGGGCAGGCTGCAGCGGACGAGCTTTACATCCGGGTTGATCGGCCCGGCGATGAACCGCTCGTGCGGCGTGAGCGCGGGCAGATGCAGGGCGGCTTCCGTTCTTGCCAGCGTCTCGAGCTGGGAATTGTCCTCGAGCCCGGGCGCTGATCCGGGAGGCGCGGCCGCTTGACCGGCCAGCGGCAGCGCGGCCGCAATCACGGCGCCCGCGAGCGTTCGACGGGATTTTGGCGGAATTGGCATCTTCAATATCGCTAGCAAGCGACGTGCCAATGGGCACGATCGAGCGGCCGAGGCCGCGCCGGCGGCGCTGCCGAAGCCGGCCGCCGGGCGGCAACTCCTTGCCGCTCCGTCGCACCTCGACGATCCGCATGCGGCCGTATGCCGCCCGTGCGGCCGCGCGATTGCGACCCGTCTCACGATTGGCGCCCGCGGATGCGCCACGCGAGGGCCGGGACGGCGCGGACGGCGCGTTGGCACAGCTCTTGCTGAAGGGTACCCCGAGGAGACATACCGATGTTCGAAAGCATTTTCGGAATTCATGAACAGGCCCTGCTGCTGCAAGGTCAGCGCATGGGAGTGCTCGCCGCGAACCTGGCGAACGCGGACACCCCGGGATTCAAGGCGCGCGACATCGATTTTTCCGCGGTGCTGTCGCAGCAGCAAGACGCGACCGTGATGCCGCTCGAGACGACGCAGGCGGGCCACATCAGCCTGAGCACCGCCGAGTCGCCGTCGGCGGATCTGAAATATCGCAATCCCTACCAGGCGTCGCTCGACGGGAACACGGTGGAAATGCCGGTCGAGCAGTCGGCGTTCTCGGAAAGCAACGTGCGGGCGCAGGCAAGCCTCATGTTCATCAACAGCACCATCTCCGATATGCAGCTCGCGATCAACGGCCAATAGGCGCAGTCAGGAACACACCATGTCGTTATTCGATGTCTTCAACGTCTCCGGCTCGGCGATGAATGCCGAGACCATCCGCCTCAACACGACGGCCAGCAATCTGGCCAACGCCGAGAGCGTCAACGGCGATGCGACCAAGGTGTATCGCGCGCGGCACCCGGTGTTCCAAGCGGTCATGAACACGCAGATGGGCCTCGACGACGACCAAGGCGCCTCGGCGGGAGTCCGAGTCATGGGCGTGATGGAAAGCACCACGCCGCCGCTCAAGACCTATCAGCCGGGTAATCCGCTCGCGGACAAGGACGGATACGTGTACGGCTCGAACGTGAACTCGATCGAGGAAATGGCCAACATGATTTCCGCCAACCGCTCGTTCGCCACCGACGTCCAGGCGGTCACAACCGCCCGCGATCTCCTTCTCAAAGTCATCTCGATGGGCCACTAACCATGATCAACGCGATCAATCAGGTCATCCACTCGGCCACCAACGGCACGGGGAACGGCGGGACGGGCGGGACGGGCGGGACGGGCGGCACGGGCGGCACGGGCGGGACGGGCGGCACGGGCGGCACCAACGGCACCACGCTCGGCGGCACGGACTTTCTCACCCTCATGCTGGCCCAGCTCAAGAATCAGGATCCGACGAGTCCGGTCGACAGCAACGAGTTCTTGAGCCAGCTCGCGTCCTTGAGCGAGGTGCAGGGCATCACCCAGCTCAACACCACGCTGTCGAGCTCGCTCACCTCGAGCCAGGCTCTTCAAGCCTCCTCGCTCCTTGGGCATCAGGCGTTGGCTCCGAGCTCGACGGTCACTCTGGCGAGCGCCGGCGGCGCCATCTCGGGAGCGGTCAGCGTGCCGCAGACCAGCACCGATGTCGTTCTCAACATCACCAACGGCGCGGGCACCGTGGTGCAGTCGATCGACCTCGGCGCGCAGTCGGCAGGTCTCGCGGATTTCACCTGGAACGGCGATACCTCGAGCGGCGGTCAGGCCCCGGCGGGCACCTATCAGCTGTCCGCGCAGGTCGCCGGGGTCGCGGCCGGCACCGCCATCTCGACCCTGGTCAGCGGCACCGTCGACAGCGTGACCATGGGGTCCGGGACGGCCGGGCTGACATTGAATATTGCCGGGCTCGGCAGCGTGCCCTTGAGCAGCGTCCAGCAGATTTCGAACTGATTCCATTTTAAGGAGCACACAGCATGGCTACTTTCAGCGTCGCACTTTCCGGTCTGACGGCGTCGAATTCGGCGCTCGGCATCACCTCGAACAACATCGCGAATTCGAACACCACCGGCTTCAAGAGCTCTCAAGCCGAGTTCGGCACGGTTTTCTCGTCGGGCGCGGTCAACTTGAACACCTCGACCGGCGGTGAAGGCGTGCAGCTCGTCGACTCGCCGCAGCAGTTCACCCAGGGTGACATCACCACCACCTCCTCGCCCCTCGACATGGCGATCAGCGGCAACGGCTTCTTCACGATGGCCAGCCCGAGCGGTTACGTCTACACCCGCAACGGCGAATTCCAGGAGGACAACAACGGCAACGTGGTGAGCGCCACCGGACAGTTCCTGCAGGTCTATCCTCCCCTGGCCAACGGCGGGTTCAACACCGGCGCGCTGCAGAACCTCAACCTCAACACGGCGCAGAGCGCTCCGGTCGCGACCACGACGGGCAACGTGATCGTCAACCTGCCGTCCAATGCGACACAGCCCACGGCGACGCCCTTCGATCCCACGAATTCGAACAGCTACAATCAATCGACCTCGACGACGGTCTACGACTCGCTCGGCAACTCGTATCCCGCGACGTTCTATTTCAGCCAGACCGCAACCCCCGGGCTGTGGGACGTGAACATGACCGTCAACGGCACGGCGGTGGGCGGCACGCAGACCTTGCAGTTCTCGAGCACCGGCGCCGTCACCGCGCCCGCCAACGGACAGCTCGCGTTCGCCGGATTCACTCCGACCGACGGCGCCGCCCCGATGACCATGAACTTCAACTTTGGTCAAACCACGCAGTACGGGACCGCGTTCGGCGTGAGCTCGATCACCCAGAACGGTTATACCACCGGTCAGCTCAGCACGGTGTCGGTCGACTCCACCGGCGTCGTCTCGGCGGTCTACACCAACGGCCGATCCACCGAACTCGGACAATTGGCCATCGCCAACTTTCCCAATCCCCAGGGCCTGCAGCAGCTGAGCGACACCAACTGGGCGCAGACCTTCACTTCGGGCACCGTCGTGCAAGGCACCGCGGGCTCCTCAGGCTTCGGCACCGTGCAGGCGAGCTCGCTGGAGAATTCCAACGTGGACCTGACCACCGAGCTGGTCAACATGATCACCGAGCAGCGCGCGTTCCAGGCGAATGCGCAGGTGATCACCACCGCCGACCAGATGTCGCAGACCGTGATTGGTATCGCCACCAATGGATAGAGGACTCTATGTGGCGATGACCGGCGCGAAGCAGATCATGCTGGCGCAGGCGGTCAACAACCACAACATCGCCAACTTGAACACGGTGGGCTTTCGCGCCGACTCGGTCTCGCTCTACAGCCAGCCGATCTATGGCCCGGGATTCCCCACCCGCGTGAATTCGGTGGCCGGCGACTCGGGGACCGATTTCTCGAGCGGCGTCATGCAGTCCACCGGCCGCCCTCTGGACGTGGCGGTGAACGGCAAGGGCTACATCGCGGTTCAGGGCACGGATGGGAAGGAGGCCTATACGCGCGCGGGCGACCTGCGCATCACCGCGGACGGCAATGTGACCACGGCGAGCGGTCTGCCGGTCCTCACCGAATCCGGACCGCTCAACGTGCCGCCCTCGACCACCGTCACCGTCGGCAGCGACGGCACGGTGTCGGTGCTTCCGCTCGGCTTGACGCCGCTCGGAGTCTCGCCCACCGACCGGATCAAGCTGGTGAATCCGCCGGAGAAGGATCTTCAAAAGGGCAATGACGGCTTGCTGCGCTTGAAAAGCGGCGGCACCGCCGATGTCGACCCGAACGTGACATTGACCTCGGGCATGCTCGAGTCCAGCAATGTCAATGCGGCGCAATCGCTGCTCAACATGATCCAGCTTCAGCGCCTGTACGAGCTCCAGGTGAAGAGCATGAATTCGACCGATCAGAACGAGCAGACCGCTCAGCAGCTCATGTCGAACGCCTCGTAGCGCGGCGCAAATCTCAAGAGGACACGCACGATGAATCTCGCACTGTATTCCGCCAAAACCGGACTCGACGCCCAGAACACGCAGATGGCGATCATCGCCAACAATCTCGCGAACGCGAACACCACCGGCTTCAAGGCGCAGCGCGCGGCCTTCCAGGACCTCGTCTATCAGAACGTCCGGCAGGTCGGGGCGCAGAGCACCCAGAACACCGAATATTCCACCGGCCTCACCCTCGGGACCGGCGTGCGCATCGTCGCGACCGAATCGAACTACGCCCAGGGCAGCTCCACCAACACCTCCGGCCCCCTGGACCTCGCCATAACCGGACAAGGATTCTTCCAGATCACGATGCCGGACGGCTCTCTCGCCTACACACGTGACGGATCGTTCACGCTCGACAATCAGGGCAACGTCGTGACCGCGAGCGGCTATCCCGTCCAACCTGCGATCACCGTCCCGGTCGGCACGCAATCGGTGACCGTGGGCGCGGACGGCACGGTGACGGCGGTATCCGCCACCAACAAGAGCACGTCGATCGGGCAGATCCAGCTGGCGAATTTCATCAACGACCAGGGCCTGCAGAACATCGGCAACAACCTGGTGGTCGAGTCCGTGGCGAGCGGCTCGCCGCAAACCGGCACGCCGGGACTCAATGGGCTGGGTACCGTGCAGCAGGGCTCGCTGGAGAGCTCGAACGTCAATACCGTGACGGAGCTCGTCAACATGATCGAGTGTCAGCGCGCCTACGAGATGAACTCCAAGGCCATCACCGCCAGCGACCAGATGCTGGAATACCTGACGACCAACCTGTCGTGACGCCCATGCGAACCCACCGCCGGCGCCGCCTGTCCCTCATCGCAGTCTGTGCATCGCTCGCGGCCGCGATCACGGGCTGCTCGGTGTTTCCGCACAAAGAGCCGAAGGCCGAAACCTTCGTTCCCCGGACACTGCCGCCGCCGACACCGCGCACCGACGGTGCCATTTACCAGGCCGGGCAGGAGATGGTGCTGTTCGCGGACCTCAAAGCGCGCCGCGTGGGGGACGTGCTCACCATCGTCCTCAACGAGGCGACCACGGCCAGCAAGAGTGCCGAAACCAAGACCAGCAAGACCTCCGCGGTCACGGATACCGGGCCGACCCTGTTCGGCAAGTCGATCCTGACGAAGGGCGTGCCCATCCTCGACACGACGCTCTCGGGCTCGCATGCATTCGACGGGTCGGGCGCCGCAACGCAGGGCAACTCGTTCGTGGGCAGCCTCACCGTGACGGTCACGGGAGTCGAGAGCAACGGCAATCTGCAGGTGGAAGGCGACAAGAACCTGAAGCTCAATCAGGGCGACGAATTCATCCACATCTCGGGCGTCGTCAGGCCGGCCGACATCGCCACCAACAACGTCGTGACGTCCGACAAGCTCGCGGACGCGCACATCAGCTATTCCGGCAAGGGCGTGATCGCCAATGCCAACAACATGGGATGGCTCACCCGGTTCTTCAATTCCGTGTTCTCGCCGTTCTGAGTTCCAGCGCACATGGGCATACACTTGCGATACCTACTCACCGTGCTGATGCTGACCGTCTCCGGATCCATGGCGCATGCCGAGCGCATCAAGGACCTGGCGCAGGTCCAGGGCGTGCGCACCAACCAGCTGGTCGGCTACGGGCTGGTGGTCGGCCTCGACGGCACGGGTGATCAAACCAGCCAGGCACCCTTCACCATCCAGTCGCTGACCAACATGCTGGCGCAAATGGGGGTGGTCGTCCCGACCAACGTCACGCCTCAGCTCAAGAACATCGCCGCGGTATCGGTGACGGCGGTCCTTCCGGCGTTCGTCAAGCCGGGACAGACCATCGACATCACGGTGAATTCGCTCGCCAACGCCAAGAGCTTGCGCGGCGGCTCCCTGCTGGTGACGCCGCTGCACGGCCTCGACGGTCAGATCTACGCCGTCGCGCAGGGCAATCTGCTCGTCAGCGGTTTCGGTGTGCAGGGCAACGACGGCTCCAAGCTCACCGTCAACGTGCCGAGCTCGGGACGGATCCCCAACGGAGCCACCGTCGAGCGAGCCGTGCCGACGCAGCTCGCGCAAGGGGACTCCATCATCCTGAACCTCAACGACCCCGACTTCACCACGGCCACCCGCCTGGCGGCGAGCGTCAACAAGGGAATCGGCGAGGGCGTCGCGAGCATCATCGATGGGGGCTCGGTGCGCGTGCACGCACCCATCGATATCACGCAGCGCGTGGCCTTTCTGTCGACCGTCGAGAACCTGGACGTGGACCCGGCGAGCGCTCCGGCCAGGGTCATCATCAATTCGCGTACCGGCACCGTGGTCATCAGCAGCCACGTGAAGGTGAGTCCCGCGGCGGTGTCGCATGGCTCCCTCACCGTCAGCGTCAAGGAGGAGCAGGTGGTGAGCCAGCCCGGTCCCCTCTCGAAGGGCACCACTACGGTCATCAACAATTCGGCCATCAACGTGGACCAGGGCTCGAATCGCATGTTCCTGTTCAACGCCGGCGTCGACCTGGAACAGATCGTGCATGCAGTCAATGAGGTTGGGGCGGCTCCCGGCGATCTGGTCGCCATTCTGGAAGCGTTGAAGGAAGCGGGAGCGCTGCAAGCCGAGCTGATCGTGATCTGAACCGCCGGGAATCCAACCGGAAATCCAACCAGGAATCCAATGACCGCATCGCTGTCGCCGCTCTCGTCCATACCGTCCTCGTACGCGGGCGCGCCCGATGCGGAAACCTATTCGGATCTCAATGGGTTAGCGGCGCTCAAGAACGCGCCGCCCGACTCACCCGCGACCATTCGCGCGGTATCCGAGCAGGTCGAGGCGCTGTTCCTGCAAATGATGCTGCAGAGCATGCGCGAAGCCACCGATGCACAGGGCGGCGAGACCAGCAACGAAACCAGCATGGTCCAGGACATGTTCGACAAGCAGGTCGCGCTGACGCTGAGCAAGCGTCAAGATCTTGGCATTGCGCGGCTGTTCGAGCGGCAATTGGCCGGCAAATCCCCGCCCGACGCGGCAGCGCCCAAGGGCTTGTCGCCGCTTCACTCCGGTCCGCAATCGACTCGCGTGCAAGACGAAGGCCGCTCCAAGGCTCCCCCGACGGCCGCCGTCACCGGCGAGCAGGCGGCGCAGTTCGTGAATGCGGTGCTGCCCACGATCAGCCATGCGGCGCAGGCCCTGGGAGTCAATCCCTTGGGGATGCTGGCGCAAGCGGCTCTCGAAACCGGCTGGGGACAGCGCATGCCGCGGACGGCGGACGGCAGGTCCAGCCTGAATCTGTTCGGCGTGAAGGCGGACGGCGACTGGCCGGGCGCGCGCGCAGTGGCCGACACGGTCGAGGTCAGCGGCGGGGTTGCGAGTCAGCGGCGCACGGCCTTCCGCGCCTACGGGACCCTCGAGGAAAGCGTCAATGATTTCGCGAGCTTGCTGTCCGGGTCCCTGCGCTATCGAGACGCGCTCGCGGCGGGAGGCAACGTTCAGGCCTACGTGGAAAGCATTGCGAAGTCGGGGTATGCCACGGATCCCGAGTACGCCAATAAGTTAAATCAAGTGCTGAACAGCAGCACGCTCAAGGCCGCGCTCAGCCCGCGCCTCGCCGCCCTGTAGAAATGGCGAGATCGGCCGATAAAGCGTGAGACAGGTCTGAAAGGCCTGCGATCCGGAGAAGCCCAGCGTGTCAAATGTATTTGGAATCGATCTCTCGGCGCTTCAAGCCTTTCAACAGGCCATTGAAGTCACGAGCAACAACGTGGCCAACGCCAACACGCCGGGCTACGACGTCGAATCGATCGATCTCGCCACGGCGCCCCCCCAGTCTGCCGGCGGCCTCTCCATCGGCGCCGGTGTGGCGGTCGACGGCATCTCCCGAGCCTACAGTCAGGCCGCGGCAACCCAGTACAACAACTCGCAGAGCAGCCTCGGCCAGCTCAACGCCCTGCAAAACTACACCAGCCAGATCGATAACCTGTTCGGCACCACCGCGGGCGGCCTCACCACGGCGCTGCAGACCTATTACAGCGCCTGGTCGACGGTGGCGGACGACCCCACCTCGAGCGCTTCGCGACAGGCGCTGCTCGGCGACGCGACGGCGCTCGCCCAGAATCTGAACTCCACCAGCTCACAGCTCAACGCGCTGAACTCCGACGTGAACACGCGGATCTCGGCCGATGTGAGCCAGATCAATTCGCTCAGCACTCAGATCGCCAGTCTGAATCAGCAGATCGCGGGTAGCGCGGGCTCCACGCAGGCGCCGAATACGCTGCTCGATCAACGCGATCAGCTGGTCTCGAATCTCTCGCAGATCGCGGGTGTCACGGTCACCGGCAACACCGACGGATCCATCAACGTCTTCGTCGGCAGCGGACAGCCGCTGGTGCTGGACGGCAACGCGTACACCCTGACGACGGTGCCCAATCAATTCAATTCCTCGCAGCTCGAGGTGGCGAGCACGTCGTCGAACGGCAGCTCGATCTCGAGCTCGATCACCTCGGGCGACCTCGGCGGCTTGCTGGCGGCACGCACCCAGGCGATCGATCCGGCCCTCAATCAGCTCGGGCGGATCGCGACCGCGGTCACGCAGAGCGCGAACGCCCAGCAGGCCTCGGGCCTCGACCTGAACGGCCAGCTCGGCGGTGCCTTGTTCTCGATCGCGGCGCCCACGGCGAGCGCATCCTCCGCGAATTCCGACACCACCACCGCGAGCGTGACGCTGTCGAACGTCGGAGCGCTGACTTCGGACAACTATCTGCTGTCCTACAAAGGCGGCGCGTACACGCTGACCGACCAGACCACCGGCGCAAACGTCGCGCTGACCGGCGCCGGCACGACGGCGAGTCCATTGCAGGCCGCGGGCCTGTCCATCGTGCTCTCCGGGACGCCGGCTTCGGGGGATCAGTTCCAGATCCAGCCGACGGCCCAGGCCGCGGGGAGCATCCGTGTGACGCTGGCCGATCCGTCGGGCATCGCCGCCGCGGGAGCGGTGGTGAGCTCGGCCGCCGATACCAACACCGGTACGGGCAGCATCGGTGCGGCCACGGTGGTCGACCCGACGAACGCGAACCTGCTGAGCACGGCGACGATCGCCTTCACCAGCCCGACCACCTACACCATCAACGGCGCGGGCAACTACACCTACACCGCGGGCGGCAAGATCGCGGCCAACGGCTGGCAAGTCCAGATATCCGGCGCACCGGCCACCGGCGACACGTTCACCGTGCAAAGCAACGCCGGCGGGACGGGTGACAATACCAACGCGCTCGCGTTCGCGAACCAGCAGTCGCAGGGCTATCTCTCGAACGGGACCGAGAGCATCTCGGGTGCCGTCAGCGCGCTGATCAGCGGGGCCGGTGCCCTGGCCCAGCAGGTCAATACCGCTCAGACCGCCCAGACCGCGGTGAACACGCAGGCGCAGACCAACCTGCAATCGGTCACGGGCGTCAATCTCGACGAGGAGGCGGCCAAACTCGTTCAGTGGCAGCAGGCATACCAGGCCTCGGCGCAGGCGCTCGCGATAGCGAACGGCCTGTTCACGACATTCCTGGATTCCGTCAACGGCACCTACTCCTAACGGGAACATCGCAATGCGCATCACGCAGGGAATCGAGCAAAGTCAATTCTTGACCGCGCTGAATCAGCTCGAGTCGAACATCTCGACCACGCAAAACGGCATTTCCACCGGCCTGTCGTTCTCGACCGCCTCGCAGGATCCTGTGGCGGCCGGCCTGGTGAGCGGCTATAACCAGGTGCTCGCGCAGAGCCAGCAATTCACCTCGAACGGCCAGAGTGCCCAGGGAAGCCTCAATATCGAGGATAACGCCCTCACCCAGGCGCAAAGCCAGTTGCAGAGCCTGCGCGACCTCGCTCTCGAAGCGAACAATGCCACCGAATCCGGCGCCAATCTGAGCGCGATCGCGACCCAGGTTCAGCAGATCCAGCAGACCCTGCTGTCGGTCGCCAACACCCAGGATGGCAGCGGCAACTACATTTTCGCCGGCTACTCAACGCAGACCCAGCCCTTCGCACTGACGACCACGGGTGCCAGCTACTCGGGGGATCAGGGGCAGCGCCAGGTCCAGCTCGCGGCCGGGCAGACGGTGGTGGTCGGCGATAACGGCGACCTCGTGTTCAATCAGACCAAGACCGGCAACGGCACCTTCAATGTCACCGCCGATGCGGCGAATGCCGGGAGCGGCATCATCGGCGCGACCTCGGTGAGCGACCCTTCGGCCTACGCCGGCGGCAGCTACCAGATCCAGTTCACCGCACCCGGTACCTATCAAGTGCTGAATTCCGCCAACGCGGTGGTCACCACCGGCACCTATACCAACGGCCAGGCGATCTCCTTCGCCGGGATACAAGTGACGCTGTCGGGTACTCCGGCGACCGGCGACACGTTTGCCGTGGCTCCGAGCACCAACCAGAGCATCTTCACCACCGTGCAGAATCTGGTGAACGCTCTGCAGCGGGCGTCGACAACGACCCAGGAGAGCACTTCCCTGAACAACACCATCGCCAACACCATCGATAATCTCGACCAGGCGCTCAACCAGGTCCAGACGGTACAGTCGAGCGTCGGGGCACGCTTGAATACCATCACCACGCAGCAATCGACCGCGACCGCCCAGCAGACCCAGCTGCAGCAATCCATTTCCACGCTGCAAAGCCTGAATTACCCGCAGGCGATCACCAACCTCGATTCGCAGAACACGACTTTGAGCGCGGCCATGCAGGCTTACACCCTGACCGAAGGACTGTCTCTCTTCAAATACATTTCCTGACGGGAAGCTTGCCGACGCCGCAGCATCGCGGGTGGTGCGTCGCAGCTCCCGAGACGGCCGGGATCGGCAGGTGCATAGTCCCGTGGTCCTGCCTAAACTGGCGGTGCCGGGCTACACTGGCAGTGCCGGGCTACACTGGAACCGCCGGCATCGGACCAACTCATAAAGGCATCATGGTGGAAACCCGCGATCGGAGGGCGCGGCGCATGGCATCGATTTTCCTGGGTGCAACGGCCGGGGTCGCTGCGGTGTGCGCTGCGCAATCTTTTTCGGCACAGCAGGCGGCGCTCTTCGCAAGGTGCGAGAAGAGCTCCTCCGGCGTGCAGATCCAGGAATGCTCCGCGGCCATCGATTCCCACCTGTTCGGAGGACAGCACCTCGCCGGTCTGCACGTGAACCGGGCAAACGCCTATGACCTCAACGGCGACAAGGACAGCGCATTGAAGGACTACAACAGAGCCATCGAGCTGGCGCCGGACAACGCCGCCATTTACTACAATCGTGGCGTGCTGTTCGTGTGGCAGAAGGATTACCACGCGGCGCTCAAAGATTTCGATACGGCGATCCGGCTCAATCCGGCATTCGCGGCGGCACTGTACAACCGCGGGCGGATCTTCTGCCTCATGAATGATTTCCCTCATGCGCTCGCCGATCTCTCGGCCGCGATTCGCCTGGCTCCGGAGCAGGCGATCGCTTACGAGGAGCGCGGCTCGGTCTATCTGCGGGTCAGCGAATTTCAGCGCGCGGTGGATGACGAGAACGAGGCGGTCAAGATCGAGCCGACCCTGGCCCGCGCGTACTATGTGCGCGCGATGGCCGATGCCGGTCTCGGCGATCACGACAAGGCATCATCGGATATCGAGAAGGCCGTTCAATTGGACCCCAGGCTGTCGCGTCTGATCAAGCCGGGCGACCAGAGCTCCAGTTCACCGGCTGAGGTGCCCTGAGGGCGGACAGCCACAACGGATCCGGGGATGAGGTCGATGCGCTGCAGCTCGTCAATCCGGCGTTTGCCGGGCGTGCACCGTAACGAAACGTGAGCAAGTACGCGGAATTTCACATCGAGAATCAATACATAGTGAAACTCCCGTAGTCCGCCGATCGGCGGCGTTATGGTCAAAGGACACGGATAACAACCAGCGAGTCAAGGTCGACCGCATCAGGGACACTCACAATGCCAAAAGTATTTCCCCGGGTGACGGCACTCGTGCTGCTGACGTTTTGCTTCGGGCGTTCCGCCGTCGCCGACCACGAGCATGGCTCCGATGAGTTCGAGGTATTCCTGGCGGCCGAGGCGATCCACGGCTCCGGGCAGACGCATCCGGCCGAAGACGACGACACTTGGTTCGACGCCGACGTGGTGTTCGCGCTGACTCAACATCAGTTTCGCGTGTTCGGCGAGTACTACATCACCCCGCAAGAGCGCGACATGGAGCGCCTGCAGTTCGGGTACGAGCTCGTGCCCGATACCATGCTGTGGCTGGGCCGCTTTCACCAGCCGGGCAGCGCCTGGAATACCGAGCATCATCACGGCCGCTATCTGCAGACGGCGATCACTCGTCCGTTCATCGAGCGTTGGGAAGACGAGGACGGACTCATTCCGCAGCATATAACCGGCGCGCTGCTCGAGTCGCGGCGGCCGCTCGGCGCAGAGAGCGCGATTCAGCTGTCGGGGGGCGCCGGCGCGGGCCCTGGCCTCACGCGCGACGACGAGGAGCGGCACGACGAGCTGGTACCGATCGATCTGATCGGCAGCAATCCGGGAAGGCATCGGCTGTCGCTGACCGGGCGCATCGCCTACCTGCCGGAATACGTGGGCACCAGCAGCGTCGGACTTCTCTTCGGACACGACCACATCTCCACGGCATCGCCGACGGCGTTCTTTTTTCTGGGCACGACGGACCTCACGTTGACGGTCTACGGCGCCTACATCGATTGGAACACCGGGCCCTGGCGCGTCATCGGCGCCGACTATTACGTGGACGTGAACTTCGAGCAGGGGCACGACGAGAGCTTCGATTCCGGCTACCTTCAAGTCGAGCGACAGCTGCCGTTCAAGCTCACCGCGTTCGGACGGGTGGAGGCTTCCGCGCGCATGCAGGAATCCCGGTACGTGAGAATGTTCGAGGACGTCGATGGCGACGTCGATATCGCGCTACGTCGAAATGCCCTCGGATTGCGCTGGGACTTCGTCCGGCGTCAAGCCCTGACGGTCGAGCTGTCCCACGTCGTCTCGCTGATGAGGCCGTCCGACGAGGTCCGCATCCAATGGAGCGGTGTGATTCCGTGAAGCGGATCGCGATCTCCTGGCTGATCGCGCTGCTCATGGGAGTCGCGGCGCAGCCCGCGCTCGCGGATGAAACAGTGGTGCTGGTCGTCAGCGCCGACAGCAAGATAACGTCGCTCGATTCTCTCGAGGTCAGGAAGCTCTTTCTCGGCATGACCGTCATTCATGACGGTAAGCGCGTACGGCCCCTGGTGAACGAAGCAGATCCGCAGCTCAAGGAGGTGTTTCTGCAAAATATCGTCTCGATGACCGAGGTGACCTATGATCGCCGGGTACTACGTCTCGCTCTGCAGCAGGGACTCTCGATTCCCGTCACGTACACCGATGTCACGGCATTACTCGATGAGATCGCAGCGGATCCAACGGCCGTGACCTTCGCGTGGGCCCGGGAAGTGCAACACGACAAGCGCATCAAGGTCCTGAGGGTACTATGGCACGACTGAGAACGCCGTTCGCCAATGCCGTTGCGGCATGCGTGGTCGCGCTGCATCTCATCATCTTGCCGCTGCTCTATTTCGGCCTGGGGTACGTCATACGCAAGAGCCACGAGGACATGTTCATCGAGCATGCGCGCACTTTCGCCCGGGTGCTCGCCGACGAATTCGAGCTCGGAGTGGCGCTCGACTCGGAGTCGCGAACGGAAGATCTGCTCGACGTCGCCGTGATTCACGGCGACGCGCGTTACGCCGAAGTGAGCGAGAGCGGCCGACGTATCCTGAGCAAGCTCGGATCGACGAATATCAACGCTCCGCGCCGCACGGATCTCAAGTTCGACGACGGCGACGGACTTTACTTCGTGGTCCTGCCGATCGAGCACGCGGGGAGAGATGCGGAGCTGCGGCTGGGCTTCGACGAGCAGCCGACCCTGGAGCGCATTCGCCTGGCGCTGAACAGGATGCTGATGGTGCTGGGGGTGTATTTCGTCGTCGCCATCGCAGTGGCGGTCGTGCTGAGCAAGCGAATGTCCCGTCCGATTCACCGGCTGCAGGAGGCATCGCGCACGATCGCCTCAGGGTCCTACACGCAGGCGCTGCAGGTGAGCACCGGCATTCGCGAGTTGCATGAGCTCGGCAACGATCTGGAAGACATGCGCCGCAATCTGGTCGGCGTCAACGAGCGATTGCAGGCCAAAATCAAGGAAAAAGAGGCCTCCGAAGCGAGGCGCGAGGAGTTGCAGAACCAGCTGAGGCACCGCCAGAGGCTGGAGACGGTGGGAACCCTGGCAGGGGGCATCGCGCACGAGTTCAACAACGTGCTGGTCCCGATCATCCTGTTCACCGACGCGGCCCTGCAGGATCTTCCGGCGTCGAGCGCATCCCGTGCCGATCTCGAGCGGGTGCTCGGAGCGGCGCACCGCGCCAAGGACGTGGTCAGAAAAATACTCACCTTCAGCAGCGAGCTGGGCGACGTCAAGCTCACGCTGATCGATCTCAAATCCGTGGTTTCCGATGGGCTGAATCTGCTCTCTGCGCTGATCCCGTCGAGCATCGAGATTCGCACCGATTTTCCCGAGTTCATACCTCCGGTATGCGGTGATCCGACGCTGGCGGTGCACCTGGTCATCAACCTGTGCACCAACGCCTATCAGTCGATCCAGGGGGGCCAGGGAGTGATCGCGGTCGGACTCAGGTACGCCGCGCCGTCTGCGGGAACCGGCGGAATCGTCGAGTTCTCGGTGGCGGACAACGGCCGCGGCATGGATGCGGTCACGGTCGAGCGCATATTCGAGCCGTTTTTCACCACCCGCTCGGTAGGGGAGGGAACGGGACTCGGATTGTCGGTGGTGCATGGCATCGTCGAAACCTTCGGTGCTAGCATCGTCGTCGACACCCAGCTGGGAACGGGGTCGACATTCAGGATCATTTTCCCGGCCGTCATGCAAGCGGACCGGGCCGTCGATGAAGCAACGCCGGTTTCTTGAAGGGACATGCACAATATTCTCGTCATAGACGATGAGCTCGACGTGCGGGACGCCATCAAGCGAGTGCTCGACCGCGCCGGCTATTCGGTGCGGACCGCCGCCAATGTCGCCGATGCGCTCGCGGAGCTGCGCAAATCAGGGGCGGATGTCGTGATCACCGATATCATCATGCCGAAGAGCAACGGCGTCGAGGCCATCACCTGGATTCACAAGGAGTTTCCGAGTGCGCGGATCATCGCCATCTCCGGCGGCGGCAATTTCGGGATGGGAGGCTACCAGCCCACGGCGATCACGACCTCGGCCTATCTCGCGGCCGCGCAGCGCGCGGGCGCGCATTTGCTGATGACGAAGCCGTTCGAGGCGAAGGACCTTATCCAGGCGGTCGAAAAGGTGCTCGGCGTCGGTCACGCCTGAGCAGGCCCGAAAGGCGGCATCCCGTTCCGCAGATGCCGGCCCGGGACTGGGGTGTAGTACCCATTGACGGGTCCGCGCATTGGCGTTACCGCGGGAACTGCCGGCTAGCGCTGGGCCACACCGCTAGGCGCCGGGCTCGGCGCGCATCATTCCACTTTGAAGGGCGAAACGGGTGACCTCGGCGACGTTATGAAGGCGGAGCTTGCGCATGAGGTTGGCGCGGTGCTTCTCGACGGTTTTCACGCTGCGTTGAAGTTGCCGGGCAATCCGCTTGTTCGACCAGCCCGCAGCGATCAACGCCAATATCTCCCGTTCGCGTCCCGTGACTCCGTGAGCGACCGCGGGCGCCGCCTGCTGTTCGCCGAGATAACTGCAAACCACGCGTGCGGACGAGCGCGGACAAAGATGCCGCTGTCCCGCGAGCACGGCTCTTACCCCGTGCATCAGTTCCCCGCGCGTCGCGTCCTTGAGCACATAGCCTTGTGCTCCCGCGGACAGTGCGGCCCGGATGTATTCCTCGCTGTCGTGCATGGTGAGCACGAGGACCCTGGATCCCGGACAGCCCTGCCGGAGCTCGACGATTCCCTGCAGGCCCGTGGAGCCCGGCAAGGACAGATCTGTGATGATCAGGTCGGGGCGGGCGGACATCGCGACTTTCAGCCCCTCGACGATCGTGCCGGCCTGACCGACGACCTTGAGATCGCGCTCCATCTCCGACAGTGCGATCAAGCCCTCGCGCAGGATTGCGTGGTCGTCTATCAATACCAGCCTGGCCGGCTTCGCCTCCGAGAACTGCAGTTGCGGCCCCAGACTCGTCAACGTCCCGGTAATCGAAATGTCATTCCGTTGGTCGTGCATTCGCCCGCCTTAGCTTTTTGTCAAACTGCCCTTGGAACGGCTCCCTGTCGGAGTTTTCCCGACAACACATATATACATTCTCCTATGGCGATATTGTTGCAATTCGCGACATTTGCTGTCCAGAGCTGTCTCAATTGTGATTTCCATCACGAAATCGCGTCCCGAGAGTCGACGACGGGCTCACGGGGTCACCGTTTTGCGACCGGGTTCCACCCCCGGAACTACCGGATTGACCCACTGGCCGGCCGCCCGGAGAGTCGATAGGCTCGCCCGATGCGCTGGTTGTCGTCGCTGCTCGTGGCCATTCTCGCCGCCAATGCCGGGGTGGGGGCGGCGCGTGCCGGCATCTACTCCTACGTAGATCCGGATGGCGGCGTGCATTACTCCAATGTGCCCAGCGATCGCCGCTATGCGCTGGTGCTTGCCGATGAGACGAAATCCGTCGCGGCGGGACCGGAGGGCGCCGGCCGGCTCGCCGAGCGCGAGACGCAGTACGCCGCGATCATTGATCGGGCCGCCACCGAGGCAAAAGTACCTCCGGAGCTGCTGCGCGCGGTGATCACCGTGGAATCCGCCTACGACACACGCGCCGTCTCCGCCAAGGGCGCCCAGGGACTCATGCAGCTGCGGCCCGCCACGGCGGCCCGCTATGGAGTGCGCCGTCCGTTCGACCCCGCGGAGAACGTCCGCGGAGGCGCGCGCTATCTGGCCGACCTCTTGAAGCGCTATGCCAATGATCTCACGCTGACGCTGGCCGCCTACAACGCGGGCGAGGAGGCCGTCGAGCGCTACGGCCGCGCGGTTCCGCCCTATGCCGAGACCCGGGCGTACGTGCCTTCCGTGCTCGGATTTTATCGGAAGCTTCTGGCTCGCACCGGCCGCGACTACCTACGTCCCCTACGCGATCCTACCTAGTCGCGCGCCCGCCGCGCGGGGCGGGGCCCACTCGCGAAGTGTCCCGGTTGGCGAGAATATCGCTGCCTCCAGGCGCAGGAGGACGGTGTGTTACAGCCCACTTCGGGCCCGGGCCAGGAGGCCGGGCAGACCTATGAGTCGTCGCTCTCCCTGCGCGCGCTGCTGGCCGCCGCCGCCAAATCGCTCGTGACAGCCTTTCCGGCCGCCTGCGTCGTGGTGGTACGCAACGACGGGGCCGAGCCGGTGGTCAAGGTAGTGGGCGGTTGCAACGTGCCGCCGGGATGGCTGCGGCGACTCCTGGCTTTGAAGGACTTTCCGCTGCTGCAGGCCGCGCTCGAGCAGCCGGAACGGGTCATCGAGCGCTACGTGCGTTTCGCGCCCGCGGGCGCGGCGCGCGGCGCCATGCCGCGGCCGCTCTCACAGGCGCTCTGCACCGCGCTTGCCTTCGACGGCGGCCCGAGATACGCGCTGCTCATGCTCGCACCGCCCGACCCGCGCGAGGCACATCCGCGCCTCGCGGCTCTTGAGCAGGCGCGGCTCACCGTCCGCGCCATCCATACCGCCGGAGGCGGCAATCGCGTCAAGACACTCACCGCCATCCATCGAGCCAAGCTCGAGTGGGAGCTGTCGGTGGACGCGCTGCCGGAGATGGTCGGACTGCTCGACCGAAACCTGCGCGTCATGCGCATCAGCCGTACGCTCGAGCGCTGGCAGCTGGGCGATGTGAAGGACGCCATCGGCAAGGACCTGCACGCCGTGCTGCATTCCGGCTGCAAGGATGAGACCTGTCGCCTGCGGGGGTGTCTTGCGGCCGCGGGCGAGCGGGTGCGCGACCGCTCGCCGGCGCAATTCGAGCTGAACGACCCGGTGCTGGAGCGCGAGCTCGTCGTCTCGCTGCGGCCGCCCGCGGCGCGCGGACCGGAGACCCAGGCCTCCGCGCAGCTGCGTGCGGTGTTCACCGTGATGGATGTCACCTCGCAGCGCGCGACGGAGCGGGAGCTGAAGGTCCTGAACCAGTCGCTCGAGGACCGGGTGGCGGAACGGACCGACCGTCTCACCGCCGCGAATCAGGCGTTGCAGGAGGAAGTCGCGCGACGGCGCGCGGCCGAGCATTCGCTGAGGCGCTCGATGCGCGAGCTCGAATCTCTCTCCGAGCAACTGGTGAACGCCCAGGAAGCCGAGCGCAAGCGCATCTCCCAGGATCTGCACGACTCGGTGGGACAGACCTTGAGCGCGATCAAGTACTCGCTCGAGCGGGCACAGGAGCTGCAGCGGCGCGAGTCGCGCAGCGCCGCGGCTCCGGTCGTCGATGTCGTCATCGGGCGGGTGCAGCGGCTCATGGACGAGGTGCGGGCGATATCCATGAATCTGCGCCCGGCCATGCTGGACGACCTCGGCGCGGCTTCGGCGGTGCGCGGTTTATGCAGGGACTGGCAGGCCGTCTACCGCGATGTCGAGATGCAGGTCGAGATCGCGGTGGAGGATGCCGATATTCCGGCGCTGCTGGTCACCAAGGTCTTCAGGGCCGTCCAGGAAGCGCTCAACAACGTCGCGCGCCATGCCGCCGCGCGCCACGTGATCATCTCGATGCGGATCGATTCGGGGGTGCTTGCGGTGATGGTGCGCGACGACGGCATCGGCTTCGATTCCGGCGACGACCCGCTCACCACGGTTGGCTCGCGCGGGCTGCGCGGGCTGCGCGAACGCTGCGAAAGCAGCGGTGGCCGCTTCGAGCTGTGGAGCTGTCCAGGCGAGGGCACCCGGGTGACTCTCCAGTGGCCGGTCGCGGCGGGCCAGGCCGCGCGCCTCGCCAACGCGAGCCTCAACTGACGGCCCGACCGGGCCGCTACGGTGTTACCCGTGCGGAGCTACCGGGAAGTGCGCGGGAAGACACCCCCAACTGCCGACTGTCGGCCGGCGTGGGTGAGCCGCATGCTTGGATCGTCGATCGCCTGGGGCGCGGCGACATCGCGGGAGTGGTTGCCATGATGGATATCTCTGGTCGAAGCGAATGCTCGTTCCGAGGCCGCGGCCGTCCGCTTCGGGGCTTCACGTTGCTCGAGCTGCTGGTGGTGATGGTGATCATCGGCCTGCTGGCGGGCTTCGTCGCGCCGCGTTACTTCGCGCAAGTCGGCAAATCACAGGTAAAGGTCGCGAAAGCGCAAATCGATGCGCTCGACAAGGCGCTTGATCAATTCCGCATCGACGTGGGCCGCTATCCCACGACCGAGGAGGGACTTCAAGCGCTCGTCGTCGCGCCGAGCAACGAGCCGAACTGGGGGGGGCCGTACCTCAAGAAAAGCGTGCCCTCGGACCCGTGGGGACGCCCTTATTTGTACGAAAATCCGGGCAGCCATGGGGATTTCGACCTGCAGTCCTACGGCAAGGACGGTCGACCCGGGGGCACCGGCGAAGACGCGGACATCACCAACTGGTAGGCCATGCGCTACCGCATCACCGGACTCGATGCCGCGCGCGCCGTCGCGATCCAGGAAATGGACGCGCTCGACGAGTCGGATGCGCGCCGTCAGGCGCATTCGCGCGGCCTCGAGGTCCTGTCGGTCCAGGGCGTGCGCCTGAAGCTCTCGCGGCGCGGACGGCGCCTCGCCCTGGTGCCATTCACCCAGGAGCTGATCGCGCTGCTGGAGGCGGGGTTGTCCCTGGTCGAGGCGATCGACGGTCTCACCGAGAAGGAGCGCGACGCAACCGTGCGTGCCCTGCTCGAGGGGTTGCGCGCGCGGCTGTACGAGGGACAGAGCCTCTCGGCCGCGCTCGGCGCATTCCCGGCGACTTTTCCGGCGCTGTACGTGTCGACCGTGCGAGCGAGCGAGCGCAGCGGTGCCATCAGCGAGGCGCTGCAGCGCTTCGTGACCTACCAGGACCGCATCGACGTGCTGAAGCGCCAGCTCATCAATGCCTCGATCTATCCCGCCGTGCTGCTCGGCGTGGGAGCTCTCGTCGTCATCTTTTTGGTCGTGTACGTGGTGCCCCGCTTCTCGGGAATCTATGAGGAAATCGGCGGCGACCTGCCGCTCGCCTCGAAACTCCTCATGCAGTGGGGAAGGCTCCTCGATGCGCACGGCGCGTTCGTGCTGGGCGGGGCCGTCGCCGCGGCGACGGTACTGGCGGCGCTCGCCGCCCGACCCGGCACGCGCGCCGCGCTCGGGCGCGCGATCGCGGGAATTCCCGCGATCCGCCGCCAGCTGCAGCTCTACCAGCTCGCACGGCTGTACCGTACCTGCGGCATGTTGTTGCGCGGAGGCATTCCGGTCGTAACCGCCTTCGACATGACGCTCGGTCTGCTCGCCGCCGCCGCTCAGCCGCGGCTGGCCGCGGCGACGCGCGCGGTGCGCGAGGGCCAATCGCTCACCGATTCGCTGACCCGGCACGGGCTCACGACGCCGGTGGGCGAGCGCATGCTGCGGGTCGGCGAGCGCAGCGGCAACATGGGCGAGATGATGGAGCGCGTGGCCGCGTTCTACGATGCGGAGCTGTCGCGCTGGGTCGAAGTGGCCACCCGGCTGATCGAGCCGGTGATGATGGCGGTCATCGGACTGCTGATAGGCGGCATCGTGGTGCTCATGTATTTCCCGATCTTCGAGCTCGCGGGCAGCATCCGGTGAGCGCGGCGGCCCAGATCGCGATCGAGACGCCACCGGTGCACGCCCGCCAGATCACGGAGGCCGAGCTGCGCGCGGCGATCGAGGTCAGCGCCGGCCGGCCGCTCATGGACGCGCTGCTCGACAACCTGCGCGCCGACGAGGAGACGCTCGCGCACGCGCTCGGTGCCGTGCTCAGGTTCCCGGTGCTCGCGAGCGCCGAGCTCATGGATCTGCCGCCACTCTTCGACCTCCTGGGTCTCGCAGAATGCGCGAAGCGCGGCTGCGTGCTGGTCGCCCGCGGCGCCGAGCGGCTGGCGGTGGTCGGCGATCCGTTCGACGAGGGCCTGCGGTCCTGGCTCGAGCTCAAGGTGCCGCTGGAGTTCAGCTGGAGTCTCGCCGCGCGCGGCGAGATCACGGCCTACATCGCCAAGCACGAGCAAACCCTCAAGGCCATGGACGTGACCGCCCTCGCCGGTGTGCGCGAAACCGCGGCCGAGGATGCGGTCGAGAATCTGTCCCTCGCCACCATCAGCGCGGACTCGAGCCCCATCGTCAAGTTCGTCCACTCGACCGTGTATGACGCGCTCAGGGCGGGAGCGAGCGACATCCATCTGGAAACCCGGCCGGGGGGCCTCAGTGTTCGTTACCGCATCGACGGAGTGCTCGTATCGGTCGCCACGCTCGGCGGGTCGGACCTGTGCGAGCAGGTGGTCTCGCGCATCAAGGTGATGAGCGAGCTCGACATCGCCGAGCGCCGCGTGCCCCAGGATGGCCGCTTCAAGCTGGCACTCAAGGGCCGTCCCATCGACTTTCGGGTTTCCATCATGCCGAGCGTGCACGGCGAGGACGCGGTGCTGCGCATCCTCGACAAGCAGGCGCTCACCGACGAGCTGCACGGCCTCAAGCTCGATGCGCTCGGCTTCGAGGAAGACATGGTGCGCCGCTTGCGTCGGCTCTCCCAGTTGCCATACGGCATGCTGCTGGTGACAGGACCCACCGGCAGCGGCAAGACGACGACGCTGTACGCGGCGATCTCCGAAACCAACACCGGCATCGACAAGATCGTGACGATCGAGGATCCGGTCGAGTATCAGCTGCAGGGGGTGCTGCAGATCCCGGTCAACGAAAAGAAGGGGCTCACCTTTGCGCGCGGTCTGCGCTCGATACTGCGCCACGATCCGGACAAGATCATGGTGGGCGAGATCCGCGACCCGGAGACGGCGCAGATCGCCATCCAGTCCGCGCTCACCGGCCACCTGGTGTTCACCACGGTACATGCGAACAACGTGTTCGACGTGCTGGGGCGCTTCTCGCACATGCAGGTGGATGCCTACGCGTTCGTCTCTGCGCTCAACGGCATCCTCGCCCAGCGTCTGGTGCGCGTCATTTGCGAGCAGTGCAGCGAGTCGGCTCATCCCTCGCCCGAGCTCATCGCCCAGTCGGGGCTGCTGCTGCCCTCGATCGCATCATGGTCGTTTCGCGCGGGGCGCGGCTGCGCGCACTGCCGCGGGACCGGCTACAAGGGCCGGGTCGCCGTCGGCGAGCTGCTCGTGCTCAACGACGAGCTGCGCGAGGCCATCGTGGTGCGCGCGCCGGCCCGGCGCCTGAAGGAACTCGCCATGGCCGGCGGCTCCAGGCTCATCCGTACCGCCGCGCTCGCACTGGTCGAGCGCGGCGCAACCACCCTGCTGGAGGCCAATCGTGTCACCGCTCTGGCGTGACGAGGTGGCGATCTACCTCGCGCCGCGCAAGCTTGCGCTGGCGCGCCGGCTCAAGGGGCTCAAGCCGCGCATCGGCGCGAGCACCGAGATAGTCGTGCCGGACGGCGGGGCGGACCCGGCAGCCACGTTGCAACGGCTCGCCGACGTGCTGCGCGAGCCCGCGTGGCAGCAGGCGGCGGCGCGCGTGGTCGTCTCCGACGCCTGGGTGCGATTCGGTATCGTGCCGGCGGTACCGGCCCGGCTCGACGCAGATGCGCGCGAGGCGCATGCCCGCTGCGTGCTCGCCGACACCTATGGGGAGATGCTGCGAGAGTGGCGCATCGCGCTCGAGGAAGCGCCACCCGGCCGGGCGGCGGTGGTATGCGCCATGCCGGGCGCTCTGCGCGCGCAGATCGAGACCGCGCTCGCGCCCGCATCGTTGCAGTTGCGCTCGATCCAGCCTCAGCTGGCCGTGGCCTTCAACGCCTGGCGGGGGCGTCTGCCCGCGGACGATGCGTGGTTCGTCAAGCTCGAGGAGGGTTGGCTGTCGGCCGTGCACCTGGCTCACGGCGGCTGGGACCGCGTGCATACGGCGCGCCTGTCGCGCGACGCCGGGCTCGATCTGGAGCGCATGCAGGCCTTCGGCCGGCTCGGAGCGGACGGTCGCATGTTCATCGAGGCGCCTGCCTGGATGCGCGAGCGCTACGGGCGCATGAATACCAATCTCGAGTGGCTCGAGGCCGACGGCGGGGACCCCGGCCCGACTCACGAGATCTCGCTTCTCCTGCGGGCACAGGGATGAGCCGCACGCGCGCGCTGCTCGTCGATTTTGCCGATCCGCCGCGCCGGGCGAGCGGCGCCGGTGTGCTGCTCTGCTGCGTCGGTCTCGCGGCAGTGATAGCGATGGCGGCGAGCTTCGAGCGCAGCGCCGCCGAGCGCGCGCGTCTGGACGGGCAGATCGAGACATTGTCCTCGAGGCATCGCCCGGCGCAGGAAGACCCGCTGCGCGCCAAGCAGCAGGCCGAGGTCGCCAAGATGGATCGGGAGCTCGACATTCCCTGGACGAGGCTTCTGGCCGAGCTCGAGTCGGCGAGCACGGACATGTCGAGCAAGGTTTCGCTGCTGCAAGTGGAGCCCGATGCGGACAAGCACACCGTGCGCATCACGGCGGAGGTACGCTCGCTTCCGGACGGGCTCGCATACCTCGAGCGCCTGCAGCAAAGCAAGGTGCTGCGTTATCCGCTGCTCGAAAGCCACGAGCACCTGAAAGACGATCCCGAGCACGCGGTGCGCATCAAGCTCGTGGCGGAGTGGCAGGGATGAGCGCCGCGCCGGAGAAGCGCCCTCTCGCGCCGGCTCGCGGCGTGCTGGTGGAAGCGGCGCGCGGAGCGGTGGTTGTGGGCGCCGCCCGCTCGAGCGGGCTGGCCGCGTTCGGCAGGCGGCTCATCCACGAGGGAGTGCCGAGGCTGGTATGGTCCTTGAGCCGCACCGGACGCGCCGGTCTGGCCGGGCTCGGCCTGCTCGGAGCAAGCGGCATCTTCTACCTGTCGACCCAGCGCCCGCTGCAAGGGGAAATCGCGCAGCTGCGCGCAGATCTCGCCGGTGCGCAGGCGCATGCCGCCAAGGCGCCCCAGGGGGCGGCCTCCAATGCGCCGCGGAGCCTGAACAGCCTCCCGCAGCGTACCGAAATCCCCCGGCTCCTGGCCGTGCTGCTGCATCAGGCCGATGCGGCGCAGCTCACCATCGACAGCGCGAAGTACGAGATCGGCGCGACCCGCACCGGCGCGCTCGTGCGCTATCAGGTGGCCTTTCCGGTGAGCGGTCCTTACGCGCGGATCCGCGGCTTCGTCGATTCGACCCTCGCGGCGATGCCGGCGCTTGCCGTCGAGGAGCTCTCGATCTCGCGCAAGTCGATCGCGGATCCGGCCGTGGAGGCCCAGATACGCATGACCCTGTTCACGCGGAGTCCCCCATGAGCGAGCTCACCGCAGCCGCGGAGCCGGAGAGAATGAATCTCGAGCCGTCCTCCAACGGCGCGCCACCCGCAGCGGGGGCGCCCGGGGAAATCCGGTCCGCATCGTTGCTGATGCGCCGGCGCGTGCCGCTGCTCGCCGTGGCAGCGCTCGGCGCGAGCGTCGGCATGGGCTGGCTCGCGAACGGCGCGCTCGATGGCGATGCGACGCCCGCGGCAGGCGCAGCGGGCGAGCAAGGGGCGCCGCGGCCGAGGACGGCGATCCCGCCGCCCCACGAGTCCACGGCCGGGGGGCCCGCCTCGCGCACAGCCGGCGCCGCGCAGCCGGGGTTCTCCGCGCGTGTCGCGAGCGACGCAGCGGCGCAGGCTTTGTTCGCGCCCCATTCCTGGCACCTCGACCCGCCAGCCCCGCCGCCCGCTCCCCCCGCTCCGCCGCCGCCGCCCACCGCGCCGCCGTTCCCTTACACCTTCCTCGGCGCCTACACGCAGGGCGGGGAAACCGTGTACTTCTTGTCGCGCGAGGATCGCGTGACCGATGCGCACGTCGGCGATCATCTCGATTCGAGCTATGTCTTCAAAAGCGCCGACGCCGCGCAGCTCGTGTTCGAGTACGTCCCTCTCAACATCCGCCAGACCGTACCGCTGGCCCCGTGAAGCCATGAATCCATCGCTCAGAAAACTGCCTTCTCTGCTCGCCGCCGCCTTGCTCGTCGCAGGCTGCGCCGCGCAACGTCTTCACGACGCCGGCATGGCCGCATACGATCGAGGCGAGTACGAGGAGGGCATCTCGAAGCTCGCGCAGGCGGCGCACGATGCGCCGGACAACCTGAGTTACCGCCTCGACCTGCGCGCGCGGCAGGAGGCCGCCGTGCAGAAGCTCGTCGCGGCCGCCGAGCACGCCCATTCCGAGGGCCGGGTGCAGATCGCCGAGACCGACTATCGTCGGGTGCTCGTGCTCGAGCCGGGCAACGAGCGCGCGCGCGGCGGCCTCGAGCTGCTCGCCGCCGACCGGGTCCACGGCGAGCGCGTCGCACGCGCCGAGACGGAGCTCAAGGCGAAGCAGATCGATGCGGCGGATGCGGACATCCGCGCGGTGCTCGCCGAGGATCCCCTGTTCGCCCCCGCGCTCGCGCTCCAATCGCGCATCGAGCAGGCGAAGGGTCCGGTGACGGTGGTGCCGCGGTTGCTGACCCACGACAACCGGCCGGTGACGCTGCAGTTCCGCGATGCCCCGACCAAGATGGTTTTCGAGGTGCTCGCGCGGCAGACCGGCCTCAATTTCATTTTCGACAAGGACGTGAAGAGCGACGGAAAGACGACGATATTCGTGAGCCAGGTGCCGGTGGAGGAGGCGATCGATCTCATCCTCGCCCAGAACCAGCTTTCGCGGCAGATCCTCTCGGACAACATGGTGCTCATCTATCCGAGCACGCCGACCAAGCAAAAGGACTACCAGGACGAGATCGTCCACACCTTCTTTCTCGCCAATGCGACGCCGAAGGACGCGGAATCGATGCTCAAGACCATGCTCGGCGCCAAGACCATGTACGTCGACGAGCGTTCGAACGCGCTCACCATGCGCGATACGCCCGAGCACGTCCGGATGGCGGAGAAGCTCGTGGCTTCGATGGACGAGCCCGAGCCGGAAGTGATCATGGAGCTCGAGGTGCTCGAGATCAGCCACTCGCTGGCTCAGCAGCTGGGTATCGACTATCCGACGAGCGCGACTTTCACGCCGAGCCCCCTCGGCACCGCCGCCACCACCGGGACGACCGCGGGATCGGGGTTGGTGCTGTCGGATCTCGGCAAGCAGAACAGCCACACCATCAGCGTCTCATCGCTCGCCTTGACGGTCGACCTCCTCAAGACCGTGGGCGATACCAATGTGCTGTCGAGCCCGAGAATACGCGCGCGCAACAAGGAGAAGGCCAAGATCCTGGTCGGCAACCGCGTGCCGGTGATCACCTCGGGAACCAGCGCCACCGTAGGGGGCGCCTACTCGACCAGCAGCGTGCAGTATCTGGATGTCGGTCTGACCCTCGAGGTCCAGCCCACCATCCACGGCGACGGCAACGTCGCGATCAAGGTCGGGCTCGAGGTGAGCTCCATCGCGAATACGCTGACCGTGCCCATCGGCAACGGCGGGACGACCATCGCCTACGAGATCAGCACCCGTAACGCAAACACTCTGCTCGAGCTGCGCGACGGGGAGACACAGGTGCTCGCCGGCCTGATCACGGATTCGGATTCCCTCTCGTCGAACCACATCCCGGGCCTCGGCGACATGCCGATCATCGGCAAGCTGTTCGGCTCCGACAACAAGCAGCGCAACAAGAGCGAGATCGTGCTGGCCATCACGCCGCGCATCATCCGCGGGCAATCGCGGCCGCCGAGCGAGACCACGGAGTTCTATTACGGGACCGAATCGCAGACGCGTTCCGCGCCGTTCGCGATGCCCGTGGCTGCGACCAGCGCGCCCGCGGCGGGCGCGGCAGCGGCGTCAGGCGCCGCGCCGACGATGAGCGGCGGGGTGTTCCCGATGTCGGGTGCATCGAGCGAACCCGCTTCGCTCGCGGGCCCGCATGCCGCGCCGACGGTGATCGAATCGAGCGCCGCGCAACCGTCGGCGACCGCGGCGACCGCGGCGAGCGTTGCGGCATCGGGCGAGGGAGGCAGCGGCAGCGCGCCGGCGGCCGTCGGCGGAGCGTCGACCCCGGCCGGCGCTCCGGCAACCCCCGGCGCATCCTCCGCGAAAGGCGCAGAGCCTCTTGCCGGCGCACCGGCACCCGAGCCGCCTGCGCCCGACGCCAAGCCCAAGGTCACGCTGGAAGGGCCGGACGCCGCCAAGGTAGGGGATGACATCAGCGTGTCGGTGAAGCTCGCGAGTGGGCAAGCGCTGGGCCGCGTGCGCGCTCAGGTCCGCTACGATGCCGCGGCCCTCAAGCTCACCAGTGCCGATCCCGGGGATCTGGTGCCGTCGGGCGACTCGCCCAAGGTGGAAACCCGGCCGGGCGGGGTGCAGATCGAGATCGCGGGCAGCGCCGATGCGCCGGTGAGCGGAAACGGCAGCATCATCGATATGCATTTTCACGTGCTCGCACCCCGTGCCGCGGCCTCGCTCGACACCCAGGTGGTGCTGCTCGGCGAGGATGGCGCCGTGATGGCCGCCACCCCCGCAACGTCTCTCAAGATGGCGCTCTCGCCGCCCTAGGGGTCATCGTGCGCCGGCAACTCGGATTCACCCTCATCGAGCTCGTCGTGACCGTCGCGATCATCGGATTGCTCGCAACGGCCGTGATTCCCTCCGCCCAGCTCATCTATCAACGCGAGCGCGAGTCGGAGCTGCGCAGCGCGCTGCGCGAGATCCGCACCGGCATCGATGGGTACAAGCGGGCGGTCGAGAACGGGCACGTCAAGATCGCGCTCGATCAGAGCGGCTACCCCCCGTCGCTTCAGGCGCTGGTCGACGGCGTCGAGGATGCGCGCAGCGCGAAGGAGGGCGTACGCATCTATTTCCTGAGACGCATCCCGCGCGATCCTTTCTGGCCCGATCCCACCGCATCGGCGGAGGATACGTGGGGGCTGCGCTCGTACGCGAGCAGCGCCGACGATCCGCAGCCCGGGGACGATGTCTTCGACGTCTATTCGCGCTCGGCGAAGACCGGTCTCAACGGTATACCGTATCGTGAGTGGTAACGCTTCGACCGGCACCGCTCGAAGCCGCGCGCCGCGTCGCGGCGGCGGCTTCACGCTGATCGAAATGCTGGTGGTGCTGGTAGTGATCGCGATGCTCCTCACGATCGCGGTTCCGCGCTATTTGCACTCGCTCGCGCGCTCGAAAGAGGCGGTGCTGAAGCAGGATCTGTCGGCAATGCGGGAATCGATCGACAAATTCTACGGCGACACCGGCAAATTCCCGCCGACGCTCGCGGCGCTGGTCGAAAGCCGCTACCTGCGCAGCATCCCGGAAGATCCGATCGCCAAGAGTTCGGAGCTGTGGGTGCCGGTGCAGGCCGATGACCCCGACGACACGGGCGTCAAGGACGTGCACAGCGGCGCGCAGGGTGCGGGACTCAACGGCATTCCGTATGCGCAGTGGTAGAGCCGAGCGCGGCTTCACCTACATCGGGCTTTTGGTGGCGATCGCGCTGATCGGTTTCGCGCTGGCGGTCGCAGGCCAGGTCACCCGTACGACGATGAAGCGCGAGCGCGAGGTCGAGCTGCTATTCATCGGCCACGAGTACCGCCACGCGATAGCACGCTTTTTCCGGCAGAACCATCGCTATCCGCTCACGCTCGAGGAGCTCGTGACGGTCGACACCGGAGGCACGACGCCGCAGCACTACCTGCGCCGTCTCTATCGAGACCCGATGACTCGTGCGGTCGACTGGACCTTGCTCCCCGCGCCGGGGCAGGGAATCATGGGCATCGCGAGCTCGTCGAACAAGGCACCGCTCAAGAGCGCCGGGTTCGACGTGACGGACGAGAGCTTCGAGCAAGCGCAAACGTATGCCGACTGGATCTTCCTCTACGACCCGCGCGGCAGGGTCGGAGTGCCGATCCGGCAATAGGCATCGAGGGGGCTCGGGAATGGGGTATCGATCTACCGTGTTTTCCCCATGTCGGGCCTCGCGCACCTGCGCGAAACTGCGAGGAGAAAGGGCGCCTCGCGCGTCATTGCCCTCCGGAGAGCATGCGTGAAACCAGGGACTGAAGCGATATTTCTCCTGTCGGCCGGACTCATCGGCGCCTGGATGGTCTCGGTCGCCGTGGCGACCAACGCTCACGCCCAGTCGACGGCCGGCGTTTCGCATGCCCAGAAAATGCATGCCGAGCCGGTCGCGGAGCGCGATGCCGACTTGCGCCGATCGGAGGCGCGCTACGTGATTCCGAGCGTGACGCTGGTGCGCCAGGATGGGAAGTCCGTCAACTTGCCGGCGGAGCTGGATGACGGTCGTGCGGTGGTACTCAACTTCATCTATACCAGCTGCACCACCATCTGTCCGATGAGCAGCCAGTCGTTCGAGCAATTCCAAGAGCAACTCGGCGCGGCCCGGGATTCGGTGCATCTGGTGTCGATCTCCATCGACCCGGAGCAGGACACACCGGCGCGCTTGCGCGATTACGCCGCGCAATTTCACGCCCAGCGCGGTTGGGATCATTACTCCGGGAGCCTTTCTGCCGTGTTGTCGGTCGAGCGGGCGATGAATGCCTACCGCGGCGCCAAGATGACCCACACCCCCCTGACGCTGATGCGGGCCGCCCCGGGAAAGGAATGGATACGCTTCGACGGCTTTGCCCGGGCCGATGAGCTCATGGTCGAGCGCCGTGCGTGGGAATCGACGCGGGCCGCTCTGGTCGCGCGGTAGACACGAACCGCGGTGTCGAAGCACCGCGCACGTTCCGCTTTCTCTCTATCGACATATTCCTGACTCTACTGTCCCGACGCTACCGTAGCTCCCACACGGCAACTGCATGGTTGCCCCCCGAATCTCGCATCGACGATGTGGCAGCATTTGCCTGCGAGAGTGGAGAGTACTCGAACGTCGGTCGGCCGGGTATCGGAACACAACAATATGGATGGAGTCAGCGATCAGTGGCGACCATACGCCTAAAGAGAATCGGATCGCCCAATGTCCGCGGGTATCGGGTTCGCGTGCCAAGACCTGCCGCCCCGCGAGCCAACTTCGTTTTTCATCGGTGAGCTGTCGCGTCGAATTTTCAAGAATAAGGTCGGAGGTCACATGAAAACTAGGCATTGGGTCCGCTTTGGCTTGCCGACCGTCGTGTTGGCAATGATCTCGTTACCCGCGGCGGCGCAGTCGTTTCGCGTGCAATGTCCGTACAGCACGATCACCCATCCAGACCCCGGGGCTGCGCTAAGTACGCCCGCCGACACCGGCGTCAACAGCGCCGAACCGGCCTACATCGTGCCGACCACGTTCACCTGTACGGTAGCGGGGGGTTGCGCCGGTAGCGGGGCCGCGAACGCCGGCACCGCGAACGCGGGCTACCTGATACCGGCAACCAACACCAACGGTGCCATCAAGTGCCAGCAGGTCAGCGGCGGCGACGGCTATTCGACCATGGGCGACGGCACGCAGACTTTCATGTATTCCTTCGGGCCTTTGTCGGGCCTTGCGGCCATCGCCGACGGACAGCCCGGCACGCAGTTCCCGGATGTCTTCAACACCGTGTATCCCCGTACGTTCCTCCCCGGAGATCCGGCGACCAGCGATGGGCAGGTGGGCGGCGGCTCTTACACTCAAGGCGCCTATCTCCCGGGTTCCGCGCTGTTCTCCTTCAACGGCGCCGTAGGTCAGATGCCGGACGCGCTATGCGCCGCGGAGCCCGCATCGTGCGCCACGAATACGCCCCCCACGCCGACCACGGGCGCCTATGCCTACATCGACGGCCACGTCGATCCACGCCAGATCATGGACGTGGGCGTGATGAACGGCAACATTCCGGCGCCCCTGATGGCAATCGACGAGGACGATGAGTTTTTCCTGACGCTGACCAACGTCGGCATGATCATGCGGCCGGACTTGTTCGAGCAGCACACCATCCACTTTCACGGCTATCCGAATGCCTCATCGGTGTACGACGGCGTGCCGGACGCGTCGGTCGCGATCAACATCGGCGGCAGCTTCACGTACTACTACCTGGCGCCGGATGCCGGAACTTACTTCTGGCATTGCCACATCACGCCGCCGGAGCATTTGCAGATGGGCATGGTGGGCCAGCTATACGTGCGGCCGCGGCAGAATCGCCTTTCCTCCGGCATGAGCTTGTTCACGGCACTCCAGATTCAGAATGGAGTGGCGCCCGGGCAGACGGTCATCGATCTGCGCACGGCCTGCAATCCGGGATCCGACCCGCTCTGTAGCACCGTGACTCCCACGGTGAATACCGGCGCAACGCAGGGGGCGCCGCGGCCGGTGCAGACCACGGGCCAAACCGCGCTCACCTATGCCACCTACGTCTACAACGACGGCGACGGGTCGACTGCCTACGACACCGAGTTTCCGATCCAGATCCACGGCTTCGACCCCAACTTCCACTTCGTCGGCATGACTTTCAATCCCGAGGGCTTCGTCGACATGAAGGACAAGTACTTCCTCATGAACGGCCGCAGCTACCCGGACACGGTCACCCCCGGCCCGCAGGCGACCCAATCCTCGGACGGCAAGATGCATTACTCGCAGCCCCTGCCTTCCATCATCAACATACCGTTCGGCGGCAAGGCGTTGCTGCGCCTCTCGGATCTCGCGGTCACCGAATACGCGACCATCGCCTCGCTCGGCGTACCGATGCACGTCGTGGGCTACAACGCCAAGCTGCTCCGGGACCAGGAAGGCAACAATACCGACTACTACACCAACTCGATCACCATCGGCGGCGGCGAGTCCGCGGACGTGATCCTGGATGCCAGCGATGCAGGTTGCGGTTCAGTCGGCTGCGCCGCGACTCAATATCCGCGGGGCAGCGTTTTCTACGTGTACACGCCCAATCTAGACCATCTGTCGAATGACGCCGAGAACTTCGGCGGCCTGATGACAGAGGTCCACATCAATTAGCGGGGAGCGGCAATGAGCCCACTGACCATAAAAAAGGCGACTTCCATGAAGCACACCGTGTTGGCAATGGCCGCTTTCTTGATGGCGGCGACGACGCACGCGGCCTCGCCCGGAATCACCTCGACCGACAACAATAATACCGGAACGTTTCTGCTGACGGCGCAACCCGCCAACCTCAATCAGCCCGACGGCAACGCGATCTATTCCTGGGGATACGGTTGCACCAGCGGCGGTTCCGGCGGCACCAACGCGACCTTCGTTCCTGCGGGCATCGCGGGTGCGCGCTGCGGCACGATGCAGGTGCCCGGTCCGACCCTCGTCGTCACCGAAGGGCAAACGGTGAGCGTGACGCTCACCAACAATCTGCCGACGGCGGCCGGCAATACGTCGATCATGTTTCCGGGCATCGCAGTGACCTCGAGCGGCGGCGTCCAAGGTCTCCTGACGCAGGAGGCGCAACCCGGCGGGTCCGTCACGTACACGTTCACCGCCCCGACGCCGGGCACCCGGGCGTACTACAGCGGCACGCAGAGCGATCTGCAGGTCGAGATGGGGTTGTACGGGGCCATCGTCGTGCTGCCGAAAAGCGTGCCGGCGAACTGCGACGCCGGATTGCACGCGACGAACTTGTTGGCCAAGAAGCAATGGGGCGAAAGCGACTTCCGTCTGGCCCACGCGGCCTACGATCACCCCGGCACCTGCTACGACCGCGAATACCTGTTTCAGTTTGCGGAAATGGACGCCAACATCCACGCGCAAGCGCAAACCCAGTCCCTGGCGACGGCGGGGTGCACCGCCGGCGCTCCCGGCTGCAGCCTCATGGTGCCGACCGAGCCCTACCATCCGTCGTATTTCCTGATCAACGGCCGGTCGATGCCCGACGATATGGATCCAAATTATGCGGCGGAGTATCCGCAGCAGCCGTACAACGGCAATCCGCACATGCATCCGGGCGAGCTGACGCTGATCCGGGTGATAGGGCAGGGGCGCTGGGAACATCCGTTCCACGAGCATGCCAACCACGTGCGCATCCTCGCGCGGGATGCCAACTTGCTGCTCACGCCGGACGGCCAAGAGCTCGCGGGCTTGCTCATGTTCACCACCGACACCTTCCCGGGACAGTCGTTCGATGGCATCTTCTACTTCACCGGCCGCGGCCTCAACTGGGACATGTACGGCCACAATCCGACCTCGACCGACCCGCTCGCCAAGCTGCCCTGCCTGCCGGATGCGAACGGTTACAACACGGTGGGTGCCGACAAGCTGGCCTACACGCGAGTCAATTATTTCGAGTGGTGTCAGGACCACAACAAGCCGCTCGAGGCGAATCCGCTCGGCGACGTGAATTCGGGCGGCCCGATGACGCTGCCGAATCCCAACATCTTCACCAACGGTGCCTGGTACGGCGGCACCCCATACCTGGGGCCCGACGCGACTCTGCGTTCCGACACGACGCTGAACTCCGTCGCCGTGGCCGCCACCAGCACGACGGCGGCCACGACCTACGGCGCGGCCAGCGGTTGCGTGACGGGAGTGGTCGGCGCAACCGACCCGACCGGGACACCGAATTGCTCTGCTCTGCAGCCTTCCAACGTGCAGGCGAATCCCGCCAATGAGCGCGGGTGGGCTTACATGTGGCATTCGCATAACGAGCGGGAGATCACGACGAACAACGTGTTCCCCGGTGGGATGTTCATGATGATGCTCGTCGACTCTCGCGAGTTCGTGATCGACGAATCGAAATAGGACCAGGAGAACAACAATGCGATCCGACCTCTTCAAGTCCGGCTTAAAGTCAGGACTCGCGGCTGCCGCACTCCTGTGGGCGGGAGGTGCGTTTGCTCAGCAGACCATCAACCTGACCGCTGCGCCATCCAGCGTGACGCTGCCCGACGGCAACACCGTGCCGATGTGGGGCTATACCTGCGGCGCCGCGGCCACCAATGCCGCGCCGGCGGCGTCCTGCTCGGCGCTGAATCCGAGTGCGGCGGGCACCTGGTCGCCGGTGGTGATCACCGTGCCGACGGGGCAGGCGCTCACGATCAACCTGAGCAACAGCCTGTCTTTCGCCAACGGCAACACCGTGCCGACGTCGCTCACGATCGTCGGTCAGGTGGGCGGTGGCTTGGGTGATCCGGCTCAGCGCACCACCACCCCGTCTCCGACGCACGCCACCCAGACGCAAACCAACTGGCCCACCGTCTCCGGGGCCAGCAATACACCTCCGCCGCAAGGGCCGCGCGTTCAGTCCTTCGGCACCGAAGTGGCTGCGGGTGCGACCACGGCGCTGACCTGGAAGGCTCTGCGGCCGGGCACGTACCTGCTCGAATCGGGCACACATCCGTCCATTCAGGGACCGATGGGGTTGTACGGCATCGTGGTGGTCACCAGCGTGCCGACCGCGACAAGCGGCATCGAGACGGCCGCGGGCTGCGCTTATCCGGGCAGCGCCGCGTGCGCGGTGCCCTACGACGGCGAAATCCCGGTGCTGATGAGCGAAATCGACCCGAACCAGAACAGTCAGGTCAGCGCCGCCGTCAACACTCAGGGTTTCAGCGAAACGGCGGTGTGGTCCGGCCAGCCCGGCGGCTGCGGTAATCCCGCTTCGTCCTCGTACCAGACCTGCTATCCGCCGACGGTGAACTACACCCCGCTCTATTACATGATGAACGGCGTCGCGTTCAGCCGCGCCAGCGCGGCGAACTCACTGTTCACCGTGAATCCGGGCAGGTTGAGCTCATCGGCCGCCAACTACGCGGGCGGTTCCGTGCTGGTGCGCGTGGTGAATGCGGGCCTGCGCATGCACGTGCCCTCCATCGTCGGCTCGACCACGACCGGTCTGGCCGGCCCCGGCGCTACGCCCAACTACAACTTCGGCAAAACGGTACCCGGCTTCCAGATCGTCGCCGAAGACGGCCGCCAGCCGAACGGCGTGCCCAAGGTCCAGAGCGACGTGTTCATGGCGGCGGGCAAGACCTACGACCTCCTCATCAACGCGCCCGCGGTGCCCTCATGTACTCCCGTGGCGCCCGCGACCACCTGCACTCCGCCGCCGCCGCCCACCCTGCCGATCTTCGATCGCGAGTTGAGCTTGTCGGCGAATCAGATCAACCGCGACGGCGGTATGCTGGCATACATCGGCGCGAACGGCGCGGCACTGCCGGCCGCGCTCACCAGCGCAACAGCCCAAGCCAACCCCGATACGTATTCCTCGCTGGTGGCCGGACAGACGTTCTCCGTGTCCGATCCCTCGAAAGGCGTCATCGCCAACGACGTGAACGTCTACGGGGTACAGCTCCTCACGCGTCCAAGCAGCGGCACCGTGGTCCTGAACCCGAACGGAACGTTTACCTATACGCCGACCGGCGCTTCGACGACCGGTGACTCCTTCTCGTACTGCGCGAACGGCGCGGTCACCGGCGGGACTTGCGCTTCCGGCATCAGCGCCACCGTCACCCTGGGCGCCGCCACCATCGAGCCCGCCGCCAACGTGACCTGCTCGAGTCTGAGCTTTACGGCGACCACCGCCACCTATCTCGCGGTCAAGACTCCGGGCCTGTTGACGGGCTGCGTGGACAAGGCCGGCTATCCTCTGAAAGTCGCCCTCTCGAGCATCACGCCCTCCGGTGGGTTGACCGTCAATGCGGACGTGAACGGCGGTTTCACCGCGGTCGCTGCCGCGGCCGGCCCCTATTCATTCACCTTCCAGACCGTGAACTCCCAGGGCACGCTGAGCGCCGTGCAGACTGCGAGCCTCATGTTCCTGGCGGGCAGTGGGCTGACCGTCTCGGTGATCGACGGCCAAAACCAGACGACCGGGGCGCCGATCACGGACTATCGCTGGGTGATCGAGGAAGACGAGACGTTCTATATCGATCCGAAGTGCACCACCAATCCGCCTGCTGCGGGTTGTCCGACGGCGGCCAGCGGCGTCGTGCCGACGCTGGGCGTCAACTTCCACACCAGCCACATGAACTTCGTGGCGCAAGGGTGTACGGGCCCGCTGTCCTGCGAGAGCGGCCAGACGGTGCTCGGCAAGCCCGCGGTTTGCGACGTGAGCAACGGCGTATGCCGTCCGGATATGACGGGGCAGGGCATGACGCCGGTCATGCCGAGCGCGGTGCACCTGGATCCGACCAAGCGGTACTACATCTCGGTGCTGCCGGGCGATGCCGCGAATCCGTTCAATTCGAACAACCTGGCCGCGGGCTGCTCCAGCGGCACGTCGACGACGAATTGTGGCCACGGCATGGGCGGCGCGCCGATTGCGGCCGGACAAACGTCGGTCGCGGTCCTCGCTCAGCCGTCACCCTACCCGCCGGGCAAGCTGTCGGTGATGGTGTTCGAGGATGACTTCCCGCTGAACGGCGAGCAGGACGGCGGCGGCGGCCTCGACGTGCTCGCTCCCTATGAGCCGGGCCTCGGCGGCTTCCAGATTCATCTCTGGGACGCGATGGGCGGCAACGGCGATTTCACCGGCCAGATGACCTACGACATGTTCAACCAGCCGTTGACCAACAGCCTGGATGGGACCATCGATCCGGCCAACTGCAATGCCACCACCGGCGTCTGCGTGAACGCCTGCCCGATCACGAAGATCGGTCTGAACAATCCGGGCACCAATGCCGCCAATGGTCCCCTGGGGCCGAACGGCTCGGCGACCAACCCGTCCACGACCGCCGGCATCACCGGGATGATCGTGACCTGTCCCAAGTACGAGGCCGACGGCGTCACGCTGTCGCCGCTGGCCGGTCAGGCGGTCATCGCCAACCTCATGCCGGGCCGCTGGGGGGTGATCGCGACGCCGGGTGCGGATCGCATCTCGCGCGGCGAGGAGTGGCTGCAGACCAATACCTTGGACGGCCAGAAGGCCCACGACGTGTTCACGCGGATCGGCGAGCCGAGCTACTTCCAGGAATACGGACCGGCCTCCTACCACGTCGTGATCGGGTTCGCGAATCCCGCCATCATCAATGCGCGCCACGCGAGCGTGTGCGGCGGCAACGATGCCGCCCTGCCGGGCATCGGCAACTGCACCAATTCGATCAAGGGCCGCGTGGTCGGCGAGCATTTGAGCCGCACGCCGGATGAGCGCATCTATCCCAGCGGATCCCACGATGCTTTCGCCTGGAGTCAATGCTACGTCAGCTTCGGCGATCCCGACGGCGAGGATTTCGCCTTCACCAAGTGCAAAGCCGACGGCACCTTCGAAATCGATGGCCTTCCGCCGGGCGACTGGCGCGTGACGACCTTCGACCAATGGAACGACGCCTTGGTCGACGGATTGTCGACGCCGGTCGGACTGCCGGGGAAGGCAGCGACGGGGCCGAGCTATCCCAACGGCAGCAACTGCAACGGCGGCTTGACGACGAACAACGCCGGCGGACAGCTCTGCAACCTGGGCGACATCGCGACCACGCAGTGGGAAACCAATCTCTACACGCGGACCTTCATCGACGACAACAAGGACGGTGTGTCGCAGGCGTCCGAGGACGGTATTCCGTTCCTCAACGTGGCGGTCCGTCTGCGCGACGGCAGTCTGGAGAACCTGCTGGTCACCGATTTTACCGGCACCGCCAATTTCAACGAGACCTTCCCGCTGTTCAGCTGGTACGTGGTCGAGACCGACACGACCCGCTACAAGAATACCGGTACCCATGCGGTGTACGACGTGGGCGGTCCCACCGACGGTTCCCCGTCTTGCGGTCAAAATGCGGCTTCCGCCGGCTACCCGAATTGCGGTCAGTCCACGATCGGAAATTTCCTCGCCAATACCTTGGAACAGGTGTCGGTGCCGAACAACCTGCGCATTCCGGGCGCCGTCTATTGCGCCGGCGCCGACTGCAGCGGCAAATCCATCCAGAACGGCCCGGCAACCAGCGATCCCAGCAATTGCAGCATCACTGCGGTTACACCAATGAATCCCACCGGCGTCACATGCACCACGCCGAGCCTTTCGAGCGGCCGCATCGATCCGCCGTGGGTCGGAGTGGAAGGCTGGCAGGGATTCCCCGGCCAGAACAATTTCCTCGAGTTCGGCAAGGAGCCGTACGCAGCCGGTGAGAACGGCGGCATCAAAGGTCATGTCATCTACGCCTCGACCCGGCCGTTCGACGACCCGCAAATGCTGGTGCAGACGCAATGGGAGCCTCTTGTCCCGCGCGTGACCATGAACCTGTACCAAGAGGGCTTCGGCGCCGACGGCGTCACCCCGACGCTGACTCTGGTAGACAGCACTCAGACCAGCAGCTGGGACGATTGGGCCCAAGGCGTCCGCGCCGACGGCGTCACGCCGAACATGAACTGCCCGGGACAGTCGGCATCGGATCTTTTCTTATTCTCACTGCTTAACCAGCCACAGTATCTTGACTACTACAATAATCAGCTGCACGGCACCGGGGCCGTCAAGCCGCTTCCCGGCAGCTCGCAGTTCAAGTGCTACGACGGCATGCACAACTGGAACCAGCTGCAGCCGGCTCCGTACGACGGCATGTACCAGTTCCCGAGCGTCACCAGCACGGACGCCAACGGCAAGCCGGGTGGTAACTACAACACGAAGACCGGACTGTGGTCCGGTTCGAACTGCACGATTTGCAAACCTGATCCGGTCACGAACGATCTATACGCCGGCATCCCGCAGCTACCCCCCGGCAAGTATGTGGTCGAGGTGGTGGTGCCGAACGGCTACGAGCTGGTGAAGGAAGAGGACAAGAACATCCTCATCGGCGACAACTACATCGCCCCGGTCACCGAGCAGTTCGGTGCGCTCGGCAACATCTTCATCATTCCCGACCAGGCCTCGGTGGCGGAGGCCGGCGTGACGCCTTCCGGCATCGGCTACAATGCCAACAACGCGCAAAATCCGACCCAGAGCTTCGGCGCGACCCCCAATGACTCGACGGTTCCGGGGTTCACGGTGGAGCCCGTGTGGCCCTGCGTCGGCACCGCGCGCATCGTTCCCGACTACATCAGCCTGTTCCCGAAATCACAGCAGGTGGCCCCGTTCGCGGGCGCGACGCGCAATCTCTGCGACCGCAAGGAAGTGACCTTGGGCGACCAGCAGGGCGCCATCGCCAAGTTCTACATCTACACCTCGACGCACATCGCCTCGAAGTTCTACGGCGGCATCACCGACGACTACACCTCCGAGTTCGATCCGTTCTCGCCGCAGTTCGGCGAGAAGTTCGCGCCGCCGAATCTGCCGGTGTCGGTCAAGGACTGGGCCGGCAATGAAACCAACCGCGTGTATGCGGACCAGTGGGGCCAGTACAACGGCATGACCTACTCCACCTGGGAGGTCAACCCGCCGAATCCGACCGGGTACTCGCCGACCATGATGGTGTTCTGCATGAACGACCAGGGAACGGTCGCCACGCCCGATGCGCTGTTCAATCCGGCGTACAGCCAGTTCTGCTACGAGCTGCCCTTCATGCCGGGCACCACGCAGTACTTGGACACGCCGGTGGTCCCGACCACGGCCTTCGCCGGATCCGGTTACAACAACGTCGATTGCGCCTATCCCACGCTCACGCCTGCAGTTTCCTCCGTGACCAGCGCGGATGCGCCCGGTCCCTGGGTGAAGGCGGCCGGTGACCAGCTCATCATCAACGCGCTCGGCGATCAGCAGGTGCCGAATCACGCGTATACCGGTCCGTCCGCGACCGGGGCGCCCTACAACGAGAAGACGATCACCCGTCATTACGGCTTCGGGGCCACGGCGGGCTCGGTGACCATCGGCGGCTTCACGGTGCCCTCGACTGCGATCACGCTCTGGAGCGACACGCAGATCAAGCTCAAGGTGCCCGCGGGGAACACCTCGCGTACGTCGACGCCGAACGGCATCCCTGCCTGCCCGGTACAGCAGTTGAAGATCTACGGCGGCCCGGGAGCACCGGGAGTCGGTACGGCCTATTGCGGTGAGCTCGTCATCACCGCGGCCAACGGCCAGCAGTCGATCGACGCCGTCACCGTCACCTTGGGCGGCAAGCCGCCGACCGTGCTGCCCAGTACCGCGTCCGCGTCGCCTTTGACGCCCTACGGTACCGGCGCCATTCAGCAGGCCATCGACGTGGCGTCGCCGGGCGACCTCATCATCGTGCCGCCCGGCCTGTACCAGGAAATGGTGCTGATGTGGAAGCCGGTGCGTCTGCAGGGCGTCGGCGCGGCATCGACTACCATCAATGCCAACACGCAGCCCGCGGGCAAGCTCGATCCGTGGCGCCGTGAGGTGAACTGTCTCTATGGGCTCACGCTGCAGGGCCGTCCGGACACCGGCACCGGGAGCGGCGCGTTCGATCCGACGAGCACCTACACGTGCGGATACCCGACGACGAACGCCTCCGGCTACGCAACCGGCTGGGCGGAGGTGCAATCACCGAACCCCATTCCACAGGTCGACCGGCTGCCGCTCGAAGGTATCCTCGGCTGGGATACCACGGTCAACGGCAACCTGGCGCAGTTGCTGCAGGAACCGACCCTGATGGGTGCCTACGAAGGCGCCGCGATCACGGTCCTCGGCAAGGGCGTGGCATGGCCTGCCGGCTCCGCCGATCCCTTCGGCAGCGGCTCGGAGTCGTCCTACCCGACGGGCACGACCCTGCTGGGCACCGGCGACTGCAACACCACCACCACGGTGGGCTCGGTCAAAAACCTCAAGTACCCGAGCAATTTCCAGTGCAACCCCTCGAGCATCGACGGCCTGACGCTGACCAACAGCTCGCAGGGCGGCGGCGGTGTGTTCGTGCATGCCTGGGGTCATCAATTGCAGATCGCCAACAACCGTGTATACGGCAACGCGGGAACGCTGACCGGCGGCATCACCATCGGTCAGGGCGAATCCCCCGATGCGTACACGGCGGGCGGGACACCGGATTCCGATCCGGGATCGTGCAACAACGGCCAAGGACTTATTCCGGGGCAGCAACTTCCGTACTGCTTCAACCTGTACGTCAACGTGCACAACAACTACGTGAGCCTGAACTCGTCGATCGGTGACGAGCTGTACTCCTCGTCGCCGGCGGGCGGCGGCGGCGCCACCTTCTGCACCGGCTCCGATTACTACAAGTTCCAGTACAACTGGGTGTGCGGCAACTTGAGCTCCGGCGACGGCGGCGGCTTCGTGCACCTGGGCTATACCTGGAACGGCGACATCGAGCACAACAGCTTCCTGTTCAACCAGAGCACCAATCCCACCGTGCCGACCAACGGCGGTGGACTGATGGTGATGGGCGCCCCGCCGGATGGCGCGCCCGCGGGCGCGGCCCCGGGGACCGAGTGCGGCAGCACCGTGTCGGACCTCGATTGCGCGCCGGGATTGAGCGACGGCGTCGGGCCGGGCCTCGTGATCAACGCGAACCTGATCATGGGCAACACGGCCGAATCCGGCACCGGCGGCGGCCTGGCGTTCCAGAACGTGAACGGCACCGAAGTGGTGGCGTTCCCGCTGCGCCCTGCGCTGTGGAACAACCCGCTGGTGACCAACAACATCATCGCCGACAACGTGGCGGGATGGGACGGCGGCGGCATCTCGTTGGAAGATTCGCTCAACACCACGATCGTCAACAACACGATCATCTCCAACTCGACCACGGCGTCGGCGGGCATCCTGTTCAATGCCCTGGGCGCGCCTATCGCCAGCCAGCAGGGCACCTCCTGCACCAATGGCACGGCGACGGCGTCCTGTCCGCAGATCGCGGGCCTCGTGAGCGTGCCGAACAGTGCGGTGCTCGCGGCCAGCCTGCCGGCGATCATCGCGTGTCCGTCGGGCCATTACGATGCGTCGAAGGGTCTCCTGGGGCTCAACGGATCGTGCAAGACGACCTCCTATCCGGAGCTCTATAACAACGTCATCTGGCAGAACAGCGCGTACTACATCGGCGTGGGTGCGTTGAGCGCCGCCTACCAGCAGAACGTGGTCAGCCTGTACAACGCCTTCACCACCACCATGGCGCCGAACCAGCCGCAAGCCGATGCGACCACTCCGAACGGCAGCGGCGCGATCATCACGGGCGGCACCGGTGCCTGCGTGCCGGGCGCCAGCTACTGGGATATCGGCGTGCGCGGCGACGCCGGTCCCGCCAATCACGGCAGCGGCGTGACTCTCCACCCCGTCTATTCCGTACTCACCGATGCGGGCGATTACCCCGGCACTGCGCTGCTTCCGACCAACGATACGGCGGCGAATCCGACGGTGATCAGCCAGTACTGCGACGGATCGCGGACTCCGCCCGAGGCGGGCGCGGGCGGTGCGGGCTGGTCGGTGCCGCCGGGCATCTCGGATGCCACCGTGCCGAACCCGAGCTTCAATCTGACGCCGGTCGCGACGGTGGATGAAGGCAACAACTGGGTCAACCTGCGTTGGGGTCCGTTGTCGCTCTTGAACCCCGTGACCTCCACCGCGACGACCAACGTCGTGCTGGCGAACTACGGATTGGCTTCGGGTTCCTCGGCCATCGACTACATTCCGCAGAGCGCAACGACCGCGTATGGATTGGCGCCGAGCACCGACTTCTACGGCAATGCGCGCAAGACCAACGGGACGGTCGATGCGGGTGCGGTGGAGTACGTGGCTCCCAGCCACGCCATTCTCGGCGTCACCGGCGGCCCGCTGGCCTTTGGCGACGTGCCGGATGGCACGACCAGCGCGGCGCAGACGCTGACCCTGCGTAACACGGGGGGCGGCGGCGCCACGGCAGTCACGGTGGTCGTGACCGCGCCGTTCTCGCGGCCGGCGGGCGCGGCGGGCGGAACGTGCGGCGCGGCTCTCGCGGCGGCGGCCACGTGCACGATCAACATCGTGTTTTCGCCCGTCAGCCCGGGCGGCCCGGCATCGGGCACGGCGACCATCACCGCCAGCGTCGCGGTGAGCGGCTCACCGGTGACCTTGACCGGCACGGGCGTCGCGGCCAGCTTCACGGCCTCCGTGTCGCCGAGTCCGCTGGCGTTCGGCAACTGGGCCACCGGCACCACGAGCAATGTCATGACGGTCACCGTGACCAACACCGGCAATCAGGCGCTCGCAGGCGGTACGTTCACCTTCGGAGGAGGTACACCGCAGCCGTACTCGCGGCCGGCGGGTACGGCGGGCGGAACCTGCGGGCCCGCGCTGGCCGTGGGAGCCACCTGCACCGTCGGCGTCCAGTTCGCGCCGACCTCGGCAGTCTCGTTCAGCCGCACGCTGACGGTGTCCTATGCCGGGGCGACGGTGACGCCGAAGCCGGTGTCCCTGACCGGCAACGGCGTGGCGGCTCGCGCGACCGTCTCGGTAACGCCGAACCCGCTGACGATCACGCTGCCGACGGGCACCTCCGTCGGCACGGGGACGGTGACCTTCACCAACACCGCATCCGTCAGCGGCGCATCGATGACGGTGAGCAACGTGCAAGTGGCGGGTGGTTTCATCATCAATTACATCTTCTCCAAGGGCACCGACGGATGCACGGGCACCACGCTGGCGCCGGGCGCGTCTTGTACGGTGGGCGTGAGCTTCATGAACGTCGTGGCGGCGAGAGGGGCCAACCGGGCCGGTACGATCACCTTCACGGACAACGGCGCCGCGAGCCCGCAAGTGGGGAATTTGACGGGGTTTGCGACCCCATGACAGCCGTTGGTCAAGCGAGGTGCAATATGGTCAAGAAGATGAGCGGCATGGGGAGACTCTCGGTTGGGCTGGTGCTGGGACTCAGTGCCGTCGTTGCACACGCGGCGGGGTCGCCGCTCAACGCGCAGCAGCTCGGCATCTTCGACCGAGTCCTCAAATTTTGCGGACCGGTCGACCCGGCCCTCAGCAAGAAGCTGGAAGCGAAAATTGCCGAACTGATCAAAGGACACAGCGCCGACGAGGTCGCCAAGGCGCGCGGCAGCGAAAAGTACAAAGAGGGCTATCAGAGCATGGACAGCTTCGTATCCCAGGTGGATGACCGCAACGCCAAAACCCTTTGCTCCGAATCCGCGAATAAGTAACGGCATGCTCATGCGATCTGTTTGCCCTGCGGATTGCGCGAACCCCGGTCAACGACTGGCGGGTGCGGTGATCGCCTCGGTGCTCCTCTGCGCCGCCGCGGCGGCGGCGTGCGCCGACACGCCCATCCCGAAGTCCGGCCCGACGGCGCCGAAGCCGGCACCGAACGCAACGCACTACCTTCCCAACCGCTTCGCCGGCCGCGCAGGGATGTATTACAAGGCCGTGTGGGGCATCGACTCCCTGAGCGTGAAGCTCACGGAGTCCGGCGAGATCGTGCGTTTCAGCTGGCGGGTGCTCGATCCGCAACTCGCGAAGACCCTCAACAACAAGGAAGCCCAGCCGTCGCTGGTCGACCCGCAGGCGGGCGTCAGTCTGGTGGTGCCGCAGCTCGAGAACATCGGAATGATGCGCCAGGTCGCAACGCCGGAACAGGGCAGGTCCTATTGGATGGCCTTTTCCAACAAGGGGCACATCGTGAAGAAGGGCGATCGCGTCAATGTGGTCGTGGGGCAATTTCGTGCCGATGGACTGGCGGTGGACAACTGATCATGCCTACATCGAGCAGCCGTAGCGACGGACCCATTCAGTGTCGATTGATCAGAGGTGGATCATGAAATCGTTCTTTGACCAAGCACTTTCGTGCGCTTCGCGGCCCGTGGAACTGGCGCGAGCATTGACGCTCGTTTGCGCCGGCGTCGCCTTGGCGGGGACCGCCCCGGCAGCCGCGAAGCTCTCGGCCGACCAGATCGTCGCCAAGAACGTTGCCGCCCGCGGCGGTATCGCCGCCTGGCATACGGTGCAGACCATGTCGTGGACCGGTACCATGGAGGCCGGCAGCGGCGATTCCACGTCCCGAAGTGTGCAATTCGCGCAAGAGGCGATGGTACCGAAAACCCGCAGGCAGATTGCGGCCCGCGCTCCCGAGAAGACCGAACCCGTCAAGCAGGTACAGCTGCCGTTCGTCGTCGACATGAAGCGGCCGACGTATTCGCGCATCGAGATCCAGTTTGCCGGCAAGACCGCGGTGCAGGTCTACGACGGCCAGCACGGCTGGAAACTGCGCCCCTTCTTGAACCGCAACGACGTCGAGCCTTTCACCGCGGACGAGTTGAAGCAGAGCGCCGGCAAATGGGAACTGGACGGCCCCCTGCTCGATGCGTCCGCCAAGGGAACGAAGGTGGAACTCGAGGGAACCGAGATGGTGGAGGGGCGCGAGGCGTACCGGCTCAAGCTCACGCCGAGCAGCGGCGTGGGGCAGCACATCTGGATCGATGCGCAGAACTTTCTCGACGTCAAGGTCGAAGGCACGGCGCGGCGCATGGACGGCAAGATGCGCACCGTCTGGATCTATCAGCGCGATTTCAGGCAGGAACAGGGCGTCATGGTGCCACACGTGCTGGAGACGGCGGTGGACGGTTATCCCGACACGCACAAGATGGTGATCCGGAAGGTGGCCGTGAATCCCGCGTTCAGCGACAACCTCTTCGCCAAGCCCAACGGCGCATGATGCTCAAGCCTCAGGACGCCCGGCACCGGCGCCGGTCTCTGACGGCATCGGTCGCTGTGTCGTTGGGCGTCGCGGCCGCCGTTGCAGCCGGGGGCGCCGCAGGGGCCACGGGCGTTGCAGGGGTCGGCGGCGTCGCAAGCGCAGGGGTGGCCCCGGCAGCACCGCAGGCGCGGGGCAAGCAATTGACGGTTGCCGAGATCGTGCAGAAAAATGTGGACGCCCGCGGCGGGCTCGACGCCTGGCGCAAGGTCGATTCCATGGTGTGGACCGGACACATGGAGAGCGCCGATCCGACCGTGCCGAGCTTTACCTTCGTGCTCGAACAGAAGCGGCCGAACAAGACGCATTTCGAGCTGTCGAGTCTGGGCGAGAAAAGCATGCGGGTGTTCGACGGCGCGCACGGCTACAAGCTGCGTCCGAGCCGCGACGGCAGCGTCGATGCTCAGCCTTTTTCCGAGAACGACCTGCGGTTCGCGCGCGATGCGCAGGGACTCGACGGTCCACTCATCGACTATCAGGCCAAGGGCATCCAAGTGGAGTTCGCCGGAGTCGAGGAAATCGAAGGACATAAATCCTACCGGTTGATGGTGCATCTGCCGTCAGGCGACCGGCAGGACGTCTGGATCGATGCCAAAACCTTCCTGGACGTGAAGTACGACCGCACCTCTTATACGACGGCCGGCGCCAAGGGCGTCGTCTCGGTGTTCTACCGCAACTACCAGACCGTCGGAGGCTTGAAGATTCCCGGCATGCTGGAAATCGGCGTCGGCTCGAACAAGGTGCCCGACAGGATGGTCATCGAACGAATTGCCCTCAATCCTTCCCTCGATGACAAGGCGTTCGGCAGGCCTGCCAATGCGCACCGGCGGCGCATGGCCACCGTGGACATCCAGGCGCCCAATATCGATCCGCGCAATGCCTTCGGGCCGATGCACGCGCCGGGCGCCGGCGGCGCGCCCGTTCCCGAGCGGGGCCCGCTGACGCCATGAACGGCCGGCGGCGGGCCGCCTGCTGCCTTCTGCTGGGCATCGGCATTTGCCGCGTCGGAGCGGCGGCCGAAACCCTGCCGCCGCCCGGCGAGGCCATCTACCTCCGTGGGGTGCTTCGGTCGGGCGCTCCGCTGGAGGCGGTGCGCGGCGACACGCACATGCGCAGCGACGGTGCCGCGGCCGCCTGCGTGAAATGCCATCGCCGCAGCGGCTTGGGGATGAAGGAAGGACAGATTCTGATCCCGCCCGTCACGGGCCAGTATCTGTTCCACCCGCTGCACGCGGCATCCGATGAAGCGCCGCTGCCGTACGTCGAGAATTCCCGCACCAACCGCAATGGCTACACCGTCGATACCTTGGCGCGCGCGATTCGCGAGGGTCTCGACTCGGACGGGAAGACATTGGGCTACCTCATGCCGCGCTACGCGTTGGGCGATGCCGACATGGCGGCTTTGATCGCGTATCTGGAGTCGCTCGATCGGACCGGCATTCCGGGCGTCACGGACAAAGTGCTGCATTTCGCGACCATCATCACGGCCGATGCCGATCCGGTGAAGCGCGCCGCGATGCTCGATGTGATGCAACACTATTTTGCGGACAAGAATACTTTTCCTTTTCCGCCGAGTCCGCCCATGCGTTCCTCCGGCAGGACGCTCTACACCAAGAGCATGTACATGGCCCAGCGCCGCTGGCAGCTTCATGTGTGGCAGCTCACGGGACCTGCGTCGGGCTGGGACGCGCAGCTCGACAGCCATTTGGCGGCGGAGCCGGTCATGGCGGCCGTGTCGGGGTTGGGCGGCAGCAACTGGATGCCCGTGCACCGGTTCTGCGAACGCGCACGTCTGCCCTGTCTGTTTCCCAATGTCGAAGTGCCGGTCGTCGCGGACCAGGACTTCTATACGATGTACTTTTCCCGCGGCGTGCTGCTCGAGGCCGACCTGATTGCCGAGCGTATAGTTGCCGGCCCGACCTCGCCCCCGGTCAAGTCGGTGGTCCAGGTCTTTCGCGCCGGGGATAGCGGCGAGGCGGCGGCGCGGATCCTCGAGGTTTCGTTGAAATCCCGCGGCATCGCCGTGCGCAGCGAGGTGGTGCAGGGCGGCTCCGGCGCAGCGCTGGCCGCGGCGCTGCGCGGCGCGGACGGGGCAGATGCGCTCGTTCTATGGCTGCGCCCGCGCGATATTGCCGCGCTCGGCGAACCGCCTGCGGCGCCGGGCACGGTGTATGTCTCGGGATTGATGGGCGGACAGGAACAAATGCCGCTGCCGGTGAGCTGGCGCAGTCGAACGCTGATCGCGTATCCCTTCGATCTGCCCGACCGCAGTCGCGTGCGCGTGAACTACCCCCTCAAGTGGTTTTCGATCCGCCAGATCCCCGTCACTGCCGAGCAGGTACAGCTCGACACCTACCTGGCCTGCGGCATCCTCGCCGAGTCCGTGGGCCACATGGCCGATGTCTTCGTGCCGGAGTACGTCGTGGAGCGCGCGGAAGAGATGCTGGACCATCGAGCCATGACCGGCCCGTATCCTCGGCTGAGTCTTTCCGAAGGCGAGCGCTTTGCCTCGAAGGGCGGGTTCATGGTGCGCTTATCGAACACCGAGGGGCAGATGATCGCCGATCGCGACTGGACCGTGCCTAATTAGCGCCATACCGAGATGAAGGTGCGCTCGAGGCAACGGCTGCGGCGGCTCCGGTGGCGGCCGGCGGCGGGCGCACTGGCCGCAGCCCTTTGTACCGTAGCGGCAACCGCGACGGTCGTCGGGGCCGCGGCCCCGGCCGCGACGCCGCCGGCGGCTGGGGGCGGCGAGGCTGTTTACCTCAGAGGCATGCTCCCGTCGGGCGACCCCGTCGTGGCGCGTCGCGAGGGTGATTTGCCGGTCATGGGGGCCGCCGCGGCGTGCGCCAACTGCCATCGTCGCAGCGGTTTGGGCGAGACCGAGGGCAGGATCACCATTCCGCCGATCAGCGCTCCGTATCTTTTCCATCGCCCGGCCGCGCAGCGCAGCGACCTCGACGTGCCCTATGTCGCGGGCATGCGCATCAACCGCGAACCGTACACCGCGGCGACCTTCGCGCGTGCGGTGCGCGAGGGAGTGGGCGTCGACGGTGAGGAGCTCAGCCGCCTCATGCCGCGCTATGCAATGAGCGATGCCGATCTCGCGGCGGTGCTGGACTATTTGATATCGCTCGAGCCGTTCAAAGCCCCGGGCGTGACCGGCTCTACCATCAATTTCGCGACCCTCATCACGCCCGATGCCGATCCCGTGAAGCGCCGCGCGCTGCTGTCCGTTCTCGAACCCTACTTCGCCGAGCAGGATGCGGCGGCGCTCGCCAAGCGGCCGGAACCGTTGCGCTCGCCGACGCTGCAATTGAACGCCCGGCGGCGCTGGCGGCTGCATGTGTGGGAGTTGACCGGTCCACCGGCCACCTGGGAGGCCCAGCTGCGGCAACGTATGCAGCGCGAGCCCGTATATGCAGTGATCTCCGGTGTGAGCGGCGCGCAATGGAGTCCCGTGCACCGCTTCTGCGAGAGTGCCAAGGTGCCTTGCATCCTGCCGAACGTCGATCTCCCGGTGGTGGCCGAGCAGGATTTCTATTCGATCTACTTCAGCCGGGGTGTGCTGCTCGAGGCCGGTTTGCTGGCGCAGCGCATCGGCTCCGCGCCGCGTCCGCGGGGGCGAGTGGTGCAGGTGTACCGTGCGGGAGATATCGGCGAGGCGGCTGCCAAGGCGATGCAGGCGGCATTGGCCGGGTCGGGAATCAAAACCATCGAACGGCCGGTACGGCCCGGGGGCGCCGCGTCGCTCGCGCGCGCTCTGGGCCCGGAGCAGCCCGGTGATTCATTAATCCTGTGGTTGAGGCCGCCCGATGTCGCTGCCCTCAACGGCGTGCCCGTTCGCACCGGCCAGGTGTACCTCTCGGGATTGATGAGCGGCCTCGAGGCGGCGCCGGTGCCGCCCTCATGGCGCCGGGTGCTGCAGCTCACGTATCCCGCGGAATTGCCCGACAGGCGCTCGACCACCGTCGACTATGCGCTCGGCTGGTTCGCACACAATCGCATTCCGGTGCTGGACGGGCGCCTCCAGGTAGACACCTACGTGGCATGCAGTGCCGTGCTGGAGACGCTCACTGAGATGGGGACGGCGTTCGCACCCGAGTACCTGGTCGAGCGCATGGAGGGCATGCTCGATCACCAGATCGTCAGCGGCTACTACCCCCGCCTGTCGCTGGCCCCCGATGAGCGGTTTGCCTCCAAGGGCGGTTACATCGTGCATTTCGCCGAGGCGGCCGGGTCCAGATTGCTGCCCGATACGGAGTGGCTCGATCCGTGACGGGCGGCATGCGCCGGCGCGCTCTGCAATACGGGCGGCGCTATCCTAATGGTGGTGTCCGCCGGCTCCGTGTACGTGACCATGCTCGAGCTCCTCGGCTGTCGCGCTGCGCACCCCCATCACCTCGACGTCGAAATGCAGGGTCTGATCGGCGAGCGGATGGTTGCCGTCGAGCGTCACCATGTCCCCGACCACCGCCGTGACGGTGAAGACCCGCAGTCCCTCGCCGGATTGTGCGCGAAACTGCATTCCCTTGCGGATCTCGCCCGAGCCTTGCAGCGATCGCTTGGGAACGCGCTGCACCAGGTCGTCGCTGCGCTTGCCGTAGCCCTCATCCGGCGACAGCGTGACGGCCACCTTGGTGCCCTCTTGCTTTCCCTCCAGCGCCTTTTCCAGGCCGGGTACGAGATTGCCGTGCCCCTGGATGTAGGCCAGCGGCTCGCCGCCGGCGGAGCCGTCGAGCACCGTGCCGTCGTCGCTCTTGAGCGTGTAATGAATCAGCACCACCGTGTCTGCCGCTATTTCCACCGCAATTCTCCAGCGTGTGTCATTTGCTCGAAGCTTACATCGACTCGAGGCCACGCGCCTCGAGATCATAGGCGCCGGCGGCGACGATCTTCACGTCGGTAAATTCACCGACTTTGAGTCCGGGAGCCGAGGTAATGCGCACGAGGCCGTCGATCTCCGGTGCATCGGCGGCGGAGCGTGCGATCGCAACGCCGTTCTCGAGCCGGTCGACGAGCACCCGCAGCGTGCGGCCGACCTTGGCCCCGAGGCGCGCCGCGCTGATCTCCGCCGCGAGCTCCATGAAGCGGGCGCGGCGCTCCTGCTTCACCTGGTCCGGAACGGGAGCCTCGTGCAGTGCGTTGGCGGCCGCGCCTTCCACGGGCGAATACTCGAAGCAACCGACGCGATCGAGCTGTGCGGCGCGCAGCCACCCGAGCAGCTCTTCGAAATCCTGCTCGGTCTCTCCCGGGAATCCGACGATGAAGGTGCTGCGCAGCGTGATGTCGGGAACGGCTCTGCGCCAGGCGGCGATGCGCTCGAGCGTGTTCTCCGCGGCGGCGGGGCGACGCATCAGCTTCAAGATGCGCGCGCTCGCGTGTTGGAACGGGATGTCGAGGTACGGCAGCACGCGCCCGGCCGCCATGAGCTCCACCACCTGGTCCACGTGCGGATAGGGATAGACGTAATGCAGCCGGATCCAGGCGCCGAGCTCACCCAGGGCTTCGGCCAGATCGAAGAATCGGGCGCGGCGCGCGCTGCCGCGCCAGATGCTCTCGGCGTACTTGAGGTCCGCCCCGTAGGCGCTCGTGTCCTGAGAAATGACCAGAATCTCCTTCACTCCGGCTCGTACCAGATGCTCGGCTTCTTTCAGCACATCGCCCGCCGGGCGGCTGACGAGACGGCCGCGCATCGAAGGAATGATGCAGAAGCTGCAGTGATGATTGCAGCCCTCGGAAATCTTCAGATAGGCGTAGTGGCGCGGCGTGAGCTTCACGCCTTGCGCGGGAATGAGGTCGACGAACGGCTCGTGCACGGGCGGCAGGTGCTCGTGCACGCAGGCGACCACCTCCTCGTAGCGCTGCGGGCCGGTGATCTTCAGCACCTGCGGATGACGCTCGAGAATTTTTTGCGGCTGTGCGCCGAGACAACCGGTGACGATCACCTTGCCGTTCTCCGCGAGCGCCTCGCCGATCGCCTCGAGCGACTCGTCGACCGCCGCATCGATGAAGCCGCAGGTGTTGACCACCACGAGATCGGCGGCGCGATAGGTGGACACGACCTCGTAGCCCTCGGCCGAGAGGCGCGTGAGGATGCGCTCGGAATCGACCAGCGCCTTCGGGCATCCCAGGCTGACGAAGCCCACCTTGGGCGTCTTGCGCCGTGCGGGCGCTTTGCGGGTAACGGTTTTCAAGCAATCCGGGAGGGGGTTGGGAAAGGCCGGGTAGTTTACCCAAATCGCACTGTCAAACGCCATTTCGGAGAATCGTGACGCAGTGCTACGAATTGCCCCATGACGCCTCCCGATCGCTCTCAAGAACCGCCGCCACCGTCCGATACATCCCTTTGAATGTGGTCACCGGTCCGCCCGCTCGGCGGGTGAAGTGAACACAAGAGCACTTAGGGGCCTAGACGGGCCGGTAGATCAATACGGAGTAACATGCAATGTCATTAGTCCTCAACACCAACATCAACTCGATTGTTGCACAGAACAATCTGAACGGTTCCCAGTCGCTGCTTTCGCAATCGTTGACGCGCCTGTCCTCGGGTCTGCGCATCAACAGCGCCGCCGACGATGCGGCGGGCCTTGCGATCAGCCAGCAGTTCACCACGCAGATCAACGGCACCAATCAGGCGATCAACAACGCGAATAACGCGGTGTCCGAGGCCCAGACGACGGCCGGCGCGCTGACCACCATCACCAACAACCTGCAGAGCATCCGCACCCTGGCGGTGGAAGCCGCCAACGGCTCGAACAGCGCCTCGGACCGCCAAGCGCTGAACAACCAGGTGCAGCAGCAGATCGCGGAAATCACTCAGATCGCGCAGCAGACCACCTTCAACGGTTTGAACGTGCTCAGTGGCTCGAGCGGCACTACCGTGTACCAGGTCGGCGCGAACATCGGCGACACCATCGGGATCAGCCTGCAGCAGGGGGTGGCTGCCAACCAGATCGGCCAGTACTCGCAGGCCACCGGCACCGCGGTGACCAACGTGGCGCTCTCGAGCACCTCGACGGTCACTTTGTCCGACGGCAGCAACTCGACGGTGACGGTCGGCCCCACCGCGAACTACGTCGGCTCGACCGCTTATCAAGGCGCCACCTCGGCGTATGCCAAGGCGGCTGCCATCAACGGCGCGGGCCTTCAGGGCCTGACGGCGAGTGCGGCGACCAGCGTCACTGACACGGCCGCCTTCAGCACGATCAGCGGCGGCACCAACGGCACCGGCGACAGCGGCGCCACCGCCTCGACCTACAACCTCACGATCAACGGCACGGTCATCTACGGCGGAACGAACAACGTCGCAGTCGGCGCGACGCTGACCGGCGCGCAGGTGGCGGCGCAGATCAATCTGTACACGGGAACCACGGGCGTGACCGCGTCGGTCAATACCAGCGGCGCCCTGACGCTTGCGAACACCGACGGCAGCAATATCAACGCGGTGCAGACGATCACCCTGGGTACAGCCGGCACCACCGGCACGGGCACGGCGGGTGTGGCGGGTGCGGGTACCGGAGCGACCGCGACCGTCGCTGCCACCGGTGCGGGCACGACGACCTACGGCAAAGTGACCCTGACCGACTCGAACCCGGTCACCATCACCGACGTGGGCACTTCGGGCGGCTCGGCGGCCCTCGGCTTCACCAGTGCGCAGGCGACCGGCTTGACGCAGACCTCGACGGGCGCGACGGCGACCCTCGCCAACCAGGACGTGCTCACGGCGGCCGATGCCAACAGCACCATCGCCTCGATCGACTCGGCTCTGAGCACGGTCAGCGCCTTCCAGAGCCAGCTGGGCGCCATCCAGGACCGCTTTACCTCGGCGGTCAGCAACCTGCAGTCGACCAGCCAGAACCTGACCCAGTCGCGCAGCACCATCCAGGATGCCAACTTCGCGCAGGAGACGGCGAATCTGACCCAGGCCCAGGTGCTGGAACAGGCGGGTATCTCGGTGTTGGCGCAGGCCAACCAGCAGCCGCAGCTGATCCTCAAGCTTCTGTCGTAATGGCCGATAGCTCGATGTAACGGCAGCAAAACCCCATGGCCCGGCCGCTCAAGAGCGACCGGGCCGTGGTCTACGGACGGACTCGTGCGGGAGTGGGATTCGATTCGGGTAACTTGAGCAGGTACCAACATGGCGAGCGATGCAAACCCGGTACAGATACCGGCGACAAGCCTCGTGCACGGAAGTCAGGCGCCTACGAAGGTTACAATTCAACCGCCGAGCGGCAAATCCCTGCCGCCCAGCGGCAATTCAGCGGCCGAAACGGCAAAGTCCACGGCCGCCGGCGGCGTCTCGCGCACCAGCGACGTGCAGGCGCAAGTCGCGTTCCTCAACAAGTACCTCAATGACTCGGGCAAACCCGACCGGTTTCAGGTGGCCCCGAACTCCAACTCCACGCTCATCCAAGAGGTCAATCCGGCCACCGGCGAGGTGATTGCGGATTACCCGGTGAGCGTCTTCCCGGAGCTCGCCAAGAGCCTGGGAATCTCCAGCGCGCTGATCGACGAGCGCGCCTGAGAGGCCCCACTCGGTCTTCGGTGAACCGCCGGTCTGGTATGCGTCTTGCTTAAGTCCTCGGGATGACTGCCGATAAATCGAGCATGCGCACCAGAGGTCAGTACCCATGAGTTCAATCCCGTCGACCACCGGAAACTCCGCCGTCAGCTCCCTCATCACCTCCACCGGCATCGGCTCGGGACTGGATATCAGCGCCATCGTATCGTCCCTGACCTCCGCCTACGGTGCGGCGCAGACCAACGAGCTGTCGACCCAACAGACCTCGCTGAATGCGCAAGTGTCGGCGTTCGGCACATTCTCGAGCGCGTTGAGCACGCTGCAAGCCACGCTGTCGACTCTGGAAACCCCCTCCCAGCTCGCCGGGTACAGTGCCACCGTCGCCGACAAGACCATCGCCTCGGCGAGCACCAACTCCGACGCGGTGCCGGGCCAGTACTCGCTGGAAGTGCAGAATCTCGCGACCGCCGCCTCGCTCACCTCGAAGGCCTTCGCCAGCGCCGACACCACGGTCGGTACCGGTACGTTGAACATCGCCGTCGGCAACTCGTCCGTGGCCATCACCATCGACTCGAGCAACAACACGCTGGCGGGCATCGCCTCGGCGATCAACTCCGCCTCGAACAACCCGGGGGTGACGGCCAGCGTCATCAGCACCTCCGGTGGTGCCCGCCTGGTGATCTCCGGTACGTCCACGGGTGCCGCGAACGCCGTCACCGTCACCCAATCCGGAGGTGACGGGGGCCTCTCCTCGCTGGTCTACGATCCGGCGGGCAACGTCACCAATTTGACCCAGACGCAGGCGGCGCAGGACGCCAATTTCACGCTGAACGGCTACGCGGCCACGAGCGCGAACAACGTGGTGAGCGGCGCAATCACGGGGGTGACGCTCGATCTCCTGGGTGCCTCGGCGGCCAATACGCCGACGACGCTCTCGATCAGCGCCGACCCCTCATCGGCGGCGACGTCGATCGGCACGTTCGTCTCGGCCGTGAATGGCGTGATCAGCGCCATCCAATCGCTGGGCGGGTATGACTCCTCGACCCAGACGGCCGGTCCGCTCAACGGCAACGCCACCCTCGAGGCGTTCCAGAATCAGCTCGAGAACATCCTGGACACGGTGACCTCCGGCAGCAACACCAATGGCATCAACTCTCTCGGGGACCTCGGCATCACGGCGGATGCCAATACCGGCCAGCTCGACAGCAACACCACCACTTTGACCAATGCGCTGGCCTCCAATGTGACCGCCGTGGGCAATTTGCTCGGCGGCACCCACGGGATCGCCACCCAGATCAATAATTTGATCAATCAGTACACCGGGCCCGGCGGGTTGCTGACGTCGATCAATCAAGGTTTGCAGAGCAGCTTGAGCAACGTCTCGCAGCAGCAGACGGCCTTGCAGGCGGAGCTCACGACCTATTCGGCGACACTCACCGCGCAGTACAATGCGATGGATACGGCGGTGGCCTCGCTCAAAGAAATGCAGACTTATCTGACCGCGGAATTCAATCCGAATCAGTCCTCGAGCTCCAGCTCCTCGAGCTCCTCGAGCCTGGGCAGCGGGACGCTGGGTACCTAGAGGTCCGCGAAGATGATGCAGTCCCAACGAGGCGCCGCCCAGTATGCCGCCATCCGCAGTCACGGTCTGGTGGCCAACGCCAGCCCGACGCGCCTGGTGCAGATCATGTACGAGCAGATCCTCTCCGAGCTCGCGACCGCGCAGGGCTGCATGGGGCGGATCAATAACAATCTTCCGCTGCCGGAGGTAATCGCCAAGGGCAAGGCGATGGGGAAAGCGATCCGGCTGATCAACCAGCTCAACTCGACGCTTGATATGGAGCGCGGCAAGGAAGTCGCGGCGAACCTACATTCGCTCTACGTTTACGTGCTCGCGCGGTTGACCCTCGCGAACGCGACCAACGACCCTGCGATCGTCACCGAAGTCAGCGCTCTGGTGCGCAAGATCAAGAGCGGGTGGGATCAAATCGTCACGGAGGAACGATGAGCGAAGCCGGCGTGAGCGGCACCGCGGCGGGCCCGGTGATGAGCCGGGACGAGGCAACGGCGGCGCTGCAGCGAGCGCTCGAGCTGTCACGGGATCTGCTCGAGGCCGCCGATGGCGGCGAGGCCGAACGCGTCGTCAGCCTCGACGCGGAGCGGCTGAGACTGATAAAGTCGGCTCGTCCCACACTCATGCCCATGAACGAAAAGGATCAAGCGGTGCTCCGCCAGATCGCCGACCTGAATGACCGGTCCCTCGGACTCATGGAACATCGCCTGCGTGCCAAGTGCCGCGACATGGACATGTTGTCGGCCGGGCGGCGCGCCCTTCGCGCCTACACCAATCACCGGCCTTGAGCCCGGCTGCCGATGAGCGCCTGGTTCCTCGGCGACGGCTTGGTCTTCGAGGAGCAGCTGCCGCTCGGATGGTTGCCGGGAGAGCTACCGCGCGGGCCGCTGCTGGCACGGATCAATGCCGACAACCAGCAGCTCCTCGGTGCCGAGTCCTCGCTCGACGAGGTGCGGGTCTCGGAAGCGTTGAAGGAAGAGTCACCGGCGCTGATCCATGAGCTGCAGCGCCTGGAGTACAAGCTCAATATCCTGCTGCGGCTCACCGCCGAGATCGCAACGCGCAGTGCGGCGTTGCCGCCGGGACAGAAGGCGCGACTGGGCGCGCGCGGTCTGGAATGGTTCGGGGCATCGGCGCCCGCGGTCGGCGAGACGGGACTGGTCCACATCTACATCAATCCCACGCTCCCGCAGCCGCTGAAAATTCCCAGCGTGGTGTCGGGCGAGCGCACCGAGGGCGGCGAGCGTGTGGCGCAATTGCAGTTTCGCGAGCTGAGCGATGGCGCGGTGGATCTGCTCGAGAAGCTCATTTTTCGTCATCACCGGCGCCTGATTGCGGGCGCGCGCGCCGCCTCGCCTAACGCTCTGTAGGGAAATCCTTCCTAGTTTTTACTCCGATGCCTCTGTCCTCGATTGAGGGACTGCCGTACATCGGTTGCGGGGGTTTGCCAACTCCTTTTCTCTCAAGTCGATCAGTTAGTATGTGGCGCCCTTCGAGATTGATTGAACAATCTCAATAGGTTAGCTGACTTGTTTGAGACGGAACCAGAGATTTGTGGAGTCCGTCACACTTTTCGAAGGGAAGGAGCCCCATTTAGTGGTCGACGCCAAAGTAATTGTGATGGAGCCCTCAGACTCGCAAGCGCGAGAGCTGGAGGCGCTGCTCAGATTCCTGGACCTGGAGCCGGTCCGGTTTCACGACATGGCTGAACTGGGCCGTCAGACCGAGGGCGCCCATGACTGGCTGGCACTCATCGTCGGCGCGCAAACCATCGCCGCGGAAGGGCTCGAGCTGGTGGCGCGATTGCGCGCCATGGCGCAGCCGCTGCCCGTGATTTTTCTGTCGAACGACGGCCTGCCGAAGCTGGCCGAATCGAGTGGCGACATCGCGTGGCTGCCGCTGGAGCTTCCCGTCAAGCAGCGGCGGCTCTCCGCCGTGCTGAACCAGGCCCAGAACGTGCGCAATGGCCACCCCACTCAGCCGGGAGCCCACCGCTTTCGGCCGAGCGGCACCTCGGCGGCGATGCGCGCCATTCACCGCCTGGTGGAGCAAGTCGCTCCTTTCGATACCAATGTGCTGATCCTCGGCGAGTCCGGGACCGGCAAGGAAATGGTGGCGCGCCACCTTCACGAGCTCTCGGGACGCGCCCGCCATCCGTTCGTGCCGGTCAATTGCGGCGCGATTCCGGCGGATCTGCTCGAGAGCGAGCTGTTCGGCCACGAAAAGGGTGCGTTCACCGGTGCGCTGTCGACACGGCTCGGCCGCTTCGAGTTCGCGGAAGGCGGCACGCTGTTCCTGGACGAGATCGGCGACATGTCGTTGCAGATGCAGGTGAAATTGCTGCGCGTGCTGCAGGAGCGAACCTTCGAGCGGGTCGGCAGCAACCGTACGATCCATTGCAACGTGCGCATCATTGCGGCAACCCACCGCGATCTGGACGCCGCCATCCTGGCCGGGCGCTTCCGCGAGGATCTCTTTTATCGGCTGAACGTCTTCCCGGTGCAGATGCCGCCGCTGCGCGAACGGCTCGAGGATTTGCCCGTGCTGATCGATCATCTGGTCCGTCGTCAGGGAGAGAACGCGGGCCGCCACATCCGCCTCGACAAGGGGGCGATGAGCTGCCTGAAGCGCAATCGCTGGCCGGGCAACGTGCGCGAGCTCGCGAACCTGCTCGAGCGGCTTGCGATTCTCTTTCCGGACCAGACGGTGACGGCCAATGACTTGCCGGAGCGCTACCGGACCACCGGCACCGGCAGTTGGTTCAGCAGCGACATGCACGTAGCCTCATCGGTTGCCTCGACGCTCGATGCCGCGATCGCGGCCGAATCCGACGGCGACGAGCCTGCCGACGACCCGTCGGAAGAAATCGAGGCCAACGGCCATGGCACCTGCGATCCGATCGAGGATGCGGCACCGGACGGAAGCTTGTTGAAGAGTGGCGGCATCGATTTGAAGGATCATTTGTCCGCCATCGAAATCGGTCTCATCCGCAAGGCCCTGCAGGAAGCCGACGGCACGGTCGCGGAGGCCGCGCGCCTTTTGAAGATTCGCCGCACGACCCTGGTCGAGAAGCTGCGCAAATACCGGCTGACGGCCTGACAATTAATTGACGCTCGCGCGCCGAGCCGCCGGGGCCGCCGACGTAACCGCTTGATCGGCGGGAAAAAACCGGACGAGGCACAGAAGTTGCTTCGTTCCCCCGCATGGCAGCGAATCCTCTCGACATCGTCGATAACCAGCGCAGCGTCGATAACCAGCGCAGCGAGCTCACCGCGGCGTTCCGCGCCTTCGGCTCGGTCTCGGAACAGCTGTCGAGCGCCTTCGATGCGCTGCGCGCCCAGGTCACGCAGCTGCGGCGCGAGCTGGGCGAAGCGCATGCCGGCAAGGAACATCTGGCGGCGCGCTTATCGGCGCTGATCGAAGGCCTGCCGGGCGGCGTCCTGGTGCTCGATGCAAGCGGCGAGATCCAGGAAGCCAATCCGGCGGCAATCGCGCTGCTCGGCGAGCCCTTGGTGTGCCAGACCTTCAGCGCGGTGCTCGCGCGCGCCGCCGTGAACGGCGGCGCCATCGGCGAGCACATCGAGCTCCGTACCGGGCGGTTCATCAACGTGTCGCGTCGCGCGCTCGGTCACGGCGGAGAGGTCGTGCTGCTCGCGGACGTGACCGAATCGCACCTCATGAATGTATTTCTGGCGCGCCAGCAACGGCTGGTGACCCTGGGAGAACTGGCCGCGGGGCTCGCGCACCAGATCCGAACCCCGCTCGCCGCGGCGCTCCTTTATGCCACCCAGATGGCCATCCCCGGCCGAAGCGTCGAAGATCTGACACGCTGCTCGGAGAAGGCGGTCGGCAGCCTCAAGCAGCTCGACAAGCTGGTCAATGACATGCTGGCGTTCGCTCATGGCGGTGCCACCCGCGAGATGGTCAGCGTGAGCGCGCTCTTGGAGCAGGTGGCTCAGTGGCTGCGCCCGGCGCTGCGCCGGGGCGTGCGCCTCACCATCCGCACCGAGGCGCCGGGATTGACGGTGCGGGCCAACGCTCCGTCCCTGGTATCCGCGGTGCTCAATCTCGCCACCAACGCGCTGCAGTCCGCCGGCGCAGAGCTCGACCTGGAGCTGCTCGGCCGCCGCACCGCGCAAGGCCGTGCCCAGATCGTCGTGAGCGACAACGGACCCGGGGTACCGGGCCGCATCCGGGAGCGGATCTTCGAGCCGTTCTTCACCACCCGCGCGCGCGGCAACGGGATCGGCCTATCCATCGTCAAGAGCGTGGTCGAGGCGCACGCCGGCACCGTTCACCTGGCCGATACCGCCGGCGGTGCGACCTTCATCATCGATCTACCCGCAGAGGACCTTGCATGAACACCCTCAGAGAATCGATCCTCATCGTCGAGGACGATGTCGACCTGCGCGAGGCACTGACCGACACCCTGCGTGCCGCCGGTCTTGCCGCGGTCGCCGCGGCCGATGCGGGCCAGGCGCTGCGCTTGCTGGAGACGGAAGAGATCGCGCTGGTGATCTCCGACGTGCAGATGCCGGGACCCAGCGGTTACGAGCTGCTCTCTTCGATCAAACGGCTGCGAGCGGATCTGCCGGTGGTGCTCATGACCGCCTACGGGACCATCGCCCAGGCCGTCTCGGCCATGCGCGAGGGGGCTACCGACTACATCGTCAAACCGTTCGATGCCCAGGCGTTGATCGAGATGGCGCGGCGGCAGCTTGCCAACCGCGTGACGCCGAAGGAGCTGATCGCCGCGGATCCGGAGTCCAGGCGCACGGTATCGCTGGCGCGCAAGATCGCCGAGAACGATGCCACCGTGCTCATCACGGGCGAGAGCGGCACGGGAAAAGAGGTGTACGCGCGCTTCATCAGGGACCATTCCGGCCGGTCCGACAAGCCTTTCGTCGCCATCAACTGCGCCGCCATTCCCGAGAACATGCTCGAGGCCACGCTGTTCGGCCACGAGAAGGGCGCCTTCACCGGCGCGCTCAGCGCGCACGCGGGCAAATTCGAGCAAGCGCAGGGCGGGACGCTGCTTCTCGATGAGATCTCCGAAATGGATCTGGGATTGCAGGCGAAAATCCTGCGGGTCCTGCAGGAGCGCGAGGTGGAGCGCCTCGGCGGCAACCGCACCATCAGCCTGGACGTGCGTCTGATCGCCACCTCCAACCGCGATCTTCCGGAGGAGGCCCGCGCCGGGCGCTTCCGCGCCGACCTGTACTACCGGCTCAACGTCATGTCGTTGCGACTGCCGGCGCTGCGCGAGCGCCGCGGAGACATCCTGCCGCTCGCACGGCGCGCGATTCAATCGTGCGCCCGCGGCAGTCAAGCAGCGTTGTCGCTCACGCCGGCCGCGGAACGCAAGCTGATCGAGTATGACTGGCCGGGCAACGCGCGCGAGCTGACCAACATCGTGCAACGCGCCGCATGGCTGGCCTCGGGCGGTGGCATCGACGCCGACGACTTGGACATGCAGGGCCATGGCGGCGCGGCGGCCGGCGCCGCGGATGCGGCTGCGACCGGTGCGACCGTGACCGGTGCGACCGTGACCGGTGCGACCGGCGCTGTCGCGCACGCCACGCACTGCCCCACGGCGGCCGGAGCGATGGGGTCCGGGCTCGACCGCGGGCTCAAGGAACGCGAACGCGAGTTGATTCTGGCGACCTTGCGGGTTACGGGCGGCAGCCGCAAGCTCGCCGCGGAGCGGCTCGGCATCAGCCCGCGCACCCTGCGCCACAAGCTGCAGCAGCTCAAGGCCTCAGGCATCGCCGTGCCGCGGCTGCACGACCCAGACTTCGCGGCGGCGGCGCCATGAGCAACCTGCAGATCCAGCAGGTGCTGGCGGAGATGCGGGCATTGCAGGCGCGCGCCTCGGGTTCTGCAACGGACATCACCCCCTCGTCGACAGCACAGCCCACGGATTTCGCCGCGCTGCTGAAGGATTCGGTCGACAAGATTGCCTCGATGCAGAACAAGGCCACCGAGCTCGCGAGCGTCTACGAGAGCGGCGACAAGAGCGTCGATCTCACCAAGGTCATTCTCGAGGCCCAGAAGGCGGACCTCGCGTTTCGCGCCATGACTCAGGTACGCAACAAGCTGCTCGACGCGTACACCCAAGTGATGAACATGTCGGTGTAACCGACCGCAAGGAAATGATCCATGGCTGACATCGTACCCGCCCCATCGCGCAGTCTCGTCGAGGCGATGCCCATCCTGAAACAAGTCGGCCTGCTGGCCGGCGTCGCGGCGGCCGTGGCTGCGGCGATCTGGCTCGTGCTCTGGTCGCAGGGACAGAACTACACCGTGCTCTACGGCCAGCTTTCGGAGCGCGAGAGCGGCCAGGTCATGGACGCGCTGACGGCCGCCGGCATCGAATTCAAGCTGAACGCTTCCGGCGCCGTGTCCGTCCCCGAATCGAAGGTCCAGGAAGCGCGCATCCGCCTCGCGAGCCAGGGCCTGCCGCAAAGCGATGCCATGGGCATCGAGATGATCCAGAAGGATTCTCCGCTGGGCACGAGCTCGATGATGGAGAGCGTGCGCTATCAGTCGGTGCTGGAGACCGAGCTGGCGCGGACCATCGTCAAGGTCCAGGGAGTGCAGAGCGCGCGGGTGCACCTGGCGCTGCCGAAGCCCTCCGTGTTCCTGCGCGACTCGCACCGGGCCACCGCCTCGGTCATGCTGCAGCTCTATCCGGGTCGCGTGCTCGACCAGGGCCAGGTTGCCGCGATCGTGCACCTGGTCGCTTCGAGCGTGCCCGATCTCGCCGCGGACGACGTCACCGTGGTCGATCAGGCGGGGTCGCTGCTGAGCTCCCCGGACGACAATTCGGAGTCCGCGATCAGCAATCGCCAGCTCGAGTACACCCACAAGCTGGAGGAGAGCTATCAGCACCGCATCATCGAGCTGCTGGAGCCGCTGGTCGGCGCCGGGCGCGTACACGCCACCGTGACGGCGGACGTCGACTTCACCGTGCAGGAGGAGACGCGCGAGAACTACGATCCGCAGAAGAGCGCGGTGCGCAGCGAGCAGACCAGCAGCGAATCGCGCAAAGGCGGCGACGGCGTCGAGGGCATTCCCGGTGCGCTCAGCAACCAACCGCCCGGCACCTCCGGAGCGCCGGTGATTGCGGGCGCCACGCCCACGCCCGGCTCGCCCGCGCAGGCCGCGGCAGCCGGACAGGCGACCGCGGTCAGCGCCGGCCCGAGTTCGACCTCCGAGCGCAGTACGCGCAACTTCGAGGTGGACCGGACCCTGGCGTACATCAAGGAGCCGGTTGGAACATTGAAGCGTCTGAGCGTCGGCGTCGTGCTCGACGACTGGCAGAAAACGGACGAGGACGGCAAGGTCACCACCTCGCCGATGAGCGACGCGGACATCAAGCGCTTCACGCAGCTGGTGCGCGAGGCCATCGGTCTCAAGGACGATCGCGGCGATCATCTCGACGTCATGAACCAGGCTTTCAAGACCAACGGTCCGATCGCCCCGGTCGAGGGGCCGCCGCTGTGGCAGAACCCGATGGTGACGCAGCTGGCGAAGCAGCTGGTCGGCGCGGGCCTGGTGCTGGTGGTGGCATTCCTGATCCTCAGGCCGTTGATGAAATCGCTGACCCGGGGAAGCAAGGGAACTGCGCGCGCCGAGGACGTGGGAGCGGACCGCGTCAGCCTGTCGGGCAAGGGCGCATCCAATCCGATCAAACTATCGCCGAGTTTCGAGCAGCAGATCGCGGCCGCCCGGACCCTGGTCGGGCAGGATCCGAAGCGGGCCGCACAAGTGGTAAAGGATTGGGTTGCCGCCGATGGCTAGCAAGCCGGGTGATCTCGCAGGGACGGAACGCGCCGCCATCCTGCTCATGAGCCTGGGCGAGCAGGATGCGGCCAATCTGCTGAAACAGCTCGATGCCCGCGAGGTCCAGCGGCTCGGCGTCGCGATGGCCGAGCTCCGGGAGGTGTCGCGCGAGCAGATGACCTCCGTGCTCGATAACTTCATCGGCGTCGTCGACGGAAAAGCCAACATCGCCTCCGGCTCGCAAGACTACGTGCGCCGCGTGCTCACGCAGGCGGTCGGCAAGCAGAAGACCGACCTGTTGCTCGATCGGGTATCCACCGGCCAGACCGGGCAGGGCATCGAGGCCTTGAAGTGGATGGATCCGAAGGCCGTGGCGCAGATCATTTCCGGCGAGCACCCGCAGATCGCCGCCATCGTGCTCTCGCACCTCGATCCCGAGCAGTCGGCGGCGGTATTGCCGCTGCTGACCGAGGAGATGCGCACCGAAGTGCTGATGCGGATCGCCACCCTCAACGAGGTTCCGCAGACCGCCCTGACGGAGCTCGATCAGCTGGTCGAGAAGCAGGCCAATGTCGCTCCGCCGCCGCCGCTGCGGCGCATCGGCGGTGCGCGCACCGTCGCCAACATCTTGAACGCCATGGAGCGGGACAAGAGCGGTGAGGAGCTCGGCAAGATCGAGAAGGCGGACACCGGGATGCACCAGCAGATCAAAGACCTGCTGTTCATCTTCGACAACCTCCTGGACGTGGACGACCGCGGCATCCAGGCGCTGCTGCGCGAGGTCGGCTCCGACACGCTCGCCGTCGCGCTGCGCGGCGCCGAGCCGGATGTGCAGGAAAAGATCCTCAAAAACATGTCGAAGCGCGCGGCGGAAATTCTCAAGGACGACATGGAAGCCCGCGGTCCCGTGAAGCTCATCGAGGTGGAGGCGGCGCAGAAGGAGATCGTGGTGATCGCCCAGCGCCTCGCCGAGGAAGGCACCATCAGTCTCGGCGGCAAGGGCGGCGCCGACTTTGTCTAACTCCATCCCGAACCGATCGGCATCCAAGGCTCAGGTGTGGTCCGCGCCCGACATGAGCTCGACCACCGCGGGTCCCGGAATGCCGACGGTGAGCGGACTCGCCGACTTGCAGGCGGAAGCCCACAAGGAAGCCTTCGAGCAGGGGCTCGCCGAAGGGCGGGAGGCGGGCAAGGCGCAGGTGCGCGCCCAGGTCGAGAAGCTCGAGGGCATGTTCTACGACCTGGCGAGACCTTTCGAAGAACTCGACGCCGAGGTGGAACAGGAGCTCCTGACCCTGGCCATGGCGCTCGCGCGGCAAATCGTGCGGCGCGAGCTGAAAACCGATCCCACCCAGATCATCGGCATCGTGCGCGAAGCGATCGCAGCGCTCCCGGTCGCCGCCCGCGAGGTGAGGGTGCATCTGCATCCGGAGGATGCCGCGGTGGTGCGGCAAAATCTCGCGCCCACGGAGAGCGATCGTGCCTGGCAACTGGTCGAAGACCCGGTGATGGCGCGCGGCGGTTGCCAGATCACGACGCTTACCTCGCGCGTCGATGCACGGCTCGAGACCCGTCTCGGCGCCATCTTGAGCGAGCTCATGGGCACCGAGCGGCAGGCCGCGAGCCCGCGCGGGAGCGGCGCTTGAGCGCGGCCGTGGGCGCGCCCCGGTCCGGCACCTGGGCCCGATCGCTCGTGCGGGCACGCGAGCGCATGGCGAACGGCTCGCAATTCGTGGTCGAGGGGACGCTCAACCGCATGGTCGGCATGACCTTGGAAGCGGTGGGCTGCGAGGCCGCGGTCGGCGGCCGCTGTCTGGTGGACACCGCCGAGGGAAAGCAGATCGAGGCGGAGGTGGTCGGCTTTTCCGGCGACAAGCTCTTTCTCATGCCGACCGGGGAGATCCGCGGCATCATGCCGGGAGCCCGGGTCATCCCGACCCGCAGCGTGAGCTCGGTCGCGGTGGGTGACGAGCTGCTCGGCCGGGTGCTCGACGGCGCGGGCCGTCCGCTCGACGGCATGGGCGAGATGCGCTGCACGGATCAGGTGTCGTTGACCGGCGAGCCGTTGAACCCGCTGTTGCGGCGCGCGATCCGCGAGCCGCTCGACGTCGGGGTGCGCTCGATCAACTCGCTGCTGTCGGTGGGCGGCGGACAGCGCATCGGCCTGTTCGCCGGATCGGGTGTCGGCAAGTCGGTGCTGCTGGGCATGATGACGCGCTACACCAAGGCGGACGTGACGGTGGTGGGACTGATCGGCGAGCGCGGCCGCGAGGTGCAGGATTTCGTCAGCAATACCCTGGGTCCCGACGGCATGCGCCGCGCCGTCGTGGTGGCGACGCCGGCCGACAATCCTCCGCTCATGCGGCTGCACGGAGCTTGGCTCTCGCATGCGATTGCGGAGTATTTCCGGGACCGCGGGATGAAGGTGCTGTTGCTGTTCGATTCGCTGACCCGCTTCGCGCAGGCGCAGCGCGAGATCGCGCTCGCCATCGGGGAGCCGCCCGCGACCAAGGGCTACCCGCCGTCGGTGTTCGCACGGCTGCCGCAGCTGGTCGAGCGCGCGGGCAACAGCGACCGCGGAGCCGGCTCGATCACCGCTTTCTACACCGTGCTCGCGGAGGGCGACGATCAGAACGATCCGATCGCGGACGCCGCGCGCGCCATCCTGGACGGACACATCGTGCTTTCGCGCCGGCTGGCGGAAAGCGGACTGTATCCGGCGATCGACATCGAGGCCTCGATCAGCCGCGCCATGCACCAGATCGCGACCCGCGAACAGCTCGACCTCGCGACGCGCTTGAAGCAGCTGTACTCGACCTACCAGCAGAACCGGGATTTGATCACCGTGGGTGCCTACCGGCGCGGCGCCGACCCGCGCGTGGACCTGGCGGTGGAGCAATGGCCCAAAATCCAGGAATTTCTGCGTCAGGACATGTATCAGCCCGTGCCGATCGAGCGCAGCTACGGGGACCTCAAGCAACTCGTGACGCAGTTCTCGGCGCCGGCGCCGGCACCGGGCAGATAGTAGCCAGCTTATGACGAAGTCCAAGCGATTCGAACCCATCCAGGAAATCGCCTCGAATTCCGCGGATGCGTTGAGCCGCCCCATGGCGGACGCCGCCCGCAAGGTGGCGGAGCTGGAACGGCAGCTCGTGCAGCTGCAAACCTACCGCGACGAATACGTGCGCAACTCGAGCAACGGCGGCGGCGCAATGGACGCCGTGAAGCTGCAGAACTACCGCTCCTTTCTCGACCGGCTGGGCGATGCCATGCGCCAGCACAACAAGAATCTCGACACCGCGCGCGCCGATTACGAGCGCCGGCGGCTGCAGTGGAGCGAGAAGCGGGTCGAGGCGGAATCGCTGGGACGCGTCGTCGAGCGGTTTCGCGCCGAGGAGCGGCGTGCGGCCGACCGGCATGACCAGCGCGAGCTGGACGACGCCGCGACCCGCATCATGCTCGCCGCCCGCAGCGAGTCCGGAAACCACTGACCGTGCCGCGAGCGCAAGCCGTGCGGCCGGAGGCGGGCGAAGCCGTGCGGCCCGCGGATGTCTCGTCGGCGCAAGTTTCGCCGGCGCAGGTCTCTCCGGCGCTATTCGCTCTGCACAACGGCGCGCGCTACCGCACGCCGTTCGACCTTCAAGTCACGCCGGATCCGGGCGCGCGCTACCTGGTGGTAGGCGGCTGCCTCGCCGAGCCGATACCCGAGGTGGGCTCGCTCATCAACCGCCTCCATCAGGGCGACTTCCTGTTGCTCAATAATTTCGATGCGCTTCCCGGGATCTCCGCCGAGAGGGCGTCCCAATACGATTTCCAGATCGTGCACGTGCCGCTGCGGACGATCCTGGGCTCTGCCTATTTCCGCCTCGAGGATAGCCCGCAAGCGCACGAGGAGTTCCTGCGGCAGACCGAGGAATGTCTGGCCCGTTATCTCTCGAACGCCATGAAGCTCAACACGGAGGGGAAGCTGCTGTCGTTCGTGCTGGGCTTTCCGGTGCCTCAGCAGAACCCGCTCGGACGATTCCAGGCCCGTTACGACCTGCGAAACGTGATGCACTTCGTCGAGCGACTCAACATGTTCATCGCCGCCGACTGTGCGAAACGCCAGAACGCCCATTTCGTGGACGTGGACCAGATTTCGGCCGGCCTCGGCAAGCAGCATTGCCAGGACGACGCAGTATGGTCGTTCACGCATGGAACCACGTTGAGCGATGGCGACCACGACCACGACCTCGGCAGAATTCATGCGCCGGAGCCGATGCAGAAGCACTATTCGGCCAAGTGGCTCGAGTTCTTCGAGGCGCTCATGCGTGAGATCTTGGCCATGTACCGCACCGTCGGGCAGCGCGACGCGGTGAAATTGGTCGCCGTGGATCTCGACGACACGCTGTGGCGTGGGGTGGCGGCGGAGGGTACGCTCGGGATCCTCGAAGGCTGGCCGATGGGGCTGATGGAGACCCTGCTGATCCTGAAGAAGCGCGGGATCCTGCTCGCCATCGTCAGCAAGAACGACGAGAGCTTCGTCGTCGAACACTGGGACGGGATCGTGCAGGGCCATCTTCGGCTCTCGGATTTCGCCACGCGCAGGATCAACTTTCGTCCCAAGGCGGAGAATCTGGCGGAGATCCTGCGGGAGCTCAACCTGCGTCCGCAGAATGCGCTGATGATCGACGACAATCCGGTGGAGCGCGCCGCGGTCAGCGGCGGATTGCCGGGGTTACGCACGCTCGGCTCCCATCCCTATTACCTGAAGCGCATCCTGTTGTGGTCGGCGGAGACCCAGCAGCCCGCGCTCACCGGCGAGTCGGTCCGCAGGACCGAGATGGCCCAGGCCCAGGTGCGGCGGGAGACGGTGCGAATGTCGCTGCCGCACGATGAATTCCTGAGCACGCTCGAATTGCGCGCGCGCGTCGCCCGCGTACGGTCGGTCTCGGATCTGCACATGAAGCGTGCCCTCGAGCTGCTCAACAGGACCAATCAATTCAATACCACGGGCGCACGGCACACGCTGGAGCAATGCCATCGGAAATTCGAGCTCGACGAGGCCCTTTACGTGATGACGGCCGAGGATCGGTTCACGCAGTACGGCCTGATCGGAGCCGCGTGGACGGCCGCAAATTGCATCGACCAGCTGGTGATGAGCTGCCGCGCGCTCGGCCTCGGGCTCGAGGACGCGTTCCTCGCGTACCTGGCGGGCGAGCTCGCGTCGCCGACGGGCCCGAAGCATGAGACCATACTCGGGAGACTTCTACACACCGAGGCCAACATGGCTTGCCGCCCCGTCTACGGCCGCAACGGCTTCATACCGGTCGACGGAGACCCGGCTCTGTGGCGCCGCCCAGGCGCGCAAGCGCTGCGTTGTCCGCCGCACGTAGCGCTCATCGCCGTCGATGCCGGATGACTCGAGCGGTGCCGGATCCGGCGACCCGGTGACGGTGCCGCATACCGCCCTCGCGGCGGATGTCCTGCGGGCGGTCATCGAGTCTTTCATCCTGCGCGAGGGCACCGATTACGGTGAGCGCGAGCTGCCGCTCGACGACAAGGTCGGTCGCGTGATGCGGCTTCTCGAGCGCGGCGAGGCGCGCATCGTGTTCGATCCGCAAACCGAAACGGTGGACATCGTGACGGTGCGCGGCGCACCGGCCGGAAAAGCGCCGTGAGCGCCGGCCCGGGCGGCGTGTCCCCGCCACGACCGGCCGTCATCGCCGGACATGCGGTGATCTTCGATGCCGAGGGGCGCCTCGCGCCCTGGACTTCCTGGAACCGCGCGCTCGATCTGGAGATGGGCTTCTATCGCCAATGTCCGTGGGATCGGGGCTATCCGCGCTTCGCCTACGTGACGTTTCTGGATGCGGATTGGACGCCGAGCCCGGAGCGCGCGGATACCATTCCCTCGACGCAGATCGGCATGGGTATCATTTCCTACCTCAAATATGCCGAGCTGCGCGCCGAGCGGGACGGCAAGTCGCTGTCCATCGCCCGGGGCATGGGCGATTATCTGGTGAACGAGGCGCTGACTCCGAACAGCGGCCGCTGGCCCTCGTTCACCCGCTCCACCGGCAAGCGCGATTGTTTCCCGCTGCCGCCGGATGCCGGTTCGCAGGCGGACCGGCCCTTCGAGATCGAGCCGGACAAGGGCGGCATCGCCGGGTATGCGCTGGCATTGCTGGCGGAGGCGACCGGCGAACGCCGGTATCTCGATCAGGCGTTACGGAACGCGCGAGCTCTTGCGGCCAACCAAGGGGCCGGCGACGCCTTCCATTCCCCCTGGCCGTTTCGCGCGGACTGCCGCACCGGCGCGGGCCGCGGGCCGGTGTCGGGCAACTCGGTCTACGTTTTGCGCCTGTACGATGCGCTCATCGCGCGGGGATTCGGGGAATTCTCGGCCCCGCGCGAGGGACTGTGGAGCTGGATCACGGGCTACCAGCTGCCGAGCGCGCTCAGCGACGGGTCGCTGTTCGCGCAGTTCTTCGAGGATCACGATACGCCGACCAACCGGACGGCCTGGGCGCCGCTGAATCTCGCGCGCTACCTCATCGAAAGAAAGGACTCCTTGCACCGCCATTGGCGCACCGACTGCGAAGCGCTCCTCGACTTCGTGCGGCGGACGTTCACCCACACGGAGTTTGGAGTGACCGTCTGCCATGAGCAGGACGAGGACCCGCAGGCCTGGGGCGGCGTGGTGTCGACCTACGGCGCGGTTCTCGCGATGTATGCCAGGGCGGCGGGCGCCGCGGCGCTGGAGCGCGAAGCCAGATCCGCGCTCACATTCGCGCTCTATGCCGTCGACGAGCAGGGCCGGCCGCGCGACCTGTTCCTGAAGCCGGAGCCCGGCGGCTGGCAAGAGGATGCGCACACGGACGTGGTGCACAACGTCGTGGATGCGATCAAGGCGTTTCCGGAATGGGGCGATTGACGTCCCAGTGCCTGCTGCGGGCGGCGATCTCCGCGCTACGATCCAGCGGCCCGCCGGCAATGCGCTGCTCGACGTCCGCGAGAATATCGGCGGGCATCACGGAGCTCGCGGTTCTGAATTCCGAATCGGCGCCGGCCGCGGGCTGCCGGCGAGTCAAGGCGAGGATTTCCCAGCGCCCCGCGCGGCGGCAGGCGAGACCCGCATCTTTCAGGCGCGAGAACGTGCGGCAATAATCGCCGGATTTCGCCAGAAAGCTGAGTCCGAGGCGCACCTCGGAGCCGGGCACGACATCGCCCGAGAGCTGGTTCGACAGTCCCTCGGCCAGGCTGCCTCGGGCAACGAGGGTGCCGTCCACGCTCTCGATGACACCGGGATGGCTCTGGCGCCAGGCCAGGAATCCCGCGCCGACCGCGATCAGGACGCCGGCCGCCAGCGCGTACCGCCATCGGGTTTGGGTCGCCGACGGGGGCGCCTCGGCACCCCGCAGGGCGGCCATCAGGTGTTCCGGCACCGGCTCGTCGAGCTCCGGTGCATAGGCTTCCTGCAGTCGGCCGCGCAGTGCGCGGTATCGGGCGACGCGTTGCGCGACGCCCGGATCGGTGCGCATGGCTTGCTCGATCGCGGCCGCGGCGGCCGCATCCAGCTCGCCGTCCACGTATGCCGCCAGCGTTTCATCGGAGAAGCTCATGTCGTTCCCCCTGCCGGCGGCTCGAGCATTGCCTGCAGCGCTTCACGGCCGCGAGCGAGCCGGCTGGTCAAGGTGCCGATGGGGATCTCGAGCACCTCGGCGGCCTCCTTGTAGGGCAGTCCCTCGATCAGCACCAGGCTGACCGCCATGCGCTGCTCCTCGGGGAGCCTCGACATGGCGGCGTGCACCGACAACAGGTCCGACTCGCGCTCGATACTCGACTCCCCCACGTTCTCACCGGCCTCGGGGCCGGCAAATATCCGGTTGCGGCGGCCTCGCGAGCGAATTTCGTCGATCCATGCGTTTCTCACGATCTTGAACATCCAGCTATCCAGGCGCGCGTCGGGGCGCCATTGGTCCAGACGGGTCAACGCGCGCTCGAGGGCAATCTGTACGACATCATCCGCATCGTGCGGATTTCGAGTCAAATTGCGCGCGAAGCGCCGAAGCCGCGGCAGCAGCGCCGCGATCTGCTCGCGGACGTTTTCGGGCGTCCCGGTCGTATTCATGGGGAGATACGTTTGAACTGTGACTTTTCTTCCACCCATTCTAACCACGCCGCCAATATCATCGGCCGGAGGTTTTGAACATGCGGTTTCTCATTCTGGTTGCGGCACTGGCGGCGTCGGCGGCCGAGGCCCAGGTTCGCCTGCCGGCGCCGCTCCCGTCGGTGCAGTTGCCCGCCCTGCAACAGACTCTCGGGGGACTGGATCCGAGAAATGCCGATCCAGGGGCGCTGCAAGGACTTGTCGATGCGCGTCGTCGGGCGATCGCCCACCTGATGCGCAGCAATCGCCGGTTGATCGAGGCGGATCCCGACGGCGATCCCATCGTGCGCGGCGAGGTGCTGGCCTCAGGCCTCGACGACGACATGCTCTCGCGGTGGACGGCCCGCGGCTTCAGCATCGTAAGCACGCAAACCATCTCCGGCACCGATCTGCGGCTCATCCTGCTGAAGGTCCCGGGCGATCTCTCCACGAAGGCGGCGCTCGCCGAGATGCGCGCGGCGGACCCCCAAGGCACCTACGACTACGACCATATCTATCTCGGAAGCGGCGCGCCGCCGCGCGCGGCCGGCACCCAAGCCGGTCCTGCGGCACCGGCCGCCGCCACGGCCGCCGCCACGGCCGGCGAACCCGCGCACGCACTCATCCGGGTGGGTCTTCTGGATACCGGCGTCGACGGCACGCATCCCGCCTTTCGCGATTCCGATATTCGGCCGTGGGGCTGCGCCGGCAAACGTGTCCCGGACGCCCACGGCACGGCGGTCGCATCGCTCCTGGTGGCGCGCGCCGGCGCGGAGCTCTATGCCGCGGACGTTTATTGCAGCGAGCCGACCGGCGGCTCCGTGGACGTGATCGCGGCGGCGCTTGGTTGGATGGCAGCCGAGCAGGTGGCCGTGATCAATGTCAGCCTGGTCGGCCCGAAGAACCTGTCGCTCGAGCGGATCATCGACGCGCTCGTCGCGCGCGGCCACTTGATCGTGGCGGCCGTGGGCAACGACGGACCGGCGGCTCCGCCTCTTTATCCGGCGGCGTATCCCGGCGTGGTGGGGGTGACGGCGGTCGACGCGCATCGCCGTGTGCTCATCGAAGCGGAGCGCGGGCCGCAGGTGATGTTCGCCGCGCCGGGAGCCGATCTCAAAGCCGCCGGCACCGCGCACGGCTACGTCGCGGTGCGCGGCACTTCCTTTGCATCGCCAACGGTTGCCGCGTTGCTTGCGGCGATGATCGCCGCGCCCGACAGAAGGGCATCGCTCGATGCCGTCGATGCGCTCGCTCGACGCGCCATCGATCTCGGGCCTCCGGGCAGGGATTTGACATATGGCTTCGGGCTGGTCGGCATGGATTCTCCTTGAGGAGCTTCCTAAAGAGTTCGTAATGGAAGAAACGCAGCGTCGCCGTCGTATCACCGGTGAAGGCTCGAGGGAATGTCCCCGGCCACACAGGAGAACGACGATGAATACCAAGCGGATAATGTCGGCGGTGGCGGTTGCGACGGTGCTGGCCGCGGTGTCCCCGGCCTATGCGGGTCATTTGGGCGGCGGCCTGGGCGGTGGTCTGGGCGGCGGATTCGGCGCCGGCAGCACGCTCGGCGGCGGACTCGGCGGGGCGGGCAACCTGCGCTCGCAGGGCGGCTTCCAGGGAGCGGTGAGCTCGCCCGACACGCGTGCGGCGAAGCAGGCCGCGGGCGAGACCGGCGCCAAGGCGAGCTCGGCCGCGAGCAAGACCGGCGCCAAGGCGAGCTCGGCCGCGAGCGATACGGCCGCGCGCACGGAGACGACCACGACGTCAACCACGAGCGCGGCCGCCGCAACGACGAGCGACGTGGAGGGCCATGCCGGACAGACGGCGTCGAAGCCCGCGGCGGCGCAAAGCGGTTCCAAGCCCCAGAGCGATAAATCCGCGTCCGCTCCGTCGCGGCCCGCGAGCTCGCTGAACGCGTCCGGCAGCTCGGGCCAGTCGGCAGTCGTGGGACGCGGGAATGCCTCGGCCGAGGAAAACGCTTCGTTGGGGACGCAGCGCGCCTCCGGAGCGAACTCGGTGGCGGCTTCCGGCGGTGCGGCGCTCGGCGCATCGTCGAACAATGCATCGTCGAACAATAATTCAACGCAGAAATGAGTTGCAGGGCAGCGAGACTCATTGCCGGCGGCCGTCGACGCGCAAGCTTTTGCTGCGATCCCAATCAGGGCCGCGCCCAGGGCGCGGCCCTTGTTGGAGATCCGCGAGGTGCACGAGCATCTGCCGCAGGTATCGGAACTCGAACTTTGTGGACGTGATCAAGTCGCAAATACTTGTGGAGGTCGCAAACGTCGATAAATCCTGCAAGTAGGAGCGGCATCAGCGATGGAAATACAGTCAACCGGGCGGCAGTTGGAGGGCGCGGACAGGAAGGTTCTTCCCAGCGAAATTGGTGATGGCATCGAATTTGGCGATCATAAAATCGCCTACCTGACCAAGTATTGCCGAGACAAGGATGTGCTTGACATCGGCTGCGTCGAGCACGACCCGCAGGCCTACCGAAGTCGTTACTGGGTTCACAAGGCGGTGGGCGCGGTGGCCAAGAGTATCCTCGGTGTTGATCTACACGAGGAAGGCGTCAAAGTTCTCCAGGCGCGGGGCTACAACGTCATTGTCGCCGACGCGGAACGCTTCGATCTCCGACGCTCTTTCGATGTCATCGTCGCGGGCGACATCATCGAGCATCTCGGGAATTTGAACGGCTTTTTGCAGTGCTGCAAGAGGCATTTGCGACCTGGCGGCCGCCTCCTCATCTCCACGCCCAATCCCTGGTATTGGCGCAATTGCGTCAAGGCCGCTCTTCATGTGGAAGTGAACAACAATCCCGAGCATGTCATCTGGATTTGTCCCCGCCTTCTTCGCCAATTGGCCGCTCGCCACGGTATGGAGGTGGGCGAGATTCAATTCGGCTCGCGATTCCTTCGCGATCGCTTGCTCCCCTTGCCGCGTGGCTGGAGGCACACGAGCTATCATGCCGTGGTGACCGTGAAGCATGCGTCAACCGCCCGGGGCGGGCATTAGAGAAAGAGCGAGCGACTGCGAGCCGGGCGCAGCCGGAATCGGCAACGCCTTATTCTTTGCAAGCGAATAGCATCACGTGCGACGAGCCACGATATAGATTGAACCCGTTGGAGCCAACCGTATTCATGTAGTGCACGAGGGGAAATTTTTCTTGAATGATGCGAACGCAATCAAAAGCGGAAAAACTATAGAATATGCCGTCGCCCTGGCTCCATTTGTGCATTTTCCCCCGCGTTCCGAGCCATACGACGATGGGCCAGAGGCCTACGGACTTGATCGCGAATTTGATATGGCGCAATTTGGCGCTGCCTTGCCCGATATTGTTGCTGTCGGAAATCATGACGCCTATTCTTGCGACGCGAATCATTTCTTTGACCGCCTCGATCGGCCTCTTCAAGTGATGAAGTACGCCGGTCTCGATTACGAAATCGAACGAGTCGTCATCGAAAGCCAAATCAAGCGCATCGCCGGCCACCAATTCATCCTGAGGAATGCCCTTTTTGTGGCCCACGGCACGCAAATTTTCAACGGGCTCGACCCCGATCACCCTGGTGTCGGGTAATCGGGCTTTTATTTTCTCAAGGGCGCGTCCTGTTCCCGCGCCGACATCGAGCACACTGGCCACGGGGCCAAAGACCTCCGCAAGTCCAAAGAAAGCACTGAGAGCTTTGCCATGTTCATCCCCTTGATTGACATGCATTGCATCGTAATGTTCTGCCGTTCTCGAATAATAGGCTCGCTGTGCGTTGACTTCAGATTGCACTCGGGGGTACTCCGTTGCTTCGTTGTTACAACATCAGGCAAGCGGGAGGCGCCCCCGTGCCAATGTGACGTGAGACGATCGTGTCTCGAGGCGTGATGTACGAGTCGTGAGTGTCGACTCTGTCGAACGACCCGCCAACGGTGGGCGGCTTGATAGAGTGCCGCGCTATGGCTGCTGGTCGTCCACGCACCACTATCTTCCCTTACTATTGCTTGCGCATCATTAAGGGAAGTCCCGAAAATGCCGGTTTACTTTGTAGGGGAGAGTTGATCTCAAAATTGAGATTGCGGTAACGGCGCGGGGCCAAGCCTTTCTTGGGCCGCACGAGGGCGGGTTGGCACGCAGCTTGCTCACTCAGGGCATGAACCCCGCAACCATGACTTTCCAGGTGCCGGTGATCCCGGTCGCCCAACCCGCCCCGAGCGAGACGCGGCCGCAGAGCACCTATTCCCCGGCGAATTCCGCCCAAAATTCCCAATCCACTCAGGGCGCCTCGGATTTCGCGGGTACATTCAGTCAAGTGAACGACAAGCCGGCCCGTAAGAACGAGCCCGCGAAGAACCATTCGGCCGCAGCCGGCGGCGGTTCCTTGCCGACCACCGGCAGCGCCTCGCCGGCCGCGGCAGCGGATGCGCAGGCGGCGGCTGCCGGCGCGGCCGCCCTGCCGCAATCCTCGACCACCGCGTCGGCTTCGCCCGCTCCCACAACCAGCAGTGCGGTCACGGCCCCCCCCGCCGGCTCGTCCCCCTCGACGGCCTCGGGCACTCCGGCCGATACGACGAATGCTCAACCGGGCGCCGGTTCGGTAGCGTCCGGCGCAGCCGTCTCGACGGCCGCCGCAGGCACCGACTCGACGGGGGCGGGCGGCGCGCCGCTCGTCTCGGATGGAACCCCGGTGGTGCCCGCGGCGGCGAGTAGCGGCCCGACCGGCGCGTCGGGAAGCACGGCCGGCAGCATCACGGCGACGGCGGATCCGCTGGCCGGCGCCACCGGCCTGCCGGGCGCCGGCAACGCGTCAGGCACGGCGGGATCGGCCGCCGGCGGCTCGAACTCTCCCGTCGCCGGGGCGGCCGCCGGAAGCGCAGCGCCGGCATCGAGCGCCGACCCGGGCGCCGGCTCGTCGGCGTCCGGCCGCGCGATCGTGGCACAAGGATCTCCAGCGGTCGGCGCCGCTCCAATCGCCAATGGCCTCCCGGGCGGCCACCTCCCGAGCGGCTTGGCGGGCGGCGGCAATTCGCCGAGTAGTAATGCGCTGAGCGGCAGTTCGACGAGCGGCACCAATGGAGCGGGAGCCAACGGCGCAAACACCGGCGCTTCCGCCGCCAACGGAGCACAGAGCCCGGCGAGTCAAAGTGTCCAGGCCATCGGCCAGGCCCAGATCAATCAAGCGCTCGTTGCGGGCTCGGATGCAACCGGCGCGGCGGCGTCCGCGCTGCAGGCGGCGAATGCGGCCTCATCGTCGCCGCAGGCTTCGACCCCCGCACCGGTGATGCCGACCGGGATCCTGCCCTCGACGGCAGGTGCCTCGGCGGTGTCCTCCGTGTCGGCGACATCCGCGGCCTCGGTGGCGGCGCCCGCCGCGCCCGATTCGGCGGGCCTCGCGAGCGAAGGCGGCTCTCATGCGCACGGCGGCGGCGGGGACGCAGGCTCGGGTCTCGGCGCGAACGGCGGCGATGGTGCGGCAGCGTTGCAGCAGCTGGGCGTGGCGAATGCCTCCAGCCCGTCGGATTCCGCACCGGCGACCACACTGCACGTGCAGGCACCGGTCGACAGCGCGGACTTTCCGCAGGGTGTGGCCGACCGCGTGTCGTTTGCGGTCGACAACAACTGGAGCAGCGCGAAGCTTCAAGTGAATCCCGCGCAGCTCGGACCGGTCGATCTGCAAATCGCAGTCCAGGGCGACCGCGCGCAGGTGGTGATGAGCACGCACAGCGCGGTGGCCCGCGAGGCGCTGGAGGCGAGTGTGCCGAAGCTCAAGGAAATGCTGGGCTCGCAGGGCTTTACGCAGGTGAGCGTCGATATTTCACAGCGCTCCTTTCAAGACCGTTCGGCCTTCAGCCAGCCTTACACGTGGGCGAAATCCTCGTCCGCTGCGCCGGCCGCCACGGCAGCGGCCGCCGTGCAGCCCGCCCCGGGCCCGAGCACTCACGCCTCGTCCGGGGTGCTCGACGCGTACGCCTGACCGGGCTCATCCGGTCAGGCCAGGCCGCCGCTGATGGAAATGATCTGCCCGGTGATGTAGCCCGCATCCGGGGAGGCCAGATACGCGATCAGGCTCGCCACCTCGTCGGCAGTGCCCGCGCGCTTCATCGGAACCAGGCTCGAGATGGTTTCGGCATCGAACACCGAGTTGCTCATCTCGCTCGAGATGATTCCCGGAGCGACGGCATTGACGGTGACGCCGCGGCTTGCCACCTCCAGACTCAGTGACTTGGTCGCGGCGTTCAGTGCGCCCTTGGCCGCGGCATAGTTGACCTGACCGCGGTTGCCGACGAGGGCGGTGACCGAGGAGAGCGTGATCACCCGTCCCCAGCGCGTGCGGATCATCGGCAGCATCAGCGGCTGAGTCACGTTGTAAAATCCATTGACCGACACGTCGAGCACGCGCCGCCATTGGTCCGCGCTCATCCCCGGAAACGCGGCATCGTCGTGGACCCCGGCGCCGTTCACCAGGATCTGTATCGGCCCGGGCTCGAGAATCTGCTCGAGCACGGCGCGGGCCGCCCCGGCATCGGTGACATCGAATGCCACTGCCCGGGCTTGCCCGCCCGCCTCCCCGATGCTGCGCGCCAGCGCTTCCGCCTCGCCGATGCGGCGATTCGCATGAACGTAGACGAAGTGTCCGGCGGCAGCGAGACGGCGGCAAATGGCCGCACCGAGGCTGCCGCTGCCGCCGGTGACCAGCGCCCGTTTCGCGGCGGGGCTCATGGCTTCGCGACGTCCGCGACGACCCGGCTGGCATCGAGAACGACGGTCGCCCGTCCGCTCATCAGCCGCGACGTGGATGACCGCAGCTCGAACTCGTAAAGCGCCGTCCCCGCATCGCCCAGCACGCGTACCGCCTCGCAAAACAAGCCCGATTCGACGTCATCGAGACGCAACACCCGCATATGCACCTCACGCACGCTCACCAGCAGGCCGGCACGCGGCCTCTCCGCCGCTCCTTCCGCGAGGATCGCGCCGTGCACCGCCATGGTCTGCGCCGCCAATTCTATACCGCAGGCGGCGCCGAGCCTGCCGTGCGAGCGCATCGGGTGATCGGCTGCGCGGTGTCCGCCGCTCGAGCACACGATGCGATCCGCGCTCCACTCGACCACCGCATCGATCAGGCACATGCGGCCCTGGTGGGGGATGCGCTTCTCGATCCATGCGCGATCGAGCTTCTCACTCGCTAGCGGCACGGCGCGACCTCCACGGCGACGTTGCACACATCGAGATACTCGAGCACGACGCGCCGCTGTGTCTGAAGCGCGACCTGCCTGAGCAGCGGCAAGGCGCGAGCCGCGGGGATCGTCCGTCGCAGCGCCTCGAGCCGCGGGTCCTCGAGAATGTCCGCCGGCTCGCCGCCGAGCGCGGCCTCGATGCGGGCGACGGACCGCGCATCGCAATTCCGTGCCAGCACCAGCGCAATACCGAAGGCATCGGGCACGGGGCGCTTCGCGTGGAGCGGATCGGGATACTCGGTGTCGTAGGCGACCAGCAGCACCGGCTCCCGGTCCACGCTCACCTGCGTGAGTGCCTCGAGGAGACCCGCACAAAAGCTGCCGTCGAACGCGCATAGCACGGTCGAGGCCGCGGTCGCGCCCGTCGCTATGCTCCAATAACCGGCGGACGCGTTGTGAACCGAGTTCGAGAAGCGGGTCGGTGAGATTTCGGGCGGCGTGGCCGCGAGGGTGCGACAAATCTCGTGGCAGTTGTGTCCGTCGCCGCCGGAGGACGAGAAGACGCTGCGCAGCTGTCCCGCGGGGGCGCCGGCGTGGGTTACGGCCTCCGAGGCGATCGCCAGCGCAAGCTTGACCACGCGGCCCGTGCGGCGCCGCTCCGTGGGAGGAAGAAGCGACGGGGCGGGCAATACGGTCGGTGCGGGCGCATACTCCCGACCGCCTGCGAGCACCCGGGCGGCGTCGGGCCAGTTGGCGAGCCCGGGGCCGAGGAAGCCGATGCCCTGAACGAATGCCTGGAGGCTCATCCGGCACGCCCGAGGATCAGGCTACAATTCGTGCCGCCGAACCCGAAGGAGTTGCTCAGCACCCGCGCGATCGGCACCCGGCGCGTCCTGGTGAGGTAGTGCGCGGTGAGCGTGGGATCGATGTGCGCGGTATTCACGCCACCCGGCATGAATCCGTGGCGCAGAGCCAGCGCGGAAATCACCGCTTCCAGGGCGCCGGCTGCTCCGAGCGTATGGCCGGTCGCACCCTTGGTCGAGCTGCACGGGATGGCTGCGCCCAACACGCTGGTCACGGCCTGGCTTTCGGCGCGATCGTTGCTCGGCGTACCGGTGCCGTGCAAGTTGATGTAATCGATGTCGTCCGCTTCGAGGCCCGCGTCCGACAACGCGAGCTGCATGGCGCGCTTCGCGCCCTGTCCCTCGGGGTGAGGAGCGGACATGTGATAGGCGTCGTTCGATTCACCCACTCCGAGCAGCAGCACGTCTCCCGCCGCAGCGTCTTGCGGCAACCGCTCGAGGAGCGCGAACGCGGCCGCCTCGCCGATCGACAGCCCGTCGCGAGCCGCATCGAAGGGACGGCAGGGCGTGGGCGAGCATAGCTGCAGCGAGTGAAATCCGTAGAGCGTCGTCAGGCAGAGCGAATCCACGCCGCCGACCAGGGCCGCATCGATGAGATCCGCCTCGATCATGCGCCGCGCCGTCGCGAACACCTTGGCGCTCGACGCGCAGGCGCAGGACACCACCATCGCGGGCCCTTCGAGCTTGAGGCGCCGGCGCGCGTAGTCCGCCACCGAAAACGAATTATGCGTCGCGCCGTAATCGAAATCGACGGGAAGCTCGCCCGAGGCCGGGTCACGCCGCCGGTAGGCAAGCTCGGTTTGCAGAATGCCCGACGTGCTCGTGCCCAGAAAAACACCGACGCGGCGCCGGTCCCGCCGGCCCACGACTCGTTCGACCGCCTGGTCGAAGCCGTCCTGACGCAAGGCGAGCTCGGCCAATCGATTGTTCCGGCAATCGAATCGGCGCAGCTCCCGCGGCAGCGCCTGATCGTCCAGCCCTTTGACCTCACCCAGGTGGGTGTCGAGCTCCACCGTCTCGAACCGGCACCGCTCGAGGCCGCAGCGCTCCTCGACCAGCGACGCGCGGGTTTGGTCGAGACCCCGCCCGATACAGCTCGCCGCCGTGAATGCTCTGAGCATCAGTGGCTTCATCGCGTGCCGCTCCTCATGCCGCGGCCGCCCGCAAGGTCACCGGCTCGAGCTGCCGGTCTCGCAGCGTCTCGAGCAGGCGCGGCAGGACTTCGACGATCACCGGAGTGCCCAGGCGTCCACGGGCGGCGTGCCCATCATGCAGAAGCAGGATGTCGCCGGCCTGCAGCGAGCGGCTCAAGCGCCCGTAGACCTGATCCGAGTCGCCCGTCACGGTGTCGAATCCCCGATGCGTCCAGGTCACGAGACGCAGCCCGTGGCGAGACAGCACCGGATCCAGAAATGGATTGCGCAGTCCTGCGGGCGCGCGAAAAAAACCTGGGCTTTGGCCGGTGACGCCGGCGATGCTGCGCTGTGCCTCGAGGATTTCCCGCTCGATCCTGCCGGGTCCCATGAGCGAGAAGGCATGGCGATGACGCTGACTGTGGTTCTCGACGGCATGTCCCAGACGCACGATCTCGCGCGCGAGCTCGGGGTGGCGCTCGACGCGCTCGCCTACGCAGAAGAAGGTCGCGCGCGCGCCGTACACGCCCAGAAGCGAGAGCACCCGCGGGGTCACCTCGGGATCCGGCCCATCATCGATGGTGATGGCCACTTCGCGCCGCGCCGTGGCGGCGGCCGGCAGACGGATCCAGTTCGGGCCGAGCCAGCGGCTCTTCGGCCAGAGCCCCGCCCCGGTGAGTGCCGCATGATTGAGGGCAACCGCTCCGAGCGTCCAGGGCCAGAGCGGCGGACTCACGAGCGTTGCGACCGCGGCGCCCGCATGCAGCGCGGCGGAAGCGTAGATGAGGGGCGCGGGCGCCCAGCGCGGCCTGGTCTCGGTGGGACTGCTCATATAAACGTCGAACTCAACCAATGTTCCCACAATGCGGACCAGGTCGGCCAATCGTGGCCGCCCGGAGTCACGTGGACCGCCGCGGCGGGCAGCGCCCCGGCCAGCAAGGCATGGGCGCTCGCGAAGCGGTCCTCGCGACCGTAACCCAGGTACACGGGCGTCCGCCGGGGTTCGCGCCCGCCCAGCCGATTCCGGACGAAGCACCATATCCGGCGTTCCTCATCGGATTGCGCCAGCGGGCCCGCGTCCCAGGCCTCGAGCCCCGGCGCCGCCGCGATCTCGGCGATCAGTTGACGAGTACCGAGATAGGGCGCCAGCAGACAGAGGCCGTCGCACTCGCCTTCCCGGCTCGCCGCGTAATCCAGCGCGAAGAAGCCGCCGAGTGAGATTCCGGCCAGCCACAGGGAGCGGCATCCGGCCGCGCGGGCCGGCGCCACGATCTGCCGCCCGAGCTCGTCGATCACGCGACGATCGCCGACGTGCTCCAGCTCGACCTGCACGAACTCGAGGTCCATGGCGAGATGCCGTCGGCGTGCCGCGGTCTCGAACCCCGCCTCCAGAAAATCCTCGGGTCCCTGAAACGCTCCCGGAAGCCAGACCATGCGAGCGGGCGCGACGGCGCCCGGCTTGGCGGGAATCAGGATACTACGCACGCGCGGACTCGAGGACCGGCGCCGCACCGCCGCCGCGGAGCGGTGTGAGCACGGCGGCGAAGATCAGCGCGATCAGTGCGCCCGGCGCAACGGTCGTGCCGAGTGCCTCGAGCACCGGCACTCCCGAGAAGGACAGCAGCCCGAAGGCCAGGACGGTGCAGGCATTGGCAATGCAGAGCGACACCAGCGTGGTCGGGGACTGCTCGCTGCCGCGCCGCTGGGAATCGAAAAAAAGTGCGTAGTTCGAGCCGATCGCGACGATGAGCAACATGCCGACCAGATGCAGTATCGTCAGCCGCACTCCCAATAGCACCAGGCCGGCGGCGACCACGAGCACGGCCAGGGCGAGCGGTGCCAGCACACGCGCCGCGCGCAACGGCGATCGCAGCGCGAGCACGAGCAGCACGGCGATGGCGCCGCCGCCCGCCGCGCAGAGCCGCAGGGCCTCGCGCAGGTAGTCCGAGTAGAGCGCATCGGACTCCTGCTTCAGATCGAGAACCCGAGCGCTCGAATGCGCCTCCGCCAGCGCATGTCGCACCGCCTGCATGTCGATCGGCCGCGCACCACGCGGGTGGGCGGCGTCGGCCGCATGCAGCGGCAAGAGCGCGTTCCAGCCGCCTGGGCTGCGCATCGTCAGGGCGCCGAGGCCTGCCGCCATGGAGGTGCCCGCCAGGTCCGAGGCGCTCATCGGGGGTGCCCGGCGAGCTGCCTCGACATCTTGCTCGAACGCCGTCAACCGGCCGGCGTCGATCGCCAGCCCCTGCGTGGCCTCATCGAGATTGCGGGCGAGGATCCGAGGGTCCGGCAGGCTCGCGCGCCGCGCGGCCTGGGTGGCCAGACTCGGCAGGAACAACGCCGGGTTGTCGAAGCCACCGACGGCGCCGTGCTCGACCAGGGGCTCGAGCGCCCGCGCCGCGAGCTCCGCGCCTCTCAGGGCCGCGTCGAGAGTCGCGCCCGGCACCACCACCAGGTCGAGCGAGTCCGCGGCACCCAGGTCGCTGCGCAGCTCGGCATCCAGGCGCTGTTCGGCGATCGGAATGGGGCTCAAGCTCGACAGCTCGCGATTCCACAGGTCGTGGCGGGCGAAGAACAGCACGGCGAGCGATGCGCCGGCGAGACCGAGCGCCGTGAGCCGGGGAGCGTCCGGTCCGATCGAGCGCAACACGAGCGCGATGCGCCGCCCCGCGGGCGCCAGATCGCGCACCGAAAAGCGCCGCGGCAGCAAAACCGGCAGCACGAACCGGGTCACGGCCGCCGCCGCCAGCAGGCCGCTCACCGAGTAGGCGCCGAGTTGCGCAAGACCGGGGAATTGCGAGGGCAGGAGCGAGGCAAAGCCGCACACCGAGGTGAGCATGCCGAGTCTCAACGTGGGCCACAGCTGCCGTTCCCAACGCTGCGCCGCTGCGTCGTCGCCACCGGCGGACTGAATGAAGAAATAAATGGAATAGTCGACCGCCTCGCCGATCAAGGTGATGCCGAAGCCGAGCGTGATGCCGTGCACGACGCCGAAACCGAGCGCCACGGCGGCCACGCCCACCAGCGCGCCGGTGGCCACCGGAAGCAGACCGAGGAGCAGCGCGAGCGCAGAACGGTACACCGCGAGCAGGGTGATCACCACCAGCGCGCTGCCGGCGAGCGACAGGCGCACGACCGCATGCTCGATCTTCGCGCGCGCGGCGACGGCGAACACGCCCGGCCCGCTCATCACGAGCTCGACGCGCCGGGCGGCCGGATCACGGGTCTCATGGACTGCGCGGTCGAAGGCGGCGCGTACCGCGCCCATCGCGCTCTCCTGCGCATCCGTGTCGGACCCTCCCGCGGCCGTCTCGGCGATCAGCAACGTGCGCATGCCGTCCGCGGACGTCCATACGCCGCCGCCCGGCCGCGGCGCCTTCGAGCGGGACAGCTGCTCGATGACCGCGAGCATCTCGCCGGTGGGATCGCGGGCCGCCAGCGGCCCGAGCGCGAGTCCGAGCGGCGATGCCAGATCCGCGATCGTATTCTCGATGGCTTGCTTGAGACCGGCCGCGGTGAAGTGCTGCGGCGTGACCGCCTCGCTCAGCAGGTAGCGATGCGCGAACAGCACCTCGCGGTCGCGCTCCGCCGTGACCTGCCGGCCGTTGCCGACCGTCGAGAACCGGCGGTCGCCTCGCAGCGACCCGGCGAGCGCGACGGAAAGACGCGCGCGGGTCTCGCCATCACCGCCCTCGAGCGCGATCATCATCAGGCGCGAGCCGGGACCCTCGCGCAACTGGTCCACCAGCAGCTGCTGCCCCGGAGTCGGATGCGCGGGCAGGAAAGCGGATAGATCGGCGACGTAGCGGGCATCGACGGCGGCCCATGCCGCCAGCGCGACGCTCGAGAGCCACGCTCCGACGATCCAGGCGCGGCGCGCGCTCATGGGATCGCAGGATCGCGCAAGGTCATGAGCGAGCGATCGCCGTCGGCCTCGAGAATCTCGACGTGGAGGAGCGCGGCGCGGGTGCCGTCGATACGCACTCGCGCGACGGTTTTGGCGACCTTCGGGTCGCGCGGCGTGAGCGTCAGCGTCCAGCGCTCCAGCGTGCCGGCGAAGTCGACGTTGAATGCGCGCTCGAGCGCCGGCAGGTCTCCCGCCAGCGTCGCGCGCAGACTTTCGACGAACGGCAGGATCGACGGATAAGCCGCAAGGTCGAGCACGCGGGTGCGTCCTTTGCGCTCGATGGTGAGCTCATCCCCGTCGAGCAACAAGGTCTCGGGCCGCGGTTCGAGCGTGCGCTTCTCCAGGCGGTTCGGCGCATCGTAGGTCATCACGCCGGAGGACTCCGCCGGGCGCTTGAGCAGCGCCAGAAAGTGCTGCTCGACGAATTCCACCCGGCCGTGCCGGCGCGCCCCGAGCAGATGCATGAGCGCCGGGAGATCCTCCGAGTCGGCGATTGCGGCCGTGGGAATCAGCGCCGGCAGCGCGAGCACGGTCAGCGAGGCGAGTGCGGCCAGCGAGGCGAGCACGGCGCGCCGAGGGCGTCTCATGTGCCTGAGTTGTCGATTTGATCGCGCCAGAAGTCGAAAAAATTGAACCAGTTGAACGGATCGGAGCGGCAATACCGCTCGAGCAGGGCGGCGTAACGGTCGATCGCCCGCTGCACCTCGGCGTCGCGCTCTCCCGCGGGGATGGCCGAGAAATCCGCGATCGGCTCGAACACCACGTGGTAGCGGTTGCCGCCGCGATACAGTCCGGCCATGAAAATGACCGGCCGGCGCAGTATCGCGGCCGCACGCATCGGCCCGGTCGGCAGCCAGGCCTCCCGGCCGAGCAACGACACCCGCTGCACGGGTTCCTCACCCAGGGTGCGGTCACCGAGCACGCCGACGAATGCGCCCGAGTCGAGGCGATCGGCAATGCGCAACATGGCATCGATCTGGCCCAGCGGAATGATGTCGGTGAGTGCCGGCCGGCCGATCGCCGCCAGCAGAGCGTTGATCTTGTGCGCATTGTGCTCGTACATCGCCATCGAGACCTGCAGCCCCGGCTGCCGGCGTCCGATGCTCGCCATCACCTCGAAGCTGCCGAGATGCGCGCCCATCAAAAACGCCCCGCGGCCGGCGTCGAGCTGCGCCTGCATCAAGGACTCGCCCTCGACCGTGCACTGGAAACGCTCGTACTGCCCGTCGACCAGATAGACGCGATCGTGGATGCAGGTGGCGAAATAAAGCACGTGCTTGAAGCGCTCGAGCGCACCCGGCGCGCGGCCGAGCGCGAGTCGCAGGTAACGGCGGGAATGGCGCAGCGGGCGCGGAGAGAACAGAAAGAAATACAGCGCGATGCCGTAGAGCACGCCGCGGGTCGGTGCACGGCCCAAGCGCAGCGACAGATGCGCCATCAAGCGCAGCAGCCATCGACTGCCGCGTTCGCCGTAACCGATCCACTCCTGGGGCCGCCCGGAGGACCGGCGCGCGGCCGGCGCAGCCAGCGGCGGCGGCTCGAGGACCGGAGTGGGTTCTGCGGTCATCGAACGGCGCCGGGAGCCAGCCGCGACAAGGTGCCGGCGAGCGCGGAGCGGTTGCCGATTCGAACCGAAAACCGCACTGCGCCGTCCGCACTCCCGGTGTACTCCAAGGTGAGCCCGTCGCCGGGCCGGACGGCTTCGAGGAACTTGGCGGCGGTCAGCTGCCACTCGGTGAGATCGAGCTCGAGATCCTGCTCGACGATACGCAGCGCTTCATCGAGCAGCACCGCACCCGGCAGAATCGGCATGCCGGGGAAGTGGCCCGCGAAAGCGGGATGATCGGCGGGGATCCCGATCGAGCGCACCCGACCGGCGTCGTCAGGAATTGCCATGAGGCGAGCGCTTGGTTGCGCCCGGCCGCGCAGGGTGCGCCGACGAGTGTTGATCGGCCAGGGCCTCGAGCGCCTGATGCGGGAGCTTCCCGGTGGCAGTTCTCGGCAACCGGCCGACCATGATGAGAGGCCGGGGGAGGAATACCGGGTCGACGCGCTTTCTGAGGCTCTCGATGAGCGACGCCGGGTCGAGCGTCGGCGCCACCACCGCCGCGGCCAGGCGCGCAATCCCGGTCTGCCCGCCGCCCCCGCCGGGCAGAAAGAATGCTCCGTCCAGCACGCCCGGAATCGCGTTCAGCTGGGCGTTCAGGTAGCCGAAAGAGCTGCGCTTGCCGGCAACATTCACCAGATCCGCGGTGCGGCCGTGCAAGAAGAATTCGCGCTCGTCGATGAGCTCGATGACATCGCACATCGGCGTCATCTGCTCGATGTGGCCGCCATGCGCATACGTCTGGCCGTTGTCCGCCCGCAGTTTCACGCCGGGCCACAGTCGAAAGGCCGGCGACCCGGCGGTGCGCCGGATCGCGATCTGCCCGGTCTCGGTGGATCCGTAGATCTCCAGCAATCGAGCCTTGAAGCGGGCCTCCGCCTCGCGCGCCATCTCGGCGGCCAGCGGGGCCGTCGCGGAAACGATGAGGTCGAGCGCCGGCAGCTCGAAGTCCGAGGCAAGGAGCGTGCGCAGATGCACCGGGGTGGTCACCAGCAGGCGCGGTCGCGGCACCGCAGCAATGGCGGCGGCAATATCCGCGGGATAGAAGGGCCGCTCGGCGGTAAAGGCGTTGCTGCTCTGCAACGAGACCAGCACGGTCGATTCGAAGCCATACATATGCTGGGGTGGCACCGTGCCGATCAAAGTGAAGCCGTGACCGCCCTGGATGCCCAGCGCGGCTGCTTCGGCCTGCACGCACCGGGCGAGCGGGCCCCAGCTCTTGCGGTATGGCAACGGCGTGCCGGTCGAGCCCGAGGTGAAGACAATCGCGGCAAGCTGATCGTCCGGGATCTGCGGCACCCGGACGGCTGCCGGCGCGATGGCACCGGGCGATAACCGGACCGGCCCAACGGGAGGCTCCGGATCCGGATAGCGAAACTGCGGCAGCTCGATGGCGCAGGCCGCGTCGTCCGTCAAGCAAAACGCGTCGGGCGCGAATTGGAGCAGGTGCCTGATGACATCCGGGGTGTGCGTCGATGGCAACAGGGTAACCCGGCCCGTGATGAGGCTGGCGGTCAGCCCGACCGCGAATCGATAGCGGTCGACGCAGGCGTTGAGCAGGTGCTGCCCCGGGGGAAGCGCCCCGGCCAGACGCTCTGCATCGGCGAGAAGTTCCGCCGCGGTGATCGGCCGGCCACCCTGGTAGGCGACGATCGAGGCGGCTGAGCGGTGCGAGAAAAGCGCGGTCGAGTCCATGGGATCACCGGCCCGAGAAGAACACGCGCACGGTCGCAAGTACCCCGCGCCGGTCGGTGTGCGGCAGCAGATGACCGCGAACGACATACTCGGCGACGAACATCAGGGCGATGAGAGGCAAGGCAACGAAATTGACGAATAAGGACCAGAGCCGCCGCGGCGCGAACAGGTACAGGGCGACGATGGCCAGGGTCAACGCCGCGAAGAACACCCCCCAGGCCGCGGTGACCTGACGCGTATAGCGCACTTCCGCCGGCGTGAGCGGTCCGTGCAGCCGATCGGCGAGGCGCGTGCAGAGCGCCCTGCCGCCCGGGCGCAGCGAGCGCCCGAAGCCTGCGCCCAAGAGCCCGTACATGCCGCATTCCTGTACCAGATAAACCATGGAGTAATTCTTCTCGAGTTGCGGCCAATAATCATACAAGAGCAGAGCCGCGACCACCGTTGCCACCCCGGCGATCCACGGAGAGGCGGAGCGCCACAATAGGGCTGCGCCCGCGACCACCGGCGCGCTCAGGGCGAGGATCGCGCCCAGCGGCCGGACGTCGCGGGTGTTGCAGTAATGCGATAGTCCGGTGTAAGCGGCGAGCAGAACCGCGGCCGCAGCGATCTGCGGCCTGCGCCCGGCGAATGCGCTCACTTGCCTCTGTCTTCCTCTTTATGGTCCTCTTTCCGGGCCGCTATGTAGCCGGCCAAGTGCCTCAAGGAACGGAAGATTTTATGGTTTTCCTGGCTGTCTGCCCGCAGCTGGACGCCATATCTCTTGGACACGATCAGCGCCACCTCCAGAATGTCGATGGAATCGAGCCCCAGGCCTTCGCCGTACAGCGGTGCCTCCGGATCGATGTCCTCGGGCGCGATCTCCAAATTCAAGGCTTGGACGACGAGCGCGGCAAGCTCTCGCTGTAAATCGATATCGGCTGACGTCGCCGATGGTTGCATGAGCGACGCTTTGTCGGGCATGGGGCTCTGGCTTGCTTCTTTAAGATACTTTGATTGGGGCATTCGATGCCGCTCGGGATCATTATATCGGTGCCGGCCGGTGCGGCAACCCGCGCCGGCCGCCAGCGCCCGTAGGCCTAACCGCACAATGGCGTCACAGCAACGCGGCCGAAATGCATGATGCGGCGCACGCCGCTGACGTATCCTATTTCCTGCCTGGCTCAAGCCTCGAGGGGCGCCTTGGTCACATTCACCTCGCACAACATACGTCTCGACGATGGAACCTGCACCAAGCCCGATGCCGGACCGTCGATGGACGTCCATCCCTGGTTCCTTGCCGCCAAGCGCGCGCTCGACGCGGCGTTCTGCGGCGACAAGAGCCGCATCCGCATTGCGGACCTCGGTTGTCTGGAGGGAGGCTATACGGTCGAGTTCGCGCGGCTCGGGTACCGCGCGCTCGGGATCGATGTGCGGGAATCGAACATCGAGGCGTGCCGTTACGTGCACTCGAAGACCGGCTCGTTGCCGAACCTCGAGTTCATCCGCGACGATGTGTGGAACATCACCCGGTACGGGCCGTTCGATGCCGTGTTCTGCTGCGGGCTGCTTTATCATCTCGATAGACCGCGTGCCTTCCTCGACATCCTCTCCGGCGTGACGCATCGGCTGCTGATTCTCCAGACTCACTTCTCGGAAGCCGGCGATTCGCCGAGCCTCATCCATCCGCGACGCCTGCGCCGGACGATCTCGCGCATCCTGCCGCTCAGGAACACCGCGACCACGACCCACAAATTATCGCGCCTCACCCGGAACGAGGGCCTGCCGGGGCGTTGGTTCCCGGAGTTCCGGAACGAGCGCGCCTATCGGGATCGCGAAAACCGGCGCTGGGCATCCTGGAACAACCGCGAATCATTCTGGATCCAGCGCGAATATCTTCTGCAGGCGATTCGAGATTCGGGTTTCGACCTGGTCATGGAGCAATTCGACAGCCTCGGCGCGGACATCGCATTCGAAATGACCCGCGGAAGCTACCGGACTTCGGGGCGCAGCACCTTCATCGGCATCAAAACCTCTTATTCGAGCGCCGCGGACCGACAGGCGGCGCCGCCGACCGCACTCCGGCGCGAGTAGATGCAGCCACCCCATTCACCGCTGACGCGCTACTACGGCAAGGAGCAGGATCGAGCCGGGTGGGTGCGCGGGTTGTTCGACCGTACCGCGCCCGACTATGACCGGGTCGAGCGCGCCATGGCCTTCGGCAGCGGATCGTGGTACCGGCGGCACGCCCTGGCACGCGCCGGCCTCAAGCCGGGGATGAGGGTGCTGGACATCGGCACGGGCACCGGCCTCACGGCGCGGGAGGCGGCGTATCTGGTGGGTCCGGCCGGCGAGGTGACCGGGGTCGACCCGAGCGCCGGCATGATGGAACGCGCCCGGGTGCCGGCCTGCGTGCGGCTGCTTGCGGGGACGGCGGAGGCGATCCCATCGCCGCCGGCGGAGGCGGATTTCCTCTGCATGGGGTATGCGCTGCGGCACATCGGCGATCTGCCGCTGGTTTTGAGCGAGTACCTGCGGGTCCTCAAACCCGGCGGCCGGGTCTGCCTGCTGGAGATCACCGCACCCCAAAGTCGGCTGTCGCGCACGGCTCTGCGGATCTACATGCGCGGTATCGTGCCGCTGATGGCGCGCTGCATGGCGGCTCATCGCGACATGCCGGAGCTCATGCGCTATTACTGGGACACCATCGAGGCCTGTGTACCGCCGGACCGCATTCTGACGATGATGCAGGGGGCGGGCTTCATCGACGTGTACCGCCACGTGGATTTGGGCATTTTCTCCGAGTACTGCGGGCGCAAGCCGCTCTGAGCCCCGGACTACCAGGGGCGCTTGTGTCGGGCCAGACGCCGGGCGATGAGCAGGGGCAACCGCACACAGAGGCCCAGGAACAGACGCATGTGCATCCAGGTGAGCAGAACGTTGTCCCGCCAGTAATTGAAGTGCGAGACGCCGCCCTCCTCGGCGCGGAAATAGCGCACCGGCGCCGGCACGTTGACGGCCGGCACGCCGCGCCAGGACAGTCTCACCACGGCCTCGGCGTCGAAATCGAAGCGCCGCATCCATGGTTGCCGCCGCATGATGCCGAGGAGCGGGCCGATCGGGTAGACGCGGAAGCCATACAGTGAATCACCGATGCCGGCCCCCAAGGTCTCGACATCGGCCCACCAGTTCGAGATCTTGCGGCCCCGGACGCGAAGCCGCGGCGCGCTCGAGTCGAATACCGGGCAGCCCAGCACCATGACGCCCGGTTGCCGCTGCGAGCAGTGCATGAAGTCGGGAATGAGCTCGGCGGGATGCTGACCATCGGAGTCCATGGTGAGCGCATGCGTGAAGCCGAGCGCCGCCGCCCGTTCGAGACCGTACAGCACGGCGGCGCCCTTGCCGCGATTTTGCGGCAGCTCCAGCACGGAAAGTCCCGGTTCCGCCGCCGCGATCGCCGACAGGCGCAGGGCGGAATCATCGGTGCTGCCGTCGACCACCACCCATACCGGATTCCAGCGCTCCATGGCGGCGCGGACGGTGGCATACACCTTGGGTCCGGGGTTGTAGCTCGGAATGAGCACCAGATGCGTGCTCGAGCGCTCCGCCATCAGGCGCTCTTCAGCCAGCGCGACTGCAAGGCGGCGTCGAGCTCGCGCCGGTAATAGCGCTCCAGCTCGGCGGTGAATGCCGCGACATCGCGCGGCGGATCGAAGCGCCTGCCCAGCCGCACCTTGTACACGATGGGTAGATCCGGACGCCGGAGCAGCGGCCAGCCTTTGCTCAGGAAGGGCGAATCGGTCTCGATGACCAAGGTCTGAACCGGCACGCCGGCGTGCCGGGCAATGAGGCCGACGCTGCCCACGAAGGAATTGATCGGCAGGCACGTCGTGCGGGTTCCCTCCGGAAACAGCAGCAACAAGCCGCCGCGCTTCAAGTTGGCGACGGATTCCCTGATCAGCTGCAGCGACGACTGATTGGGAACGTAACGCGCCAGGCGCGAGCCGGCGCCGAGAAAGACGTTTCTCATGAGCTCGGCCTTCATCACGCACACCACGTCCGGATGCCGGGTGAGGATCAGCAGCGCATCGATCAGCGAAGGATGATTGGGTGCAAGGATCATCGGCGGGGCGCCACGCAGCGAGTCGAGCGCGGACAGGTCGAGGCGGTAGCTGCGCGTGATCGACAAGGCCCACGCGTACAGCCGGAATCCCCACATGATGCCGGCTCTGCCGACCCGGGTACCGAGCTCGCGAGGCAACAGATGATACAGCGGCAGGGCGAGCACCGACCAGGCGAGACAGATCAGGCCGAGCAGCGCCAGCGACGCATACAGCGCAAGATATTGGTACGCGATTTTGAGCAGACGAAGCATCGGGGGGGAGCGCTTGAACAGCGCGCCCGAGGCCGGGACATCGCTGCCGGTAACCGTCCGGGCCATCAGCCGCCGATCACCGGAACGTCGCAAGTCCGGCATCCGACCGGTGCGGAAGATGTCAAAACCGGGCCTCCGAGGACCTCTTGGCCGAAAATGGGCGACATGGTTGAAAAGGGCACTCCCTACCATTCAAGCTTAGCGTGCCAACCAACACCGGTCCAACGTCTGTAAAATGCGCTCATGCATATTTTGATCGTTGAAGATGACGATATCGCGCGCGATTACCTCGCCAAGGCGCTGAGGGAGGTGGGGCACACCGTGGACGTGGCGGGCGACGGCCTCAAGGGTCTGCACATGGCCTCGTCGATCGCCATCGACGTGGCGATCGTGGATCGCATGCTGCCCAAGCTGGACGGGCTGGCGCTGGTCCAGTCGTTGAGAGCGACCGGACGCAAGCTCCCGGTGCTGATCTTGAGCGCGCTCGGCGAGGTGGACGACCGCATCACCGGCCTGCGCGCCGGGGGCGATGACTATCTCACCAAGCCGTACCACGTGTCGGAGCTCCTGGCGCGCGTCGACGCACTCGCCAGGCGCGGCGACACCGGCAACACGGAAACCACGACGAAATTGAAGCTCGCCGATCTCGAGCTCGACCGCATGACGCGCCGGGTGACCCGCAACGGCAAGAAAATCGAGCTGACCGCCCGCGAATTTCAGCTGCTGGAATTCATGATGCGCCACAGCGGCCAGGTCGTGACCCGCACGATGCTGCTCGAAGGGGTGTGGGATTACCATTTCGATCCGCAGACCAACGTGATCGATGTGCACATCAGCCGCCTGCGGCAGGCGATCGACAAAGATTTCGACAAGCCGCTCTTGCACACGGTCCGCGGCGCGGGCTACAGCCTGCGCGAAGACGAATAGTGGCCGCCTGGCGCCGCCGGACGCCCGCCTGGCGCCGCCGCGTACTGAGCGCCGACCAGCGATTTCTCGGTCTCATCGACACCTCGCCGTTTCGAATCGCCATCGTCTATTCGCTGGTGTTCGCCTGCGGCGCGGCCCTGCTTCTGGGAGTGGTGGACTTCGCCGTCTCGCGCATCGTCGACGGCAGCACCGACAACCTGATCGAGGCGGAGGTCCAGGGCCTGCGCGAGCAAGTGCTGGTGCTGTCGCGGAGCGACTTCATCGAGCTGGTCGAACAGCGCTCGCAGGACCAGGACGTGCGCGGCGCGGTGTACCTCATGGTCGATCCTCAGCTTCGCCCGGTGGCCGGGAACGTGCCCGCCTGGCCGAAGATGGGCTCGAACGACGACAAGTGGATCCAATTCAGGACGTCGGTCCCGTTCGGTGACGAGACCCGCGAGCACGAGGTGCGCGCACAGCGGTTCCGGCTCCCGAGCGGCTATCGCATGCTGGTCGGCCACGACGTGCAGGAGCGCCAGGACGTCAAGAACCTGATGATGCGCGGTCTGATCACCGCGGTGCTGCTGACCTTGTTGCTCGGGCTCGGCGGCGGCTTCTGGATGGGCAGGCGCATTCTCGCGCAGGCCGGCGCCATCTCGGCGGTGGCGACCCAGATCATGCGCGGAGACCTGTCGCAACGGCTGCCGGTGCGCGAGGCGGATGACGAGATCAACACGCTCGCCCGGGAAATCAACGGAATGCTCGACAAGATCGAGCAGCTGACGCTCGGCATGCGCACGGTCCTGGACTCGGCGGCACACGATTTGCGCACGCCGCTCAACCGCCTGCAGGCCACCGCGGAGGGTGCCATCGGCGGTCTCGCACCCGGCTCCGCGGAACGCAAGGTGATCGAGCGGGTCTCCACCGAGGTGGATCACATGCGATCGACGCTCGATGCGCTGTTGCGGATCGCACTCGCGGAGACCGGCACGGTGGCCCGCGAGCCGGTGAATCTCTCCGAGCTGGTCGCGAGCATGGTGGAGCTGTACGCTCCGGTGACCGAGGAGCGCGGCATCCGGCTCGAAAGCGCCGTGGCCGAGGGCGCCGAGGTTCAGGGCAGCCGGCAGCTGCTCGCGCAGGCCCTGGCGAATCTGCTCGACAACGCGATCAAGTTCACTCCCGATGGGGGCCGCATCCGCGTGCTGCTGAGCGCGGTGGGCGGCACACCGGAGGTCATCGTCGAGGACGACGGGCCGGGCATTCCGGCGGACAAGCGCGAAATCGTGCTGGGCCGGCGCGTGCGGCTGGACGAGGCGCGCAAGGTACCGGGCTCGGGTCTCGGACTGTCGCTGGTTGCCGCCGTGACCAAGTTGCACGGCGCGCGTTTGATTCTGGACGATGCGGCTCCAGGACTGCGGGTGTCGCTCAAATTTTGAGGAGGTCTTCCATGTCAGATCGCTTTCGCGGCCGCAAGGTCGCTGGATTCTCGGCGGCAGCGGGGCTGCTCGCGATGGTGGCGCCCGGGGCGGGCCCGAGCGCGGCCGAGCCGCAGGCGAGCGCGCCGTCCGGCCTGGTCTCCGGCATCGATACCGAGTATCTGAGCCCATCGACCCGGCCGCAGGACGATCTGTACCGGTACCTCAATGGCAAGTGGCTCGACGAATTCAAGCTGCCGCCCGACAAGGGAACCTATGTCTCGTTCACCGCAGTGCGCGATCGCACCCAGGAGCAGCTCCGCACCCTCGTGGACGAGCTCTCGCGCGGGGGGGAGACGGGCAGCGCCGATACGCGCAAGCTTTCCGACCTGTATGCGAGCTTCCTGGACGAGCCGCGCCTCGAGACTCTCGGGCTCAAGCCGCTGCGGGACGTGTTCTCGGCCATCGATGCGCTGTCCTCCAAGCGGCAGATTCCGGCGCTGATCGCCCGCTTCAATCGGACCGGCATGGGGGCGCCGATGGATTTCGACGTGGACCCGGATGCGCGCGACTCCACGCGCTACGCCGTCCACATCATGCAGAGCGGCCTGGGGCTGCCGGATCGGGATTACTATCTGAAGGACGACCCCAAGCTCAAGGCGATCCGCGTCAAGTATCTCGCGCACATCGAGACCATGCTCGGGATGGCGGGCGATCGGCATGCGCATCGCAGCGCAGCGGCGATCCTCGATCTGGAGACGAAGATCGCCGAGAAACAATGGACCCGCGTCGAGAACCGGGATCCGATCAAGACCTATAACAAGACGGCGCTGGCCGAGTTGCCGAAGCTGATGCCGGGCTTCGACTGGACGGCCTACCTCGACCACAGCCGTCTCGCCGGAAGGACCGATTATGCGATCGTCTCGCAGCCGAGCTACCTCAAGGCGCTCGCGCAGCTGATCGACGAGACGCCGCTCGAGACCTGGCGCAGCTACTTCAAGTGGCACGCGCTCTCCGCGGCGGCGCCCTACCTCTCGAAACGGTTCGTCGACGAACGCTTCGCGTTCACGGGGACGGTGCTCCGGGACGTGCCCGAGAACGAGCCGCGCTGGAAACGCGGCATCTCGCTGCTCGATGGCTCCATGGGCGAGGCGCTCGGCAGGTTGTACGTGCAGAAGTATTTCCCGCCCGAGAACAAGTCGCGCATGGAGGCCCTGGTCGACCATCTCATCGAGGCATATCGGCGCGACATCGACAGGCTGGATTGGATGAGCGAACCCACGAAGAAGGGTGCGCGCGAGAAGCTCGACAAGCTGGTGAAAAAAATCGGCTATCCCGACAAATGGCGTGACTACAGCACCCTCGTCATTTCGCGGAGCGATCTTTGGGGCAACGTGGTACGCGCGACGGAATTCGAATACCGGCGCGACATCGACAAGCTGGGCAAGCCCGTCGACCGCAGCGAGTGGCAGATGACTCCGCAGACCGTGAATGCGTATTACAACCCGTTGATGAACGAGATCGTGTTTCCGGCGGCCATCCTGCAGCCGCCGTTCTTCAACGCGAAGGCCGACGATGCGGTCAACTACGGCGGCATCGGCGCCGTCATCGGCCACGAGATCAGCCATGGCTTCGACGATCAGGGCAGCCAATACGATGCCGACGGCAATTTGCGGGACTGGTTCACGCCGGAGGACCACGCGAAATTCGCCGCGAAGACCAAGGCGCTGGTGGCGCAATACGACGCGTATGAAGCCGTGCCCGGATTCCACGTCAACGGCCAGCTCACTCTGGGCGAGAACATCGCCGACAATTCGGGCCTCTCGATCGCCTACCAGGCGTATCACCTGTCGCTCGGTGGAAAGAGCGCACCGGTGATCGACGGCTTCACGGGCAATCAGCGCTTCTTCCTGGGCTGGACCGAGGTGTGGCGAGGCAAGGTGCGCGAGGCCGAGGCCATCCAGCGGGTCAAGACCGACCCGCATTCGCCGCCCGCCGTCCGCGGAGTGGCGCCGGTGCGCAACCAGCCGGGGTTCTATCAGGCGTTCGGCGTCGAGCCCGGCGACAAGATGTACCTCACACCCGCCGAGCGAGTGACCATCTGGTAGCTCGAGGTCAGCGTCAAATTACCGGCGGGTGGCGGATCGGTGTGCCCGCGGAAGCCGCTTTCACGCCCTTCGGGTGGGCCCGACTCCTACCCAAGTGACTGAATTTCAATGAAGTAAGCGGTGAGGCTGCCAATGGCATAGAACTTGCTCCGGTGCTGATGCGGCATTCAAGGCCGCGCAAGGAAATCAGCACATGGCCGACGCCGACGAAGCAATCCCATCTCCTCCGCCCAGAAAATCCGGCGGCCTGCTGATGAACGCCGTCGTGGTTTTCGTCATGGCACTTTGCGCGGCAGTCGCCGGCGGCTTCATCAACGCCAAGCTCCACCCGCTGCCCACGCTGAAGCTCGGCAAGGACGGCACCATCACGGAGGTGGTCCCGGTCGCTGCGCCCGGAAAGGGCGAGGAAGGCAGTGCCAAGGCAGCCGTGTACTACGCCATCGACCCGCCGCTGGTGGTGAATTTCGAGGACGGCTCGGTGGTGCGCTTCCTGCAGATCACCATGGAAATCATGGCCCACGACCAGAAGGCGATCGACAGCGTACAGAGGAACATTCCGCTGATCCGCAACAACCTGTTGCTGCTCATGAGCAACCGCAACTACCAATCGCTGATGTCGCGGGACGGCAAGGAGAAGCTGCGCGCCGAGGCGCTCGCCGAGATCAAGAACGTGCAGAAGAAGCAGGGCGGCGAGGACGTCGATGATGTCCTTTTCACCAGCTTCGTGGTGCAGTGATGGCGACCGCGCACGCGCCGGCGGAGGAGTCCGCGCCGGCTCCGGCAGGCTCCAGCGACATCTCGGATGAGGAGGTGTCGGCACTTCTCGACAACGGGCCGGCCGAAGGGGTGCGGGCGTTCGACTTCACCGCACAGCGCATCAATCGCACGCAATTGCCCATGCTGCAGATCATCGGCAAGAGCTTGGCGGAGCGCATCAGGCCCGCGCTGTCGGGATTGCTGAGCCGCGAGGTGAATGCCGAGTTCACCTTCGTCGAGACCGCCAAGGCTGCGGACGTCGAGGCATCGCTCCCGACTCCGGGGGCCGTGGCGGTGGTGCGCATGAAGCCGTTGCCGGGAAATGGCTACGTGTCGGTGCAGCCGAAGCTGTTGCTCGCACTGCTCGACGGATTCTTCGGCGGCTCGGGCCGGGCGGCGGCGGAGGCTCAGGCGGCGGTCGCGCCCGCGGCGCAACGCTTCCTCGCATTGCTGCTGCGGACCCTGGGCCCCGCCCTGACGGCCGCGTTCGCTCCGGTGTCGGCGCTGGAGCTCGAGCTCGTGAAGCAGGAGCTGAACCCCAAGCTCCTGCAGCTCGGCGGCCCGCACGAATCGTTGACGGTCATGAGATTCACCGTGGAGTTCGCCGCGGAGAGCGGTTGCATCGATTGGCTCCTGCCCGACGCCTTGCTCGCACCGATCCGCGAGGCGCTCGCCTCGGACGGCGGGAAGCCCGCGACGCGCAAGCAGGAGTCGTGGGGACCGGCGCTCGGCGCCGGACTCAGGGACGCAGAGCTCGAACTCCGCGCGATTCTTGCGCAGGCGAAGATCAGTCTGGGCGAGCTCGTGCGCCTGTCGCCGGGCGACATCATTCCCATCGAGCCGCCGCAAGAGGTCACCCTGCTGGTGGGCGATGTACCGCTGCACCGGGGCCGCTTCGGCGTGTCCCAGGGCCGCAACGCCCTCAAGATCATTCCCGGAGGTTCCGCATGAGTGTTCCCGATCCCAAGGCATCGCCCGTCGCGCGTGCGCAATTCAACGAGCTGGGGTCGAATGCCGCGGGGGGCGCGGGCCAGGAGATGAACCTGAATTTGATCCTGGACGTCTCGGTCACGCTCGCCCTGGAAGTCGGACGCGCTCGCATGCCGGTGAGAGAGCTCCTGCAGCTTGCCCCCGGCGCCATCGTGGAGCTCGATCGTCTGGCCTCGGAGCCCCTCGACGTGCTGGTCAACGGCGTGCGCATTGCGCGCGGCGAGGTCGTCGTGGTCAACGAGAAGTTCGGCATCCGCCTCACCGACGTGGTGAGCCCCAGCGAGCGGATGGAGCAGGCGCGGTGACGAGCCTCGCGGCCCCGCAGTCGCCGTTGTCGGTGGGCAGCGTCGCGCAGCTCACCTTGAGCCTCGCCGCGATCGTGGCGCTGATCTTTGCGGTCAGCTGGATCGTGAAGCGTTTGAAACTCGGCACACCGCGCAGTCGCGGAGGCATCGCGGTCATCGACGAGCTGGCACTGGGCCCACGCGAGCGGGTCGTGCTGGTGCGCGTCGGCGACGCTCAAGTGCTGCTCGGGGTGAGCTCGGCCGGCCTGGTCGGCTTGACGCCGCTGATCGAGCCGATTGCGGTCAAGGATCCGCCGGCCGTCCCTCAGTTCGCGGATCGCCTTCGCGATCTCATGAAGCGGCCCGGCGGACCGGCGTGAGCGCGGCGAGAGCGCCGGGCGCGGGCGGATCGCGCCGCACGGCGGTGCGATGTGCCGCCACTCTGCTGGCTCTGCTGGCAATCCCCGCGGGCGCCGCCATCGCGCAGGCGACGCTTCCGGCGCTGGCGATCAAGTCCGCCGCCGACGGCGTGCAGACCTATTCCCTCACGTTTCAGATTCTGATCCTGATGACCGCGCTGACGCTGCTGCCGGCGATCCTGCTGGCGATGACGGCGTTCACGCGGATCATCATCGTGCTGTCCCTGCTGCGCCAGGCGCTCGGGATGTCGACGACTCCTTCCAATCAGATTCTGGTCGGTCTGGCCCTGTTCCTGACTTTTTTCGTGATGAGCTCCACCATCGATCAGGCCTACGCGGGCGGGATCAAGCCGTATCTCGACGGTCAGCTGGCCGGCGAGACGGCGATCGACCGCACCATCCAGCCCATCAAGAAGTTCATGCTGGCGCAGACGCGCGAGAACGATCTGCAGCTGTTCACCAAGCTCTCGGGCAGGACCGGGTTCGCGAGTCCGGACGAGGTGCCCTTGAGCGTGCTGGTACCGACCTTTCTCACCAGCGAGCTGAAGACCGCGTTCCAGATCGGCTTCATGGTGTTCATTCCATTTCTGGTGATCGATCTCGTGGTGGCGAGCGTGCTCATGTCCATGGGCATGATGATGCTGTCGCCGACCCTGGTGTCGCTGCCGTTCAAGCTCATGCTGTTCGTTGTCGTCGACGGCTGGACCTTGCTGATCGGAACCCTGGCCGGGAGCTTCCATCGATGACTCCCGAAAACGTGATGGATCTCGCGCACAGCACGCTCACCGTCACCGCGATGATCGCCGCGCCGCTGCTGCTGACGGCGCTGATCACGGGTCTCTTGATCGGCATGCTGCAGGCGGCCACGCAGATCAACGAGGCCACCTTGAGCTTCATTCCGAAGCTCCTGGTGCTGGTGCTCGCGCTGTTCGTCAGCGGACCGTGGATCCTGCGCGTGCTGATCGACTTCACGCGCGATCTGTATGCCAGCATCCCGGCGATGATCGGTTGAGCGGACATGGCCAGCGTGCAGCCTCTCGTGATCAATGCCGCGGATATCTCCCGATGGGTGGCGCGGCTGTGGTGGCCGGTGCTGCGGATCGGAGGGTTCGTCATTTCGGCGCCCATCGCCAGCGAATCGGCGATTCCGTCGCCCGTGAAAATCGCGCTGTCGATCGGACTCGCGTTCATTCTGTCGCCGCTCGCTCCGGTTCCGCCGGGATTGTCGATTTTCTCGGGGGCGGGGGTGATGGCCGCGGCGCAGGAGGTCCTGATCGGCATCGCCATCGGAATGGTGGTGCAGCTGACGTTCGAGGCGCTCACCTTTGCCGGTCAAAGCATCTCGATGAGCATGGGCCTCGGGTTCGCGACCCTCATCGATCCACAGCACGGCGCCCCGACGCCGGTACTCGGCCAGCTGTTCATGATTCTCGGCACCCTGGCCTATCTCGCCGTCAATGGCCACCTGGTGCTGATCGGTGCGCTCGCGACCAGCTTCAAGACCCTGCCGATCGGCGCCGCCAACATCGATGCGAGCCTGCTCTGGTCGATGGGTCTGTGGGGCGCCCGCATATTCGAGACCGGCCTCCTGGTGGCGCTGCCGGCCGTGGCGGCTCTGATCATCGTGAATCTCGCGCTCGGCGTGGTGACACGCGCGGCGCCTCAGCTCAATCTGTTCGGCATCGGATTCACCATCACCCTGATGTCGGGGTTTCTGGTGCTGATCGTGGGTCTGGACGGACTCATGACCGGCATTGCCAGCCTCCTGAATAGCGCGCTCACCGCGGTCGTCGACCTGGTCGGCACGCCGCCGCAAGCGGTGCACTGATGGCCCAGGAAGCCGAGCAGGGCGGAGAACGTACCGAAGAGCCATCGCAACGGCGACTGTCGGAGGCCCGGGAGCGCGGGCAGGTTCCGCGTTCGCGCGAGCTGACCACGTTCGCGGCAATGATCGGCGGCAGCGTCGCGCTCATCGCCACGAGCGCAGGGATCGCGGGCAAGATGGCCGAGCTCATGCGCCGCGGCATGTCCTTCGACGCGCAGCAATTGGAGGATACCCGGTCGATGCTCTCGGCGCTCACGGGGGCGTCGACGCTCGCCCTGTCGGCGCTGTTGCCGATCTTCGGGGCCCTCGTGGCTCTGGTGCTGCTGGCCGGCGTGGCGCTCGGCGGCTGGAACTTCAGCCCGGCCGCGCTGGTGCCGGACTTCACCCGCATGAGCCCGCTGGAAGGACTGAAAAGGCTGTTCGGGCTGCGCGGCCTGTCCGAGCTCGGCAAGGCGTTGCTCAAGTGTCTGGTGGTCGGAGGCGTGGCCGCGGGCGTCGTCTCGTGGCTGTTCCCGCAGGTGCTCGCCCTCGGTCGCATGGCGCCGCGGGCGGCGATCGGTCGCGGCGCCGCCCTCATGAGCGACGCGTTCGTCTGGCTGTGCGCATCGCTGGCGCTGGTCGCCGCCGTCGATGTTCCGCTGCAGTTGTTCCAGTTCAAGCGCGCGCTGCGGATGACGCGCCAGGAGCTGCGCGACGAGGCCAAGGAGACCGACGGCCGGCCGGAGACCAAGCGGAGAATCCGGCAAGTGCAGCAGGCGCTCGCCCGCCGGCGAATGATGCACAAGGTCCCCACGGCGGACGTGGTCATCGTCAACCCCACTCACTTCGCGGTGGCGTTGAAGTACGACCCGAACAGCATGCGCGCGCCGCGCGTGCTCGCCAAGGGCGTCGATCTCGTCGCACAGAACATCCGCCGCATCGCGGAGGAGCATCGCGTCCCGATCTTCGATTCGCCGAAACTGGCGCGGGCCCTGTATCGATCCGCGGATCTCAACCAGGAGATTCCGGCGGGCCTCTACCTGGCCGTCGCCCAGGTGCTGTCATACATCTTCAGGGTCCGCACCCTGAACCCGACCCTCGCGGCGCGCGTCGCCCGTCCCGAGCCCAAGCTGGGCGATGAGTACGCAGACGTATGAACGGTCGCGGATTCACGGGGATGATGTCGGAATTCGCGCGCAACGGCCTGGGCGTGCCGGTGCTGGTGATGGTCGTGCTCGCGATGATGGTGCTGCCGTTGCCCGCGTTCCTGCTCGACGTGCTGTTCACCTTCAACATCACGCTGTCGCTCATCATTCTGCTGGCGGTGATCTACGTGCGCCGTGCGCTCGAGTTCGCGAGCTTTCCGACCGTGCTGCTCGGAGCGACCCTGCTGCGGCTCGGCCTGAACGTCGCCTCGACGCGCGTGGTGCTGATCAACGGCCATACCGGCGGGCACGCGGCCGGCCACGTGATCGCCGCGTTCGGGCAATTCGTGGTGGGCGGAAACTATGCCGTGGGCATGGTGGTGTTCATGGTTCTGGTGATCATCAATTTCGTGGTCATCACCAAGGGTGCCGGGCGCATTTCCGAGGTCAGCGCGCGCTTCACCCTGGACGCGATGCCGGGCCGGCAGATGGCCATCGACGCGGACCTGAACGCCGGCATCATCACACAGGCCGATGCGATCAGCCGCCGGCAAGAGGTCCGCGAGGAAGCGGACTTCTACGGCGCCATGGACGGCGCGAGCAAATTCGTGCGCGGCGACGCCATCGCCGGCATATTGGTCGTGTTCATCAATCTGTTCGGCGGCATCATCATCGGCGCCGCTCAGCACGGGCTGTCGCTCTCCGATGCGGCCCATACCTACGCGCTCCTCACCATAGGCGACGGACTGGTGGCGCAGATCCCGGCATTGCTTCTGTCGGTGGCGGTCGCGATTCTGGTCACGCGCGTGTCGAAGCCGCACGACATGAGCCAGCAGATCATGTCTCAGGTTCTCGGACAGCCGCGCGCGCTCGCGGTGGCCGGCGGCATCCTGGGGCTGCTCGGCATCATTCCGGGAATGCCGAACCTGGTGTTCCTGCTGATGGCGGGGGCTTGCGGGACGGGCGCCTACCTCATGAGCACGCGCAGGGCGGCGGAACGAGCCGCCGCGGCCGCCGCCCCCGCGAAACCCGCGGCCGTCCCCGCCGAGCAGCGCGAGTTGTCCTGGGACGATGTCGAACCGGTGGACGCGGTCGGTCTGGAGGTGGGCTACCGCTTGATACCTCTCGTCGATCGCACCCAGGGTGGCGAGCTCATGGGACGCATCAAGGGCGTCCGCAAGAAGCTGTCGGAGGAGCTCGGCTTCCTGATGCAGCCGGTGCACATTCGCGACAATCTCGAGCTCGGCCCGAACTCCTATCGCATCACGATTCTCGGCGCCCCGGTGGGAGAGTCCGAGATATTTCCCGACCGCGAGCTCGCCATCAATCCCGGCCAGGTATCGGGCACGCTGCCGGGCACGGTCACCAAAGACCCCGCTTTCGGCCTGGACGCCGTATGGATCGACAAATCGCGCCGTGATCAGGCCCAGGCGCAGGGCTACACCGTGGTCGATGCCTCGAGCGTCATCGCGACGCATCTGAGTCATCTGCTGCAGTCGCATGCGCAGGAACTGCTCGGGCACGAGGAAGTTCAGCAGCTCCTCAGCCGGCTTGGCAAGAGCGCGCCCAAGCTGATCGAGGATCTGGTGCCGAAATTATTGCCGATGAGCGTCGTCGTGAAGGTGCTGCAGCTGTTGCTGCTGGAGAGGGTGCCGATCCGGAACCTGCGCACCATCTGCGAGAGCCTGGCGGAGCTCGCTCCGAAGACCCAGGACCCGGCCGCTCTGGTGGCGGCGGTTCGCGTCGCCCTCGGCCGCAGCATCGTCCAGAACATCGGCGGCCTGCGCGAGGAGCTTCCGGTCATCACCCTGGATCCCTCGCTCGAGCAGGTGCTGCAGGATTCGATGGCGAGCGGCACCGATTCGCCCGGCTTCGAGCCCGGACTTGCGGACAAGATCCAGCAGTCCCTGGTCGACCGGACGCGCCGGCAGGAGGCCGCGGGCGAGCCGGCGGTGCTCCTGGTCGCGCCGAAGATCCGGCCCTGGGTGGCGCGTCTGATGCGCTATTCGAGCCCGACCCTGTCGGTGCTCGCCTATAACGAGATTCCCGAAAGCCGCCGGATCCGAGTGGTTTCGGCGGTGGGACGCTAGGTGCTTTTCACCGGTGCCCATGGATTTGTTGCCTCATGGAGGTTGACGTGAAAATCAAGCGTTACATGGCCGCCAGCATGCGCGCGGCGCTCGATCAGGTACGGCTCGAACAGGGGCCCGACGCAGTGATCCTCTCGAGCCGCCGGATAAGCGAGGGCGTCGAGGTCATCGCCGCAGTCGATTACGACGAGGCGTTGATCGCCGGGGCGGCACGGCAATACGCGCTCGCGGCTGCCAGCGCCGCGGCGGCAACCGTGGCACCCGTAACTACGGCACCGGCAGCTGCGGCACCGGCAGCTGCGGCACCGATAACCACGGCACCGATAGCCACGGCGCCAGCAGCCACCGTGCGGGCAGCGACGGCGGCGCCGGCCGCGAGCACGGCCGCGCGGCCGGCGCCGCGCGTGCCTTCGGCACCTGCCGCCGCGGCGGCAGTGCCCCCCGGGAGGGCGGCGGCGCCCGCGCCGGCGGCGACCGCCGCGCGACCGGCAGTGCCCATCTTGCGCGCAGAGACGCGGGCGCCCTCGGCGCTGGCGCGCGATCTGGCGGCCGTCGCGGTACCCCAGGATGCGCAGCGCAGTATGGCGGGCGTGCAGCGCGAGCTCAAAGACCTGCGCCATTTGCTGGAGAACGGGCTCGCGGGCATTTCATGGAACGACAAACGACTGCGCGAGCCGCTCAAGGCACGGGTGCAGGAGGCGCTGTCGGCCATGGATATCGGCCCGGATGTCGCGGCGAAGCTCGCCGACATGACGCCTTCGCGCACCCGGCTCGAAGACACCTCGAAGATCGCGCTGGCGCTGCTGCTGCGCCATCTGCCGGTGGTCGATGAGCTGACGCCCGTCGACGGCGGGGTCTTCGCCCTGGTGGGGCCCACCGGAGCCGGCAAGACCACGACCATCGCCAAGCTCGCCTCGCGCTGGAGCCTGCGCCACGGAAGCGACGGGCTCGCACTGGTGAGCACCGATTGCTATCGCATCGGCGCTCGTGAGCAGCTCATGACCTATGCGCGCATCCTGGGCGCTTCGATGCACACGCCGAACACCGGTGCGGAGCTCGCGCGAGTCATCGAGCGGCTGAAGTCGAAACGCCTGGTGCTGATCGACACGGCCGGCATGGGGCCGAGGGACGTGCGTCTGAGCGAGCAGCTCGCGGCTCTCAAGCTCGGCGCCGCACGGGCGAAGGTGCTGCTGACCCTGCCCGCGCAGGGAGAGGCGCACTCGCTCGAAGAGATCACGCGAGCTTTTGCGCGCGCGACGCCCGCGGCGTGCATCCTCACCAAGGTGGACGAGGCGGCGAGCCTGGGTGCCGTGATATCCACGACGCTCCGGCACCAACTGAAGATCGCCTACTTCTGCAACGGTCAGCGCGTGCCGGAGGACCTGCATTCGGCGCATCAGCGACGAGTGTGGCTGGTGCGCGCCGCCGACAAGCTCAAAGAGCATGCGCCGCTCAAGCGCGACGCTGCCCACTACGCCCGTAACTTCGGACGAGCCCAAGCCCATGCGTGACATCAGACTCTCCAAACCTCACGCCGAACGCCTCGAGCAGCTCAACTCCTCGCGTCCGGTGAAGGTCATTGCGGTCACCGGCGGCAAGGGCGGGGTCGGGAAGAGCACCGTGTCCACCAATCTCGCCGTGGCGATCGCGGCGCAGGGGCGGGACGTGATGCTGGTGGATGCCGACCTCGGATTGGCGAACGTGGATGTCCTGCTCGGAGTGAACACGAGATTCCATCTCGGTCACGTCATCAGCGGCGAATGTGCCCTCGAGGATGCGATCGTGACGGGACCGCACGGGTTGCAGATCGTCCCCGCGGCCTCCGGCATCAAGCGCATGGCATCGTTATCGCAGGCCGAGCATGCGGGCATCATCCGTGCCTTCAGCGACCTGTATCACCGGGTCGAGGTCCTGGTGGTGGACACGGCCGCCGGCCTCAATGACAGCGTGATGACCTTCAGCCAGGCCGCACATCACGTGCTGGTCGTGGTCTGCGACGAGCCTGCCTCCATTACCGATGCCTACGCGCTCATCAAGGTGTTGAGCCGCGAGCATGGGGTACAGCGCTTTCAGATCCTGGCGAACCAGACGCGGCGCTCCGGCGAAGGGCCGGCGCTGTTTCAGAAAATTTCCCGGGTTTGTGACCGATTTCTCAATGTCGGCCTCGAGTTTGCCGGATCGGTACCGTTTGACGACTATCTGCGGCGTGCCGTTCAGCGTCAAGCGCCGGTGGTCGATGCGTACCCCGCCTCAAATTCGTCCGTGGCCCTCAAGAATCTCGCCCTGAAGGCCGATAAGTGGTCTGCGCCGCAAGGTGCGCGAGGTCACCTAGAGTTCTTCGTTGAACGCATGGTGGGGGCCCGGATCGGTCCTTCGACGGTATTGCAATGAGAGCAAGTACACAGTACTCGAATACACAGAAACGGACTCCCAAGCCGCCGCCGGCGGACGGCGGAGTTCCGGTCGATCAGATACCCGAGCAAGAGCTCGTACTGAAACACGCGGACCTGGTCAAGCGGATTGCCTATCACCTGGTGAGCCGGATGCCGCCCAATGTGGAAGTCGACGATCTCATCCAGTCCGGGATGATCGGCCTCCTGGATGCGGCCAAGCACTATTCGGCCAGCAAGGGCGCGAATTTCGAGACCTACGCCGGCATACGCATCCGCGGGGCGATGCTCGACGAGGTGCGCAAGTCGGACTGGACCCCGCGCTCCGTGCATCGCCACATGCGCGAGATGGCGGAAGTGATCCGCAAGATCGAGAACGACAAAGGCCAGGACGCGACGCCCGCGGATATTGCTCAAGGGCTCGGCGTGACCATCGAGGAGTATCACAAGCTGGTGCAGGACGCGGCGAGCTGCCGGCTGTTCAGCTTCGATCAGATGAGCCCGAGCGACGACGAGTCGAGCCCGGCCGACCATGCGCGGGACGAGCGGCCCGGACCGTTCGATCACATCGAGGGCGAGGGTTTCCGGGACGCCCTGGCCGGCGCGGTCAACGGGCTGCCCGAGCGCGAGAAGCTGGTGCTGTCGCTCTACTACGACGAGGACATGAATTTGCGCGAGATCGGCGAAGTGCTGGAGGTGTCCGAGTCGCGGGTCTGCCAGATCCATGGCCAGGCGCTGGTCCGGTTGCGATCGCGCTTGTCGGAGTGGCTCTCGCCCGACTAAGCCATGGATATCCTGACCATCATCGGCGTGGCGCTCGGGCTCATCGCCATCGTCGGCGGAGCGATCTTGAAAGGATCGAGCGCCGGGGCGCTGGTCGGGAGCGCGGCCTTCGTGATCGTGGTCGTGGGTACGATGGCGGCCGCCCTGGTGCAGACGCCGATGTCCACCTTCATCCGCGCCTGGAAGATCATCAAGTGGGTATTCATGCCGCCGGCCAGCAATCCGGCCGCGGTGATCGAGAAGATCGTCGAGTGGAGCAACATCGCGCGCAAGCAAGGCCTGCTCGGCCTCGAATCGGCGGTGGAGCAGGAAAAGGACGCGTTCCTCAAGAAGGGGCTGCAGTCTTTGGTGGACGGAGGGGAGCCCGAGGCGATCCGCTCCAGCATGGAGATCGAGCTCGACACGATGGAGCACTTCGATACGCAGGCGGCGAAGGTGTTCGAGGCCATGGGCATCTATTCACCCACCCTCGGCATCATCGGCGCCGTCATGGGCCTGATGGCCGTGATGCAGAACCTGGCCGATCCCTCGAAACTCGGTCACGGCATCGCCGCCGCCTTCGTCGCCACGATCTACGGCATCGCGCTCGCGAACCTGGTGTTCCTGCCGATGGGCAACAAGCTGAAATCGGTGATCCACGGGCAATCCCAGGTACGAATCATGGTCATCGAGGGCATCATCGCGATCGCCCAGGGCGAGAATCCGCGCAACATCGAATCGAAGCTGCAGGGTTACTTCCACCGTTGAGCAGAATCCATGGCCCGCAGGAAGAAGCACGAAGAGCATACGAACCACGAGGCCTGGGCGATCCCCTACGGCGACCTCGTGACGCTCCTGTTCGCGCTTTTCACCGTCATGTACGCCATGTCGTCGGTCAATGAGGGCAAGTTCCGCGTGCTGTCGGACTCGCTGATTGCGGCGTTTCATGGTGCGCCGAAAAGCATCCAGCCGGTGAATATCGGCGAAAGGCAGCCGGGGAAAGGCGGTGAGAAGCCTCTGGTGGGCTTGATGCCGACCGCACTCATCAAGATCAAGGACCAGAAGGCGGGCGCGGACGATGACCAATCACCGCGCACCGAGGAGGCGGCATCCACCGGACCGGAGCAGAGCCAGATTCCGGGGGCGCTGATCCGCATGGAGCGTCAGGTGCAGGATGCGATGCAGGCGCTCATAGACGCCAAGCTGGTCAGCGTGCGGCGCGAGAGCATGTGGCTCGAAATCGAGATCAACACGGACATTTTGTTCCCGAGCGGAGCGGGCGACTTCTCGCCGCAGGCCGCGCCGGTGCTCGACAAGCTCGCCGAGGTGCTAAAGCCTTTTCCGAATCCCATCCGGGTCGAGGGTCATACCGACAACCGGCCGATCAAGACCGCGTCGTTCCCGTCGAACTGGGAGCTGTCCGCGGCGCGCGCGGCAAGCGTGGTCCACGAATTCACCAAGGCCGGCATCGACCCGTTACGGCTCGAGATCGTCGGGTTCGGCGAGTTCCATCCGCGCCAATCCAACGCCACTGCGGAAGGGCGCAATGCGAACCGCCGCGTCGCGATCCTGGTCCTCGAGGCGGTCATGCCGGGGACGCCGGTCGTGACCAGGGCGGTCCAGCAGCCGAATCCGGCGGGCTCGTCCGACGTATCGATCGCTGATGCGGACGTCGCGGACAATCGGCTATTATGGCGCGTGCCGCCCGCCGATCTCGGCAAGACGGTTCTGGTGAAGGATCAATCGAAGGCGGATGCAGCCAAGGATTCGCCGCCGACCCAGTAAGGGAGGTGCCATGAGCGAAGTTGATCGCTTGAGTAATTCGGGTCTTTATCCCGCATTGCCGATCGCCGACAAGCGCAGCCGCAAGGACGGGTCGAACCAGCCGCCGCCCTCGGAGAAGCGACCGAACGTCGCCCCGAATGCCGGGGAGTCACAAGAGCCTCAATCGCCCCGGCCGCCGAAGTCCATCATCGACGAATACGCCTGAGGCGGTCTGACCGATCGGGGGCACATCGAATGAAAGCGCTGCCGCTCGGCTTGTTTGCCGTCCTGCTCGCCGCGCTCAGCCCGACGGCGGCCGCGGGCAACGCCTATACGCAAGGCGAAGTTCATCTGCGGGCAGGTCCGAGCACCGACTATCCCATCGCGGCGAGCATCCCTCCGGGCAGCCCGCCGGTCCCGCGGCCGAGGCCCATGCGGCCAAGACCTCCACACGGACCCCGCAGACCTTGAGCGAGGGGCGCATTGAACCCGTGTTGATCGACGCGAGCAGCGCAGCGGATTTCGCCGTCGCGCGCCATCTGTTCCAGGAGTACGCGGCCGAGCTCGACATCGATCTGTGCTTCCAGGGGTTCGCGGCCGAGCTCGATAGCCTGACGAGCATGTATGCGCCTCCCGCCGGCTGCCTGCTGCTGGCGCGCAGCGGCGATCGTCCGATGGGTTGCGGCGCGGTGCGCCGCCTGCGGGAGGATGCCTGCGAGATGAAGCGTCTGTACGTGCGGCCCGAGGCGCGCGGTACCGGGCTGGGCAAAAAGCTCGCCGCAGCGCTGGTGGGCCGGGCGCGCGTACTGGGGTACGCAAGGATGTACCTGGATACCCTCGCGGCCATGCAGGCTGCCCGCATGGTCTACCGCTCGCTGGGATTTCGAGAAACCTCCGCGTACTATGAGAATCCGCTGCCGGCGGTGGTGTACATGGAGCTCGAGCTCGGCTCGTGATGCGGACCTTCTTTCGTCATGGTGGGCGAACCGATGTGCTGGCCATCGTCATCCTGGCCGCGCTGGCATTTCGAGCCTATGTGCCGGTCGGGTTCATGCCGGCCAGCGGCACGCCGTTCCTGGTTGAGCTCTGCCCCGATGCGGGGGCGATGCCCGCACCTCATCTGCACCATCATCATCCGGGTCATGCCGATTTTCAGCATTGTCCATTCGGCAGCTCGCCCGCTCCGGGACCCGCTTCCCAGCTCATCGTTTTCCAATCTCCCGAGCCGGTTCCCTCCGTCCTAGGTCTTCCCGCCGACACCCAACGATCGGGCACGCGTCTGCCGCGCGCCCAACAGGCTCGCGGACCGCCCTCTCCCGCTTGATTCCAACTCGCTGATGAAGCGCGCCTGGAAGCGATGCATTCCATGCGCGCCCGCCGTTCCGTCCGGGTTCACGGGGAGATCGACATGGCCATTGTTCACCGGCGCCTCGAGCAGGCGCGTATGCGGTTCAGGGACTCATTGTGCGCGCTCGGCGCAATATTTATGTTGGCAGCCATCATGCTGCCGGCGCAGCTGCTCGCCGCCGATGTCGGCAGCGTTCGAGGAGTTGTCCACGATTCTCAGCATCTGCCGATCGCGCGGGCGGAGGTCAAGCTCGACTCCGCAACTTCCGAGTGGTCGCGGACCGCTGCGACCGATGCCGACGGCGGGTTCGCCTTCATGACCGTCCCGCTCGGCGACTACGTATTGACCGTGAAGCGGAGCGGCTTCGCGACCGAGTCGCAGAGCGTCACGGTGACTTCCGGCTCCTCGCCCGTTGCCCATGTACAGCTCGCCCAAAGCTCGGCCGAAAAGGGGTCCGCGCTTGCCGCCATCACCGTGACCGCCGCCGTGGATACGTCCCTGCCGGTCTCGGCCACCCCGACGACCACGGTGACTCGCGAGGACATCGAGCGCACGCCGGGTGCGCAGCAGACCAACAACCTCGCCATGATCACCAATTTCGTCCCTGGAGCGTATGTCGTTCACGACCAGCTGCACGTTCGCGGCGGCCATCAGACCACGTGGGCGGTGGACGGCGTCGAGATTCCGAACACCAACATCGCGAGCAACCTGGGCCCGCAGATCGATCCCAAGGACATCGACTACCTGGAGGTCCAGCGCGGCAGCTATCAGGCCGACCAAGGGGATCGAACCTACGGTGTGTTCAACGTCGTGCCGCGCACCGGATTCGAACGCAACGACGAAGGCGAGCTCATCGCGAGCGGCGGCAATTATGGGCAAACCAACGACTACTTGAGCGTCGGCAGTCACACCGAGCGCTTTGCCTACTACGCGAGCGTCAGCGGCAATAGAAGCGATCTGGGCATCCAAACGCCGGTAGGGCAGATCATTCACGACGGCGAGGACGGCTACGGCGGGTTCAGCACGCTCATCTTCAATGCCGACCCCGATGACCAGTTCCGTCTCGTGTTCTCGGCAAGGCAGGATGATTATCAGATCCCGAACACACCCGGGCAGATCGCGGACGATGTGCAGCGCGAGACCGACGTGTTCGCCATCCTTTCCTGGGTGCGCAAGCTCGGCGCCGACGCGACGCTGACGACTTCATTTCTATACCATCAAAATCGAGCCGATCTGGACGGGGCGGCCGACGACTATCCCATCAGCACCACCGATCAGCGCTCGTCGACCTATGTCGGAGGCCAGGAAACGTTGCGCATGCACCTGAGCAAGAACGACATACAGGCCGGCGTCCTCGGTTTCGGGCAGCGCGACACCGATGCCTTCGACATCCTCTTCAACGATGGCAGCAATGCGCCGCCGGTCAACCAGGCGTTGCGCCCGACGGGCTCGTTGGTCGCGGCGTACCTGCAGGACACCTTCCAGGCGGCCGACTGGCTCAAGTTTGCCGGCGGGGTGCGGCAAACGCATTTCAGCGGCGCTTTGACCGAGAACGCCACGAGTCCGCGAATCGGCGTCACCGTGCTGCTCCCGGGCGTGAACTGGATTCTGCGCGGGTTCTGGGGGAAGTACTATCAGGCGCCTCCGCTCACCACGTTGAGCGGCCCCTTGCTCCAGTATGCGCAGAACAGCAACCTGGGTTTCCTGCCGCTGCACGGTGAGCGCGACGAGGAGTACCAGGCCGGCCTCACGATTCCCGTCAACGGCTGGTCGATCGATGTGGATCACTTCCACACCGAAGCCAAGAACTTCTTCGATCACAACCCCATCGGGAATTCGAACGCCTTCCTGCCTTTGACCATCGACGGCGCGTTGATTCAAGGCAACGAGCTCACCGTTCGCTCCCCGAAGTTCTGGAGCGTCGGTCAAGCTCACGTGACCTATTCGAATCAGACTGCCGACGGAATCGGCGCGATCAACGGCGGCCTCACGAACTTCAGTCCTCCCGCCGGCTACTTCGCCCTCGATCATGACCAGCGAAATACCGCCAACGTCGGTCTCGATGCGAATCTGCCGCACCATGCGTTCGCCTCCGCGAACGTGTACGCCGGTTCGGGATTCTCCAATGGCGAGGGGCCGCCGAGCCATTTGCCGGGCCATGCAGAATTGAACCTGAGCGCGGGAAAGTCGTTTGGACGAAGCTTATCGGCATCGCTGACCGTGTTGAACGTGACCGACCGTCACCTGCTCGTCGACAACAGCCTGACGTTCGGCGGTTTTCACTGGAATGACCCGCGGCAGATCTATGCCCAGATTGATTACAAATTCGGGTATTAGGGGCACCGGCAGCTTTGAATGGGGCCCTTGCTGTAGCATTCTGATACCCGCCGGAGTGGCATAACGGAGAGTTCCATTGCGCGGTAGAACGGTAGTGCTGGTCACGGCGGCTGTCCTCATAGCCGTGTTCCTCGCGGTCAACTGGCGGCCGCTGGCGACGCCGCTGAGCTTGAGCTTCCTGTTCTGGAAGACTGAAATTCCGGTCGGGCTCGCCATCCTGGGGCTCTTGGGGCTTGCCGCCATCGCGTTCGCCGTGTCGGTGAGCCTCTGGCAGCGCTCGGTGCTGGCCGAGTATCGCCGTCAGGCCAAGGACCTGGAGACGCAGCGCGCGCTTGCCGCGAGCGCCGAGGCGTCGAGGTTCACGGAATTGAGCGCCCTGCTGCGCAGCGAGATCGCGGGTCTCGATCAGCGCCTGACCGGCGCCATCGAGGCACTTCGCGTCGAGGTTCGCCAGACCGAGAATTCCATCGCGGCCACGCTCGGCGAAATGGACGACCGCATGCAGCGCGGGAGCTTGCCGCCGCGGTAGTCCGCTGCGCCCGAACGAGGTGTCAGGCGGTCTCCGCCGGCCGCGAGGACTTGCCGGCACGATCCGCGAGGAAGCCGCCGGACTGGCGGCGCCAGAGCTGCGCGTACAGGCCGCCGGCGGCGAGAAGCTCGGCGTGCGTTCCGATCTCGCGAATCATGCCGCGATCGAGCACCACCAGACGGTCCATGCGCGCGATCGTCGACAGGCGGTGTGCGATCGCAATCACGGTGCGGCGCTCCATCAGCGCGTCGAGCTGGCGCTGGATGGCCGCCTCGACCTCCGAGTCGAGCGCCGAGGTCGCCTCGTCGAGCACCAGGATCGGCGCGTCCTTGAGGATGACGCGCGCGATCGCGACGCGCTGGCGCTGACCGCCGGAAAGCTTGACTCCGCGTTCGCCGACATGCGCGTCGTAGCCGCGTCGGCCATGCCAGTCGGTCAGGCCGAGAATGAAGTCGTGCGCCTCGGCGCGACGGGCCGCCTCCTCGATCATCGCCTGGGTTGCATCGGGCCGTCCGTAGCGGATGTTGTCGCGTATCGAGCGGTGCAGCAGCGCCGTGTCTTGCGTCACCATGGCGATCTGCCGTCGCACGCTCTCCTGAGACGCGCCGGCGATGTCCTGGTCGTCGATCAGGATCCGGCCGGCCGCGGGCGTGAAGAAGTGCAGCAGCAGGTTCACCAGCGTCGACTTGCCTGCACCCGACGGACCGACCAGACCGACCCGCTCGCCGGGCTCGATGGCGAGGTCGATGCCATGCAGCACCGGGGCGTTGCGGGCACGGCCGTAATCGAAATGAACGTCCTCGAAGCGGATCGCACCCGCCGTGACCGACAACTCCCGGGCGTCGTGCGGGTCGGGCCTCTGCCGAGCCACGGCTATCGAACGCATGCCGTCCTGAACGACGCCGACGTTCTCGAAAATGCTGGTGACGTTCTGCGCCACCCAGCCGGCGATGTTCGAGATCTGCCATGCCATCGGCAGGGCCGTGGCCACCGCACCGACACCGATCCGGCCGTCCCGATACAGCAGCATCGCCATCAGGCCGGTCGTCACCACGAGCGCGGCGTTGGCCACCGCCAGCAGCCAGGTGAACCGGGTCGCGAGTCGGGTCTGGCGGCGAAAGGCCGCCGTATGGTCGTCGACGGCGTCACGAACGAAGGCGTCCTCATCGCTTGCGCGGGCAAACAGCTTGACCGTCAGGATGTTGGTGTAGCTGTCGACGACGCGGCCGGTCAGGGCCGAACGCGCCTCCGACACCGCGTGCGAGCGCTCGCGCAGTCGCGGCACGAAGCAGGCGAGCAGCAGCGCATAGGCGGCGAACCACGCGAGAATCGGCACGGCCAGGCGCCAGTCGGCCACCGATAGCAGTCCCACCGCCGTCGAGCCATACGCGAGGATGTACCAGACGGCGTTCGTGGTCGCGACCACGCTTTCGCGCAAGGCGGGTCCGGTCTGGATCACACGATTGGCGATCCGGCCGGCAAAATCATTCTGAAAAAACGTCCAGCTCTGGCGCACGACGTGCCAGTGACTCTGCCAGCGGATCAGATTGGTCACGCCCGGATTGATGATCTGGTTGGTCACTATGTATTGCGCCAGCAAGGCCGCCGGCCGCACGGCCAGAAACACCACCGCCATCCATTCGAGCTCTTTGCCGGCCGCGGAGAAAAGCCGGGCCGGCCGGTACGTCGAGACCAGAGTCACCACCCGGCCGATGAACACGGGAATGGTGATGTCGAGCAGAGCCACCGCGAGTCCGGTCGCGAACAGCGCGACGATCAGCCAGCGGGCCTGACGGATGAAGTGCCAGTAGAAGCGAATCAGACTGCCGGTCGGCGGCTCGGAGGGAGCGACCCCGGTGGGGTCGAGCAACTTTTCGAACCACTGCAGCATGCCGTCACTCTGCATCAGGAGTGCGTCGATTGCACGCGATCGCCGGATCGATCAGCGCGCAACGAAGCCCGTGAGCGTCGCGTGGGCGAGAGAATTCTTCTCGAGCAGCGAACGCAGATCGGCGGGCTTCATTTGCGGAGAGATGGCGGAGCTCGGGGCCGGCATGGCCCAGATGGTCACTTGATACTCGTGTTTTCCGGACTTCTCAGGAGGGCAGGGGCCGTCGTAGCGGGCGTCGCCGAAGCTGTTGGGGACCACTTGCGCGCCCGCCGGCAAGTCCTTCGATCCGCGTGCGATCGATCGCGTATCGGGCGGCAGATCGGTCACGATCCAGTGTGACCAGTACGAGGGCTTCACGCTCACGTCGATCATCGTGAGCACGAAGCTCTGGGTGCTCGTCGGTGCGCCGCTCCAGGTGAGTTGCGGCGATATGTTCGCGCCGCCGCAGCGCGGATAGATTTGCGACGCGGGAATCTCCGCGTCGGGGCGAAAGTCGGTGCTCGAGACGGCCATGGCGGGGTGGGCCGCGTTTGCCGCAGCGCCGAAGACGATGATGCCCGAGATGCCAAAGACGACGATGCCCGAGACGAAAAGAGCACAACGCCCGAATCTGCCAAGCGTGCTCGTGCCCATTGCGAGTTCCCCATGGATAAAGTATGAGTCGTCGAGTTCCCGGCCCGCTCAATCGATAGGCTGGAATTGTGAGATAGAGTTCCACGCGGGGGCGGCGAGCCGGTCCGGGTCCGACCCGACGTTTCCGCGGAAACGTCCGCAGTGCTTCGGCCTGCTCTACTTGGCGGTCCGCTGTGCAATCTCCTTGGCGGCGCGCTGCAGGATCTCGGCGATCCGCTCCTGTTCCTCGGGCGAGCTGTCGCGCTTGTCGGCCAGGGCGGCTTTCAGGTCGCGACGGGCACGCAGCAGCGGCTCAGAGGCGCGCCGTTCGTCTGCCTCCAGGCCCTCACTGTCGCGCTCGGGGCCGGAGCGCATGGCGCGGCGCAGATGGTCCATGCGCTCACCGACGCGTTCGAATTGCGCCAGCAGGGCGTCGGCGGCATTGCGATGTTCGTTCAGGTATTGCCGGCCTGCGTCGGTGATGTGGTAGAGCTTGCGCGCGCCCTCGGCCTCGACCGTGGCATGGCCGATCTCTTCGAGATAGGTCAGCGCCGGGTAGACCATGCCGGGGCTGGGGGCGTAGAACCCCTTGGAGCGCTCGTCGAGCGCCTTGATGATCTCGTAGCCATGGCGCGGCTTGTCGCCGAGCAGCTTCAAGATCAGCAACTGCAGATCCGCCGAGGCCAGCTTCCGGCCCATGCCGAAGCCGCGGCCGCCCAGCTCGCCGCCCTCGGCGAACCAGCCGCCAAAGCGGCCTCCGAAGCCGCGTCCGCCGTGGTGTCGTATGAAGAAGCGGGGAAAATGATGGTGACGATGCACGAGAATCTCCTGTGACTGGGATCATCGTAAGACTGTAACGTACGATACTATATCTTACGATAATATAAAAGACCCGTGGCCGTGGGGCTGATTCGCCGACGTTGACAGCGGAGGGTTGGCACCCGCAAAATACGCGGCTCATTTTGTGGAGGGGTACCCAAGCGGCCAACGGGGGCAGACTGTAAATCTGCTGGCTTATGCCTTCGTAGGTTCGAATCCTACCCCCTCCACCAAGAAGCGGGTTGAGGTTCGGCGCCATTGGCCTCGTCGTCAATTTTTGGGCGAATTTATGCGGGTGTAGTTCAATGGTAGAACGTCAGCCTTCCAAGCTGATCACGTGGGTTCGATTCCCATCACCCGCTCCAGGTGGATGCGGCCCACGTAGCTCAGTTGGTAGAGCACGTCCTTGGTAAGGACGAGGTCAGCGGTTCGATCCCGCTCGTGGGCTCCAATTTTTTAACCAAGAGGTACTTGCCGTGTCGAAGGGGAAGTTTGAGCGAACGAAGCCGCACGTGAACGTGGGGACGATTGGGCATGTGGACCATGGCAAGACGACCTTGACGGCGGCCTTGACGAAGGTGATGGCGGAGAAGTTTGGGGGGGAGTTCAAGGCGTACGACCAGATTGACAAGGCGCCGGAGGAGCGGGCGCGGGGGATCACGATTGCGACGGCGCACGT
>DATAYO010000069.1:0-10203 GCA_036272515.1 Steroidobacteraceae bacterium | reverse complement strand
GCACTGAGTCGAGCTGTACGGAAGCGGCGGCGCGCCGGCCGCGCTAAGTCGCGCTGTACTGGATCGCCAAGCTGCCGGATCCTGATTGGCCGGCGTTATTGATGTACTGGTATCCGAGCGTCAAGGTCTGCACGCCGCCGGTCGGCGCAGCGGGCAGGTAGCTCAGCGAGAGCTGACACGTCGCGCTGCCACCGACCATTGCGCAGGTCGAGGGGCTCGTGACGCTCCAGCCGATGCCCGATGGAAGCGGCGACAGGGCCAGCATGCTCGCGGGATTGCCGTCGCTCGTGGTGAAGCTGACGACGACCGTCGCGGTGCCGCCGCCGCTCGCGACATCGAGCACCGAGCTCGGGTTGGGCGCTCCCAGCACGCTGTTGTCCGACATGGCGCGGTAGCTGATCATGACCGTGCCGGTGTTGCCGTAGCCCGCATCGTTCACATAGCTGTAGCCGAGCGTCAGGATCTGCGCGCCGTTGGTCACTTGCGTGGGCTGGTAGCTCAGCGGCAGCTGGCAGGTCGTCCCATCGCTCACCGTCAGACAGCCGAAGGTCGAGCTCGCGGTCCAGCCGGGCGGCAGAGAATTCAAGCCCGAAGTGATGGTGAGCGCATTCGAGGTCGAGGGTATGCCGATCGCCGGTTCGCCATCATCCGTGACGAACGTGACGGTCACGGGGGTCGGCGCGGTGGGCGAGCCGATGATCACGGCCAGCGGGGATGATGGGCTCAAGGTTCCTGTGATCGTGTCATCGGTCAACGCCCGATAGGGGATGTCGATCGATCCGGTCTTGGTCTGGCCGGCGTTGTTCTTGTAGCTGTAGCCGAGCACGAGCGTGCCCGGGGCCGTATATACCGTCGGCGTGTACGCCAGATCGAGCTGGCAGCCGCCGCCGGTGCTCACCGTGGTGCAGGTGAACGCGCTCGGAGCGCTCCAGCCCGAAGGTAACAGAGTCAGATCGCTGGTTATTTGCAAGGCGGTGGCGAGCCGCGTGTCGTCGGTCGTGAACGTGACCGCGACGGGCTGCGTGCCCTGGCCGGGCTGCGAGCCTTGGCCGACGACCGCGGTAATCTGTCCGGTGGGCGAGGGAGTCGCGACGACGTTGTCGTTGGTGGTCGCGGTGTACGGCACGTTCAAGGTGCCGGTCTGCTGATTACCGGCATCGTCGCTGTACGCGTAGTCGAGCCTGAGCATGCCGCTGCCGAGAGCGGCCGGAGCGTAGGTCAGCGGAAGCTCGCAACCGTTGCCCGTGCCGATGCTCGCGCAGGTGAAGCTCGTCGCGCTCGAGTGCCAGCCGGCGGGCAACGCGGATAGATTTGAGGTGAGAATGAGACCGCTCGCGCTCCGGCCGTCGTCGGTGTTGAAAGCGACCGCGACCGCCTGACTGCCGGTCTTCTCGACGGCCTCGATCTGGCCGGCCGGCGACGCCGTGGCGACCACGTTGTTCGAGGAGGTCGTGGCATACGGGATGTTGAGGGTACCGCTGCGCGCCGCGCCGGAATCATCCACGTACGTGTAGCTCAAGCCGAGCACACCGCGGCCCGCAGCGGTGGGCGCGTAGCTCAGCATGAGCTGACAGCCGTTGCCCGTGGTCACGATGGCGCAGGAAAAGGCCGGCGATGCGCTCGACCAACCGGGGGGCAGAGAGCCGAGGTCGGTGGTGATCGTCAGATCGGTGAGCGCCTGGTCCAGCACGGCATTGCTCGAGTCCGAAGTGAAGTTCACGCTCACCGATTGCGTGCCGCGACCGACCGCGGCATTGATCTGACCACTCGGCATGGCGGTCGCGACGGCGTTGTTCTGCGCAATGGCCTGGTAGGCAATGGTGACCGAGCCGCCCGGCGCCTTCGACAGGCTGGCGTTGTCGACGTACTCATAGTTGACCACGAGCGAGCCTGAGCCCAAGGCCGTCGGAGCGTAGGTCAGGTCGAGCACGCAGGCGCTGCCCGCCATTACCAGCTTGCACGTGAACGTGCTCGGCCCGCTCCAGCCGGCGGGCAGCACGCCCAGGGTACCGGTGATGCCGAAGCCCGTGATCGCGAGCCCATCGCTCGAGGTGAAGGTGATGCTGGTGATCTGGCTGGAACCGACTTCGACCGATACACTCACACTGGAGGCGGTGGCAACGACGGTGTCGTCGGTGCCGGTGGTGCTGCTCTCCGTGCCGACCCCACCCACAGGGCTTGTGGCGCTGCCGCCGGTCTTGCCGGTTCCGCCGGTATTGTCCGTCACGCTCGCGGAGCCGTAGGCCGTGCCGCTGCTGCTGCTGCCCCACGGTGAGGTCAGGTCGCAGCCGGACAGCGCGCAGAGCGCGACGAAGCCCAGGAGGAGTGGACGGTGAGCGGGTTGCATCTTTTGCAAAATATGCCGAGGGTGGGTGCCGCGGAGTTAACTGCGTCACACTCTGGCGGCCGTGAAAAATCCCTGCGCTCGCGGGCGCTCGCGGCCGTGGCTTTTGGCCAACAACCGCGCGCTTAATGTTCAATCGAGAGGGCGAGGCCGGACTGTAAAATGAACATAACGTGCGGGGAAAGCCCGCGGTATCAACCCGACGGCGCCGAGCGATTCGAGCGTTTGGATGTGCGCGCCGGCGATCGTCCGTGCGGTGCCAGCTTCGCCTCGAGGTCGGCCGTCCATGGTTGCAACGGCGCCGCCGGCACGGCGCATCCGTACTCGACGTCGACCGCCGTGGAGATCTTGAAGCGCGGCGGCAGCGCGGCCGATGCGGCCGTGGCCGCAGCCGCGTGTCTCGGCTTTCTGGAGCCGACGGGCTCCGGGCTCGGAGGCGATTGCTACGCTCTGATCTGGGATCCGAAAATGTCCAAGGTCGTGGGGCTGGCCGGATCCGGGCGTTCGCCGAAGTCGTTGAGCCTGGAGACGGTTCGCGGCCGCTCGCCGCACGGGCTCATCGCGCCGTACGGCGCCATCGCGGTATCCACGCCGGGGGTGCCGGATGCGTGGTGGTCCCTGCATCAGCGCTACGGCCGGCTCCCGTGGCCGCAGATTCTGGAGCCGGCGATCGACATGTGCGAGAGCGGGGTGCCGGTTCCGCAAGTCATCGCCTATCACCTGAAGCGCGATCTGGAGGCGCTGCGCGATCCGCGCTCCGGCGTGGAGGAGTGGGCGAATGCCGTGCACACCTACGCGCCTCTCGGGCGAACCCCGAACGAAGGCGAGATCTTTCGCAATCCCGATCTGGCGCGCACCTACCGCAGCATCGCCGACGGCGGCCGCGATGCCTTCTACGAGGGGTCGATTGCGCTCACCATCGACGCCTACTTCAAGCGGATCGGCGGCTGGCTCACGCTCGATGACTTGCGCACGCACCGCAGCGAATGGGTCGAGCCTTTGGTCACCTCGTATCGCGGTGTCGATGTGTACGCAATGGGAGCCAACACCCAGGGCCTCGCGACCCTGCAGATGCTCAACATTCTCGAGAATTTCGATCTACGCGGCATGGGGTTTCAGTCCGCGGATTCCATCCATGTGCAGGCCGAAGCGAAGCGGCTGGCGTACGAGGATCGCGCGCGCCACTACGCCGATCCGCATTTCGCGACCATCCCGCTCGAGCGGCTGAATTCGAAGGCGTACGCCGCGGAGCTCGCGCGACGGGTGCGCCCGGACCGGATCCGCGCCGCGGCCTATCCGGGCGAGGCGCCGAGCCGGGGAGATACCACCTACCTGACGGTCGCGGACTCCAGCGGCCTGATGGTGTCGATGATTCAATCGAACTATCGAGGTCTCGGGTCCGGCCTGGTGGCGGACGGTCTCGGATTCATGTTCCAAAGCCGGGGCCAGCTGTTCTCGCTGCTCGAGCAGCACCCGAACGTGTACCGGCCGGGCAAGCGGCCGTTCCAGACCATCATCCCCGGCTTTGCCTGTGCCGGCGGGCGCCCATGGATGTCCTTCGGCGTCATGGGGGCCGACATGCAGCCGCAGGGCCAGACCCAGATCGTGGTCAACCGGGTCGATTATGGCCTGGACATTCAAGCGGCCGGGGACAGCCCGCGCTGGCATCACCAAGGCTCTCCCCAGACCATGGGAGAGGACGAACCGGGGCTCGGACCCTTCGGGCTTCTGCGGCTCGAATCCGGCGTGCCCGAGCGAACGCGCCGCCTGCTCGAGCAGAGAGGCTGGCCGATCGGCGCCTCGGACGGCGGCTTCGGCAGATACCAATGCGTCGAATACCGCAACGATGGGTCGACCCGGGTGTACGCTGCGGCGAGCGAGATGCGGGCGGACGGAATCGCGCTCGCCTATTGATGTTGCTAAGCTTCAGCGCCGCCGACGCAGCGGCCCCGCAGACGGATCAGGGACAGGGGAGATAGGACCATCATGGCTCGCTCGACAGCACCGGCTTCTCAGACCCGCTCCTTCACGACCATCTTCCTGATCGAAATGTGGGAGCGATTCGGCTTCTACGGCATGCAGGTCCTGATGGTCACCTACATGATGAAGAAGCTCGGATTCGTCGACACTCACGCGAACCTGGTCTGGGGTGCGGCTGCCGCACTGATCTATGCGACGCCGGCGATCGGCGGCTGGATCGGCGACAAGCTGCTCGGCACGCGGCGCACGATGAGGATCGGCGCCGCGGTGCTCGCGGGCGGTTATGCGCTCCTCTGGTTGCCGACCAACAACGAATTCTTTCTGTATGTCGCACTCGGCGTGATCATCGTCGGCAACGGCTTCTTCAAGCCAAATACCAGCAACCTGGTGCGCAAGATCTACGAGGGCGACGACAGCAAGATCGACAGCGCCTTCACCATGTATTACATGGCGGTGAACCTCGGCTCGATGATATCCATGACCTTGACGCCGTGGATCCGCGACTACGTGGGGGAGCGCTACGGCAATTCCGCCGGCTGGCACACGGCGTTCGGTGTGTGCTCGATCGGCTTGATGCTGGGGCTCCTGAATTACGCGCTGATGAGCCGTGCCCTGCGGCATATCGGCTCTCCGGCGGATGAGTTGCGACCTTCGCCTGCGCGGCTCGCGGGCGTTGTGCTGGGCGGCCTCGCGATGGTGGGCTTGACCGTTGTGATACTGCAGAGCGAGGCGGTGGCCCGCGTGTGCGTCTATGCGGCCGCCGCGGTCATCCTGGCCATCTTCGTCCACCTGATCCGGGTGAGCCACCGCGACGAGAGGGCCGGCTTGATCGCGGCGCTGGTGCTCGTCGTCGAGACCATATTCTTCTTCATTTTCTATCAGCAGATGTCCACATCGCTCAATCTGTTCGCCCAGCACAACGTGAACCTCGATTTCCGGCTGTTCGGCTGGCACTTGTTCACCTGGATTCCCGAGCAATATCAAAATCTCAACTCCACCTGGATCGTGGTGCTGAGCCCGGTGCTCGTATTCATCTACAACTCGCTCGGGCGGGCCGGGAAGGATGCATCCATCGCGACCAAGTTCGTCTGGGGTTTTGCGGCCGTGGCGGCCGGTTTCTTCATCTACGGCGTGGGTGCGCGCTGGGCGGTCGACGGCAAGGTCTCGTCCTGGATCATGGTCTGGGGCTACGGACTCTATTCGCTCGGCGAGCTTCTGGTGAGCGGGCTCGGACTCGCGATGATCGCGCGCTACGTGCCGGCGCGCATGGGCGGTTTCATGATGGGGGCGTATTTCGTGGCGACGGGACTGTCGCAATACCTGGGCAGCGTGGTCGCGAACCTCGCGCACATTCCGCAAGGGCTCAACGACCCGGTCGAGTCCTTGAACATCTATACCGCGTTGTTCAACAAGCTCGGATTCGCCGGGGTGCTGTGCACGATGATCGCCGTGGCGATGCTGCCCTTGATGAAACGGCTATCGGCGAGCCATGCGGACGTCGCGGCGAATCAGACGCCGCTCCCCGCAGTGCGCAGTGAGGAATTCAACACCGCGTCACGGACGACGTGACACTCAATGCCGGTGGCAGTGCCGGTTGGCAAAGACGTGCACGGTGGCGCCGTCGTTGACACTCACTTTCCGGCGACGAGCGCACCTGCGCATGTCGCGGTCGACGGTCGTCGCGCTCCAGGAGAGCAGCCCCCGTCCCGACGCATCGGCGGTGACTGACAGGTTGACGGCGGCGTTGCCGTTGATCACCTGACCGCTCAACACATTCTCCGGCGGCCGGCTATTCAAGTCCTTCAGCGTGATGTAGAGACTGTTGGGAGTGTCGTTCAGCACGCGGACGCCGACACCCTGCGCGAGCGCGGCCCCTGCGAAACAGGCGCTCGCCACCAGCATCGCGGCGGAAGCTCTCAGTGCGCGCATGGGATCCCCTTGCCGCTGCCGGCGCGCCTTCTCCGCATAGAAGGAGGCGTTGTGCTCGCCGCGCAGCGCCTCGCGGGTGAAGCGGATGAGATGATAGGCGACGAATCCCATGCCGAACACCGATTCGATCTGGCCCTGCCGCACGGCGTATCGGGCGGCGCGCCAGAATTCACTGCGATAGTGCGCAAGTATGCCGAGCCGCCAGACGATATTGCCGGCGAGGAACACGGCTCGTCGCAAATTCGCGAACGTGAGCCTGCTCTTGGCCGGGGTGGGCAGGCGATGAGGATGAGTCCATCGCACCTGATGCAGGAATCTCGCGAACAGGTTCTCCGGCGCGTACGCGTAGGCAATCGCCTGGCGCCAGCGCGCCACCACCTCGTCGTAAGGTCGCAGGAACCGCACGTTCGACTCGAGCGAGGGGTCGGCCGCCAGGCGGCCGGCGCGCTCGAGCCGGTCCCAGAGCGGCGTCCGTGCGATGCACGAGTCCAGGCACTCGATCAACCGGTCGGTGGCATCGCCGATCTCGCCGACGTGCAGGTAATCGAATTCGGGGTACTTCTCGGGAGCTGCGGATACCGACGGGCCGCCGAGCACGGTGACCTTGCCCGCCGCGTTGGCGCGGGCGTGGACCTCGCGAATCTGCGGCCCTTGTACGTGCATGCCGCTCACCAGAACGGCATCCGCCCACTCGAAGTCGGTCGCGCGTGCACGCGCGATATTCTCGTCGACGAAGCGCACGCTCCAGCGGGCGGGCAAATAAGCTGCAATGACCAGCAGGCCCTGCGGCGGCATGAAGGCGCGCACCCGCCACATGAGCGCATAAGCGTGGGCGAAGGTGCCGAACGACGGGGTGTAGGCTGGAAAAACACATAGCAGGCGACGCTCGTATGCAACGGCATGGGGATAACGCATGGCGCAGCTCGGTGATGCGGAGGGGCTGAGACCCGCATGCTAACCGGCCGCCATGGCGAATGCGTGAAGCTGCGCTGCGGCATCACCTGCGGGACGGCGCGAGCGGTGCCCGTGGGATTGCTCCTACACGAGCTGCAGGTCGCGCGGCGCCGTTCCGGGAAACACTTCGGCGCATTGCGCCACACTCAGTCCCCAGAGAGTCCGGAACACCCCGCCGAGCAGCGATCGATAGTCGTTGAGGACCGGGTAATCCCGATCCTGCAGCAGCATGCTGCGCTCCACCGCGCGTTGCTCGCCGGCGACCGTGCCGCCTCTGACCGCGCCTCCGAGCACCCAGTAAACGCTGCCGTGACCATGATCGGTGCCGCGGTTGCCGTTCTCGCGGAAGGTGCGCCCGAACTCCGACAGCACGACCACCACGGTGTCGTTCCATTCGGGGCCGAGCGTCTGGGCGAACACCTGCAAGCCACGGCCCAGGCTGCCGAGATTACCTGCGAGGCTCCCCTGCGCACCGCCTTCGCCCACATGTGTGTCCCAGCCCCCGACATCCACGAACGCGATGCGGTATTTGTCCTGCATGAGCCGCGCCATGCGCTCGGCCTCGAGCTCGAAGCCCTTGGTATTGACCGCGCTGCGGTTTGCGGCGGTCATTTCGGCGGCCATCTTCTGTGACACTTCCTGCCGAAGATCCAATCCATCGCGCACGGCCGCCTCGAGATGGTGGCCCGCATACATGTCGCTCAAGATTTGCCCCTGACGCTCATCGAACGGCGGCCGGCCGAGGTTCTTGAGCGAGAGATTGGGCACCGTGACGCCGGCCTCGAAGGCGAGCGGCAGCGCATCGGTGAATGCAATGGACTGCGCCTCCGCCGACGCGCCCAGAACCGCGCAGAGTCGCCCCAGGAAGCCGGAACGGTAATTGCGCGCCGCTCCCAGCGGTTGGCCCAGCTCAATGCTGTCCTGGGTTTCGAAATGGCTGCGCGACAGATCGTCCGTCCCGGCGAATGGGACGAATGCCGCCTGGCGCTGCAGGTACATGGCACCGATGGTGTCGCGCACCGCCGGCGCGAGAGCCCAATCCGCGCTCAACTCGAGCGCGCCGGTGCTCGAGCCCGGGACCGGGCGCTCGATGGCGATGTTCGGACGCGCCTCGTAGTAGAAGCCGCTCGAGTACGGAATCAACAGATTGGCGGCATCGTATCCGCCACGCAGGAACACCAGCAAAAAGCGCGGCCCGCTCGCGGGCGCCGCGAACAGCCGGCCAGGGGCCGCGGCCGCACCCAGCAGCGCGGCACTCGCGAGCTTCAATACCTGACGGCGTTTCATGGGGCGGATCCTGTCATTCGTAGTTGAAATCGGGTGATGCCAGCAAAAAAGTATTCCATTCCTGCTGCGAGACGGCCCGCGCCAGCGCCGCGCGGGTCTGCACACCGAGAAAGGGCTCGACCGCCTCGTAGTAGAGTCGGTTCGACAGCTGCGGAAATCCTGGCCCGGCCGAGGGGGCGCCGTCTTCCGCCTCGAACAAGGGCGCGTTGCCCGAGCCGATGGCGCGTGCGATCTCGAAGCGGCGGCTCATCTGGCCCGAGCTCGCCCAGGCGAGCTCGGTCAGCGGGTAGCCATCGGGCGTCGGACGGCCGAACGGTGCCTCGCCGAGGCCGTTCAGCCAGTTGAGCAGCGGCCGCGTATTGCTGATGCTGCGGCCGTCGTAGGCGAAGCGCACCGAGGAGATCACGAAGCGCATCGGATCCTTGAATTTGCCGCCGAGCGCGGCATCGATTTCGGGGGCGAGGAGCATCTCGCGCAGCACCTGCGCGATGTCGCCGTCGGTTCGCATGAAGGTGCGGGCCATGCGATCCACGAGGCGCGCCGGCGGGTCGTCGGCGACGAAATAGCGGGCGAGCTCGAGTGAAATGAAATGCGCGCAGGCGGGCTGCTTGACGATCAGCGATACGGCCTCGTCCACTTCGGCGAAGCCGCGGCCCTTGATGGTGTGACCGAGCAGCAGCTTGTCGCCGAAATCATGCCGCGCCGGATTGAACTCGAATGCGCCTTCGCGCCGATACAAGCCCTGCCATTCGGGCTTGAGCCGGGGAGGGGCAATTGGCGATGCGCTCACATTCACGCCCACGCCGGTGAGCACGCGCGCGAGCTGCTGCACGTCCTGCTGGGTGTAGCCGCCGTTCACCCCGAGGGTGTGAAGCTCCATCAGCTCCCGTGCATAGTTCTCATTCACATGGCCGACCGCGTTCCGGCTGTTGTCGAGATATTGCAGCATGGCCGGGTGCTCGAGCGTCGCCAGCACCAGATCCTTGAAATGCCCGAGCGCGTGCGGCCGGATGGCCCGATCGGCATAATCGCCCATCACCCAGCGCACATAGCCTTTGTGCTGGTTCACGCTGAAATGATTCAGCCAGAACCACACCATCTGCTCGTCGAGCTGAGCGGGGGAGTACACGGCGCGCAGCAGCTCCTCGCGGATCGCCGCGTAGGCCAGCTGGTTGCCCTGTTCATTGATGGCCTTGCGCGCCTGCTGCTTGTCGCTGCCGTCCGCCATGGCGTTGACCGCCTTGTGTCGCGCTGAAAGCTCGGCCAGCACGCGCACGGAAGCCGGGCGTGCGGCAATGAGGCTGTCGAGCTCGGCACCGATGGGAGCGGGCAGGGGCGGCTCCGGCCCGTGAAGCTGGCGATCCAGGTAACGTTCTCGGCCGAGCCGACGCAGCTCCGCAACACTCCCCGCATCGATGCCGAACGTGATGCGTTCCAGCCACAGCATGTCCTGGCGACGAAACGCGGGCAGAGCCGGGGCCGCCGCATGCGCCGTCGCCGCCCCGCCCGCCGTCGAGATACCCGCCGCCGAGGGACTATTCGCGCACCCGGCGCCGAGAGCGCTGATCGCCGCGGCGAGCGCCGGGGCGGCCGCGGCGAGCCATGGCGTCCGGCGCCGTGCAGTGACTGGGAATGGCGGGTTCACGACTCTCCTCGAGGCTCGGAGGGTCAACGGCCGCGCGCCGCCGGGGTTGACGAGCGCTGCGGTC
>DATAYO010000068.1:0-28632 GCA_036272515.1 Steroidobacteraceae bacterium | reverse complement strand
AGATGACGATGAACACGTAGGCCAACGGCGTCGCGAAATAGCTGCGCAGCTCGCGACGGAATATCACCAGGGTCTTGCTCAAGGTTGCGCTCCCGCTCCGCCCAGGGGCATGTCCGGTGGAGGCGTCATCGCGGCGCGCGTGCCGGCTCCGGTCAAGGTGCGAAATACCTCGTCCAGCCGTCCCGACTCGAGGTGCAGCTCGGGCACGTCCCAATCGTACTTCGTGATCAATCCGCTGACCGCCGGCAGAGCATTCTTGCCGGGCCGAGGAACCGCGGTGAGCTTGAGCTCGCGCTCTTCGGCTTCGATCTCGTTCACTTCGGCCAGGCCGGCGATTTCGCGGCGCGCCGCCGCGAACTGCTCGGGCCGGTCGAAGCGCAGGCTGACCGCGTGGTGATAGCGCGAGCGGGCCTCGAGCGCGCTCGGGGTCTCGTCAGCGACGATCCGGCCGGCCGAGATGATGATGGCGCGCGTGCACACCTCGTGGACTTCTTCGAGGATGTGCGTGGAGACGATCACCAGCTTGTCCTTGCTGAGCTCGTTGATCAGCCGCCGGACTTCGTGCTTCTGGTTGGGATCGAGCCCGTCGGTCGGCTCGTCGAGGATCAGCGCCTGCGGATCGTGAATCAGCGCCTGCGCCAGGCCGACCCGCCGGCGAAAGCCCTTGGAGAGGGTCTCGATCACTTGATCGATGACCGGCGCGAGCGCGAGCCGGTCGATCACCACGGAGCGCCGCTCGCGGCGGCGCGCGCCGCCGAGGCCGCGGATGTCCGCGACGAAGTCGAGGAACTCGCCGACGGTCATCTCGCCGTAGCTCGGCGCGCCTTCGGGCAGATATCCCATGCAGGATTTTGCGGCCACCGGGGAGCGCTCGATATCGTGGCCGCATACCGTCACCGAGCCGGCGGACGGAGCGATGAAGCCGGCGATCATGCGCATGGTGGTGGACTTGCCGGCGCCATTGGCCCCCAGAAAGCCCAGCACTTCTCCCGGGGCCACCGAGAAGGACACATCGTCCACCGCAAGGATCTCACCATAGTGTTTGGACAGGTTTTTTGTGGTGATCATGGCCGCCTTTGAGCGCGTAACAGTGGAGCAGGTTCCCTAAATTTTTTGTTGGAATCGCGAAACGGCAGGTGCTACTTGGCACCGGCCCGCTTTTCGATGGTGGTCTTGTTGTCCTTGAGTATCCGTCTCACCTCGGCGAGCGGCGGCCGGTCGGCCATCCGGGCGATGAGCTCCGCGAGCTCGTACCACTTGCGGCCCCATTGCACGAGGCGCGCGGCGTCCGCGATGACCTGCTCGCGCGCGGCATCCTCCGAGGGGGCGGGTTTGGCAGGTTGCTTGGCCGCGGGCCGCGATGCGGTCTTGGCGTGCGCCGGGCGGCGCTCCGTGCGGGCGACCTGATGCGTGCCCACCGGCGGCGGCGAGCGCCGCTTGGAGTGCACGAACTGCGGCATCTCGCGGGTGGCCGTCACTTCGGATGCCGATTTCTGTTTCCCGGATGGCTCGCGCGACGCAGTCGCGGCGGCCGGATCCGCAGCGACCGCCGCGGCTGCGGGGGCTGCCCGGGCTGCAGGGGGCGCCTCGGCCGCAGGGGCTGTCTCGGCTGCAGGGGCTGTCTCGGCTGCAGGGGCCTTGAGGTCGCGCTCGTTGTCGGGGTCCGCCAGCGGGATGAAACGCTCGATGTGCTCGGAGCCGATGAGGTTGGCGAGAAACGTCATGAGCTCGAGCGAGTCGGAGAATTTGGCGTCGCCTTGCTTGATCCGCTCGAGCACCTGGGAGCGAAGCGCGGTGGCCTTTTGAATGGCAAGATCGATGATCCAGCGGCTCGGCCGCTGATGCTCGGGCCAGGGCTGAACCCGCCAGTAGCTGTCCGTATCGAGGCCCGCATAGCGCAGGTGCAATTCGAGGCTCTTGAGCCACTTGTCGCACAGGTCCAGCAGGCGTTGATCGGCAGGTGTTGCCATGGGTCCGAAACTCCAGGCACGCACCCTAAACGAACCGCCGGCCGATGGCTAGGGCGAATTCCGCGCTAGACTTCCGCCATGTGTGGAATTGCGGGAATTATCGGCTCCAGAGCGAGCCCGGAAACGGTCATGGCCATGACCGACCGGCTGCGCCACCGGGGGCCGGACGGCGCAGGGCTGTGGAGCGCGCCCGGGGTCGTGCTCGGTCATCGGCGCCTGTCGATCCTCGACCTGTCGCACGCGGCTGACGAGCCGATGGTGTACGGCGAGCACGTGCTGACGTACAACGGCGAGATCTACAACCATCATGCTCTGCGCGCGCAGCTCCCCGGCCCTTGGCGCTCCACCGGCGATACCGAAGTGCTGTTGCACCTTCTCGCCCGGCACGGCAAAGCCTGTCTCGACAAGGCGGTCGGCATGTTCGCGTTCGCCGGCTGGGATGGCGGCGCACGGCGGCTGCTGCTGGCGCGCGACCGCCTCGGCATCAAGCCGCTCTACTATCAGATTTTGCCGGACGGCATTGCGTTCGCCTCCGAGCTCAAGGCGCTGCTGGTGCTCGGCAAGCCGCCGATCGATGCCGGGGCGGTGCGCGATTACCTGTTTCACGGCTACATCCCGGCACCGAAGACGATTTACCGCGGGATCTGCAAGCTTCCGGCGGGCCACACGCTGAGCTGGGAGAACGGATCGGTCCGCATCGAACGATACTGGCAGCCGTCGACCGAGCTCGCCCGACGCAGCTCCGGCGAGACCCTGGAGATGCTCGATGAGATGCTGCGCGCCGTCGTGCCGGCACACATGCTGTCGGACGTGCCGGTCGGTGTGTTTCTGAGCGGCGGCATCGACTCCGCGCTCACCACTTACTATCTCGATCGACCGCATACCTTCAGTCTCGGCTTCGACGCGAGCGATCGATCGGAGCTCGAGGCCGCGCGCAGCGCCGCGGCCCACTTCAAGACCGTGCATACGGACATGACGGCGGAAGCCGCCGATTTCGAGCGCGCGCTCGAGGCGATCCCGGGGATTTTCGACGAGCCGTTCGCCGACAGCGCCGCCTGGTCGAATTATCTGATCGCGCAGTTCGCCCGCCGCGAGGTGACGGTGGCCTTGAGCGGGGAGGGTGGGGACGAGGTTTTTTGCGGATATCCGCGCTACTGGTCCCGGATCGGCTCCCGATCGAACGTGCTGAACCGCTCCCTCGCCCGGTTGGTCCCACCGTTGACCCGGCTCGCCTCGTCGATGCAGCGGCACGCGTATGTCGGCCTGCCGGCGTACGCCGCCGCCCTCGGCGGCATGACGGCCGTGCAGATCGACGAGCTGCTCGACGAATCCTGGCGTGAGGTCGATTACGACTATCTGTGGTTCTATCGTCGGTTCTGGCGCGAGGAGCTCCCGCCGCTCGCGCGGCTGCGGTGGATGGATCTCAACACGGACCTGGCCGAAGGGCTGCTGACCAAGGTGGATCGGACCAGCATGGTGCATTCGCTCGAAGTGCGGCCTCCGCTGCTCGATCACCGGCTGGTCGAGTTCATGCTGAGCGTCGACCCGGCGCTGCTGGTCGATGAGCGTGCCCGCCGCGGCAAGCTCCTGGTGCGCCGGCTGATGCAGCCGAGGCTGCCCGCGGGGCACCTGGAGCGGCCCAAGGCCGGATTTGGCTTGCCGGTGCACCGCTGGCTGAAGAATCATCCGCAGGTGCTGCATGCGGCGGTGGAAAGGCTGAGGGCGCGCGGCGTGTTGCGGCGTTCGGTGGGCGTGGAGTTCCGCCGCGCCTGGTCGCTGCTGGTACTCGACCGCTGGTTCAGCGCCTTTGCGTGACGCGAGCCCGCGCCTGTTGTTCGTTCCGGTGTCCGGGCCGTTCGGCATGGGCGAATACGCACGCTGCTCGGCGATCGCGCGAGCCGTGCTCGAGCGCTGGCCGGCGGCGAGCGTGCACTTCATGCTGAGCCGAGAGGCGCCGTACGCGTCGAGCGCCCCGTTCCCGGCCACCTTGCTGCCCTCGTCGGCGACATTCCATACCGCCGCGGTGGTCGAGCGGATCGAGAGCTGGCGCCCGCAGGTGGTCATCTTCGACAACGCGGGCCGCAGCGCCCAGCTCGAGGCCGCGCAGCGCTCGGGCGCGCGCGTCGTATACATCAGTGCTCGCGGCCGGCAGCGCTACAAGGCATTTCGGCTGCGCTGGATGCGCCTCATCGACGAGCACTGGATCGCCTATCCCCAGTTCATCGCAGGCGGCCTCGGCATCATCGAGCGGCTGAAGCAGCGTCTGCTGCATCGCCCGACGGTGCGCTACCTCGACGTGATCCTGTCGCGCGCCGGCTCGAGAGCGGCCGGCGCGGATGCGGACAAGCCGTCCGATGCGCGAGGTGAGCAGGTGCTGGTGGTGCCCGGCGGCGGCACCGGTCATCCCGGCGCGGAGCGGGCCTGCGCAGAATTCCTGCGCGCGGCCCGTGGGATCGCGGCCGCGGGGTTTCCGGTGCGTTACGTCGGGCCGGCGGTGGACAGGAGCATCGCGGCCGGTCGCCTCGAGATTTCCGGGTCACTCGCGCAGTACGATCTCGCCGAGCTCATGCGGCGTGCCCGGCTGGTCGTGGTCAACGGAGGATCCACGCTTCTGCAGGCGCTCGCCTGCGGCGCGGCCTGTGTCGCGGTGCCAATCGCGGGCGACCAGCGGCAGCGCATTCGCCGCTGCGCCGCCGGCGGCGTAGCCGTCGAGGCCGGGCTTGCGTCCTCCGAGATCGAGGCACGGGCCTTGGCGCTGCTGCGCGACGAGCCGTCGCGTGCGGCGCTCGAGCGGCGTGCGCGCGGACTCGCCCTGGCCGACGGCATCGAGCTCGCCCTGAACGCCCTTCGCCCCTACATCGAGTCTGCATAGGCGAGCGCGCATGCCGAGCGTAATGCTGCTGGGATACGACCTCGATCAACCCTCGTTCCGCCACCGCATGAGAAGCCTGGTCGTGCCGCTCGAGGCGGCCGGATGGCAGGTGCGCCTGGAGCGCTTTTCGAGCGGCCGGTACGGCCTGCGAACGTGGGAGCGGCGCAGCCTGCTGCGATGGGCGGATGTCGCCGTGCTCCATCAGATCAAGCTGAGCGCGATCGAGGCACGGCTGTTCGCCGCGTTGAGCAGGCGGCGAATATTCGACTTGGACGATGCCATCTACGTGCGCAAACCGCGCAGCCTCGGCGCGCCGGTCGGCGACTCCCGCTGGCGCCGCAGGAAATTCGCCGCGACCTGCCGCCTGGTCGACGTGGTCGCCGCCGGCAACGACGTGCTCGCGGGTGTCGCCCGCCCGGCTGCCCGACGCGTCGAGATACTGCCGACATCGATCGACGTATCCTGCTATCGGCCGGCGGCGGCCGGATTCGATGGCGCGCCGAGCATCGTCTGGATCGGCAGTCCCGAGAATCTGATTTACCTGGAAATGATCCGCCCGGCGCTCGCCCGGCTGAGCGCGCGGCACCCCGCCCTCACGGTGAAGGTGATCTGTTCGGCGTTTCCCACGTGGCCTGAGATCAACGTGAAGCGCATCCCCTGGAGCGAGTCGACCGAGGCCGACGCTCTCGCGGCGGCGCACATTGGTATCATGCCGCTGACCGACGATGAATGGTCGCGGGGCAAATGTGCGTTCAAGCTGCTCCAGTACATGGCGGCCTCCCTGCCGTGCGTTGCCTCGCCGGTCGGCGCGAACACCGAGGCGCTCATCGACGGTTTCAACGGCTTCCATGCCGCGAGCCTCGAGGACTGGGAAAACCGGCTGGAGACGCTGATCGTTTCGCCGCAGCTGCGTGCGCGGTTCGGAGCAAACGGCCTCCAGCACGTCGAGCGGCGCTATTCGATGCGGGTGTATCGGGCCAACTATGTCGCACTGCTCGCCGGCCTCGCTGGCTCGTGAGGAAGCCGGTATCCTTGGCGGGCATGCCGGACGTCCACATCCATCAGATCTTGAACCATTACACGCCGCGAGGGGATCTGGACCCCGGATTCGGCGTACTGGACAACTCGAGCAACGAGCGGCCGGATTGGTTCGAATACTGGCCGATACGAAAATTTCTGCTGCAGGCGCCCCTGAGCGAGGAAGCCTATTACGGCTTTCTGTCGCCCAAGTTCCGCCTCAAGACCAATCTGACCGCCGCCGCGGTCACCGAGATCATCGGCCATGCGGGCGGCACGCCCGACGTGTTCTTGTTCAGCCCGAGCATCCACAACAGCGCGTATTTCCTGAACGTGTTCGAGCATGGCGAGTCCGAGCACCCGGGACTCGCCGGGGTGGCCGCGCGGTTCATCGCGCGCCTCGATCCCACGGCGAAACTCGAGGATCTGGTGTCCGATTCGAGGAACACCGTCCATTCGAATTACTTCGTCGCGAAGCCCCGATTCTGGCGGGCGTGGCTCGCCGTCAATGAACGGCTGTTCGAGATCGCGGAGTCGGCGGACGATCCGTTGGGAGCCGAGCTCAAGGCCCCGACCGACTACCGCGGCGGCACCGACGTGCAGATGAAAATCTTCGTCATGGAGCGCATGGCGACCTGGATCCTGACGCGCGACCGCACCTTCAGCTGTCACGCGCGTGATCCATTCGCCGCCCGCTCGCGCATCTACAAGCTGCCGCTCGCGGTGGTCTGCGATGCGCTGAAGATCGCCTATGCCACCCAGGGCCGGCGTCAGTATCGCGATGTGTTTTATCTGGTGCGCGGAATGCGGCGTCTGTTGAACCTTCAGGTCCGCGTCGGCGAGGCTTTGGGCCTCGGACATCTGCGGCCATCGCTGCGTACGCTCAAGTCCTATTGGGAGTCCGGAGCGAGCCGAGGATGAAGGCGCCGGGCGAATCGCGAGAATTCTGGCGCGGCCGCCGGGTGTTCGTGACCGGACATACCGGCTTCAAAGGCGGCTGGCTGTGGCTGTGGCTGCGCGGCATGGGGGCCGAGCTCACGGGCTATGCGCTCGAGCCGCCGGAGAAGCCCAGTCTGTGGGAGATCGTCCGGGGCGGCGGCACCTCGATCATCGGCGACGTGCGCGACGCCGGTCGAGTGCGCGAGGCGGTCGAGCGTGCCGATCCGCAAGTCGTGTTTCACCTCGCCGCGCAGGCGCTGGTGCGCGAGTCCTACCGCGACCCGCTCGGCACGTACGCGACCAACGTGCTCGGCACGGGATCGCTGCTGGAGGCGTGCCGCGGCCGCTCCGCGCTCGAGTGCATCGTGGTCGTGACCAGCGACAAGGTGTACGAGAATGACGGCGCCGGGCGCCCATTTCACGAGCAGGATCGGCTCGGCGGTCACGATCCGTACAGCAACAGCAAGGCCTGCGCGGAGCTCCTCACCGGCAGCTTCCGGGACAGTTTCTTTCGCGAGGGGCCGCCGCTCGCGACGGCTCGGGCGGGCAACGTGATCGGCGGCGGCGATTGGTCGGCCGACCGCCTGATTCCCGACTGCGTGCGCGCGCTCGCGGCCGGCGCGCCGGTCAACTTGCGCTATCCGGACGCGGTGCGGCCCTGGCAGCACGTTCTGGAGCCGCTCGGGGGATATCTCTCGTTGGCGCAGGCGCTGATCCGTGCGCCGGCCACGGCGGCGCGCGCTGTCAATCTCGGACCGGATGCGGCATCCTTTTGCACCGTGCGGGAGGTGGTCGATGCGTTCAGCGCACGCTTCGGCGGCAAGCCGGGCTGGCAACGCGATGCCTCGGAACACCCGGTCGAGGCCCCTGCACTCACGCTGTCGTCCGCGCTCGCCGGGCGCGTGCTCGGATGGCGCCCGCGGCTCGAGATTCGCGAGGCGGTGGGGTGGACCGCCGACTGGTATCGGGCCTTTGCGTCCAAGGAGAGCATGTTGAGCGTATCGAACGCGCAGATCGCGCGCTACGAGGCCTTGAAGGCCGCCGCCCCATGAAGTGCGTGATCCTTGCCGGAGGCAAAGGAACTCGAATTGCCGAGGAGTCGAGCGTGAGGCCGAAGCCCATGCTGGAGATCGGCGGCCGTCCGATTCTCTGGCACATCATGAAGCTGTACGCCGCCTTCGGGGTCAACGAGTTCATCGTCTGCCTGGGCTACAAGGGCTACATGATCAAGGAATATTTCGCCAACTACTTTCTGCATCAGGCCGACGTGACGTTCGACATGGCGGGCAACCGCGTCGAGTATCACGATTGCCGCAGCGAGCCATGGAAAGTGACGCTGGTCGACACCGGCGAGGAGAGCATGACCGGCGGCCGATTGCTGCATGTCGAGAAATATCTCGAGGACGGCAGCCCGTTTTGCATGACGTACGGCGACGGACTCGCGAACATCGATATCGCGGCCGAGATCGCCTTTCACCGGCAGCGCGGCCTCAAGGCCACCGTAGCCTGCGTGCGTCCGCCAGCACGCTTCGGCCGGGTCGTCATCGACGGTACGCAGGCGACGTCCTTCGAGGAGAAGCCGCAAGCGGAGGGCGGCTTGATCAATGGCGGCTTTTTCGTGCTGGAACCGAGCGTGCTCGAGCTGATCGATGGCGCACAGACCGTGTGGGAGAAGGAACCGATGGAATCCCTGGCAGCGGACGGCCAGCTCGCCGCATGGGCGCACCACGGCTTCTGGCAGCCGATGGACACCTTGCGCGACAAGCAGCATCTCAATGCGTTGTGGGACCGCGGCGCGGCGCCGTGGAAGCTCTGGCAGGGATAGAACGATGGCACCGAGATGGCCGGCCTAGTCACGGTTTGCCGGGCCTGCGGCGGCCGGTTGACCGCGACGATGGCGGATCTGGGGCTGCAGCCGCCCTCGAACGCCTTCCTGGCGACGCTCGCCGAGGCGCGTCACGAGAAGCGCTACCCGCTGCGCGCCAAAGTCTGCGGAACGTGCAAGCTGGTTCAGGTCGACTATGACGTGGCTCCCGAAGAACTGTTCGGCAACTACGTTTACTTCTCCTCGTACTCGGACGAATGGCTGGCGCACGCCAGGCGCTATGCCGAGATGGCGCGCGTGCGATTCGGACTCGGCCCGGGAAGCCTGGTCGTGGAGCTCGCCAGCAATGACGGCTATCTTCTGAAGAATTTCGTCGACATGGGCATTCCGGTGCTCGGCATCGATCCATCGGATACGGTGGCGCGGGCCGCGGAGAAAATCGGCGTGCCGACCTTGGTGGAGTTCTTCGGCGAGGCGCTTGCGGGCCGGCTCGCCGCCGAAGAGCGCCGCGCCGACCTGATCATCGGCAACAACGTGCTCGCTCACGTTCCGCAGCTGAACGACTTCGTTGCCGGCATCGCCGCGCTGCTCAAGCCCACGGGTACCGTGACCATCGAGTTCCCGCACCTGTTGAGGCTGATCGAGAACGTCGAGTTCGACACCATCTACCACGAGCATTTCTCGTACATTTCCCTCTACGCCATCGAGCGGGTGTTTGCGCGGCATGGCCTGCGCCTCTACGAGGCCGAGGAGTTGCCGACCCACGGCGGATCGCTGCGGATCTTCGCGGCGCACGCGGCGCGCGCGGACCTCGAGGACGGGGCACGGCTCGTGGCGCTGCGCGAACGCGAGTCGGCGGCGGGTCTCGCCTCCCTTGACACGTACCTGCGCTTCGCCGAGCGCGTCGAGATCTGCCGCCGGTCGCTCGAGGAATTTCTGGCGCGTGCGAAGCGCGAGGGCAAGACGGTGGCGGCATACGGCGCCGCTGCAAAGGGCAATACGCTGCTCAACTTCTGCAACGTGGGCCCCGACGACATACCGATGGTCGCGGACCGCAATCCGCACAAGCAGTCCAAATATCTTCCGGGTACTCATATCCCCGTGGTCGCGCCCGACGATCTGATGCGTGCGCGGCCCGACTACGTGCTGATACTGCCGTGGAATCTGCAAACCGAAATCCGGCGGCAGCTCGCGGGGATCGCCGAATGGGGCGGCCGCTTCGTGATTCCCGTTCCGGTCGCGACGATCGATCCATGATCTTCACCGAATCGGCGCTCGCGGGAGCCTACCTCATCGACATGGATCGGATCGAGGACGACCGCGGCTTCTTCGCGCGCAGCTTTTGCGCGGCGGAGTTCGCCGCGCACGGTCTGGCGGCCGACATGCCGCAAAGCAGCGTATCGTTCAACTCGCAGCGCGCCACCCTGCGAGGCCTGCACTTCCAGGCCGATCCGCATGCCGAGGACAAGCTGGTCCGATGCACCTCGGGCGCGATATTCGACGTGATCGTCGACCTGCGACGTGAGTCCTCCACACACCGCCGCTGGCTCGGAATCGAGCTCACGGCCGATAACCGTCGCGCGCTCTACGTGCCCAAGGGTTTCGCTCACGGGTTCCTGACCCTGGTGGACGGCAGCGAGGTCCTGTACATGATGTCCGTGCCGTTCGTCCCGGGATTCGACCGCGGCATCCGCTGGAACGATCCCGCGCTCACGATCGACTGGCCGCTCGAGCCGCGGCACATGAGCGCCCGGGACGCGGCCTATCCTCTGCTCCATTCATCGACCGGGTCGTGAGCGTGCTCCGGCGCGTGCTGGTGACGGGTGCCGGCGGGTTCATCGGCCGATGGAGTCTTGCACCTTTGCGCGCGGCGGGGTTCGAGGTGCACGCCGTGCTGTCGCCCCGGGCTGCGCCCGCCGCGGGCTCGCTCGGCGGCATCTCGCTGCACCGGGCCGATCTGCTGGATGCGCGCGGGATCGATGCCTTGATCGAGACCGTGCGCCCGTCCCATCTGCTGCATTTCGCCTGGATCGCGACGCCCGGAGAGTACTGGCAAAGCGCGGACAATTATCGCTGGCTCGCCGCAAGTGCCCACCTGCTGAGGTCGTTTCGGCGGGGCGGCGGGGTGCGCGCCGTGATGGCAGGCAGCTGCGCGGAATACGATTGGTCGCGGGCATCGGTTTGCGACGAGCGAACCACTCCCCTCGCGGACGGTCCGAACGTGCATGCGACGCCGTACACGGAATGCAAGGTCGCCATGGCGCGGACACTGGAGGAGTTCGGGCGCGCGCATCGGTTGTCGACCGCCTGGGGACGGATCTTCTTTCAATTCGGTCCGGACGAGGACCCGCGGCGGCTGGTGTCCTCCGTGATCAACGATCTGTTGTCCGGCCGCGCTGCGGCCTGCAGTCACGGGCGGCAGATCCGCAGCTTCCTGCACGTCCAGGACGTGGGCGCGGCATTCGCCCGGCTCCTCGGCACCGAGGTCGAGGGTCCCGTCAACATCGGCTCGGGAGATCGGATCGCGATTGCGGATCTGCTCGAGCGGATCGCCGAGCGCATCGGCCGCCGCGACCTTCTCCAGCTCGGCGCGCGGCCGTCACCGCCCTCGGAACCTGCCCTGCTGGTGCCCGACATCGGCCGGCTGCGCAACGAGGTCGATTTTCAGCCGCGATGGACGCTCGACACCGGTCTCGACGACACCATTCTCTGGTGGCGCAACACTCTCGCCGGGCGCGAGGGCGCCGCCTGATGCTGGGTGCTCCCGAATGGCATCCGATTGCCGTGCATTTCCCGCTCGCCCTGGTGCTCACCGGCGCGGCGGCTCTGTCCGCCTCGCGCATCGATGCGCTCGGGCGTTACAGCGCGGCCCTCGCCACGGTCGGCACCTGGAATGTGTGTCTCGGCGCGGTGGGCGCGCTGTTCGCGCTGGGCACGGGCCTCGCGGCCGTGGTCAGCTTGCACGTCGATGCCGCCGCGCGGGCGGCGGTGGCGCTGCATGTGAAATGGGCGATCTTCGCCTCGATGGCGCTGCTGCTCGTGGCGGTATGGCGCGGCGCGGGAAGCGCGCCGGATGCGCGGCCTTCGCCATGGTTCCTGGCGCTGTTGTGGGTGGTGGCCGCTGCGCTTATCGTCACGGGATTTCACGGCGGACAGAATGTATATCGATACGGCGTCGGCGTGCAGGCCGGCGCCCGCGCGCCGTCGGCTCGCAGAGCAGATAGCGCGCACGGCGCCGAGGAGCATGCCAAATGAGCGATGAGAGCGACATTTCCGCGATCATCGAGCACGTGAGCTCGACCTGGGACGGCTCGATCGTGCCGGCGTTGTGCGACTACGTACGAATTCCGAACAAATCTCCGCTGTTCGATCCCGAGTGGGAGCGCCACGGCCACATGGAGCGTGCCGTCGAGCTGATGACCGACTGGTGCCGGCGCCAGCCGATCGCCGGCATGACGGTGAAAGTCGCAAGGCTGCGCGGGCGTACGCCGCTGATCTTCGTGGACATCCCCGCTACGGCGGACATCGCTACGGCGGACACCGCTGCTGCGGACACCGTGCTGATGTATGGCCATCTCGACAAGCAGCCGGAGTTTACCGGCTGGGCGCCGGGATTGAGTCCCTGGGAGGCGGTGATCCGCGATGGGCGCCTCTACGGCCGGGGTGCGGCCGACGACGGCTATGCGATCTTCGCCTCGCTCACCGCCATCGCGGCGCTGCAAGCGCGCAGGATCCCGCACGCGCGCTGCGTGGTGCTCATCGAGGCCTGCGAGGAGAGCGGCAGCGCGGATTTGCCGTTGCACGTCGAGGCGCTCAAGCGCGAGATCGGCACGCCGAGCCTGGTGGTGTGCCTGGATGCCGAGGCGGGAGACTACGAGCGATTGTGGCTCACGACCTCGCTGCGGGGGAACATCGTGGGCACGCTCGATATCGCGGTATTGACCGAGGGCGTGCACTCGGGTGCGGGCAGCGGGATCGCAGCATCCTGTTTCGACGTGCTGCGCTCCCTCTTGTCGCGGCTCTCCGATGAGAATACCGGCGAGCTCGAGCTGCCGGAACTGCGCGCCGACGTCCCGGAGGAGCGCCGACTGCAGATCGGCGCGACTGCGCGGCTGCTCAGGAATTCGGTCGCGGCTCGCATGCCGTTCGTGGACGGCGCCAGGGCGATGTCGCCGGACCCGGCGGTGCTGCTCGAGAACTCCACCTGGAAGCCGACCTTGACGGTCACCGGCATCGATGGCTTGCCGAACGTGGGCAACGCCGGCAACGTGCTCGCGCCGAGGCTTGCGGTCAAGCTCTCGTTTCGATTGCCGCCGACGGTCGATGCCGAGCGCGCGGCAGCGTCGATTCGCCGCACCCTGGAGGCCGATCCTCCTCACGGTGCGCGCGTCTCGTTCAGCTCGGGCGCGAACAGCGTGGGTTGGAACGCACCCGCGCTCGAGCCGTGGCTGGAGCGCGCGGCGCGGGAGGCCTCCGATCGGTTCTACGGGCACGAGCTCATGGCGATGGGGGTCGGCGGCACCATCCCGTTCATGGCGATGCTGGGGGAGAGATTCCCCGGCACGCAATTCCTGGTCACCGGCGTTCTCGGGCCTCATTCCAATGCCCATGGACCGAACGAGTTCCTGCACATCGATTACGCCAAGCGGCTCACCGCGGCGGTGGCGCACGTGCTGGCTCGTCACGCCGCGCGCCGCTGACGTATTGCAGCCAGGCCGTGCGGTACGCGGCTTCGATGTTGCGCGCGAAGCGCGCGCCGTCCATGAGCGGCGACGCCTCGAGCCGCTCGCGCAGCGAGCTTCTAAGCGCGGCGAGCCGCGGCAGGTCGGCGGCGAGCCTGACCGCGATTTCGACGAATGCCTGGTCGGAGCTTGCGGCAAGCTCCGCGAGCCCGAGCTGGTGCAGCTGGCTCAGGCCGCCGCGGCCGACGCAGGTCTCGCCGACGCGAGTGACCGTGGGAACACCCATCCACAGCGCGTCCAGACTCGTGGTGTGCCCGTTGTAGGGAAACGTGTCCAATCCAAAATCGATCTGCTCGTAGGTGCGCAGGTACTCGGCGCGCCGGCGGAATGGAACGAAGTCGACCCGCTGCGGCCCGACCGCTCGCGCGGCCAGCCGCTCGAGCACGCGCTGCCGATACCGGCCCTCGGGCGCCATGATGAGCAGGCGGGCGTGGGGCAATGCGCGCATCACGCCGCTCCAGAGCTCGAGCGTGCGGTCGGTCAGCTTGCAGGGGTTGTTCAGGCAGCCGAGCGTGAGCGCGCCGCGCTCGAGTGCCGGCAGGGGGCCGACCCTCGGCTCATCGGTCAGCGGGTCGTAACACCAGAAGGAGTCGGGCAGGCGCAGCGTGCGTTCGGCGTAGTGATCATCGAACCCCTCAGGGTCGAGGCGCGGGTCGCTCAAGCGATAGTCGACCGCGTCCATGCCCGTCGTGCCGGGATAGGCGAGCCACGCGATCTGCACCGGCGCGGGCTTGCGCGCGAACAAGAGCGGGCGGCCATTGGACATGTGCATGGTGAGATCGATCAAGATGTCGATGCCGTCGTCGCGGATCACGCGGCTCAGCCGCTCATCGTCGAGCGGACGCACCTCGCGCCAGGCATCCGCGTGCGCGGCAACGCGCTCGGTATAGGCGTCGGGCCGCTCGACGCTCGAATAGCAGAAGATATTGAATCGCCGGTGGTCGTGCCGAGCGAGCAGGGGAATCGTGAACAGTGTCTGGCAATGATCGCGGAAATCCGCGGACACGTAGCCTATGCTGAGGCGCCGGTCCGGCGAGAGGTCCCGCGCCGCATCTGCCGCGAGCCGTCGAATCGGCGCCGCGAAGCGCGCATTCCAGCGCCAGCATTCCTCGCGCACGGGCTCGGGGCGCGGCGACTGGAAGCTGAGCGCGTACGCGAGGTTCCCGTGAGTGGCCGCATTGGAAGGATCCAGGTGCAGCGCCCGGCGAAAGCAGTCGATGGCCTCATCCAGCGCACCCGCATCCTTGAGCACGTTGCCGAGGTTGTCGTGAAGGGCCGCCTGTCCCGGATCGACGGCGAGTCCCCGGCGCAGCATCTGCTCCGCTTCGTCGGTTCGGCCGAGCGTACGCAGCAGGCATCCGGCATTGTTCAGCACGACGACGTGGTCCGGCCGCCCCTCGAGGGCCGTTTCGAAGGCGGCCAGGGCGGCCCCGAAATCGCCGAGCTCTTTGTATGCGTTGCCGAGATTGTTCAACGCGTCGGTGTGGCCCGGGCGCGAATCGGCGGCGAGACGAAACATGGCTGCGGCCTCGCGGGTGCGCCCGAGACCGCGCAGGGCGTTGCCCAAATTAAAGGCGGCATCCGCAGGGTGGGACTCGAGCTCGAGCGCTTTGCGAAGGACGGATTCCGCCGCGCCGAAATCGCGGCGTTCGATCAACGCGATGCCGAGATTCACGGCATGCACGGCGCTGTGCGGCGCGAGCGCCACGCCACGCTCCAGCGCCGTGATCGCGCCCTCGAGATCGCCGATCTCCTTGAGCGCCACGCCGAGATTTCCCCAGCTGACGGGATCGTCGGGGGCGAGCGCCAAGGCGCCGCGGTATGCCGACGCGGCTTGATCCGGATGGCCGCCTCGATGCAGGGCTGCACCCAGTGCAGCCTGCGCGTCGTAAGAGGCAGGATCGCGGCGCAAGACGCCTCGATAGGCGGCAGCCGCCTCGTCCCACCGTGCCATCGCCTCGAATACCTGACCGAGCCCGAATTGAAAGCGGACCTCGTCCGGAGCGGCGCGCGCCGCCTTGTCGATCGAGGCCAGCGCCGCCTCCAGCCGCCGATCCTGAAGCTCCAAGAGGCCGCTTCGGAACAGTACCATCGTGTGGTCGGGGTCGGCCGCCAGACACAGCGCGTATAGACGCCGCGCCTCGACCAGCTCGCCTGCGCGATGACACTCGGTGGCGGATTCCAGCAACTGGTCGATATTCGAGATGGCGGCTCCCCGAGGCCGGTGTCGTCCCGCATCACGGACTGCGCCTATACTACTGCGCCGGGGCGATGGCGGGTGACGTCTGGATCCGGGGTTCGGGAGGCGTGTCGGTCAGCGATGTCGCGGTGCACTTCCTGGCCGACGAATTGCCGTTCGGGGATTCGGGAGTAGGAGGCAGCCGGATGGGCGCCTATCATGGGGGCCATGGCGGCGAAGCGCGCGTTACGACGGTTGACCCGGCGGGGACCGCGGCCGCAAGCAAGTAATTTCAGACGTTCGAAGGAGGGCACCCCATGACGAGTCCAGCGACCCATTTCATTCCGCCAGGCATGCACGCCGTGACCCCGCACCTCGTTTGCGCGGGTGCCGCTCAGGCCATCGAGTTCTACCAAAAGGCCTTCGGCGCGACCGAGACCTCGAGGATGCCGGGTCCGGGCGGCAAGCTCATGCATGCGAGCGTACGTATCGGCGACTCGACGGTGATGCTGGTGGACGAAATGCCTGAGCACGGGGTTCTGGGACCGCAGGCCCTGAAAGGATCGCCGGTCATGATCCATCTCTATGTCGAGGACGCCGACGCTCTGGTGGCGCGCGCCGCAGCCGCCGGTGCGAAGATCACGATGCCGGTCGCCGACATGTTCTGGGGCGATCGGTACGGTCAGCTCGAAGATCCGTTCGGCCATCGCTGGTCGGTGGCAACGCACGTCGTGGACATGACGCCGACGGAGATGCGGATGGCGATGCAATCGGGCGCGTGAGGGAGGACCGATCATGGCGAAAATATTGGTGCTTTATTATTCCTCGTACGGCCACATCGAAACGATGGCCCAGGCCGTCGCCGAGGGGGCCCGTTCCGCAGGTGCGTCGGTCGACATCAAGCGTGTGCCCGAGACCGCACCGGCTGAGGCCGCGAAAGCAGCCCATTTCAAGCTCGACCAGAGCGCGCCGGTTGCGGTGATCGACGATCTCACCAATTACGACGCCATCATCGTCGGATGCCCGACGCGGTTCGGCCGGATGGCCTCGCAGATGGCGAGCTTCCTGGACCAGGCGGGCGGACTGTGGATGCGCGGTGCCTTGCATGGCAAGGTGGGCAGCGCTTTCACTTCCACGGCCGCCCAGCACGGCGGTCAGGAAGTGACCCTGTTTTCGATAATCACGAATCTTCTGCACTTCGGTATGATCATCGTCGGGCTGCCCTACAGCCATCAGGGGCAGATGACGCTCGACGAGATCGTGGGCGGCAGCCCCTATGGCGCCACGACTATTGCCGGCAGCTCCGGCCAGCGTGCGCCATCCGCGCTGGAGCTCGAGGGCGCCAGACACCAGGGAATGCTGGTTGCGAACACGGCGGCGAAGCTCGCCGCCCGGTAAGGCTTCGATCGCCGCGGCGCGGCCGTGTTTTCACGACAAGGACGTGCCGAGCGCGGCGCCGAGTCCATAGGTGACCGCCGCGGCGAGACACCCAAAGAGCAATTGCCGGGCCGCGGAGTACCAGGGGCTCCGTCCATTGAACAGCGACGTGAGCATGCCCATGGCACAGAGCATGACCCCGCTCGCTGCGGCGCTCGCGCCAACCGCCGAGATCCCATGCATCCAGATGAACGGCAGGACCGGGAAAATAGCGCCGGCCGAAAATAATGCAAACGAGGTTGCGGCGGCGCTCCAGGGATTGCCGCCCAGCTCGGACGGATCGATCCCGAGCTCTTCGCGCGCCAGCGTGTCCAACGCGCCCTTCTTGTCCTGCATCACCTGCGCGGCCACGCGTTGTGCGTCTTCCTTGAGCATGCCCTTCGCTTGAAAGATCAGCGCGAGCTCGTGCTGCTCCGCCAGCGGCGTTTGCTCGAGTTCCTCGGCCTCGCGTCCGATTTGGGTCTGCGCCAGCTCCCTCGCATTGGTCACCGATAGCCATTCCCCGAGCGCCATCGAGCAAGCGCCTGCCGCCAATCCCGCGAGGCCGGTGATGAGCACGGTTTTATTGGCGCTGCCCGCACCGGCAACCCCCATGATCAGGCAGAAATTGGATACCAGTCCGTCGTTCGCCCCCAGCACGGCCGCACGGAGATTGTTGCCGGAGGCGCCCCGGTGCCACGGTTCGGCGCGGGCAATGTCGGCACCGACCGCCGTGCCGCCGGTGTTCTCCGCCACGGCCTTGATCACCGCGGCGTGGCCCCGCTCCTCGGCCGAGATCGCCTGCGCATCGCTTTGAGTCGCGTACTTGTTGCGATCGGCAAACTCCGCCGCCGCGAGCGTGGGGAGCACGAATCCCGGCCCGAACCGCCGGGCCAGTCGCGCCAGCAGCCGTGTGCGAAATGCCGGGACGAACCGCTCGTCGTCGACCCCGGCCGCGCGCAGTTTGTCGCGCCAAAGCTCAGCATGGCTGGATTCCGCCTGCGCCAATTGCAAGAACAGGTCCTTTCGGACGGGATCGGCTTCCGCGGCGGCGAGGGCGGCATACAGGGCCGCGCCGTTCAGCTCGTCACGCAGGTTGACCCGGTATCGCTCGATGTCGGCGGTCATTGGTGTATCGCCCTCGGGATGTGCGCTCATCGCGACAAAAATCCGGCCGTGATCAACGCGCCGAAGGCGAGGACGATCACCGTCCAGGCAAAGAGGGCCGTCTCGGCGGCCGCGGAACCTGTGCGGGCGGCGGCTTCCTTGAAGTCGCTCACCCGGCTCTCGTCGAAATGAAAATTGGAAAATGCAGCCATGATCCACCTCCGCACGATGCTCAAGCGTCGAGGCTCGAGCCCGAAGGTCGGCTGCGAGGGACCTACCCGGCTAGCGCCAGGCTCCCACCGCGGATTTTCCTCCGGGCCTCGAATTAGTAGGTTGAGGGTCCATTAAGTCTGTAGTATATACCCTACGGGGGTATGGTTTTCAAGGAGTTTGTGGGATGGGTCACGTGGCGAGCGAAAAGATCAAACTGCTGAACCGCCTCAAGCGATTGCGAGGCCAGATCGAGGCGGTCGAACGCGCCGTCGAGGCGGACAATGAGTGCGCGGAGGTACTGCAGCAAGCCACGGCTTGCCGCGGCGCCTTGGACGGGTTCATCGCGGAGGTCATCGAGGACCACATTCGCGAGCACATGGTCGATCCGGAGGCCGGGCGCGAGACGCCTCAGGCGGTCGCCGCGGAGGCGCTCATCGACATCGTGCACCAATATTTGAAGAAGTGAGAGGCCTCGAGCGGCGTGTGAGCCGCCCGGATGCTGTCACGCAGGCACTTTCACCCGCACCGGCTCCGCAACCCCGACGCCGTTCGCTATGCTCAATAGTTTGACGATCAGCGTCCGCGTCACCTCTTGACCCACCGGCACCAAACGCACTCCCTTGGCGCTGAGCACATCCTCGTCCAAGATCATGCCGGGCGCGAGCTCATTCAAGCGCAGGTGGCGTACCACGACCTCGCGATTGGCTATCTTGAGCGAAAGCAACCCCTTGAGCATCACCGGCGGCAATCCGAGGTTCAACGCGCCAAGAGCCTCCACGGCGGCCTCGCGAGTGGCGCCGCGCGCAGTAAACCGATCGAATTCGCAGGAGGTTCGCAATAAGGCCTCGCCCGTGCTGCGCAGGTCCCACTGACTGATATCTTCCGGCTTCCCGGCCAGATGCAGTGAGCCGGCCTGTGAGGCGACAATCGCGGCGACCTCTTCAAGCCGTGGAATGGCGGCGAGCAGTTTCGCCGCGACCTCAGGATGGGAGTCATACAACCGCCTTTCCTCTTCGGTAAGAGGCTCCGCCGCCTCGACCTTCGACAGGAGATCTTTCGGCAACGCGACGCAGCCGATCTGGGACACGTAGGCGGCAAGGCCCCATTGCCATCGGCTCGGCAGCGCGAGCACAGCCGCGAGGTCGATCACATAGCGCTGCAGGCGCGCCGCGCGGCCGGAGGCGGCGGGACTGATCAAGCCCAGGATCTCGATCAGCATTTTCACCGAGCCGCTCAGCGTTTGCTCGAGCAAGACTTTTTCCGCCGTGACCAATCGGTACTGCTTGAGACCATCCTGCACGGCAGCCAGCAGCTGTTCCGGTGGGCAGGGCTTGCTCAGAAATCGATAGATGTGGCCCTCGTTGACGGCGCTGATGGTCGCGGCCAGATCCGACTGGCCGCTCAAGATCATGCGCACGGTATCCGGCGCTTGTTCGCGCACCTTCGCGAGAAATTGCGCTCCGTTCATGCTCGGCATGCGCATGTCGGAAATGACCAGCGCAAACGGCCCTGCGGCTTGCAACAGACGCAACCCCTCCGCGCCGCTGGTCGCCGTCCGTATGTCGGCCTGCTTGCGCAGGGATTGCTGAATCGCTTCCAGCACCTGGAGTTCGTCGTCGACGAAAAGAATGCGCTCGCTCATAGGACCGTTGTCCATGGCCGCCAATCTACAGAAACGAGCGCTGGGCCGCATCCGGCACCAACCGAGATGCTTCGCGAGCGGTCCATTCCAAGATCGCAGCACCGGTCATCGGCCGGGCGATAAAATAGCCCTGTGCCATCTCGCAGCCGATATCCCGCAGGTAGCGCAGGGTGTCCGAATCCTCCACGCCCTCGGCAACCACCCGCATCTCGAGGCTCCGACCGAGGTCGACGATGGATTTCACCACCGCGTGGGATTCAGGGGAGCGAATGGCGGTCGCCACGAAAGACTTGTCCACCTTGATTTCCGACAATGGCAGTCTGACCAGCTGGAGCATGGAGGAGTAACCCGTTCCGAAGTCATCGAGAGACAACTGGACTCCATTCATCCGCAGACGGGTGAGCAGCTGCAAGGAGCTCACGGGATCTTCCATGGCGCTCGTCTCCGTGAGCTCCAGAATCAGCCTGGATGGATCCAGCCCATGCGCCCGGCAGAGAGCTTTGATGCGCTTGACGAGCGGCGCATCGCCGGGCCGCTCAGAGGTTGCGCTGCGCGGTTGGACGCTCCGAGAGGACAGGTTGACGGCCAATGTGAAGTCGGAGCCCGGAAATGCCTGGGTGATCCAGGCAATGCCCTGTTCCAAGACCACGTCCGTCAATTCATCGATGAGGTGGTGGCTCTCGGCAAATGCGATGAATTGATCCGGCATGATGAGCCCGTGCACGGGGTGCGACCATCGCACCAGCGCTTCAAATCCGACCAGGCGCCCGCTGTCACATTCGATCTGCGGTTGATAAACGAGATGCAGCTCCCGCATGGCATACGCCCGTCGGAGCTCGTCGACGGTCACCTCGAAAGAACCCTGGGACGCGACGGGCTCTGCGGTTGAAGTAGACCGGCTGTCTCCGGACTGATCGACGCCGGGGGCGGTATCCACCAGCAGGGCGCGAAGCGCACGCGGAGAAAACGGCTTTGAAAGGACGCCTGCGATGCGCAGCCCGTGCTCGCTGGCGGAACGACTTGCGGCGTCCAGCACACGGCTCTCGAGTCCGCTGGTGATGATCACCTGGGCGAGAGTTTTCCGGCGCGCCAATTGCACCAGAACCTCCACACCGTCCATCTCCGGCATCACCAGGTCTATCGCAACGTGAGTCGGGTTCCATTCATCGAGAGCCGAGAAGAAGGCGTCAATCTGCGGAGTGAAGCGGGCGTCGACGCCGCCGTCTTCCGCTATCTGCCGCATCGCCTGACCCATGTTGAGGTCATCGTCCAGAATCAGAAGGCGCACCTCACTCATGCATCGGCTCCCGAGCGGGACCGCTTAGAGCCGGAAGCGAACATCGAGCATCGCGCTTCGCGCGATGACGTTGTCCGGCGGGACCGTGTACTCCACATGGCGAGCGTGGAGGAGATTCGCGCCGACCAGTGCCATTTCCCAGCGCCTTGACGGCCGCCACCCCAACCGCGCGTTCAGCTCCTCGTAGGCATTTACGTAGGGATTGGGCAGCCACCCGACATATCGGAGGTCGGCGTCGAAGGTGAGGTTGGCCGGCAGATTCATCGAGGTTCGAAGATGCGCCTGATGGCTCGGGTCATCGCCCACCTGCTGCGTTCCGAGCAGGCCGCTGCTTCCGGGAGCGAAGTGAAGCGCCTCTTGCATTTGAGTGAGCGTCTTGGAGACCGAGGTCACGTCGATGTTCATGAGATCTTCGACGCTCAGGCTCTTGAGCTCGCTGGTGGAGACATCTTCACCGTGGCTCACCAATGGAAGCAACACCGAAAGTGCGAGGTTCGCCACCAGGCGTCGCTTGCCTTGGCGCGGATCGGCACGATTCGTTGAACCCCACCTGATCATGTATTCTCATCCGGGTAATCACCATCGTTATCGGCACGGCGCATCGGTTCTTAAGCGGCCGGCTAACGCGCCGTCTCGCAAACGCAAGCTTCTGCAGTCGCTCTTCCTCGACGATCAACGAATGCCCTCGGAGTCTCGCGGCCGGCAAGATTGCACTTGAGGATTCCCGGATGCAATCGAGAATGTTCGAGTTGGTTCATGGGCCGCGAAATCCCTACAACAGATCCATGGAATTCCCCTACCTGTTTTCTTTGATTTAGAGTCGGTTTTCTTGCGGCCTTGGTGGTGCTGTATACTTGTACAGCAGAGACCGCAACCTGAGGCGCTCATGACGGATTTGGTATCCCAGGCCGGCATTTCCAACTTCGAAGCGCACGCCGTTATGCCGCGCCTGGAGTTGGGTGCGTATGAAGCCCTGTGGGCCCGGGAGGGCACCACGTTCAAGACGTTGGCGGCCACCTTCCGAAAGCACCCAGGCTCAGTGCCGTCAGACTTCGTGTCCCGGAGCGAGTCCGAGCACTATTCGTGCATCGCGCTGGACGCGATGCGCGCCGCCGGCGTCAAGCATTTCGGTATCCGCGTGCACGGGGCAGGAGAATATCCGCCGAAGCTGCGGGATGCAGAGCATCCTGTGGAGCTTTTGTACTTCCAGGGGAATTGGGACATCACCAACACCCGCTGCGTCGCGATCGTCGGCACCCGCAATCCGAGTGGAGAGGGTATGCGCCGGGCAGCGAAGATCGCCCGGTGCTTCGTCGATGCCGGATATACCGTAGTGTCCGGTCTGGCGCAGGGTATCGACACGATCGCGCACAGCGCCGCCATCGAGGCCGGTGGATTGACGGTGGCCGTATTGGGTACGCCGATCACGGCGTGTTACCCGCCCGAGAACAGGGAACTCCAGCATCGACTCGCGGATGATTTCCTGATCATCAGTCAGGTTCCCATTGTCCGCCATTCGCGGCAAAGTCCGAATGGCAATCGACTGTTCTTTCCGGAGCGTAACGCAACGATGTCTGCCTTGACCGAGGCGACGGTCATCGTGGAGGCCGGTAACACCTCCGGAACCCTTATACAAGCGCGTCATGCGCTTCTGCAGAAGCGCAAGCTGTTCATCCTGGATAGCTGCTTCCGCAATCCCGAACTCACATGGCCGGCCAAGTTCGCTGAGCGCGGAGCGATACGAGTATCCGACTTCGAAGACATAAGCGGGCACCTTGCTACCTGACCGGCTCACGTGGATTGATCAGACAAACAGGTCTTCCTACTTTTTCTTGAACGAGGATGACCGGTGCCTCTTCTTTGGCGACTTCCATGCCGGAAGGGGATGGAGCGGCGGACCGACGAACCAGCTCATTACGAACTACAAGCGTGCGCCGTCCGAGATAGCTACGAGTCCTCATGCCACCAGGCTACGGCGTTACAAGAGTCGGGCGATCTCGGAAATCGCCTTGGGATTGCGCCGGCAATTCACTCAGGAAGACGTAGACTCCCGATTCACCTTCGTCCCGATCCCCACTTCCAAAGTGCCGGGCGATCCCGATCACTGCGACCGCCTGGAACAGACGCTGCGCACCGCGTTCTCCGCGCCGGGAGCGGATACGCGCCGCCTCCTTAGAGTCATTCGCAGCACGCCTGCCGACCACAGGAGTGGTGGAGGCAGAATGAGCTATGAAGATCTACTCGCAATCACCGAACTGGACGGCGCGCAGTTGGCACGTCCGATTCGAAGGGAGATCGTACTATTCGACGACGTGCTCACCTCGGGTAAGCACTACAAGGTGGCAAAGACGCGAATACGCGAGTCATTGCCCGGCCACCCGATCGTGGCCGTGTTCGTAGCCAGAGCCATCCATCGCAATCTACGCCAGGACTGCGAGGACCCGGATGCCGACTGAAGGGCCGCTTGTGCCCGCACTTTGGTCATGGCGGCAGCCCGGGAGCATCCTTGCGATCGGGGTTGAGAATTCCAAAGCGAGCAGGGATGCACGCATAGAAAACGCGGATCTTCTCTCGGTCGATCAGCTCGAGGAATTGCTGCGATTCGGCCTCGGTCACGATGAATTCAACCTCAACGGTGAGGCTTCCGGCAAGCTCAAAGAAGTGCGCTTCGTGGAGCACATGATGGCGTCCGAAGCCCGCCATCGCTTTGAATGCCGAGCCACCACGAATGCCCAACTTGTTCGCTTGGTGGAGCAGCCATTCCCAAAGCAAGTGATGGTGATGTCGGTGGCCTTCGTGCACGTAAAAACGTAGAAAGTGGCCCTCGCTCATTTGCGGTTCCTTCCTTTCAGTGGCTGATAACCCGGGTTGTGCAGAACGCGGAGCGAGGTCGTCGTGTTACCGGCTCTAGTCGCCCATCATGCAGCGGTTGTAAAGTCCGGTCGTCATCGATGCGAGCTCTGTGCGGCCTTGCGCGCCCTCTTTGACAGCTTCGCGTCGTTCTGACCCAGATCTTTCTTTGCGACGCCCGGGCTCACAGGATCGGCTTTCCGCCGGTTACGGCGACGGTAGCGCCGGACACGTAGCTCGCCTCGTCGGTGGCCAACATCACATAGACCGGGGCGAGTTCTTTCGGCTGGCCAGGTCGCTTCATCGGGACCTGATTTCCGAAGTTCTTCACCTTGTCAGCTGGCATCGTCGAGGGGATCAGTGGGGTCCAGATCGGGCCCGGCGCCACGCAATTTACGCGAATCCCGCGGTCGGCGAGCAACTGTGCCAGTCCGCCAGTGAAGTTCTGGATGGCGCCCTTGGTCGTCGCGTAGGCCAAAAGCTGCGGACTTGGAGTGTCTGCATTCACCGAGGTGGTATTGATAATGGTGCCACCCGGCTGCATGTGCCGAAGCGCCGCCTTGGTCAAATAAAACATCGAATAGATATTGGTGCGAAACGTCACGTCCCACTCTTCGTCGCTGATCTCCTCAGCCGACTCGAAGCTGGCTTGATGAGCGGCGTTGTTGACGAGGATATCGAGCCGGCCGAAGGCCTCGGCAGCCTTCGAGATGAGCTTGCGGCAGTGGTCCGGATCTTTGATATCGCCACTCACCAACAGACACCGTCGGCCGGCGCTTTCGACGAGGCGCTGCGTTTCGCGCGCATCTTCGTGCTCGTTGTAATAGCTCACCAAAATGTCCGCCCCCTCGCGTGCAAAGGCGAGTGCCACCGCGCGCCCGATACCGGAGTCCGCGCCGGTAATGACGGCCTTCTTGTCGGCGAGCCGTGCAGAGCCTTTGTAACTCTCTTCGCCGTAGTCAGGCGGCGGATCCATCGCATTGCTACGTCCCGGCATCGGCTGGCGCTGCTCTGGAAACGGCGGTTTCGGGAATTGGGTGGCCATGGATTGCTCCTATATCAACGCTGAGTTACGCGCACTCACCGGGCGTGCTTGCGAGCTTGCTTCACGCAGCCGCGGGCGGCGTTGGGTCCCTTCAGGGCAAGGATTCGGTATTCCTTGCCGCTCAGACGATGGTAGTTTACGAAGAATTCTTCGAGTTCCTGCTCGAAGCGTTTGCCCAAGTCATCGATCCTCTTGACGTGCGCGTAACTGTGATTGCCGCTCTCCACGGCGACGACGCGATCATTTCGCTCCGTGTCCTTCTTGTCCCCCTGTTCGCCCTCGATCACGCCGACCAGCCGGCAGGTGAGCTTGCAGCCGGGGAACGCGGGTTCGTCCATGAGCACCAGGACATCCAAGGGGTCCCCATCGCCGCCCCGAGTCGATGGCACGAATCCAAAGTCATACGGAAACGCCATGCCCGCAGGGAGTACCTTGGTCAATGAAAAAATGCGGTCTTCCGGGTCATAAGCATATTTATTGCGGCTTCCTTTGGGCGTCTCGATAATGACAACCGTGAGGTCCTCATCATTCGTGTCGAAGGAGGGCAACCGGGTAGGGTCGGCAAAACCGGGGGAGCGTTTCGATCGTTTGGGCATTCGGGGACCATTGCCTAAGCGGGCGCCCGCCGGTATCGGCACAGGGCGACAATGCATGTGCGCCAAGCGCCGACAGGCGCAGCACTGGGAGGGGAACGCTCGTGGAACTCGTGTATCGATTTCTGTTAGGCGGCTTGATCGTTTCGCTGTTTGCGGTGATCGCCGACGTGGTGAGGCCAAAAGGGTTCGCCGGGCTTTTCGGGGCCGCCCCTTCCGTGGCCTTGGCGACCCTGGCACTCACCGTCGTGAGCAAAGGCAAGCTTTACGCCTCGGTCGAGGCCAAGTCCATGATCGCCGGTGCGGCGGCATTCCTCATCTACGCGGTGAGCTGCGTCTATTTCATCGGGATGCGGCATGCGAGGACAGCCCCCACGGTGATGGCGCTGCTCGGCGTTTGGGCGGTTGCTGCCCTCGGCCTTTGGACGTTGTGGCTGCGATAGGCCCGTGAGGATACAAATCGACCTTGCCTCGCTGCGGCGCATCCAATGGCACGAGTATGTCGTCCGCTTTCTGCTGGGCGGCACGATCACCGTCGTGACAGGCCTCATCGCCAAAGCATGGGGACCGGTCGTCGGCGGCCTGTTCTTGGCGTTTCCAGCGATATTTCCGTCGAGCGCAACGCTCCTCGATAAACATGAGCAGGAGAAAAAGCGCAAAGCCGGCATTCCGGCCACCATCAGAGGCCGACTCGCCGTCGGGTTGGACGCTCGCGGCGCCGCGTTGGGGTCGATCGCGATGGGAGCATTTGCGCTGCTGGTGTGGAAAGTATTGCCTGAGCACAACGCGGCCATGGTCCTTGGCGGTGCGCTACTCGTTTGGGTGATCGTTGCGGCCGGCATCTGGCGCTTGCGAAAACTGCACGTTTACTCTTCCCGCCATCGATAGAGTTTTTCAGCGCCGCGAAGCCGCCCGATCCGAAAGCACACTGCGCCGCGCGCAACTCATCGGTTGATTCCGACGCCGACTGCCGCCAGCGGCCGATAGATGGCGACGCCCTCGCGTTTCAGGCTTTGTTCCATCGAAACCCACCAACGGGAGCAAAGTCATGTCGAGCGCACGCAAGAAAGCATCATCCACCCACGCAGACGCGATATCGCTTCTGAAAGCGGACCACCGACAAGTCGAGGGTTGGTTTTCGGAGTTTGAAAAGTCCAGGGGCGCATCGAAGAAGCAACAGTTGGCCTCGAAGATTTGCGAGGCGCTCACCGTTCATACGAGGATCGAGGAAGAGATCTTCTATCCCGCCTTCTTGCAGGCCACCGAGGACAAAGATACCCACCATGAAGCCGTCGTGGAACACGACGGGGCGAAGCAACTGATTGCTCAGATTCAAGAGATGTCGGCCGAGGATGACTATTTCGATGCCAAGGTGACGGTGCTCTCCGAAATGATCAAGCACCACGTCAAAGCGGAAGAAAAGCCCGGCGGTATGTTCGCCGAGGCGAAGAAGTCCGAGATGGATCTCGACGCCTTGGGTGAACAGCTTCTCGCTCGTAAGCGGGAGCTACAGTCACAATCAGAAGCCGCCTGAAGGAGATTGAATGGCTGCCAAACGTAAGAGCGGGAACCGCAAGGTGAAGCGGGCGATGCACGAAATGAAGCGCGGTAAGCTTCGCAGCGGTCGCTCCGGCAAGAAGGTCAAAAGTCGCAAGCAGGCGATCGCAATTGGCCTCTCCGAAGCGAGAAAATCGGGAGCCCATATCCCGCGGAAGAAGAAAAGCTCGCGGAAGAAATAAGGCGCCGCAAGGCCTGCGTGGCGGCGCGCGCATCACCGGGCGCATCGGCATACTCGATCCGGCACGCGCGCATCTCCGAGCTGCTGCAGCTGCACGCCGCCGACCCGTTCACCGTCGCGCATCAGACCGGCACCAGCCTGGCGATGGTCGAAAGGCATATATGCGATTTATTCTGCAGGCGCTGCAAGAGAAACTCGCGAGTGTAAGAGAGCAGACGTGAGCGGCGCATAGCGCATCCGAAAAAATCCCAACGGAACACCGTTTCACAGTGCCCTGAGGTAAGGCGGTTGTGCTCGCGCCGTCGCCGAGCTATACGTTTTGGGCCGCGTCAACGAAGGAGTACGAAAGATGATCACGGTGTTCGGCGAAGGGCGGGGATTTCGGGTCGTCTGGCTGCTGGAGGAGATGGGGCTACCGTATCGGCTAAGGCCGGTGGACCTGCTGACCGGCGTCGAAAAAGATGCTGAGTTTTTGGCCATCAACCCCGCTGGGTTCATTCCCGCGATCCGGGATGGCGACGTTACGATGGTCGAGTCGATTGCGATTATGGAGTACCTGATGGCCCGCCACGGGCCGACACCGCTCGCGCCTGAGCCGCACGATCCGGCCTTCCCCGCATACCAACAGTTTCTTCACCTCGGTGAGGCCGGCCTTGCGGCCTCCATTTACTTCGTCGTAGGTGCCCGCAATTTTGCGCCCGAGGCCGAGCGGCGGAACTGGAGCGCCGGGCAGGCACAGGAGTTGTTCGACAGCCGGCTGGGGTTGGTGACGCGGCAGCTCGCGCGCTCGCCCTATCTTGCCGGCGAAGCGTTCACGGCGGCCGACATTTCGGTGACCTACGCCCTCGAGTTGGCTACTAGAGCTGGGGGCGTCGTCCTCGGTGAGGCAGAGCGCGCCTATGTGGTACGCACCAGCGGACGCGATGCCTACAAGCGGGCCATGGAAACATGCCATGCCACGAGGGCATGGGCGGCTAAGGCGTCCGGTCAATGACCGCGGCCGCTTGCAGGCATCCGATCAAGCGTCGGCTCGGCTTGTACCAAATCTCCTTGCTTATCCGGCGCTCTCAGTTGGACCAGCGGGTCCCGCGGAGATCCTTCCAGGGACCACCATCAACGTAGCGCTCAGGATACAAGGCTTTGGAACGCGGATCTTCCGCGGTGTCGAGCTGAAGGACCATCCACTT
>DATAYO010000067.1:0-44211 GCA_036272515.1 Steroidobacteraceae bacterium | reverse complement strand
CGAGGACCGTCAGCGGTGCCGGCGTGACAACCACCGAATCGGTCCCGCCTGCGAGGGTGTAGTTACTCGCAAGTGCGCTGCCGTTGCCGGTGAGACTGAGGGTGCCGAGCGAGCCGATGCCTGGCGAGCCAAAGCGTTCGTTGCCGACGTTCTTGCCGTTGAGGATGCCGCTGCCGCTCAAGGTGAGCGTCTCGCCGTTCACGCCATTGAGCACGCCGGCGGCGCCGAACAGCGTCGCCGCCGCATCGGTGGCGGCATCGTAGACTCGCGTCCCCCTCAGGTTGATGACCGCCGGAATGATGTCGGCGGTGGTCGAGGCCGTGGTGTTGGCGAGCGTGTAATCGCCCGCATCGGCGCCGCTCGCGCTGATCCCCGTCACGGTCACCGTCTTGCCATTGGCCACGTTCGCATCGGCAAAGGTGGCCGAGGTGTCCGTGAAGGTCACCGAGTCCCCCAACACCACCCCGGCGCTCGTGAGCGTCAGCCCCGGATCGGCGGTGGTGCCGCTGTAGAATTTGTTGGCGCCCGTGGCAGTGACCGTGATCCCTAAAGAGGTGATGTCGGCGGTAATCCCGCTGGGCTGCGTCAGAGTGTAGTTGCCGGAGTCGGTGCCGCCGATCGTCATCGACGTGCTCACCGGCTTATTATTGCCCACGTCCTTGGTGTTGAACGTGCCGGTGGTATCGTTGCCGAGCGTGACCGTGTCGCCGCTCAGCACGCCCGAGAGCGTCGCACCGCTCAGCGAGGCGCTCGTGGTACCGTCGTACACCTTGCCGGCCGCCGTGGTGTCGAGGACCGTCAGCGGTGCCGGCGTGACAACCACCGAATCGGTCCCGCCTGCGAGGGTGTAGTTACTCGCAAGTGCGCTGCCGTTGCCGGTGAGACTGAGGGTGCCGAGCGAGCCGATGCCTGGCGAGCCAAAGCGCTCGTTGCCGACGTTCTTGCCGTTGAGGATGCCGCTGCCGCTCAAGGTGAGCGTCTCGCCGTTCACGCCGTTGAGCACGCCGGCGGCGCCGAACAGCGTCGCCGCCGCATCGGTGCCGGCATCGTAGACTCGCGTCCCCCTCAGGTTGATGACCGCCGGCGTGATGGTGCCGAGAATGCCGCTGGCGCTGCTCGGCAGCGTGTAGTTAGACAGGTTGGTGCCCGATCCGGCGACGTAGTCGGAGATCACCAGGGTGGATTGCAGCCCGACGTTCGTGCCGGCATTGGCGGAAACATAGCTCGCCGTCGCCGATTGCGGCACCGTGGCACTTTGTCCCGCCGCGAAGCCAGACAGGGTGTAGTCCGCCGCGGTGAGCGTCGCGGAATTGCTGCCGTCGTAGGCTTTGGTCGGATTGCCGGTGATGACCGCGGTGATCGGCGCGGGCGTGATGTCGGCCGTGAGGCCGGTCGGCTGGCTCAGCGTATAATCCGACGCCTTGCCACCCGCGAGCGCGAAGCCCGAGGCGGTGACCGAGAGCGCGTTTCCGACATCCACCGACGCGAAGCTGCCCGTGGCGCCGGAGTTCGAGAGGTTCACACTGTCGGAGCCTAGTATCCCGTGGAGACTCGCACCCGAGCTGCTCAGGGTCGCGATCGCTGTGCCGTCGTAGGGCTTGCTGTCGGCGCTCACCCCGGAAATCGTCAGCGGCGCCGGGGTGATGTTGGCGTGCAGGCCGGTGAGCGGTTGCAGGGTGTAATTGGACGCACCGATCCCCGTGATCGCGAAGGCATTGGCGGTCACCGCCAGGTTCGTGCCCGTGTCGGCTTGCGAGAACGTCCCGCCGGTGTTGGTCGTGAGGGTGACGGTTCCGGCATCGCCCGATACGACGCCCGCAAGACCGGCGGCGGAGACATTCAACGTCGCGGCAGTGGTCGTGTCGTAGACCTTGTTGAGGGCGCTGATGCCGGTGACGTACAGCGGCGCCGGCGTGATGGTCCCCGCCCCGGTGGCCGTGGTGGCGAGCACGTAGTTCGACAGCAGCGTACCCGGATCCGCCGTATAGGCGGAGGAGACCAAAGTCGCCGTGATGGTCTGCGAGCCGACGTGCTTGCTCGCGTAATTGGTGGGCGAGGCAGGATCGAGCGCGGCACCCTGCCCGCTCACGAAGCCCGAGAGCTGATAGTTGCCGGGGCTCAGCACCGCGCTGGTGGTGCCGTCGTACACCTTGGTCGGATTGCCGATGATGCTGGCGGTCAGCACCGCGGGCGCGATCGTACCGGTTCCATAAACCGCCGTCGGCAACACGTAGTTGGACAGATTGGTGCTGCCTTGGGGAACGAAATCACCGCTCGTGAGCTGCGCCGCGACGCTCTGCGTGCCGGCGTTGGCGCTGCCATACTGGCCCACGGTCTGGACCACCGTCGCGCCATCGCTGCCGACCCAGCCGGTCAGAAGGAAATTCGACGGCGCGAGCGTGGCGACGGTGGTGCCGTCGTAAGGCTTGGTCGGATTGCCGACGATGCTGCCGTTGATGTAGTTGCCGGAAAGCTGCTGGGGCTGAATCGTACCCGGTCCGGACAGTGTGCTCGGCAAGACGTAGTTCGACAGGAGCGTGCCGCTGCCGGCCGTGTAGCTGCTGCCGGTGAGGCTGGCGGTGACCGTCTCCGGTCCGGCGTTCGCCGATGCATAGGTCGCGTTCGGCTGATTGACGGTGATACTCTCGCCGCCGATGAATCCGCTCAGCACATAATCGGCGCCGGGCACGGTGGCGGCGGTCGTACCGTCGTAGGTCTTGGTCGGATTGTTGTTGATGGTGCCGGTCAACACGATGGGATTGATGGTGCCGGTGCCCGTGATGGTGTGTGGCACGCTGTAGTTGGCGAGCGAGGTCCCGGATGCCGGCGAGAGGTCCGACGCCTCCAGAGTGACCGTGAGCCCCTGATTGCTGGCGGCGTTGGGTGACGCATACAGCGCAGATGCCGTCTGGGTGACCGTCGCACCCTGCCCGCCGGCGAATCCCGAGAGCGTGAAGTCGCCGCTCGACACCACGGCCGTGCTGGTGCCGTCATAGGTTTTGGTCGGATTGCCGCCCAAGGAGATCGTGAGCGGCGCCGGCGTGATGCTGGCTGCAAGCCCGCCGGGCTGAGCCACCGTGTAATTGCCGGCCGCGGTACCGGTGAGCGAGAAGCCGCTCGCCGCCACGACGATATTGGTGCCCACATTCGCCGAGGCAAATGTGCCGGCCGCGCTACCGCTGACCAGCGTCACCTGGCCCGAGTCGCTCGAAACGACACCCGTGAGCTGCGCCGCGGCCACATCGAGCGTATCGGCGGTGGTCGAGTCGTAGTTCTTGCCATTGGCCGTCACGCCGGCGACGCTGAGGGATTTGGGCTGGATGTTCGCGGCCAGATCCGGCGGCGCCACGAGCTGGTAGTCCGCCGCCTTGCTGCCCGTGAGCGTGAAACCACTCACCGAGACGGGAATGTTGCTGCCTGCATTCGCCGATGCGAACGCGCCCGTCGCGCCCGAAGTGCTCAAGGTCACCTGCCCCGCGTCCGGAGCGATGATGCCGAAGATGTTGGCGTTCGTGGTATTGAGCGTGGCGCTGGTCGTGCCGTCATAGGTCTTGCTGTTGGCCAGCAATCCGGTGAGATCGAGCGGAGCCTGGGTGATGGTGCCGGCGCCGCTGGCGGCGGTCGGCAGCACATAATTGGACAGATTGGTGCCCGAATTGGCGATGAAATTGCTGGATGCGAAGCTCGCGCTGACGGTGCGGGCGCCGGCGCCGGGCAAGTCGTACCCAACCGAGCTCGGCTGGGTCACCGTCGCGCCCTGCCCGGCGGCGAAGCCGCCGAGTGCGTAATTGGCGGCGTCGAGCGTGGCCGTGGTGGTGCCGTCATAGACCTTGGTGGGATCGCCGACGATGGTCGCCGTCAAGGGCGCCGGTGAGATCGTGCCGATCGCCGCCGTCACGCCGGTCGTCGAGAGTGCATAGCCGTACGCCGGCACACCGGCTGCGGTGGTCACGGTGAGCGCCGCCGCGCTGGTGGGCGAAGTGACGTTGATGTTGCTGCCGGCATTCGCCGAGGCGTAGCTGCCGGTCCCGGCGCTCACCGTGTCGCCGTTGAGCAGCCCGCTCACCGTCATGTTCGCGCCCGACAGCGTCGCCGTCGTGCCCCCGTCGTAGGTCTTGGGGACGCTCCCGTTCAGCGAGGTTACCGCGAGCGTCGGCGCCACGCTGTAGAGAAACCCGCTGCCGCTGCCGAGCGGTGACGCCCCGTAGGACGCGTTGTACTGGACGAAGCTCGGCGTCAGGCCGCCCGGCGTGTCGAGCGTCGGATTGGTCGAGTAGATCAGCCAGTGGGTGCCGCTCGCCGCGCTCACGGCAGAGGCACCGGCCTGATTGACGAAGTTGCCGCCCGGGCCGGTCCCGAGCGTGACGCCCGCGCCACTCACCGTCGCACCGGCGGCGAGCGTCAGATTCCCGCCCGCGGCATCCATGACCAGCGGGCCGGCGCCGCTGATTTGCGCATTGACGTTGATGCCGTGATATGCCGAGAGTGTCAGCGTGGTCGCAGCATTGGCCCAGCTGATCGCGGAATCGACATTGATGTCGCCGAGCCCGGCGCTTTGCTGGCCGGCACCGCTCGCACCCGTCGAGGTGGTTTGCTCTACGACGTTCGTGTCGCCGTTGAGCGAGCTCTCGATGGTGGCGGCGGCCGTGCTGTCGATGGTGAGGTTCGTCGGGTCGACCAGCCAGGTACCGGCGCGGCCCGCGGGCGCATCGGCCTCGATCTTGGCATCGCCGATCTGCACGTGGGCGGCGGAGGTCTCGATCGACCCGCCATTGCCTCCCCGCGGCGCACCGGCATCGAGGGTGCCGCCGACCTGCACCGTGCTTGCCTCCCCGCCGCCGAGCAACGCGATCGTGCCGTTGTGATTCTCGACCGTCTCGGCCTGCACGATGCCGGTGTTGTTGACGACGCTGGCCAGCAGCGAATCCTTTGCACCCGCGGTCATGATCACCTGGCCGCCGTTCGCGACGATCAGCTGACGGTTCGCCACCAGCGCAGCGAGCGTGCTCTGATTGACTTGGAGGTGCAGCACGCCGTTGCCGTCGAATGTGAGCGTTTGCACGGTGCCGGCGCCGAGCGCCACCGTGCCGAGCCGGGCGCGGATCAGGCCCTCATTGATGACTTGCTGTCCGAGTAGCGCCACGTAGCCGCCGCGCGCGGCGGTGATCGTGCCCTGGTTGACCACGGAGCCGGAGCCGCTGGCGCGAAACTCGCGCGAGTCGGGGTCGTTGCCCGGGACCAGATCGAGCGTCGAGGCGACCAGGCCGCCGACGTTGACCTGCGCGCTTTTGCCGAACAGCACACCGTTCGGATTGATGAGCCAAACCTGGCCGTTGGCGTCCAGATGGCCGAAGATCTCGCTCGGACCGTTGCCGAGAACGCGATTGACGGCGATCGAGCTCGCGTTCGGTTGCACGAAGTTCACGGTCTGTTGAGCGCCGACGTCGAAGCTCTGCCAGCTGAGCGAGATGGCTTGGCTGCTTTGGTCGATGGTCGTGGTATTGCCGGATTGGGTGATCTGGCCCGCGCCGCCCGTCACCTGCCCACCGCTCGGACCGCCCGCCCACACGGTGGTCTCGACCAAGCACAAGCCGACCAGCGCCAACGTCCTGACGCAGCGCGACACGGACCCGCGCGCTGCGCGGCCGCCGGCCAGGCAACTGCCGAGCTCGGAGGTCACGACCCACTGCGAGCGCGAGCGATTCCAACGAAGACGAAAAGTTCGATTCACTGCGGTCCGTGACAGCGAGGAGGTCCCATGGAGAGAGAATTCTGCGGTAGGCCTCCACGCAGCTCGCGGATGCCAGTCACAATTTGCGCGGTAGAATTTCGTGCGCAAGCAAACCGACTTCGCATATTCGACGCGGCGCCCGCTTGTGTGAAGGGAAAATCGCACTTGCGCCGTGCTTGTATCGCCGGCGCGAGCAGCCCGCCACTCTCGTCATCCGGCAGGACCAAGTTGCGCGACGAGCCACGGTGGTCGTTGGGTTCGCCGAGCTCGGCGATGCTCGCGGCCCCCGGTAGCATGCGCGCCGGGCGTGCCCCCCGGAGGAGCGACCACGGGCCGCCCGGCGGAATGACATCGCCGCCATAGGTCCTTCAACTCGAATCGAGGAAATCTGGTGGCGCCAAATTCGAGCGATCGCGCCCCGCAGGGCGCGACTTCACTGCCGGTCGCGCCTGCCGCGGTGCGGCAATTGCCCGGGAAAGTGCGTAGTACTGCTCACTTCTGCGGACCATGTACCCCACAATTCCAGCATCAATTGAAAACGCGATCCTCTTCCCATTGGATTCTGTCCAATCTTGGCAGGCTGCGCTTTCCCGGCTAACGCAGGTCAAACGGCGAAGTGGACATACAAGGTAGTGCCAGGCGAGCGGCGCTCCGCAGGCACTTGGGCGTTACGGCGATCGCGCTGGTCGCCTCTCTGCTGTGGTTGGGGGCCACCGTGTATTCGCTCGCGCGGGACACGCAGTTCGTCCGGCAAGGAAGCGATCGGCGAGAAGTCATCGAGAAGTCGCGAATCGAATTGCAAACCGCGCTCATCTTGCTGAATAACGCGGAAACCGGTCAGCGCGGATATCTGCTCACCGGCAAGGAACGCTACCTTACTCCATATCGCGATGCCGTCACGGAGCTGCCGGCGCTGCTCGGCCGGCTCGCCGCTCTCAACCGACAAATAGGCCTACCGTCGCGGCTGAGCGCCGATGTTCAGCATAACGCGACGCTCAAACTGGACGAACTGGCCGACACGATTCAGTTGGAGAAGGGGGGCAAACACACCGCTGCGGTATCGTTGGTCACGACGGACGCGGGACAGCGATTGATGGAAAAATTGCGGGCCGATATCGCTGCGCTCGCCGCCGGTCTCGTCGAGCAGAATCGTACGATCAGCGAGGCCATCGTGCAACGTGTTACGCATCGCGAACGGCTCACCCTCTTGGCCGCCTGTGCATTGCTCGTCTCACTCTTGCTGGCGGCGACGCAGGCCGTCTTGCTCTTTGCGGCTCACCGACGTTTCGAGATCGTCCTGGCGGCGAGCGAGCAGAAACATCGTGCGTTGGTGGACGAACAGACGGAAATAATCGCGCTGGTCCGACCCGATGGCCGCCTGTCCTATACGAACCCCGCCCTCGGTCGATTCTTCGGGGTCTCGGCAGCGGCATTGCAGGAATCGATGTTTCTCGACTTGCTGTTGCCCGCGGACCGGAGCGCCATGGACGCCGCGCTCAAAAGTGCGCCGGTGGCCGGCGAATCAATTGCCATTGAGTCGCGCGCGCTTTCGCCGGACGGACAGGAGCGATGGTTCTCTTGGCGCCTTCGTCTTCAGCAAGGCCCGGGCTCTGCACCGCGCGTGCACGCCGTCGGACGGGATGTCACGATCAGAAAAGCCGCGGAGGCCGCGCTTCGGGCAAGCGAGGACTTCCTGAGGCGCACGGGCCGCGTCGCCGGGATCGGTGGCTGGGAAATAAACTTGAGCACCGGAGAGCTGCGTTGGTCCACGCAAGTGCGGCGTATTCTCGGAGTGGACGATGACTATGTGCCCACCGTTGAAAAGGCGTTTGACTTCTTCACGGCGGAAGCGCGCTTGACGCTCCGCCGGGCAATGGATGACGCGCGTTTTCGAGGCATCTCCTGGGATCTTGAATTGCCTCTGATACCGACCTCCGGACACCAGATCCATGTGCGCGCCGTGGGGGAGGCGGAGTTGGGCGCGGATGGGGTCCCGTTCCGCCTGGTGGGCACTCTGCAAGATGTGACCGACCGGCACCGCCTCGAGAAGGAGCTGCGAGAGCTCACCGAAGTGTTCGACAATACGACGGATCTCGTCGCACAAACCGATTGGCAAGGTCGCGTTCATTTCATCAACAAATCAGCCCGCCGGGCCTTGGGATTTGATGAAAGCAAGCCCCTCGAGGGTCACACCTTTCGAGAATTCTATACTCCGGAAACGAATGAGCGCTTCTTGCGCGAGATCGTACCTGCCGTCAAGCGCGCCGGCGTATGGATTGGCGAGACCCAGGTCGTTTTGAAAGACAGTCGCGTTGTGCCGGTGAATCACATGGTCATCGGGCATTTCGATCTCCAAGGGCGCGTCTCGCGCTACTCATCGCTCATGCGGGATATCACCGAGGACGTTGCGGCACGACGACAGCTTGCCCGACAAACCGCAATGCTGAACACCATCATCGAGGCCATTCCGGCCATGGTGGCGGTGTTTGATCGGGATATGCGCTATTTGCTGGTGAACAAGGGTTACGAGCGGTGGCGGGGAGTGACCCGCGCGGAGCTCATCGGGCGCACCGCGAAGGAAACGATGGACCCTGTCGAGTTCGAAATCAACCGACCCTGGGCCGAGCGTGCCCTTGCGGGCGAAACGGTCTCCTACGAGAAGGAATATCCGGATGCCGTGGAATTACGCTTCGTTTCCCTGACCTATCTTCCGCTGCGTCTCGACGATGACAGCATCGTCGGGTTCTTTGGCGTCGCGCAGGATATTACCGAACACCGCGAGGAAAATTTGCGCCTTCTGCTCCTGGCCGAGCGCGACCCGCTGACGGGACTTTTGAATCGCGCGGGATTGGAGCAATTTGTCGAATCGCGAATGAGGCAAGGTGAAGCTTCGGCACTGGCGGTCATTTACATAGATCTTGATTACTTCAAGCCCGTCAACGACATGTACGGCCATTCAGGGGGCGATAGGGTACTTTGCGAATTTGCCCTGCGGCTCCTGGGCTTGGTGCGACCGACCGACGCCGTCGCTCGAATAGGCGGAGATGAGTTCGCCGTGATCCTCTCGGGTATCAGAAGCGCCGTGGATGCCGGCAAAGTCGCCGAGAAGATCGTCTATGCCGCTCGACAGCCCTTCTCGTTCAAAGACGATGAGATCTTGATCAGTGCGAGCGTCGGAGTCGCGTGCGACGCAAGCGGAGGCTGGCAAGCCCTCGTTGATCGGGCCGACGCGATGGTCTACCGCGCGAAAGCCTCCGGTCGTGGGCTGGTCGCAGAAGAGGAACAGCGGCCGGAAATGGCCGCTCGAAGCGCCGGACAGGGTCTGGCGTAACAGGCGCGGCTTGCTTCGAGCGCCCGTTCCGCCCGCCTCGAGGCCTGCCTCAAGCGCCCGTTCCGCCCGCCTCGAACTTCAACCGCGAATGAAAGCCAGAAGATCGGCGTTGATCGTTTCCGCCTCGGTCGTGCACATGCCGTGCGGAAATCCCTTGTAGGTTTTCAGGGTCGCACCCCGCACCAGTTTCGCGGTGAGCGGCCCCGCGTCGGCGTAGGGGACGATCTGATCGTCGTCCCCGTGCATGACCAGGGTGGGAACGGTGATCTTCTTGAGGTCGGGCGTGAAATCGGTCTGTGAAAAAGCGACGATGCTGTCGTAATGAGCCTTCGCTCCGCCCATCATGCCCTGGCGCCACCAGTTCTGGATGACTGCTTCCAGAACCTTGGCGCCCGGACGGTTGAATCCATAGAAGGGACCCGCGGCCACGTCGCGATAGAACGACGCACGATTCTCTGCGACTTGCCGCTGAAATCCATCGAACACCTCTTTGGGTAGTCCACCCGGATTGCCGGGCGTTTTCACCATGATGGGCGGAACGGCACTGATCAGCACCGCCTTGGCGACGCGGCTTTCGCCGTTCCGCCCGAGATAGTGGGCGACTTCGCCGCCACCCATCGAGTGACCGATATGGATGGCATCCTTGAGATTCAAATGGGCGGTCAGTGCGGCAAGATCATCCGCGTAATGATCCATATCATGCCCGTCGGCGGTCTGGGTCGAGCGGCCGTGACCGCGTCGATCGTGGGCGATCACGCGATAACCGTGATCGAGGAAGAACATCATCTGGGCATCCCAGTCGTCGGCCGAGAGCGGCCAGCCGTGGGAAAACACGATGGGTTGGCCTCGTCCCCAATCCTTGTAGAAGATCTGAACGCCATCCTTCGTCGTTACGCTGTGCATTGGAGGTTTCCTTCTCTGTTGGCTGAGGGGGTATGACAGGCGCCAAGCGCATTCACGCCTGGCCCCTTCCGAGCTCGACGATGATTCGTGTCCCCTGTTCCGGCTTGGACTCTATCTCCAGCATGGCACCGATGGCCTCCGCCCGCTCCCGCATGATGCTGAGACCCCAGGTTGGGGTGGTCGTTCGCTCGCCGGCGATCTCGAACCCTCGTCCGTCGTCCGCGATCGTCAGCCTCACCCTGTCGGGTGAGGCGGTCAGCTCGACACTGATGTGGCGGGCGGCCGCGTGCTTGACGGCGTTGGTCAGGGCTCCCTGGGCGATTCGAAACAGCGCCATCGCAACGGCGGGAGGCAGCGGCGGCTCGATATCCCGTCCGGTGAAAGTCATCGGCACGGCAGTGGTCCGGCGCAACGAGTCGACATAAACCGTCAGCGCGGCAAACAACCCATACTCATTCAAAGCCGGCGGCTGGAGATCGGCCATCAGATCGCGGATGTCCGTGATGGCTGATTCCAGCAGAGCCTGCGCCGCGCTCAGGCGTTTGCCCACGACGTCCGGATCCTGTTCCCTTCCCATGCCGCTTCGAATGAGACCGAGGTTCAGATTCAACGCCGCGAGACTCTGTCCGACCCGATCATGCAGCTCGCGAGTGATGTTGCGGCGCTCCGCCTCTTCCACCTCCATCAATCGACGCGACAGGCCGCGCAAGCGCTCGGCATAGGCCTGCAGTTCTTGCTGTGCCTTTTTTCGCTGCGTGATGTCCATGCGCAATTGGGCGCTGTTGCGCTCGATCTCGGCACCGCGCCGCAAGTGCTCGATACCAAGCGAGATGTCCTCGGCCATATGCCGGACGAGCGTGCACTCGGCCGCATCAAAATGCCCGCGCTCGGCGCTATACAAACCAATGATCCCGATGGATCGCCCGTTCTGGCTCAGCGGAAGAGCGGCCGAGGCACGTATACCGAAGCGCCGTGCGCGCTCGGCCCAGCGCACCGTCAGCGGATCGTGGAGAAAGTCGTTGCAAATGACGCTCCTGCCTTCCCGCAATGCGACTCCGGTAGGTCCCTGCCCCCCCGGTTCATCGGCATCCGCGCACACGCTCAGCCCTTCGGCGTACCCCAGCGCCGGACCCGCCACCGCCTCCGGCCGCAGAAACCCATGCTCCACGGTGAGGGCAATCCAGACCAGCACAAATCCGCCTTCGCTGACGGCGGCGCAACAGATGGCGTTCAACAGATCCGGCGTGTCCTCGCCGCCGAGAAGCGCCTGATTGGTGGCAAAAAGGATCCGGTACCGCCGAACCGCGCGGCGATTGCTGATGACGAGCGCGCTGATGGCGGCGATCGATGCGGCTATGACGATGTCGGCGACGACGAGCTCCGATGCGAAGCGCTTGGTGCGGGCGAGAGCGTCCGGGGTCAGTCGCTCCACGCCGGTGGCCGCGCTTTCCGCCGCAACGAACTCGGCGCGCCGCTCTCGCACGAGATAAATACTGCCGGCGAGCAACAGCGCGACGGCAAGCGTCGCGACAGCCCATACCCTGGCCTTCATTCCCGCCATTCAATTGCCTATATCGTTGTGGTGCATGGTGCGCGGTCAATACTTCGTCCTGCCTCGTTGCCGCAATGCACCTCCTGACGGGCCAGAGTTCGCGCATTGTACGCCTGCTGGAACTCGCTCAAAAATGCCGCCTCCGCGCTGTACTCGACCGGCGGCATGGTCTAGGCTCCGTACCTAGGTACGGAGTCGAGCCATGTCCCGAGCAACGTCCCAGTCTCCTTCCGCCACTCGCGCGCGGCGCACCGGGCACCCGGTCACGATCGGGCGCCTCGCCCGTGCGGCCGAGGTCGGGGTCGAGACCGTGCGTTATTACCAGCGCCGCCATTTACTGGCGGTTCCGCCGAGCGGCGGCAGCGTGCGGCACTATCCGCCCGGCATGGTGGATCGCATCCGCTTCATCAAGCGCTCGCAGTCCTTGGGGTTCAGTCTCGACGAGATTCGCGAGCTGCTGCGCCTCGAGGAGGGCGGCAACCGGCGCGAGATTCGAGCGTTGGCCCACTCTCGGCTCGAGCACATCCGGCACAAGATCGGCGACCTTCAGCGCATGGAGCGGGTACTGTCGCAGCTGGTCCGTGATTGCGAGCACGCCACCTCCGCGACCCGCTGCCCGATCATCGCAGCGCTCAGCGCCAACATGCGCTAGGCTGGCACTGGGAGACCCCGTGAAGATTTCCGGTACGCACTACCGCACCATCTGGCCGACGGAAGCCGGTTCCGTCCGGGTCATCGATCAGTCGCGCCTGCCCTTCGAGTTTGCGACGGTCGATCTCCACGGCCTGGAGGATGCCGCGCGTGCGATCCGGACCATGGTGGTGCGCGGCGCGCCGCTGATCGGGGCGAGCGCGGCCTACGGACTGGCGCTCGCCGCCCGATCGAACCCCGCGGACGATTATCTCGATCACGCGGCCCGCACCCTGCAGGCGACTCGACCGACCGCCCATGACCTGGCCTGGGCGTTGACACGGCTGCGCCGCGCGATCGGCGGCCTGTCGCTGTCGGAGCGTGCCGACGCCGCGTTCCGGGAGGCCGCTCAACTCTGCGAGGCGAGCGTCGAACAGTGCCGCGCCATCGGGGTCCACGGCCTGGAGGTGATCCGCCGAGCCGCCGATCCGGCTCGCGGCACCATCAACATTCTCACCCACTGCAATGCCGGCTGGCTCGCGTGCGTGGACTGGGGTACTGCGCTCGCGCCGATATACATGGCGCACGAGGCGGGAATTCCCGTGCATGTCTGGGTGGACGAAACTCGCCCGCGCAACCAGGGCGCCGCGCTCACCGCCTTCGAACTGGCCGCGCACGGCGTACCGCACACGGTGATTGCGGACAATCTCGGTGGCCATCTCATGCAGCGCGGACTGGTGGATCTGGTGCTGGTCGGCAGCGACCGCACGACCTCGACCGGCGACGTGTGCAACAAGGTAGGCACCTACCTCAAGGCACTCGCGGCCCGGGATACCGGCGTACCCTTCTATGTCGCGCTGCCGATGAGCACGATCGACTGGTCGCTCGCCGAAGGCCGCGATATTCCGATCGAGGAGCGATCGGCCACGGAGCTCACCCATATCTCCGGTCAGTGCGCATCCGGCGCCATCGAGACGGTGAGGATCATGCCCGCGGCGAGCCCCGCACTGAACCTGGCATTCGACGTGACCCCGGCGAGGCTGGTGACCGGCTTGATCACGGAGCGTGGCGTCTGCCCGGCAAGCCGAGCCGGACTCGAGAGTCTCTATCCGGGCCGGGGAGAGACGCCGTGACGGCTGCGCGCGCTGCGCTCACGGACCGGACGCTGCGCGAATCCGTGGTGTTCGGCTGCCGCGAGCTCACGCGCCGTGCGTTGACCCACGGCACCTCCGGCAATGTCAGTCTGCGCCGCGATCGGCTCTCGTTCTTCGTGAGTCCCACCGGGATGCAGTACGAGTCGCTGGAGCCCGACGACATCCCCTTGATGGAGGTCGACGGCCGCTGGTTCGGCAGGCGAAGGCCGTCGAGCGAATGGCGCTTCCACCGCGACATTCTCCGGGCGCGTGGCGACATCGGCGCCATCGTGCACACCCACTCCCCGAAGGCGACCGCGCTCGCCTGTACAGGCCGCGGAATTCCGGCCTTCCATTACATGGTCGCGGTCGCGGGCGGCGTCGATATTCGCTGCGCGCCCTACCGCACCTTCGGCTCGCAGGAGCTCTCGGACGCCGCCGTCGCGGCTTTGGAGGGACGCCTCGCCTGCCTGCTCGCCAATCATGGGGTCATCGCGCTCGGAACCGACCTCGACGCGGCGCTTTCGCTCGCGGGAGAGGTCGAAGACCTGGCCGGCAAATACTGCGCCGCGCTCGCCCTTGGCGACATCCGCTACCTCCATGATGCCGAGATGCAGGAGGTGGTGGACAAGTTCCGAAGCTACGGCAAGCAGCACGCCGTCGACGCGGGCCTCGAGTTCGGCGGTGAAGAGTTGCCGGATCGCGCCGCACGCCGGGGCACAACATGAAGGAACCGGCTCCAGCCTATCGGATCCTGGATTCGCAGAGCGTGCCGTCCTTCGTGGCCGGCGTGCCGCGGGCGCGTGCTCGGCTGGGCGGCCGCCCGGAACAATGGCGCGTCCGGGAAGTGGGTGACGGCAATCTCAATCTCGTGTTCCTGGTCGACGGACCGGAAGGTTCCGTCTGCCTCAAACAGGCGCTGCCGTACGTACGGGTGGCAGGTCCCGGCTGGCCCATGTCCCCGCAGCGGGCCTACTTCGAAAACGCCTATTTCGCTGCCGTGGCGCCACACGTGGGTAAATCGATCCCGAGCATCTATCACTACGAGCCGCAGCTTCATTGCACGATCATGGAGCAGCTCTCGCCGCACATCATTTTACGGCAAGGCTTGATCGCAGGCCGATGCTATCCGCTGGTCGCCCGACACATCGCCGAGTACGTGGCGCATGCGTGCTTCTTTACCTCGGACCTCGCCGTGCCGTTCGAGCGCAAGCTCGATGGGATTGCGCTGTTCGCAGGCAATAAGCCCCTCATCCGGATCACGGTGGACCTGATATTCGCCGAGCCCTACTTCGTGACGCCGCGAAATCGTCACACCGCTCCGCAGCTCGACGCGGCCGCCGGGGACTTGCGGCGCGATGGACCGCTCAAGGCTCGAGCCGCCTACTTCGGACACAAATTCTTGACCGAAGCGCAGGCGCTGATACATGGAGATCTGCATTCCGGCTCGGTGATGGTCACGGAACACGACAGCCGCGTGATCGATCCGGAGTTCGCCTTCTATGGCCCCATCGGCTTCGACCTCGGCGCATTTTTCGGAAATCTTCTGCTCAGCTGGTACTCGCAATTCGGCCGTGAAGCCACCGCCGGTGATCGGGCCGGGCATCGGGCGTGGATACTCGAGCAGGCGCAGGTGTTCTGGAACACCTTCCGTGCCCGCTTCCTGGCTCTCTGGGCCGAGCACGGCCAGGGCGATGCCTATCCGAGCGCCATGTTTGCCGAAGCCGCGGATGCCGCCGCGCTGCAAGCCGCGCGCGCCGCCTACATGGATGCGCTGTTTCAGGACATGCTCGGATTTGCCGCCTGCAAGGTGATCAGGCGCATCCTGGGATTTGCCCACGTGCTCGACCTCGAGGGGATAGCGGACGCCGGCCTGCGCGCCCGTTGCGAGGCCGGTGCCCTGGCCATGGCGAGAACCTTGCTCGGCTGTCCGGATCGGTTCAAATCCGTCGATGAGGTGATCGAAGCGGTGCGCTCGACTCAACCGTAGCCATCGTCAGGCGCCGCTCCTCCCGATCGGACCGGGCCGGACACGTTTTTCAAACCGAATGTGACCATGAATCTTCTTCGATTTTTGGCGGCCGACAGACCACCATTGCCCTATCAACATGTCGAAAGGTGCAGCTCCACCCACCCGTGGCGCCCTATATTGGCCAATTATCCAGGTCTTGACATGTCAATTGATCCATATCAACCTGTGGGACACTTATGACGGACGCACCTCCGACGTTCCGGTTGAAGCCAACCCGATGACCAACGCCATTCACCTTCCGACGACAGCGGGCCCCGCGATAGCGGGCCTGGAGCCCACGCTTGAGACGCGCTGGTACCGCTCCGAGGACGCGTTTCGCGTCGAGAAGGAAAGCATCTTCTTTCGCGAATGGATGTGCATTTGCCGGGAAGAGGAGATCGCCGGTCCGGGCGCTTATCGTGTGATCGATGTTCTCGGCGAAAGCATCCTCCTCGTACGCAACCGCGAGGGGGCGCTTCGAGGCTTCTACAACGTCTGCCGTCACCGCGGTGCTCGCCTGTGCCGTACCGCCGCTGCCGGCGGTGCGCCATCCTCCGGGTCGCCGAGCGGCGTGATGGCGGGGCGGGGCATCGTTTGTCCTTATCATAATTGGACCTATGATCTCGAGGGGCGTCTGGTCGCCGCGCCGCACGTTCGTGGCCTCACCGCGTCCGACAAAGCCGCCTTGAGCTTGCATCCCGTGGGGGTCGACACCTGGGGCGGCTTCGTCTTCGTGAACCTGACGCCCGGAACGGCTCGCACCTTGATCGATCAGCTCGGATCCATCGCTGAGCGCACGAAGAATTATCCGCTCCGGGATTTGCGTATCGGCCGCACGATCCAATACCGGGTTCTCGCCAATTGGAAAGTCATCTGCGAGAACTACAACGAGTGCTATCACTGCGGCCCGATCCACCCCGAGCTGTGTGCGGTGGTTCCCGCGTTCCGCGAAGCCGGCGGCGGCAACCTCGACTGGATGCGCGGCATCCCGCACCGGCCCGGCGCCTATACCTTTACCGCCGACGGCACCACTTCGCGTCGGCCGTTCCCGGGTCTGACGCAGGACGAGCGCGAGCGGCACAAGGGCGATCTCAGTTATCCGAATCTCTTCCTGAGCCTCTCCTGCGACCACGTCGCCGCCTTCATCCTGCAGCCGCGCAGCGCCGAACAGACCGACATCGCCTGTCACTTTCTGTTCGAGCCGCACGAGCTCGACAAGCCGCAGTTCGATCCGAGCGACGCCGTGGAATTCTGGGATGTCGTCAATCGGCAGGATTGGAGCATCTGCGAATCCGTGCAGCAGGGCATGAGCGCTCGAGTTCATCAATTCGGCTACTACGCGCCGATGGAGGACAGTGCCCTGGACATCCGTCGCTACGTCCAGGAGCGCGTTTGAACCCCCGCTACTCCGTGCTGTTCGAGCCCGTGCGGATCGGACCGGTCACCGCACCCAACCGCTTCTACCAGGTACCGCACGCGAGCGGCATGACCAATGCGCTTCCTCACGTGCGGGCGCGTTTTCGAGAGACGAAGGCGGAGGGCGGCTGGGGCGTGGTCTGTACCGGCGCGATATCCATTCATCCGAGCTCCGACGATGCGCCGCTGCCCTTCGGCACGCTCTGGGACGAAAACGACGTACGCTCGCACGCCCTCATGGTGGACGCCGTACACCGTCACGGCGCGCTCGCGGGCATCGAGCTCTGGCACGGCGGCGCCAGCGTCATGAATCGTGCCAGCCGATTGCCGCCGCTCTCTCCGTCCGGTGTACCCTGGATGGCGACCCACGTGGGATTCATGGGTAACCAGCGGCCCAAGGTCATGGATACATCGGACCTCGCGGCGCTGCGGGCGTGGCAGGCCGAGGGCGCGCGCAAGGCGCGCCGCGCCGGATTCGACATCGTGTACGTGTATGCCGGCATGGGCTATCTGCCCTATGAATTCCTGCTGCCCGAATACAATCGCCGCACCGACGCTTACGGCGGACCGATTGAAAACCGGGTGCGGCTGGTGCGCGAGCTCATCGAAGTCACGCGCGAGGCCGTCGGAACGGGCTGCGCCGTCGCGCTCCGGATCAGTCTCGAGGAGCTGCGCGGGCGCACGGGTTTGAGCGGCGAGTCCGAAGCGCACGAAGTCGTGCGTCTGCTCGCCGACCTTCCGGATCTCTGGGACGTGAAGATGGACTCCAGCCCGACGGATTGCGCGCCATCGCGCTTCTCGCCGGAAGGCAGCCACGAGCCGGTGATCGACTTCGTGAAGCGGCTCACGTCACGGCCGGTCGTCGGGGTCGGGCGGTTCACCTCGCCGGACACGATGGTCTCGCAGATCAAGCGAGGTGTCCTCGATCTGATCGGCGGCGCCCGCGCATCGATCGCCGATCCGTTTCTGCCGAGCAAGCTCCGCGCCGGCCGCGAGCAGGATATCCGGGAGTGCATCGGCTGCAACATCTGCATTTCCAGCTGGCACGACGGTGTACCGGTGCGCTGTACCCAGAATCCCACCGCGGGCGAGGAGTGGCGCCGCGACTGGCATCCGGAACGGGTGCCGCGCGCCGCGAGCGATGCGTCGGTGCTCGTCGTCGGCGGCGGCCCGTCCGGTCTCGAGTGCGCGCTCACCTTGGCGCGCCGCGGATATCCGGTCACCTTGGCCGAAGCCGCTCCGAAATTCGGAGGCCGGCTGCGCTTCGAGACCCAGCTGCCCGGCCTCGCCGCGTGGGGACGCGTGCGCGACTGGCGCCTGGGGCAGCTGGCGCAGCTCGATAACGCCAATCTTTATCCGGGCAATGAGCTGTCGGTGGACAACGTGCTCGAACTGGCGCATACGCACGTCGTGATCGCGACCGGCGCGCGCTGGACCCGCATGCTCTACTCGGCGATGGAAGTGCCCATCGGCGAGCTCGAGGTCGCGGGAACCTACACACCGGACGATGTCGCCGCCGGTGCGAAGCTCGAATCGCCTGTGGTGGTGTTCGATTTCGACAACTACTACATGGGCGGTGCTCTGGCGGAATATCTGGCACAGAGCGGCGGCGGTGCGGTGAGCTACGTCACGCCGGCCGGCCATGCGTCGGCTTGGACCCTCATGACGAACGAGCAGCCTCAGGTGCACCGCGCCCTGGCGCGCAGCGGGGTCGCCTTGCATACCTTGAGTCGCGTGGCTGCCTTCGACGGAGAGACGGTCACGCTGCGCAATCAATTCACCGAGACGGAGACGCGCGTTCCATGCCGCTCGCTGGTAATCGTCGGGCTGCGCACGCCCAATGACGTCCTGCATCACGCGCTCGCATCGCGACACGCCGACTGGAAGTCGGCGGGCATCGTGTCGGTGAACCGGATCGGCGACGCACTCGCCCCCGGCGCCATCGTCCACGCGGTGCACAGCGGGCACCGCTATGCACGCTCATTGGATGCCGCACCCGATTCGGAGCTCTATCGCCGCGACCTGCCGCTCTCGACGGAAGCGGCACGCCTCTACGCCCCCGGGTAAGGACCTCCGCGCACGGATTGCGGCGCCATACTCACTTCGCGTGCAGCTGATATCTTGCGCAGGACTCTTCCGCCACGTAGCTGTCCGGGAAAGGCGGTTCTTTGCATTTGCGGCGTGTCGCGTCATCGAGCGATGGAAACTCATTGTTGACGACGAGCCGCTGCCACGCAGCCACCTCTTCGTGCCGGCAGCCGGCCGCCACGCTCGACTGGTCCTTCGCCGAAGCCGTCGCACCGTTGCAGTAGGAGGCGATATGCTCCGCCGCGGCAGGATCGCTCGACTTGACCGCCGACAGGTCGTCGGGCAGTGGAGCAGCCGCCGGAGCCGGACTCGGCGCGGCAGCCGCCGGAGTGGCGGGACTTGGCGCCGGAGCGGTCGGCGGCGCGGTTACGTCGGAGGACGGGAGGGCAGTGGTATTCACGTTCGGGGAAACGGACACGGCATCGAAGGAGGTGGCGGGCGGCGCCGCCGCCCCGGCGGCAGCGGCCGCGGGGGTCGCTGAAGATTGGAACGCCGTGATCACGGGCGCGGCGGCAGGCAACGCATCGGGACCGTCGCCCGGCAGATCCGGCACTGGCGGCAATGGTTCCGGCACCGGCGGCAATGGTTCCGGCACCGGCGGCGAAGGTTCCGATACCGGCATCGGCATCGCTGCGGCCGCGCCTTCTTCCGTGGGGGCCGCGCTCTTGCGAGTCGATTTTTTCGTCCCCGGCTTTCTCCCGGCGACCTTCCGCTCCGCGACTTTCCCCGTCGCGGCCGGCGGGGGCGCCGCGCAATCGTACTTCCAGAGATGCGCATCCGGCATGTCGGGAACCGCTGCCATTGAAGTGCTCAATTGACAGCCTGTTCCAGGGATACTCTCTCGTGCCGTCGGCGTGCAACGCCGGGAGATCACCTCGTCTCGACCGAAATTGCCGCCTAATTCGTGCGAAATCAGCTCCCCGCGTGACAAGCAGGCGCTCTCCGGCATCGGTCCGACGATGTACAGCGCCGCCTTGTCGTTCGCTGAAGACACAGCGAGGTATACCGGCGTGGCTCCGGCATCGATCAGCACCAGCACACAGCCGCTTCCCTGCGGTGCGCCGGAATGCTGCACCGGATCACGCTGGATCTTCTCGCACTGAACCCCGACCGATTCCCCCTTGATCAACTGCGCCGCCGCTGCGCGTTGATCATCGTTCAGCAGCATGTCGGCGCTTTCGGCGACCCCGGCGGAGAGCTTGATCACCGGATGGCCTGCCAGATCTTCCTCGATCTCGGTGACGTTGCCCGTGACGCGGACCATCCCGTTTCCGATGCGGTTCTGAGTGGCCAGGGCGTTCGCGCTGTAATCGAGGTACAGCTGCTGTGCCGTGGTGACATAGACCGGAGGTTGTGCAGTGCCGGATGCAGGGCTCGGCGCCGCGGCCGGGACCCCCGTCGGCTTGGCCGCCTGATCGAGGCTCGCCGCCCGGCCGGCGCTGATCGACTCGGACGCGCGCTCCCCTTTCCACCGGGTCAGCAGGTTGCTGAGCGATCGATGCGGAATCGCGGTCAACACCACTGCGGCCGCGATCACGACAACCACCGCCAGCGCGATCATGACACGCTGCGCCGCTCGCAGAGCGTTATTGCTTTTAGGATCGGCCGCCGAGGTACCCGGAGCTCCGCAGTTCGGGCAGCTCATCGCCTGCGTCGAAACTCCGTGGCCACACTCACTACACGCGATGATGGCCATGACGTTGTTACCTCAGAAGCGCAAGCCCAGGCTGACCGGCACGAAGCTCATGTGACTGCTGTTGGAGCCGCTGCTCGGCAGGAAGTGCCGGTAGCGCGCCTCGATGAAGAAAGAAGTGCTGGGTGCCACCGCCATTTCCCAGCCGATCCCGGCGTTCCAGGATTTCTGCCAGTCGGTGGTCGTGTTCCTCTCTCCGGTCAGGGTGGGAAAGTAGCCTGCGGTGCAGTAGTACCATCCGCATATCGTTCCGCTCTGGTAGGTCACCTGCCGCAGTTGTGTCTGCACGCGATACCAGCCCACGCCACCGAGCAGGTACAACTTGGAGCGCGAAGAGCGGTGCGCCAAGTCGAGCTGCAGATCGGCATCGCCTCCGTAAATGTCGTTGCGGCCGGAGGTGAATCCCGGATAGTCGGCGGCCAGTGCACGATCCTTGATTCCGAATCTGCTCCAGCTGCCTTCCACCCGCAGACCGAGCGGCAGCGCCGAGGTCGGGAACCAGGTGAATCCCAGGCCGACATTCGGTCCGCCGCTCAGGGTCTGATCGATCGTCCCGACGGCGGCGGTATAGCCGCCATCGATCTGGAACTGAAACGGCTGGTACTTGAGCTCGGGCGTACTCTCCGGGCGAAACTCGACGGGCATTGCAGTGCTCGCCGCAACGGACGGACCCGGGGCGCTGGGTGTGGCCGGGCTCTGCGGGGAAGCAGTGCTCACCGAGTAGCCTCGCCCTTCGAGGCACGCGGTCATCGCGCGGCGGTACTGCTGGAGTCCGGACGACGCGCTGCCGGCGGCCGATACGGAAGGATCGAACCCACTCTCCTTGACCGCCCAGGTATAGCAGGCATAACGGTCCGACGCTTGCTGGTCCGACGACTGACCGTTCTTCGGCGAGACGTACAAGCCTCCGGCCGCCGACATGGGCGTCGCGGAGCCGGAGGACGCAGTGACCGATTGTGACATGGCCGGTGCGGATGCGGCGGCAAGCGGCAAACCCAACCAAAGCGCGCGGAAAACGAAAGGACGGCAACCACGGATGAGCATCTTCATGGCACACCTCGGCCGGGACGGGATTCTAGGACTCGGGAGTTAGTGCCAGCCGAGCCCCGAACGGATCAAAATGTAATCACATTCCGCAGCGAAAAAAAATCAGAAAAACCCAAAAGAATTATGAAATCTGGACGACGCCGGGACTCGGAACTTTTTGTCGACGCTTCCATCTTACTTTCGATATCGCCGTGGTTTTTTAGCGACGCGAGCGGCCGCGTTGCGGCCTGGATTTTGCGAGCCGCCGCTGGAGTGGCGCTAAACGGCCGGTACCGTGGCGCCTCTCGCCGCACGAGCGCGCACGACGAAAAAATAAGCCGGACTCACGGCGAGAAGATCCGCCACCCAGGACAGAGCGTTGCCGCATGCAGGGCCATGAAGATGGTACCGATGAGGTTGCCGAGCGGAATTTGGTAAATGGTATGTTGTTCGATGCGCGTCGGCCGCCGGCGGCTGCGTGCTCCGGAAGCATTGGCTTCGATCATCGATGGCCAGTATAGTCGCAAAAAAACATGAGCATCGTTTTCCCTGATTTCGGATTGACCGCCGAGCAACGCCGCGAGGCCGTCTTCGGGCATCGTTACGAACGTCCCGGGATGTACGGCGAGCGCGGCGAGATCTGGTGCTACACCGACTCTTTCTCCTATCCGCCGGGCAGCACGGCGCGCCTGCAGGTGAGCTCGAGCAGCGACCGGTACCGGCTCACGATCATGCGCGACGGCGCGATCGCCGCGACCGTTCTCGAGCGCGAGGTCGAGGGGGCGCGCTGGCAGGAGACACCGGAGCAGTGCTCGGTGCTCGGCTGCGGCTGGCAAAGCTCTCTGGAGTTTCGCATCGGCGATGACTGGCCTTCGGGGGCGTATCGCCTCACCTTGACCGCGCGGGGCCGCGACGGCGCGCCGATCCACGCGCATCATCTCTTCATCGTCCGCCCGCTTCCGGGCCGCAAGCCGAATCGCATTCTGCAAATCGCGGCGACCGGATCCTGGACCGCGTACAACACCTGGGGCGGCTCGAATCACTATCAAGGCATCACCGGTCCGAATCGCAACCAATACGCGACCACGGTGAGCATCGAGCGGCCGTGGTGTCGGGGCTTCGTTCTATTGCCCGAGGACGCTCCTCGAGTGCCGCTCGAGATCTCCCCGGCCCCCGGCACGGGACCGCGCTACCCGCATCTGGAATGGGCCTATGCGAACGGCTATTCCAACAAATACAGCTCCTCCGGCTGGGCGAGCTACGACCGGCATTTCCTGCAGTGGGCCGAGCGCGCGGGCTTCCGCGTCGATCTGGCCAGCCAGCACGAACTGCAATTCGCTCCTGAAATTCTCGACGGCTACGATTGCGTCGTCTGCGTAGGCCACGACGAATACTGGACCTGGGAGATGCGTGACGCCGTCGACGGCTACGTCGGGCGCGGCGGCCGCGTGGCGCGATTCGCGGGCAACTTCATGTGGCAGACGCGTCTGGAACGCGGCGGAAAGGCGCAGGTCTGCTACAAGTATCGCGCCCGTGCCGAGGATCCGGTCTACCGATCCACCGACCCGACGCGCACCACCGGCTCATGGGAAGCTCCCGAAATCGGCCGGCCGGGAGCCCTCACCTTCGGACTCAACGCGACCGCTGGACTCTATGCCGGCTGGGGCGGCTGCGCGCCGCGAGGCGTTCGCGGCTTTCCCGTCTATCGGCCCGAGCACTGGGCATTCGACGGCACCGGCCTCTATTACGGGGACCTGCTCGGCGCGGACGGTCATGCGTTCGGTTACGAGGTCGACGGCCTCGATTACGTCGTGCGGAACGGGCTGCCGGAGCCTGGCGAGGCGAGCGGAGCCCCCGCGGGGCTGCAGATCCTCGCCCTCGGGATGTCGTCCTTGAAGGAAGAGCGCATCGATCCGGCATTCGACGATCGGTTTCTCTCCGATGACGATGCGAAATTCGTTGCCGAGACCCTGATCGGCGACGGTGGCAACGCCGCGGTCGAGCGCGTCAAGCGCGGCGCCGGCATGATCGTGCACTTCGCGCACGGCAAGGGCGAGGTATTTCACGCCGGCAGCTGCGAATGGGTGGCGGCGCTGTGGCGACGCGACGCCATGGTCGAGCGCGTCACCGCCAACGTGCTGCGCCGATATCTCGGCGGCTGACCAAACTCCTATTGGCCTTCGCCGGCCGCCTTGGCGATGAGCGCGCCGAGTCCCGCGATATTCTTGCCGAGTTCCGCCGAGAACCCATGACGGCGCCTCAGGTAATCGGGATCGTTGTACGCGACGCTGGTCCCGCCCTTCTCGGACCAGGCCAGCACCTTGAGCGGCAGGTCGATGGCGACGCTTGGCGCGGCCTCTATCAAGGGAGTACCGGCCCTCGGACTGCCGGCGATCAGCATTTGCGTAGGACGCAATTGAATCCCCTCGGCGGCGGCGTCCGCACTGAAATCCAGGTGGGCGAAGACCTTGATACCGTGCGTTTTGAACAGCTCTCTGAGGCGCTCCATGAGCTCCAGCACGGTGTGGCGGCTACGCAGGATGATCAGTCCATCGACGGTCTTTTCGGTGCTCATCGCGATCTCCTTCGTTGGCTGGCGTGATTCACCCAAATTTCCAGGATCGACTCGATTCTAGCCGCCCTGGTGGGCTCAGAGTAGCGCGACCCTCGCCGGCACATCATGCAGGGTGAGATCTCCATAGAAAACCAACGAGAGCTGCGATCAGCGCAGGGGGCATGGTGAGAGAACCGATGGCCAGAAACTGCCATGCACTGACTTCAAGTTCTTCCCGGCGTAGCGCCACGAGCCAGAGAATGGTGGCCAAGGACCCGGTCACCGAGAGATTCGGTCCGAGATCGACGCCGATCAGCACGGCGCCGGTGATGTCGGAGTGCACGTGAGCGCCGGCGACCAACGCGCCGGCCAGCAGGCCCAGCGGCAAATTGTTGAGTAGATTGCAGAGAATGGCGGCGATGCCGGCCGTCGCGAGCACGGTCGCGTGCGCGGATGAGGCGGAATAGCGCTCGAGCAGCACCACCACGGAATCCAGCACGCCGGTGTTCTCCACGGCCTGTACGAGCACGAACAGCCCGGCGACCAGCGGCAGCACCCTCCAGGAAATGCCCTTCAGCACCGGCCACGGAGGGGAGCGCCCGACGCCCAGGACGGCAATCGCGGTGCAAATGCCCGCGACGAAAGTCGGGAGGCCGAGCTGCCGATCGAGACTCGAGGCCGCCAGCAGGACGATACCGGTCGCAGCGATGCCGGCGCATGCGAGCCGGCCGCCGGCGTTCAAGGTGGGCAGCGCCACATCGCGTGCGATGCCGTTGCGTAGCTCTCGCCGCTGCGTCCAGCGCAACATGCCGTAGGTCACGGCAATGGAAATCACCGAGGCGAGGCCGAACTCTCCGATCCAGACCGCCAGCGGCGGCATGTGCGCTCCGTAGACGACGAGATTGGCGGGATTGGAGATCGGCAGCACGAAGCTCGCTGCGTTCGCGATGAAGGCACAGACGAATAAATACGGGAGCGGGTGCGCCCGCGCGCGCCGAGCCGCCGCGTACACTGCCGGCGTCAGGACCACGGCCGTCGCATCGTTCGACAGAAACACCGTGACTGCGATCCCGACCACGTACACCAAGGTGAAAAGCCTCGCCGCCGAGCCGCGCGAGCGTCTGACCGCATAGGCCGCAAGCCAGTCGAACAGCCCTTCCTGACGGGCGACCTCGGCAAGCAGCATCATGCCGACGAGAAACAGATAGACATCGGTCCCCTTGAGCATGGCGGACAGCGCGTCAGGTGGCGAAATCAACGAAAAGAGCACGAGCGCTGCCGCGCCGAGGACCGCCCACAGCGCTTCGGGCAGCTTTCCCGGACGGATGATGACTCCGAGAACGGCGAGTGCCGCAATCGACCAGGTAGCCAGGCTCGAGACCGGGACCATCGTCATGAGGCCATGCTTGTCCCAGCCGTCTGCACGCGAGGTGAACGCTCCTTTGCCGAAGGCGGTAGGATATCAGTATGACCGAACGGCCCGTCGGGCAAAACCGCTTCGATCGCATGGAATGGGCGGGTGCATTCGGGGACCTGGGGACATTCATCCCCTTCGTGGTTGCCTACATCACGGTCCTCAAGATGGACCCGACCGGGGTGCTGTTCGCATTCGGAATCGCGATGGTGGTCTGCGGCCTTTATTACAGGACTCCGTTCCCGGTACAGCCCATGAAGGCGATCGGGGCGATCGCCGCCACTCAAGCGGCGCAGACCGCGGTGATCACTCCATCGACGATCTACTGCGCGAGCCTGGCGACCGGCGCGCTCTGGCTGGCGCTCGGGCTCACGGGCGCTACGGGGCGCATCGTGAAGCTCGTGCCCCGTTCCGTCATCGTGGGCATCGTGCTGGGGCTCGGTCTCAGCTTCATGCTCGAAGGCATCAAGATGATGCAGACCGGCTGGCTGATCGCCGCGGTCGGCCTTCTCGGCACCCTGCTCTTGCTTACCAATCGGCTGCTGCCCGCCATGTTTCTGGTGCTGATTTTCGGCGCAACCTGCGGAGCAATCCAGCACCCGGCGCTGTTCAGCGCGCTCCACGGCCCGCACATCGAGTTGCATCTGCCCCATCTGCTCTCCAACCTCAACTGGTACGACTTGTCCGTCGGTACGTTCCTGCTTGCGCTCCCGCAGCTGCCGCTGACGCTCGGCAATGCCATCATCGCGATCGGCGAAGAGAATAACCGGCTCTTCCCCGACCGCCCCGTGAAGGAAAACTCGGTGGCAATATCGACCGGGATCATGAATCTGGGCAGCGCGCTGTGCGGCGGCGTACCCATGTGCCACGGCGCCGGCGGCATGGCGGGACACGTCGCCTTCGGCGCTCGGACGGGAGGTGCCCCGATCATTCTCGGTACGATCCTGCTCTGCATGGCGCTTTTTTTCGGCGACTCCATCGCAGCGATTCTCGGGTTCTTCCCCAAAGCGGTGCTGGGCGTGATCCTGTTTCTCACCGGCGCCCAGCTCGCTTTGGGCTCGTGCGATTTCAGCAAGATCAAGACCGAGCGCTTCACGACCCTCGCGACCGCCGCCTTCTCCATGTGGAATGTGGGGCTCGCCTTCCTCGTGGGATTGACCCTGAATCACATCGCCAGACGCGGCTGGCTGCGTCTTTGAGCGGCGCCCGGCGGCGCGAGCGGCCTCAAGCCGCTGCGAGCTCCGCTCGGATCTGCTCGAGCCTGCGCTTTTGACCACCCTGCGGGTCGAAATTGCCGGGGTCGAGCCACGCCGCATAAGCGCGGCGAAGCGCCGGCCACTCCCCGTCGGTGATGGAAAACCACGCGGTATCGCGATTTCCGCCTTTGAACACCATGTGCTGGCGAAATACACCCTCGAACTTGAAGCCGAAGCGCGCGGCGGCTCGCTTCGAGGGACCGTTCAGATCGTGGCACTTCCACTCGAAGCGGCGATATCCCAGCTCGTCGAAGACATGCTGAGCGAACAGATAGAGCGCTTCGGTCGCCGCCGGCCGGCGCGACACGAGCGGGCCCCAGTAAATGCTGCCGATCTCGATGACGCCGTGGGCCGTGTCGATCCTCATGAGCGCCTGGCGGCCCGCCGCCTTGCCGCTCGCCTTGTCCAGCACGGCGAAGAACAGCGGATCGTCGCTCGATTGAGCCTTGTCGAGCCACGGCTGGAAGCCGGCGCGACTTTCGGGTGGGTATTCGAACAGCCAGCGGAAACGCTCGGCCGCATCGGGGACGCTCGACGCTTCGAATAGATCCTCACCATGCCTCGCTGCGTCGAGCGGCTCGAGGCGGCAATAGCGGCCGTCGAGTATCGTGCGATTCGGTCTGGAGCGCGGCGCCCAGCCCTTCAAGTCGCGCGTGATCAAGGCCGCGCTCAGCCCGCCGCGACCTGCAGCGCCGGAGCCGGCACGCCCCGCGGGCTTTTCAGCTTGATGTTCAAGCGCAGCTCATTGGCGGAATCGGCGTTTCGAATCGCCTCGTCGTAGCTGATGGCTCCCTCGTTATAAAGATCGAACAGCGAGGCGTCGAAGGTCATCATGCCGAGCTCACGCGATTTTTGCATCATGCTCTTGATCTCATGGAATTCGCCCTTGAGCAGCTTGTCCGCGATGGTCGGCGTATTGATCAATATCTCGACCGCCGCACGCCGTCCCTTGCCGTCCTCGGTTCGGATCAGGCGCTGCGAGACGATCGCGCGCAGATTGCCGGAGAGGTCCATGAGCAGTTGCTTGCGCCGGTCCTCGGAAAAGAAATTGATGATGCGATCGATGGTCTGGTTGGCGCTGTTGGAGTGCAGCGTGCCGAGGCACAGATGCCCGGTTTCGGCGAAGGCGATCGCATGCTCCATGGTTTCGGTATCGCGAATCTCGCCTATCAAAATCACGTCGGGTGCCTGCCGCAGCGTATTCTTCAGGGCATTGTGCCAGGAATGCGTGTCGATGCCGACCTCGCGGTGCGTGATGAGCGATTGCTGCGACTGATGCACGAACTCGACCGGATCCTCGACGGTGACGATATGGCCCGCCGAGGAGCGGTTTCGGTGATCGATCATCGCGGCGAGCGAGGTGGATTTTCCCGAACCGGTGCCTCCGACCACCAGCACCAGCCCGCGCTTGGTCATCACGATCTCCTTGAGCGTCTCGGGGAGGCCCAGCCTGGCGAGGTCCGGAATCTCGTTCGCGATCGTCCTGATGACCATGCCGGGGGTCTGCTGCTGCACGAATACATTGACGCGGAAACGCGCCACGCCGGGCACCGATATCGCGAAATTACATTCCAGGTCCTTCGCGAATTCCTCGCGTTGGCGCTGATTCATGAGTGCGTGGGCAAGATCGCGCGCGACCTCTCCGGAAAGCTTTTGATTGGTCATCGGACGCATGTTGCCCTGCAATTTCATGCTCGGCGGGAAGTCCTTGGAGACGAATAAGTCGGACCCCCCTGCTTGACTCATCGCGGTCAGCAATTTGACGATATAGCTCTTCGCTTGTTCTTCCGGCAGGCCCGCCATTCGCCCCTCTCGAGTGGATGAATCGGGCAGGAAGGGTACAGAACGGGCATGCGCGAGGTGGGTATTGCTTCTCACTCCGAGGCGCCCCGGATTACAGGAAAAGCTGAATTTATACCGCGCGCCCGAATTTTGGCCGCCAGATGGGCGATACAATCCTCCGATGCCCACGGCGCGCGGCTTCGTATTCCAGGCAAGCTATCGGGTGATCTCCGCCCACGAAGGTCGGCGCATACCCGTGGTCCACCTCCACGGTCGTCTCGAGGACGGTACGGCTTTCCTGGTGCGCGACGACCGGCAGCGGCCGCATTTTTATGTGCGCGCCGTCGATGCGGCGGGAGCCATGTCGCTGCGGGCGGCGAATCAATCCCGGACCGAGTATCACACCTTCGAGGGAGACCCCGTGGTTCGCATCGAGGCGGACGTGCCCTCCGACGTGCCTCAACTGCGCGACCGGCTGCAGACGGGCGGCATCGAGACCTACGAAGCGGACGTTCGTTTCGCCACGCGCTACCTGATCGAGCGGGGCATCAAGGGTGGTTGCGAAATCGACGGGGAGCCGGCGCCATCCGCGACCGAGCGCGGCGCGACGGGCGGGGGCTCGCCGATCCTCGTTTTCGACAACGCCGTGCTGCGGCCGGCCGAAGTAACGCTCGAGCCGCGCGTGCTCTCGTTCGACATCGAGACCGACGCCAAAGGCGAGAGATTGCTGGCCATCTCGCTTTTCGGACCCGCCGTCGATGAAGTGCTGGTCGTCGATGCGCGCGATCGGCCGATGCCCAAGCATGCATTCCGTTACGAGAGCGAGCGCGCGGCCCTCGATGCCTTCGCGCAACGGCTGCGCGCCATCGATCCCGATGTGATCACGGGCTGGAACATCATCGATTTCGATCTCAGCGTGCTGGAGCGCATCGCCGCGCGACTTTCATATCCCCTGCACCTCGGCCGCGAGCCGGGCGCCATGCGCATCCGCAGACCGGAGGGCTACTTCGGAAGCGGCCAGGCGACCATCACCGGCCGCCTGGTGCTCGACGGCATCGATCTGCTGCGAGGCGCCTTCATTCGCATGGACGATTACTCGCTCGACGCGGTCGCCCGCGAGGTGCTCGGCGAAGGCAAGGCCGTGGCGGGCGAGGCTCGCGATCGTCTGGGCGAGATCATCCACAACTACGAGCATGACCTGCCGGCATTCGCCCTGTATGCACGAACCGACGCGCGCCTGGCCTATCGTATCGTCGAGAAGCTGCGGCTCGTGGAGCTCGCTTTCGCTCGCAGCCGTCTCACCGGCATGACGCCGGACCGGGTCGCCGCGAGCATCGCCTCGTTCGATTTCCTGTATCTCTCCGAGCTCGAGCGGGCGCGCATCGTCGCGCCGACCGTGCGCGGCAGCGACTCACGGGTTCACGTGGCACAGCAAGGCGGCCACGTGCTCGAGCCGGTGACCGGTCTGCACGCCAATGTCTGGCTGTTCGATTTCAAGAGCCTGTACCCGAGCATCATTCGTACCTTCAACATCGATCCGGTAGGGTATGTGCCGGGCGAATCGCCCCTCGAGGACCTGATCGAGACGCCCGGCGGAAAGTTCCGGCGCGCGCCCGCCATTTTGCCGCGCATCCTGGACGAGCTGTTTCCGCGCCGCGAAGCCGCCAAGAAGCGCAACGACGACGTGGCCGCGCACGCGATCAAGATCCTGATGAACTCCTTTTACGGCGTGCTCGGCACGTCCGCCTGTCGGTTTTACAATCCCGCGCTCGCCAATTCGATCACCGGCATGGGCAAGCACATGCTGCTCTGGTCGAAGAGCTGGTTCGAGTCGGCGGGTTTCGACGTCCTCTACGGGGATACCGACAGTCTGTTCGTGAGCTCGGCCTCATCCGACCCGGTCGATGCCGCGCGCCGGGCGCGCGAACTCGCCGCATCTCTCAACTCGGATCTCGCCCGATACGTCGAATCGCGCTGGCGGCGGGAGAGCCGGCTCGAGCTCGAATACGAGAAGCTGTATCTGCGCCTGTTCCTGCCGCGTGCGCGGCACAGCACCCGCGGCGCCAGCAAGCGCTATGCGGGCTGGGTGAGCGATGCGGGCGTCGAAGGAGTCGAGTTCGTGGGCATGGAGGTGGTGAGGCGGGACTGGACGGCTCTCGCGAAGCGGGTGCAGCGCGAGCTGTACCAGCGCCTGTTCACCGATCAGCCCGTGGACGCTTACCTCGCCGACATCGTGGCGCGGGTGCGCGGGGGCGAGATGGACGAGGAGCTCGTCTATCACAAGAACTTGCGCAAGGACACCGGGGAGTACACCGCGACCACGCCGCCGCACGTCGCAGCTGCGCGCAAGTCGAGTCGGCCTCCCGGCCGTTCGATTCGATACGTCCTCACCACGGCGGGAGCCGAGCCGCTCGACAACTTGACGCATCCGCTGGATCGCGAGCATTACGTCGAGAAACAGGTCCGCCCCGTCGCGGAGCCGGTGCTCGAGACCCTGGGGCTCGACTTCGAGAGCGTGATCGGCGACGCCCGCCAGTTCGATTTCGGCTGGTCTTAGCCGGACGGCTGAAATGCCGCGTCGTACCCGAGCGCTCCCTGTAGTGCCTGAGCGCCCGGTACCGGCCGCCCTCAGTCCTTGGGCGCCGGCCGCATCGCCTCGCGCGGCAGGCGAATCGGCAGCTTTTCGCGGATGGCTGCGTCCACTGAATCGGGGATATGCGTGGGGTAGTGGCTCGCCAGAATCGACTGGAGCTTGCGCGAGGCGCGCTCGATCACGCTCGGACGCCCCTGATCGACCCACTCGTTCGGGCTGGTGCGATCGCCGACCGTCGGATAGATATATTCGCGCTGCATCAGCTGCAACGTCTGATCGGAGCCCAGATAATGCCCCGGCCCTTCCAGGCAGACCTTGCGCATGGTCTCGAGCGACAGCGACTCATCGGTGACCGTCACGCCCTTGATGGTCCGCTGCACGGCGCCGATCACGTCGTTGTCGATGATGAGACCTTCCATGGAGAAGCCCAGGAGGCTCGCCAGCATGCCGGCGGACTCGTAGATCAAGTTCGCGCCGGCATTGCCGACCAGCGCATGGTTGTACGCTTTCTCATAGCCCGCCTGCATGTCCGGCAGCTTCGCATCGCTCATGCCGGAGGCGGTGCCCCCGGTGAGATCGTAGAACTGGGCAAGCTGGGCGCTGGCGGCGGACAAGAGCGCCTGTTCCGGGCTGCCGCCCGACATCGCCCCGGTGCGCAGATCCGAGACGAAGCACCAGGTCCCGAAGATCGCGGGGGCTCCCGGTTTCACCGCATTGACATAGACCAGCCCGGCGAGACATTCCGCCACCTCCTGTACCAGCGCCGAGGCGAGCGCCGCCGGTGCCGTCGCCCCGGCTTGGCCCGCGGAGAGCAGCAGAACCGGCATCCCGCCGCGGACCGCCGTCTCGAGACACAGGCACGCGTCGTAAGCGAACTTGAGCGGCGGCACGACGAAGCAGTTCGACTGGCTGACGAACGGACGCGCCCGCCATTGCTCCTCGCCGCCCGCCATCAGGTGAAACATCTCGAGACTCGCCTCGACATGCTGCGGCTGAACCCAGCTCGTGCCGACGTGCTTGGTCGTACCGGCCACGCTCGCGTAGGCGGTATTGATGTCCATCTCGAGCGGCGTCGCGACCTCGCGGCATACCACCGAGCGCTGATAGAAATGCAGATGCTCGAGCGTGTCGACCACGCGTGCGATGTCGTACAGATCCTTGGTGGTCGAATCCCGATAGAGGCCGGTTTTGGCGTCGACGATGTGCACTGCAGCGCCCGCGGTGCCGAAATAGACCCGCGATCCCCAGGGCTCCAGATCGTGCTTCGGATCTTGCCCATGGAGCACGAAGTGCCGCGCCGCGTGCGCGACCGTATCCTCGACCAGCGCGCGCGGGAAGATCAGTCGGCCGGCGGAGTTGAGCTGCGCGCCCGCCTTGGTCATGTAGTCGATGCCGCTCGGGGTCGCATCCGCGAGTCCGATGTTCTCCAGCACGTCGAGCGCGGCATGGTGGATGCGCAGCACGTCGGCCTCGGACAGCGGCTTGTAGCGGCCGCCGGTCATGCCGGGACGGACCGGGCGGAGGCTGTCGGGTAACGGGGCCGATCGGGCTGCGCGTCTTGCGGCGCGGGCACCGCCGCGTGCGACCTTGGATTCCACTTCGCTCATCGGGGGGGCCCTCGTTATGATCGAACGTTCAATTAACGGGATTCTAACGGTTTCGGCGCCTCCCTGGGCGCCCACGCGCTAAAAGGGCGCCCACGCGCTAAAAGGTCGCCCGCATTCCGGCATAGGCCACGCGACCGAGCGTTCCGTACTGGTACTCCGTCTCGTAATGCTTATCCGCGATATTCTCGACGCGTGCGTACACTTCGAGCCGGTCGAGGAGCGCGTAGGCGACCCGCAGGTCGACCAGCACGTAGCCGCCCAATTTGATCTGATTCGCCGTGTCGTCGTAGCTCGGGCCGGCATAGCGTGCCTGGATGCTGGTGCTCAAAGGCGTGGTCCATCGATAGGCGACGGATAGATTCGCCATGTTCTTCGGCCGGCGCGGCAGCTCGTTGCCGGCCGTCGCCGAGCCGGGCGACTTGTCCTCGGTGTCGGTCAGCGTGTAATTGCCGGCGACAGTGAGACGCTCCGTGGCGCGAAAGGTGGCCTGGAGCTCCGCACCATGGGCTGCCGCGCGCGCGATGTTCGCATAGTAGCCTCCGGACGGATTCGGACAGGCGAACAGGGAGACGCAATCAAAAAATTCGATCAGGTCACGGCTGTAGCGCTGGAAATAGGTTGCGGACATCACCAGCCGCTCCTCCAGCGCGCGCTGCTCGATGCCGGCATCCCAGCTTTCGCCGGCCTCCGGATGCAGCCCGAGATTCCCATATTGGCTGTAGAGCTGGTACAGCGACGGCGCCTTGAAGCCCTGGCTGAAGCTCGAGCGCAGGATGGTGTCGCCGCCGTTCAGGCTCCACGCTGCGGCCAGCGCGCCGGTCGAATGCCCGCCGAAGACGTTGTGGCGGTCGTAGCGCTCGCCCGCCGTCAGCGTGAGCCCGGAAACGACCTCCCCCTGTGCCTGTGCGTAGCCCGAGTCGATGGTGTCGAAATTGTCGGTGGGCATGGGACCGCTGTAGTCGAATGCCGGCGAATCGGTATCGATGGTCGATCGCTCGTGCTGTGCGCCGGCGACCAGCTGATAGCCCGGCGCGATCTGCCAGGTGCCCTGATACTCCTCGCGCTGATTGCGGCCGATGCCGTAGAACGTCTCGGTGCTCGGGCTGCCCTCGTTCGCCGGCGCATTCGGATCGAAATTGCGCGTGTCGGTGCTGGTGTATTGGTAAGCGAGGCGATTGGAGAGCGTGCGATCGGGCGATCTGTAGGTGAAGCCTGCGTACCCGAAGAGCTGATCGATCTTGCTGTACTCGTTGTCGTTGCCGAGCGTGAAATTCGGCGGGGTATCGTAGCCGTCGAAATCGGTGCGCGATTGAACGTAATAGCCCCGCAGATCCGCTTGCAGGTCCGGGGTGATGTCGTAGCGCACCTCGCCGCTTCCGCCGCCGATCTGGCTCGCACTGAGCCGCGTGCCGCCGTAACGCTCATCGAAATCCGGGATGCCGCTGGTGCCGTACCAGTTTCCCGACAGCCGCCACATGAGCGCATCGTTCTTCGCCCCGATATTTCCGCTCACGTAGCCGGTATCGTGCGAGCCGCCCTCGGCCGTGACCCCGCCCCCCAAAGGGCCGTCCGGCTCGGCTGTGGTGATGTTGATCACGCCGCCGATGGCTTGGCTGCCGTACAGGGTCGATTGCGCGCCGCGCAAAATCTCGATCCTCGAGACATTGCTGGTCAGCAAGTTCTCGAGATCGAACTGCCCGCCGGGCTCGGAGGGGTCGTTGAGCTGCACGCCGTCGACGACCACGACGGTCTGATCGCTCTCGGCGCCGCGGATGAACACCGAGGTCGGCTGGCCGACTCCGCCGCTGCGCGCCACGTTCAGGCCCGGCGTGGTGGCGAGCAGATCGGACATCATCGGCAGCTGGCTGCCCTTGATGGCCGCATCGTCCAGCACGGTGACGGAGTTTCCAACCTTGGATAAGGGCTCGGGTGCCTTGTTGGCGACCACCACGACCTCGTCGAGTGAGGAATCGGCGGCGCTCGTCGATTCGTCGGGGTCGGCATGGGCGGCGGTGAAAATGGCGGGCGCGCACAGCGCCGCTGCGCAGGCGTAGCGAATGAGATGATTGTTCAAGACGGTTCCCTCGATGGCGACTCGCATGACGGACTCGCACACCGCACACGGCGCCTCGGTCACGAGGGAAAACCGTGTCCGGCGCACTCGCACCGTCTCCTCGTCGCCGCTCGGGAAATTCCGCTCGGTCAGCATATCCCCGGCTGATCGATGGGCGACCACGGCAAGCAGGTCTCCTGGCTCGCGGCTTTGAGTCCCTGCATCGCCTTCCCGGACTCGAGACGAGTCCAGTGGCCATCGATGCCGAGCACACCGCTTACAGTTGCGGGGGCAGCCCGGGCGTTGAACCCGAGTTCCCTTTCAATCCCCGTGAGGGGAACTTGTCGCGTGGCCGGTACGTTGCCGCAAAAGTGCGGCCGGGTCAATCGGCCGGGCCGTCGGCGCCGCCTTCCGTGCCAACACAGCCTTCAGGCCAGTAATCCGTGTGCACGAGATCGGCAATGCCGCGGCCGCGGGTCCATTCGGTGATTTCGAGCATCGGGCGCGGATAGAACTCGGGAACGTGCCCGAGACACAGCACGGCCACCGGCCGGCTGCCCTCGGGCATCCGCAGCAGCGTGCGCAACTCCTCCGGCTCGAACAGCGACACCCATCCCATGCCGATGCCCTCGGCGCGGGCGGCGAGCCAGAGGTTCTGGATGGCGCAGGCCACCGAGGCCAGATCCATCTCCGGCATGGTGCGGCGCCCGAATACGTGCTTGTCCCGGCCCGGCCCGAGCGCGGCCACCAGCACCTCCCCGCACTCGAGAATGCCCTCCACCTTGAGCCGCAGGAACTCGCCCGCGCGCTCGCCGAGCGCCTGTGCGGTCTGTCGACGCTCTGCCTCGACCAGCGCGTGAACTTTGCGCCGCAGGTTCCGATCGCAGACGCGGATGAAGCGCCACGGCTGCATCAGACCGACACTCGGCGCGAGATGAGCCGCGGCGAGCAATCGGCCGAGAAGCGCCGGCTCGATGGGCTCGCTCGAGAAATGGCGCATGTCGCGCCGAGCCGCCATCACCCGGTAGAGCGCATCGATTTCTTCCCGGCTGAAATCCGCCATGATATGTCGCACCGATCATTGCGCCGGACCGCGGCGCGAGTGCGGAAATCATTGCACGCTCCGCCGTGCATTCAAAGCGCGGCGTTGACCCGGCCGGCGTTCACGAGCAGACTTACCGCGCGTTCAGGAGTCCGTCGGCCCGGCCGATGGGTGAAACGGGAAGCCGGTGAAGTCCTAGACGGACGAGTCCGGCGCTGCCCCCGCAACGGTAAGTGAATAAGGCGAGTCCACGTGCCACTGCGCAATCGCCGCGCGGGAAGGCGACTCGGCCGCGATGCACGATTCACGAGCCCGTAGACCGACCTGCAACGTTGACGGCGCGAGTTGCGGTGGGCGACTTCGGTGCGGTACGGACGGCATCGCCGCCATTGACCGCGTCGATCCTCCAACCTCGATCGTGCCCCGATATCTGATTGCGCACGGTGGGTGCGCGGAGGTTGGAATGATGACCGGAGCGGTTCCTGCCGCGGACGAGGCGATACGCGCCGCCGCGACCCGAAAACTCGACACCCTGACCAAGCCCCTGGGCGCCCTCGGCAGGCTCGAGCCGCTCGCCGCGCGGATCTGCGCGATGCAGGGCACTCTCTCACCCGCGATTTCACATCCGGTCGCCGTGGTGTTCGCGGCCGATCACGGCGTGGCGGACCGGGGCGTAAGCGCATATCCGCGCGCGGTCACGGAGCAGATGGTCAGGAATTTCCTGAGCGGCGGCGCCGCCATCAACGTGCTCGCCCGGCTTCAGGGACTCGAGCTTTGGGTCGTGGATGCGGGTGTCGACGGCGATTGCGGCCCGCACGGCCGGCTCATCGAAGCGAAGCTCGGCCGCGGCACCCGCGATCTCAGCGTCGAACCGGCCATGAGCAGTGAGGAATGCCGCGAGGCCATCTTCCGCGGCCGCGAGGTGATCAATCGAGTCATGCCGTTGGGCGGTAACACCATCGTGCTCGGCGAGATGGGCATCGGCAACACGGCCTCGTCCGCTCTGCTGATGCACGGGCTCTGCGGGCTCCCGCTCGCCGATTGCGTCGGCCGGGGCACGGGACTCGACGATGCGGGACTGGGCAGGAAAATCGAGACGCTGAGCGGCGCGTGGCGCCGGCGCGCGCCGTCGCGGGATCCGTACGAGCTGTTGGCGGAATTCGGCGGGTTCGAAACCGCCATGCTGGTCGGCGCAGCATTGGGCTCCGCGGCAAATCGCCACCTGATCGTGGTGGACGGCTTCACCGTCTCGGTCGCCGTGGCGCTCGCCGCACGCATCGAGCCCCGCGTGCTCGATTATTGCGTGTTCGGACATTGCTCGGCGGAGCGCGCCCACCGCGCGCTGCTGGCGCAGTTGCACGTCGAGCCGCTCTTGGATCTCGGCATGCGCCTCGGTGAGGGGAGCGGCGCGGCGATCGCGCTGTCCGTGATTCGGGCGGCCGTCGCCCTGTTCAATCAGATGGCGACCTTCGAGGGCGCGGGAGTGAGCGAGAAAATCGCGTGAACCGCCAGCTCGCCTTGTTCATGACCGCCGTGCAATTCCTGACTCGGCTGCCGACCCCCGAGATCAAGGCGTTCGAGCCGACCTGGCTCGCCCGCTCGGCACGCTATTTTCCGCTGGTGGGTATGCTGGTGGGGGGCATCAACGTCGGCGTCTGGTGGCTCGCGAGTCAGAGGCTCCCTGCCGCCGTCGCCGTCGGCTTGAGCATGACCGCCTCGGTGCTGGTCACGGGTGCATTCCACGAAGACGGCTTCGCCGACGTCTGCGACGGCTTCGGCGGCGGAACGAGCGCCGACCGGGTGCTCGCGATCATGAAGGACTCGCGCCTGGGTGCATACGGTGCGATCGGCATCACTCTGCTGCTGGGACTGAAGTGGGCGGCGCTGGCTGCCATCGCCGAGGCCGCGCAGCCGGGACGTACGAGTGCCGCGGCCGTGTTCGCGCCGCTGGTGATCGGTTCGCACATGACGAGCCGCTGGTGCGCGGGCGCCCTCATGTGGAGCTTGCCGTACGTGCGCGTGGATGGAGACTCGAAATCCCGGGCCGTGGCCGAAGGTTTCAGCGCGCGCGAATGGCGGGTCGGCGGCGTTATCGCGCTTGTCGCGTTCGCGCCGATCGCGGCAATCTGCGTACGCGAAGGCGGTGTCATCGTGACCTGGGCGCTCGTGGGCTGGGCGCTCGCGGCCGGAGCGATGGGCGCGGCGACCGTGGCGTGGATCGCCGCGAGCTACTTTCGGCGGCGGATCGGAGGCCATACCGGCGACTGTCTCGGCGCCGTCCAGCAAGTGACCGAGCTCTGCTTCCTGATGGCGGGTCTTGCGGTGATCTATCCGCAGGCCACCCGATGAAGGAGATCGGGTGGAGATGTATTTGATCCGTCACCTCCAGCCGATTGGCGGCCGCGGTATTTGCTACGGAAGCCGCGATCTCTGTTGCGATCACAACTCATTGCCCAGAGCGGCGGCCGCGCTGCGTACGCGCTTGCCGCCGCGGGCGCTGCGCGAGTTTCCGCTGTTCACGAGTCCCCTGTCGCGCTGCCGCGCGCTGGCGCAGGAGCTCGCCGCACCGCGCGAGCCGTGCGTGGCCGAGGAGCTGCGCGAGATCGACTTCGGCGCCTGGGAAGGAACGGCGTGGGATGACCTGCCGCGCGCCGAGCTCGATGCCTGGGCGCGCGACGTCTGGCATTACCGCCCCGGTGGGGGCGAATCGGCCGCCATGCTCGAGGAGCGCTGGCGCCGCTGGTGCGCGACGCTCGACGCTCGAATGAGCGACGCCGTCATCGCCGTGACTCACGCCGGGGTAATCCGCGCGGCGCTGGCCGCGAGCGGACGGCTGCGCCGCGAGGAGGCCGCGAGCACACGCATCGCTTTCGGCTCGCTGCACGTCGTCGAGCCGCCGGCCGGCTCCATGCGGTTGCAAGGAGCCGGCTCGTGCGCGACGCTGTGACGCCGCGCCGGCCGGCGGCGACATTGGTCCTCGGCGGGGTGAGATCCGGCAAGAGTCGCCACGCGGCCGACATCGCCGCCGCCTACGGCGCCGCCGTCACCCTGATCGCCACCGCGACCGTGCAGGACCGGGAAATGGCCGAACGCATCGAGCTCCATCGCGCGCACCGGCCCAAGGAGTGGACCGTCGTCGAGGAGCCCGTCCGTCTCGCCGCCGCGCTCGGTTCGGCCTGCGGCCCCGGGCGCATCGTCATCGTCGACTGTCTCACGCTCTGGCTCACGAATTTGATGTGCGGAGAGGACCCTCTGGCGCTGCGGCGCGAATCCGCCCAGTTGCTCGAGACCATGTCGCGATTGAGCGGCGACTGTGTCCTGGTCTCCAACGAAGTGGGTTTCGGCATCATCCCGGTGAATGCGCTGGCGCGCCGTTTCGCCGACGAGGCCGGGGAATTGCACCAAAGGCTCGGTGCACTCTGCGATCGGGTCGTGCTGATGGCGGCGGGACTGCCGATCACCATCAAGGGCGGCTCGCGTGCCGCCGCGCCGGGCCTGGCGTGATCGGCGCGCCGATGCGGAGTATCGCACGATGCAGCCTGGGTTTCACCGGCGCAGCCATCCTCGCCTGGTCGCTGGGCGCGAGCGCCCAGGCGCTCGCCTCGCCGCCGGCGGCCGCCCCCGAGGACGGCAAGATCGTGGTGCGGGACGATCTGCACCACCCGATCGAGCTCGCCCATGCTGCACGACGCATTGTCAGCCTCTGCCCGCCCCTGACGGAAACCGTCTGCGCTCTCGGCGAGTGCGCGCGCCTGGTCGCCACCGACCGTTATTCCGACTGGCCCGCCTCGATCAGGGCGCTGCCCAAAGCCGGCGGCCTCGATGATCCGCAGATCGAACAGATCGTGAGCCTGCATCCCGACCTGGTGCTCATCTCGAGCGCACAGCGAATCACGGATCGGCTGCATGATTTCGGCATCGAGTCCTTTGCTCTCGACACGCAAACCTACGGCAACATCAGCCACGTGGTGACGGTCGTCGGCGCGATTCTCGGCGTGCCCGAACGCGCGGCGGCGCTCAATCGCCGGATCGAGGACGAGGTGCGCGCCATCGGCGCGCAGGCCATGGCCCGCCGTCACGGCCGTCCCGGGCCCAGCGTTTATTACGAGGTGGACGGCGGCCCGTATGCCGCCGGACCCGAATCCTTCATCGGCGAGCTGCTCACGCGGCTGGGGGCGCGCAACATCGTCGAGCGGGACCTGGGGCCCTTCCCGAAGCTCAATCCGGAGTATGTCGTGCGCCAAAATCCCGACGTGATCTTCACGTCGCCCGCCGACGTGCCGCGTCTCGCGGAGCGTCCGGGCTGGGACCGCATCCGCGCCGTACGCGAGAAGCGCATCTGCTCCTTTCCCATGGAGATTCACGAGACCATCGTGCACGCCGGCCCGCGCATCGCGGAAGGCATGCGGGCGATGGCCGATTGCCTGGCGCGGGTTTCGCCGTGAGCGCGACGCCACCGCTGATGCTGGAGCTCGGCACCCCGGATCAAGGAATGCTCGGCCGCCATCGCCTGCTCGTCTGGGTGCTCTGCTGCCTCGCCATCACGCTATTGCTTGCCTTCGGCAGCCTGATCGTCGGCACCTCGAGCATCGAAACTTCTCTGGGCTGGCTGGTGCGGCCCGATGCGGAGTCCTCGGTGGTGCTGTGGCAGATCCGGCTGCCGCGGACCCTGGGCGCGTGGCTCGCGGGAGCGCTGCTCGGGCTCGCCGGCGGAATCGCGCAGGGCGTGTTCCGCAATCCTCTGGCCGAGCCTTATCTTCTCGGCACGGCCTCCGGCGCCGCACTCGGGGTCACCATCAGCCTGATCGCAGTCAACGCCTCGGTCGGGAGTTTTGCCTGGGCCGCCGGGCTCGGCGTGACGGGGGCCGCCTGCATCGGCGCGGCCGGCGCAACCTTGCTCACCATCAGCCTCTCGCGCGGTGTTTTACAGACCGGCAGCCTGTTGCTGTCCGGCGTGGTGGTCGCCTTTCTGCTGGGAGCGATCACCCAGCTCCTGGTGCTCAGCCGCTTCGAGGTCTGGCGGAGCCTGCAATCCTTTCTGTTCGGCAGCACCGCCTTCCTGAGCTGGTCCTCCGTGGAGCTGCTCGGCGCGGTCCTTTGCGTGAGCCTCGTGCCGGCGGTGCTCCTGGCCCGCGGCCTCGATGCCCTGACCTTGGGCGAGGACACGGCCCAGTCCCTGGGCCTGTCGCTTCCCCGGTTGCGCCTCGCATTGCTCGGTCTCGTGTCGCTCGCGACTGCAGCGACGGTCGGACAGGTCGGTGTCGTCGGCTTCGTCGGACTGATCGCTCCGCATATCGTGCGCCAGACCCTGTCGGTCAACCATCGCCAGCTGCTCATCGGCGCACCGCTGTGCGGAGGCGCGTTGCTGCAGAGCGCCGATCTCGCCAGTCGCTGGATCCTCCGCCCCTCCGAGCTGCCCGTCGGCGCGGTCACCGCCTGCGTCGGTGGATCGTACTTGATCCTGCTGCTGTGGCGCCGGAGCCGCCATGGGTGAGCCGCGCCCGACCGGAAGCTCGCCCGTGAGCCCGGCCGCCGGCCTCGATGCGCCGCCTGCGCTCGCCTGCGAGGACCTCTACGTGGGCTATGGCGCACACCTGGTGCTCAAGGGCATCTCCGTCGAATTCCGGCTCGGGTCTTGGACCGCGGTCGTCGGCCCGAACGGCTGCGGGAAGTCGACCCTGCTGCGTGCACTCGCCGGCCTCGAGCCGGCACGTTCGGGCACGATCTGTCTGCAAGGCCGCGCGCTGTCCTCGTGGCCGCGCCGCGAGCGCGCGCGACGCGTCGCCTGGCTGGCGCAAGCATCGTCACTTACCGATCTCACGGCAGCGGAGGTGGTCGGGCTCGGACGCTTCGCGCACAGCGGCTGGCTCGCTCACCGGCAAGTCGAGGATGAGGCGGCGATGTACCGCGCCATGATGGCGACCGGATCCCTCGCCTGGGCACACCGCCGGCTCTCCACCTTGTCCGGCGGCGAGCGCCAGCGCGTGCACCTCGCGCGCGCGCTGGCGGTCGAGGCCTCGGTGATGCTGCTCGACGAGCCCACCACGCACCTCGATCCTCCGCACCAGGAGGACGTCGTCCGGCTGTTGCGCGAGCAGGCACGAGGCTGCGGCGTCAGCGTGATCAGCGCCATCCACGATCTGTCGCTCGCGCTCGCCGCCGATCGGATCATCGTGCTCGGCTATCGCGGACTCGTCGGCCACGGCACCGTCGCCGAGGCGTTGGCGGGTGATTGGCTGTCGGCGGCTTTCGAGACCGCGGTGCACGTGATCGAGCATCGAGGCGTGCACTTGTGGCGCCCCTGGCTCGAGACCGGGCCTTCACCGCAACACCCAAGGAGCAGCCCATGACCGAGTCGCCGCCGCGCGAGAAGCCCTACACCCGCCCCGACGGGCCTCGCCGTGGGCTGCTGATCGTCAACACGGGCGACGGCAAGGGCAAGACCACGGCGGCGATCGGTCTCGCGGTGCGCGCCTTGGGCCGCGGCAAATCGGTCCGATTCTTCCAGTTCATGAAGGTCGGCGTCGCGCGCTTCGGCGAGCACCGCGCTCTCGAGCAACTGGGTCTGAAACTCGAAGGGCTGGGCGACGGCTTCAGCTGGAAGAGCAAGGATCTCGACCAATCCGCGGAGCTCGCCCGCGCCGGCTGGGAGCGCGCTTGCGCGGCCATCGCTTCCGGAGAGCATTTTCTCGTGGTGCTCGACGAGATCACCTATCCGTTGATCTACGGATGGCTTGCGCTCGAGCCGGTGCTCGATGCGCTCAAGAGCCGCCCGGAGCACGTACACGTGGTGCTCACCGGCCGGCGCTGTCCACCCGCTCTCATCGAGATGGCCGATACGGTCACCGACATGCAACCGGTCAAGCATGCGTTCGCCGCCGGCATACCCGCCCAAGCGGGCATCGAGCATTGACGGCAGCCGTGTCCCCGTTGCCGCACTCAGCGCCCGCGTTCGTCGTGTCCGCCATCGCTTCGGGTCAGGGCAAGACCACGGCGACCGCGGCGCTCGCCCGGCATTTCATGGCCGCCGGGCTTCGTGTGCGGCTGTTCAAGGTGGGCGCGGACTTTCTGGACGCTTTGATTCTCGAGCGCGCGTCGCGCCATCCCGTGCACGTGCTCGACCTGTGGATGGTAGGCGAAAGCGAATGCCGCCGCTTGCTCGACCAGGCCTCGCAGGCGGCGGACGTGGTGTTGATCGAAGGCGCCATGGGCCTCTACGACGGGACGCCGTCCGCCGCCGATCTCGCGCGCCGCCTGGATCTCGCGGTGCTGGCGGTGATCGATGTGCGCGCCATGGCGCAAACCGTGGGCGCCGTCGCCCTGGGGCTTCGGGATTTCGGCGGCGTCCGTCTCGCCGGCGTGATCGCGAACGGCATCGCGAGCCCAGGGCACCGGGCCATGGTCCGGTCGGCACTGCGCGAGGTGCCGCTGCTCGCAAGCCTGGCGCGGCAGGAGTCGGTGCTCGCCGAGCGCCACCTCGGCTTGCGGTTGCCGGCGGAAAGCCCCGACATCGATGCACGGCTCCGAGAGCTCGGCGCCGCGATCGAGCTCGACGAGCATGTCTGGCGGGCGATTGCCGCGAGCGCGACGCCGGCCTGCAGCGGCACCGCGCCCCTGCACGGCGCAGTCGGGAATCTGGCTCCGGGCGCGCCCCCCGCAGACCGGAGGCTTCAAGGCGCTGCCGTCGCCATCGCCCGGGATGCGGCGTTCGCCTTTCTGTATCCGGCGAACATCGACTGCCTCGAACGGCTCGGCGCCGAGATCGTTTTCTTCTCGCCGCTCGCGGACCAGCCGGTACCGGCTCACGCACGAGCCGTATTTCTGCCCGGCGGCTATCCCGAGCTGCACGGCGAGCCGCTTTCGCGGGCTGCGAATTTCCACCGATCGATCCGCGCAGCCCATGCGGCCGGCGTGCCGATACTCGCCGAATGCGGCGGCATGATGGCGCTGACCGAATCGGTCCGCGATGTGGACGGGCGCGATTGGCCGATGGCCGCGATCATCCCCGGCGGCACGCGCATGCAAGCGCGCCTCGCCGGTCTCGGCCTGCAGGCTTGGCGGACCGCGCACGGCGAGCTTCGCGGCCACACCTTTCATTACTCCACGCTGGAGACCCCGCTTGCAGCGGCCGCGGTCACGACCTCTTACCCGAGGCTCACCGAGGGCGAGCGGATTTATCGGGTCGGATCATTGACCGCATCGTATTTTCACGCCTACTTTTCCTCGTGCCCGCAGGCGATCGCGTCGATTCTCGAGGGCAAAGAGCCATGAGCGGGCGAGCGGTCATGGTTTGCGGCACGACCAGCGGAGCCGGCAAGAGCTTGCTCGCCACGGCCCTCGCCCGCTGGTACGCGCGCGAGGGATTCAAGGTGGCGCCGTTCAAGGCGCAGAACATG
>DATAYO010000066.1:0-4040 GCA_036272515.1 Steroidobacteraceae bacterium | reverse complement strand
GTAGATGTCATCCCCGCCATGACCGGTGCAATCGTTGCCGCTGCCACCCTCGCCGTTCTGGCCGCGGTAGGTGCGCGCGATGCGAAAGTCCGCGAGCGTGTTCATGCCCTCGACGGCATTCAGGTAGACGCTGCCGCCGTGGCCGCCGTCACCGCCGTCCGGACCTCCGAAGGGCACAAATTTCTCGCGCCGGAAGCTCACGCAGCCGCGGCCGCCGTTGCCGGCTTGTACCTTGAGCTTGGCTTCGTCGATGAACTTCACGGGATGGACCCCAAAAATTAAAAAGGGGAGCAGGTTCGTGCCCTGCCCCCCCTTTCGATTCAGCAGTGGCGAGCGCGCTCGCCCGCCACGGCGGCGCTATTTGGCGATGACGTTGACGTAGGTGTGGCCTTCGGCGCCCTTCACCCGGAACTCGACCACTCCATGAGCGGTGGCGAACAAGGTATGGTCCGTGCCCATGCCGACGTTCGCGCCCGGCCGATACTGCGTGCCGCGCTGACGGATCAGGATGTTGCCTGCCAGCACGTCCTCGCCGCCGAACTTCTTGACGCCCAAACGCTTGGAGTGCGAGTCGCGGCCGTTGCGAGTACTGCCGCCAGCTTTTTTGTGTGCCATGAAAGTATCTCCTTCGAAATCTTTAAGCGACGCTCGTCAAGCGACGATGGAGGTGATCTTCACCTCGGTGTAGGGTTGCCGGTGAGTCTTTTCGCGCTTGTAGTGCTTGCGGCGCCGAAACTTGACGATCCGCACCTTGTCGCCCTTGCCATGGGCCTCGACGGTCGCGGTCACCTTGGCGGTCGCGACATACGGAGCGCCGACGGTGACGCTGGCACCGGCGCCGACCAGCAGCACCTGATTGAACTCGACGCTGGCGCCCTGCTCGGCGGCGAGCTTTTCGATGCGGACCACCGCACCTTCCTGGACGCGGTACTGCTTCCCGCCCGTGGCAATCACGGCATACATAGACGACTCCCGCTGGATGGGCCTCTAAGGGCCCGCAAAAGAGCCGCGAATTGTACGGCGGGGCCGGAAATTGGTCAAATCGGCGGCGATCGGCATCCGGGCGCGTCGATCGACCGCCGGACCGACAGGTCCCGGCGCTCAAGGTCCGACAGGCGGCGGCTCTTTGTCCAGCGCCAGGATCGAGCACATGGTCTCGCGCATGATGAATTTCTGCGCCTTGCCGGTCACGGTCATGGGGAACTCGGTCACGAACCGCACGTACCGGGGAACCTTGTGGTGTGCGATCCGGCCGCGGCAAAAATCGCGCAGTTCCTCGTCCGTCGCGCTCACGCCGGCCTTCAGCATGACCCAGGCGCAGACCTCCTCGCCGTACTTCGGATCGGGGACCCCGAACACCTGCACCGCCTGCACTTTCGGATGCCGATACAGGAATTCCTCGATCTCGCGCGGGTAGACGTTCTCGCCGCCACGAATCAGCATGTCCTTCAGCCGGCCGGTGATGGTGCAGTACCCCTCCTCATCCAGCACCGCGAGGTCCCCGGTGTGCATCCAGGCCGCCTCGTCGATGGCTTCGCAGGTCCGCTCCGCATCGTCCCAGTAGCCCTTCATCACCGAGTACCCGCGAGTCAGGAGCTCCCCCGTCTCGCCCCGTGGAACCACCCGCCCCTGCCGGTCGACGATCTTGACCTGCAGGTGCGGGTGCACCCGGCCGACCGTCGACACCCGCCGCTCGAGCGAGTCGTCGGTGCTGCTCTGAAAGCTCACCGGGCTGGTCTCGGTCATGCCGTAGGCGATGGTCACCTGGCTCATGTGCATCTCGGTGATCACGCGTTTCATGATTTCGATCGGACACGGCGCACCCGCCATGATTCCGGTGCGAAGCGACGCCAGATCGAAGCGCGCGAACTCCGGATGATCGAGCTCGGCGATGAACATGGTCGGAACGCCGTAAAGAACCGTGCAGCGCTCCGCCTGCACCGCCTCGAGCGTGAGCAAAGCATCGAACCATTCCGCCGGGAATACCATCGCCGCCCCATGCGTCATGCAGCCGAGGTTGCCCATCACCATGCCGAAGCAGTGATAAAGAGGGACCGGAATGCACATACGATCGCCGGCGGCGAGCTGCAGCGCACGCCCGACGAAAAAGCCGTTGTTCAGGATGTTGAAATGACTCAAGGTCGCGCCCTTGGGCGAGCCGGTGGTGCCGCTGGTGAACTGGATGTTCACGGCCTGATCGGGCTGGAGCTCCTGGGCGAGCGCGGCCAGGCGAGCCGTTTCTTCCCGGCTTCCGCCCTGCAACACCTCATCGAAGCCGAGCGCGCCTGCGCTGCGCGCGGCCCCGAGCAGGATCACCCAGCGGAGGCGGGGCAGCCGCGGCGAGGACAGGGCACCCGGCGCGCAGCAATCGAGCTCCGGCGCGAGTGTCCGCAAGGTCTCGAGAAAGTTGCCGGTCTTGAATCGCTCGACCAGCACCAGGGCTTTGCAGCCCACCTTGTTGAGCGCAAACTCGAGTTCGCTCGAGCGGTAGGCCGGATTCAGATTGACCAGGATGAGCCCCGCTTTGGCACTCGCGAATTGGGTCAACACCCACTCCGCACAGTTGGGCGCCCAGATTCCGATGCGATCTCCGGGCAACAGACCGAGGCGCAACAACCCCGCGGCCAGGCTGTCGACCCGCTCGAGCAGCTCGGAATATGTCCAACGGATGCGCTGATGGCGGACGATCAAGGCATCCTTCGACCCCCACGCCGCCGCGGTCGCATCCAATGCCTGACCGATGGTCTGGTAGCGTAGCGGCTCCTGATCGAGTCCCTGGACGAAACTTGCAGTCGACATATGAGCTCCCCTATAACCCATTTTGCGCCATCGGAGGGCGTGACTCCGCCCCCAGCCGGGGGTTTCTTAGGTACCATGGCGCATTGCGCCAGGCCCTGCATGACACTTGAACAGATTCGCGAACTCGTGACCGCCGATTTCGAGGCCGTCGACCGGGTCGTCAAACATCGGCTTTACAGCCCCGTCACCCTCGTCAACCGAGTGGCAAATTACATCATCTATGCTGGAGGCAAGCGCCTCCGGCCGCTGCTGGTGCTGCTCGCCGCGCGCGCCTGCGGCCATCGGGGCGAGAAGCACGTCGATGCGGCCGCGATCATCGAATTCATTCATACCGCCACCCTGCTGCATGACGACGTGGTCGACGGCTCTTCCCTGCGCCGTGGCGCCAAGACCGCCAATGAGGAATTCGGCAACGCGCCGAGCGTCCTGGTGGGCGATTTCCTCTATTCACGCGCCTTCCAGATGATGGTCAAGCTCGACCGAATGGCCATCATGGACATCATGGCCGACGCCACCAATGCCATCGCCGAAGGCGAGGTGCTGCAGCTCATGAACGCGCGCGACCCGAACACCAGCGAAGCGCGCTACCTCGACGTGATCCACCGCAAGACCGCCCGGCTGTTCCAGGCCGGTGCCCAGATCGGCGCCGTGCTGAGCGATGCCTCCCCCATCATCGAGGAGTCGCTCGCCCGCTTCGGCAAGCACATCGGCACCGCCTTCCAGCTGGTCGACGATGCGCTCGACTATCAGGCGGACGAGGTCAGCCTCGGCAAGCACCTGGGCGACGATCTAGCCGAGGGCAAGCCCACCCTCCCCCTGATTTATGCCATGCAGCACGGAAACGACGCCCAGCGCGGCATGATCCGGGAGGCCATCGAAGAGGGCGGCATGAAGCATCTGGAGGAAATCACCCAGGCCGTTGCAAGCCTCGGAGGCCTTGCGTACACTGCGCGGCTCGCGCAATGCGAGGTAGATCAGGCGCTTGCTGCGCTCTCTCCCCTTCCGGAATCCGTTTTCAAAGAGGGTTTGAGCGAGCTGGCCAAGTTTGCGGTGGCTCGCAAGCACTGATGCACTGATGATTGTGATTTCGGGGTGTAGCTCAGCCTGGTAGAGCACTACGTTCGGGACGTAGGAGTCGCAGGTTCAAATCCTGTCACCCCGACCATTGATTTTAAAAGATTTTTCCCTCATAGCGCCACAGAAATCTCCACTTGGTGCCAGCCCCACGCTTCGCTTGGTGC
>DATAYO010000065.1:0-3025 GCA_036272515.1 Steroidobacteraceae bacterium | reverse complement strand
ATGCTGTCGCGGGCTCCGGCGTATTCACGCCCGCGGATGACCGGGTGTTCGTGCGGCCGCGCGGGCAGTTCAGCGACGTGGATCAGATCGCCGCTACGCTCCTGCGCGTGCACGGTCACGACGTGCGGCTCGGGGATATTGCGCACGTGACGCACGGTTACGCCGACCCGCCGGGCGAGTACATGCGCTTCGATCACGCCAACGTGCTCGGCATCGGGGTCACGATGGCCCCTGACGGCGATGTGATCGAGCTCGGCAAAGCGCTCGATGCCAAGGTGTGCGAGCTGCAGCGCTCGCTGCCCGCGGGACTCAAGCTCACCCCGGTTGCGAGCATGCCGCAGGCGGTCTCGCGCTCCATCGATGACTTCGTGGAGGCGGTCGCGGAGGCGATCGCCATCGTGCTGCTCGTGACTCTCGTGAGCCTAGGCTTTCGTACCGGCATGGTGGTCGTGATCTCGATCCCGCTGGTGCTCGCCGGCACCGCGCTGGTCATGAATCTCGCCCATATCGGCCTGCACAAGGTGTCCTTGGGCACGCTGATCCTCGCGCTCGGACTGCTGGTCGACGACGCCATCATCTCGGTGGAATCCATGGCGGTGAAGCTCGAGCAAGGCTTCGATCGCATGAAGGCGGCAGCCTTCGCCTACAGCCACACGGCCTTCCCGATGCTGAGCGGCACGCTCGTCACGGTCGCGGGATTTCTGCCGATCGCGCTCGCGCGCTCCTCGACCGGTGAATACACGCGCTCGATCTTTCAGGTATCGGCGATTGCTCTGCTGCTCTCCTGGCTCGCCGCCGTCATCGTGATCCCGCTGCTGGGCTATCGGTTGCTGCCCGAGCGGCCGCGCGATCCTGTTGGCGAGCGGCCCGGAGCCGTCGAGCCCAACGTCTATGGCGGCCGCTTCTACCAGCGGTTCAGAGGCTGGGTGACCTGGTGCATCGGCCATCGCTGGAATGTAATTGCCGGCACGGTAACGGCCTTCGTAGTCGCGCTCGGGGCCTTCACGCTCGTGCCGCGGCAGTTCTTCCCGAGCTCGGATCGGCCGGAGCTGCTCGTCGACCTGCGCCTGCCGGAAAATGCCTCCTTCGATGCGACGCTGCGCGAGGCGCAGCGCTTCGAGCACGATCTCGACGGGCACCGCGAGATCGATCATTACATAGACTTCGTGGGCGCGGGTGCGCCGCGCTTCTTCCTGCCGCTCGATGAGCAGCTGCCCGCCCCGAATCTCGCCCAGTTCGTCGTCACCGCGAAGAGCGTGCACGAGCGGGAGGCACTGGCCGCCTCGCTCGATCAACTCCTGCGCGCTCGCTACTCGGGTCTGCGCACCCGCATCAGCCGGCTCGAGAACGGGCCGCCCGTGGGCTTTCCGGTGCAGTTCCGGGTATCCGGGCCGCAGATCGCAACCGTCCGTCAGATCGCGGACGATCTCGCTGGGCGTATCCGCGACGATCCGGACACGCACAACGTTCAGCTCGACTGGGACGAGCCTGCCGGGCGCTCGGTGCGCTTCGAGATCGATCAGGCCCAGGCGCGCCGCCTCGGGGTGACCTCGCAGGATCTGCAGAACTTCCTGCAGACGACACTCTCCGGGTACACGCTCGCGCATCTGCGCAAGCGCGACCTGCTGATCCCGGTCGAGCTGCGATCCCCGCCGTCCGATCGCGCCGACCCCTCATCCCTCGAGCGCTACGCGCTACCCTCCTCGAGCGGTGCGGCCATTCCCCTCACGTCCCTCGGCCGCGTGCGCTATGACCTCGAGTACGGCGTGATCTGGGAGCGCGATCGCGAGCCGACGATCACCGTAGAGTCCGACGTGCACCCGCCTGCGCAAGGGCTCGATGTGACGCAGAGGATCGACCAGAGCCTCACCGAGCTGCGCACGCATCTGCCAGCCGGCTATCACATCGAGATCGGCGGCGCCGTCGAGCAGAACGCCAAGGCGCAGAACTCCATCATCGTCCAGATGCCGCTGCTCGTGATCGCCGTGCTCGTAATCCTGATGGTTCAGCTGCAGAGTTTCAGCCGCGTGTTCATGGTGGTGCTGACCGCACCGCTCGGGCTGATCGGCGTGGTGGGGGCGCTGCTCCTCTTTCATCAACCGTTCGGCTTCGTCGCCATGCTGGGCACGATCGCCATGTTCGGCATCATCATGCGCAACTCCGTCATCCTGGTCGACCAGATCGAGCAGGACGTGCAAAGCGGGCACACGCACCTCGAAGCCATCGTCGGCGCCACGGTGCGCCGCTTCCGCCCGATCACGGTGACCGCCGCCGCCGCGGTCCTTGCGCTGATCCCGCTTCTGCGCAGCAACTTCTTCGGCCCGATGGCCACTTCACTCATGGGCGGCATCACGGTTGCCACGGTCCTCACCCTGTTCTTCCTGCCCGCCCTCTACGCCGCCTGGTTCCGCGTGCGCCACGATGAGCCGGCTCGGGAGCCCATCCTGCAGGCTCAGCCGGCCCTGGAGAGTCAGCCATGAACAAAAGGCATCCGCTCACAACCCGCGCGTCCGCTTTGGTGGTGGCCTCGATGCTGAGCGCCTGCGCGGCTTTCGGACCGCCGCGCACGCCCCCGAGCATGCCCTCGCCGAGCCACTACTCCGTTGCGCCGTCGAATCCGCAATTAACGGCCGATCACAGTCCGCCACAGCAGCTCGTGCTCGGCGCCGCCCCGATTCCGGAGTGGTGGCGCGCCTTCGCGAGCCCAACACTCGAGGCGCTCGTCAGCGAGGCGCTGGAGAAGAACCAATCGCTCGCGGCCGCCAAGGCCAATCTGCGCAGCGCGCACGAGCAAATGCACGAGCAGGTCGGAGACAATCTCTATCCGCACCTCGATGCCGGCTTCGCCCCGAGCCGCCAGCGGGCGCTCGGCATCCCGGGGACTGCCCAGCAGACCTACGTCTACAACGTGTTTGCGGCGCAGGTGCAGGGCAGCTGGACGCTCGACTTGTTCGGCGCCTCGATACTGGCCGATCGCGCCCTCATCGGGCAGGTACGCGCACAGGCGTACCAGCTCGAGGCCGCG
>DATAYO010000064.1:0-6619 GCA_036272515.1 Steroidobacteraceae bacterium | reverse complement strand
CCGAATGGTACCGGACAGTCGTCGCGCGACCTGGGCCAGCAGCTGATCTCCGGCGCCATGGCCGAGCGTATCGTTGATGAGTTTGAATCGGTCGAGGTCGAGCTGAAGCACGGCGAACCGGTGACCATCCCGCTCGGCGTGGGCGATTTCGCGGCCGAGCCGGTCCATGAAGAGCACTCGATTCGGCAGGCCGGTCAGTGCGTCGTGGGTGGCCTGGTGCTGGAGCTCGGCGTTGGCCGCCTCGAGCCGTTGCGCGTGGGTGCGCGTGCGCGACTGCAGGTGGGCGTCGTAGACGGCAGTGACCAAGGTCACGACCAGCAGACCCAGCGCGAACATTCCGATCGTCGTCGCCAGCCAGCCATTGTCAAAGGTCACACCGCCGCTACAAAAGGACCCCTGCGCAAATCGGGCGGCAGCCATGGCGGTGTAGTGCATACCGCTGATCGCAAGTCCCATGACGACGGCCGCCGCAACCCGGGCGAGTCGCTGCAGTTTGGAGTGTCCGTCGCGCAGCTGGAAAAACAGCCACAACGCTACGAATGACGCCGTTACGGCAATGGCGACCGAAAGTGCCACCAGCACAGGGTCATAGCCGATTCCCGGGACGATCACGATCGCGGCCATCCCGGTGTAGTGCATGGCGCAAATTCCGGCCCCCATGACCACGGCGCCCCCGGCCAGGCGGGCAAATGTCAGCTGCTTGCCGCTCGTCAGAATGAGCGAGAAGCCGGAGGTGACGATGGCGATGGCAAGCGAGGCGAGCGTCGTCGGTACATCGTAGGCCAGGCGAATTGGCAGCGAGAAGGCCAACATGCCGATGAAGTGCATGGACCAGATGCCGACGCCCATGGCCAGCGCTCCCGCCGCCAGCCACATGCGCGTCGCCGGGCGATCGCTGGTCGCGACCCGAGCCGCCAGTCGAAGAGCCGTGTAGGACACCAGCATGGCCACGCCGACAGAGAGACCGACGAGCCAGGCGTTATAGGACGATTGCATGGGAGAGAGCCTGAATTGCTTTGCGATCAAATTACCGCAATCAGCGCGTTGGGCGCTGCGAGAGGCTTCTCGTTTTACGAAGGCCTCAGGCCGCCGCGAGATGCCGCGAGAGGCGCTGGGCCGCGTAACCGGCCCCGAACGCGAACCGCAGCAGCGGCCCGAAGCTATTGGCCGCCGAGATACCGAGGAAATAGAGGCCCGGGACCGATGACTGAAAGCGCCGTCCGAGGATGGGCGAATCGACCGTGCTTCGAATGCGCGCGCGCAGCGCCTCGTCGATGAATTCGAGGCGGGAGAGCGCCACCTTGAAGCCGGTGCCGGCAATCAGGTGATCCGCCTCCAGACTCTTGGTCTCGCTCCCCTGTCGTAAGGTGACGCGAATGCCCGACCCGGCGGCCTCGGCCCGCTCGAGCGTGGCGCCGAGATGGAGCGGTACCTTGCCGAGGATGGCCTCGCGCGTGAACCAGCACGGCGCCGGTCCCAGATGGCGTTCGACCACTCGAATCCTGAGTGACTCGGGCAAGGCATGGAACATCAGCGGTATGTCGCAGGACATGCGCGAGCGCCAGCCGGTTCCGAGGCCCGAGCGGGGCTCCAGAATCCGTTCCATGAGTGGCCGCGGCTCGCGCGGCGGGTCATGGAACTTGAGCGACTGGGTGCGGGCGATGAGCTCCACCGAGGCGCCCGCCTCCTTGAACAGCGCCGCGATGTCGATCGCGGACGATCCACCGCCCAGCACCAGCAGGCGCCGAGTCTTGAGCGGCGTGAGATCGGCGTGAGCGGAGCTGTGGCTGACGAGCGCCGGGGGCAAATTCCGGAGCGCCGGCGGCAGATAGGTGTAGCGGCCGATGCCGGTCGCCACGACCACGCAGCGCGCCTGCAGGGCCTCGCCGGCCGACGTGGTCAACTCGAATCCCGAGCCGCCTTGCTCGAGCCGGTGCACCTCCACCCGCTCGAGCTGCGGCACATAGCGGCGCTGAAACTCCCGTCCGTAGGCAATGAAGGTCTCGAGTGGCACCGGAAGCCCGACATGAGCGTAGGGCAAACCCTGCTCCTGGCAGTAGTGCTCGAGCGTGAACTCGCCTCCGGGATCATAGAGGCTCGATGCAAAGCCCTCGGACTTCAGCCGCATCCCGCGCGGCATGTGGGCGCTCCAGAAATGCATGGGCTCGCCGAAAATCCGAAAGGACTTTGCCGTCCGTCCCAAGTGGGCGGCCAGCGACAGCCCGTAGGGGCCTGCACCGATGATGGCGATATCGACCACTGAGTCCCTCAACTTGGCTCCCTCAAAAACAAAAGAAGCGGCCGCCCCTGCGGCGGCCCGTGATGAACGTAACGGTATCTCAACCGCCTTTGCGCATACTCGAGGAAGCTCCGGAAATGCGAGGTCCGTCAAGAATATGGTAAATGGGCTTGACCGCGCAGTGCCAATGCAATTTAACTGCCCGCCTAAGGGAGACCCGCGTCGAATGCGGGTTTGCGGGAGTCAGCATTACCAGTAGTCGTTCACCCTCGGTGCTAATCGTGGCGGCCAAGTGGTGGCCCTTGTCGGCCCGGCTGGCGATATCGCTCATGCGCCATGGCTGCCGCGTGAGCGCGCTGTGCCCGCAGAGGCATCCGCTGACCCACATTCGGGGACTCGAGCGGATCGAGCGCTACCGCGGTACCCGGTCCCTGCCGTGCTTATCGCGCGCGCTGCGCGACCTGCGCCCCGAGATGGTCATCCCCTGCGACGACGGCGTGGTCGCGCAGTTGCACGCCCTGCACGCGCAGGATCCGACGCTTCGGCCATTGATCGAACGATCCCTCGGCGATGCCCGGAGCTTTGCGATCACCGCCAGCCGTTACCGACTCCTGGAGACGGCCGGCGAGCTTGGCATACCCGTTCCCGAGACGCGGCGAGTCGTCAGTGACACCGATCTGGTCTCCTGGCACGAGCAGGTGGCCCCCGAGGCCGCGCTCAAGATCGACGGGGAATGCGGCGGCAATGGCGTGAGGATTTGCGGCAGTTTGGCAGAGAGCCTGAAGGCCTTCCGTGAGCTGAGCGTGCCACTCCCTCGCGCAGCCGCCTGGAAACGCCTGATCGTCAACCGCGATCCGCTCGCGCTCTGGGCGCAGCGCCACCGCGGGCCCTTGGACGTGACCGTGCAGCGAGTGATCCGCGGCCGACCGGCAAATGCGATGCTCGCCTGTCGCGAGGGGGAGATTTTGTCGCTGGTTTCGGTGGCCGTGCTCGCGACCGATGGACCGACCGGTGCGGCCACCGTCGTCCGGCGGATCGACAACCCCTCCATGGAGCGGGCCGCCGTGCAACTGGCGGCGCGGTTGCACCTGACCGGGTTCTGCGGCCTCGATTTCATGATCGAGACCGACAGCGAGACCGCGTTTCTCATCGAGATGAATCCGCGCTGCACGCAGCTCGGTCATCTTCGATTTGGCGGCGCACCGAGCCTGGCCGGGGCGTTCGCGGCATCGCTCGGGGGCGAGCTGTACGATGCCGGTGACCCCGTGCCGCTCGATACCATCGGGCTGTATCCGCAGGCGCTGAATGCCTTGAAAGAACCCAGCCGCGCCGCCTGCGGCAGCTACCTCGACGTGCCGTGGGATGAGCCCCAGCTGATCGCCGAGCTGAAGAAGGACTCATGGCCGGAACGCCGCTGGCTCAGCCGGCTCTACCACACCGTCAAGCCCGCGGTCTCCTCGAGATGGGTCGAATACGGCAATCCCATTCAGGATCCCGTGCCGCTGACGGTCCCGAAACTCGCCGCCGGGGCCGGCGGCGTGATCGCTAGGCGCTCGATACTTTCTGGGCGGATCGAGCGCTGAGAGAGTCGGCGATTGCCGCGGCCGTCCGCAACGCGGTGGCCGCGATCGTCAAGCTGGGGTTGACTGCACTGCTTCGAGGCATGAACGAGCTGTCGACCACGTAGAGATTGGCGACGTCGTGAGCCCGGCAATCGCGGTTGAGCACACTGGTCTTCGGGTCATCGCCGAATCGGCAGGTCCCGCAGGGATGGCCGTAGTTCATCTCTAGGGCCGGGGTCAACCGGATCAGGCGCCACGGCTTGATCCGGCGGCGAAAGTTCTCGCGCAGCGCATCCGATCGCTCGCGAAGATCGTCCGCCACCGTGTAGCTAAAGCTAGCCCCATTCGGCTCTTTCTCGTCGAGCACGATCCGGTTGTCGGGGCTCGGATCGTCCTCCGTCATGCCCACCAGAATGCTGGCATCCCCGAGTGCACGCGCAACGGCGGACGCCGGAACCTTCACGAGAACACGCAGCAGCATCTCGTTTCGAATGCCCATGCGCCGCAGGAAGTTCTTCATGAATAGGGCGATATCTCCTCGGCCGGCATCGACTCCCAAGCTCTGAACATATCCGAGCCGCCGTCCGTCCTTAAGATAGAAGTCTCGCACCGAAAGAGCCTTCTTTTGGCGGGTTCGCCGGTCGAGCCGGCGCGGAGCCCAGAGCGCATACAGGTCGATGCCGTGGAACATCAAATTGCGTCCCACCTGATCCGAGTGATTGGCGAGGCCATGAGGCCAAAAAGCATTGCGGGAGCGCAACAGAACCTGCGGCGAGTGCATCGCCCCGGCCGCCAGCACCACGACGCGTGCGCGCAGCTCCACGTCTTGTCCCTGGTACTTCGCGTGAACGACCCGAACCTGCGTATCGTCCGCCTCCAACCTCTGCACGTCGCAGCCCTCGAGCAGATGGCAACCCGGCCGGCGAAGCGCCTCGTCCAGACAGGCCGTACGGGCATCCGCCTTGCATTTGCGCGGGCAAATCCTGCCGACGCATTCCCGGCACTCCTCGTCATAGCGAATGGCCACTTGCAGCGGCATCGGGTGCAGCTCGTTGCGTCGCATGGCACGCACCAGCTCGCGATCCCATTCGCTGAAACGAGCTTCGGCGGCCGCGTCTGCGTCCGCAGCGATGCCGTAGAGCGCTTCGGCTTCCGCGTAATACGGAGACAATTCGTCGTACGAGACGGGCCAGCGGGGAACTTCCTGGGTGGAAGTGATCAATGTGTCGAAATCAGATCGCTCCATGCGCTCGAGAGCGGCCGCATAGAAGATCGAGGACCCTCCCACCGCGCAGCCAATGGGGGCATGAAAGCGGTTGCAGGTACCGTCGGTGCGACGCAGGCTCACCGGGTAGGGCCACCACCCGAGATTCAGTCTGGATTCGGGGGAGGTCGCGTCCGTGGCGTCACCGCCGGCGATGACCGAGGCGCCCTTCTCAACGAATAGAACGCCAAAGCCGCGGCGCGCAAGCGCCTGTCCAACGGTCGCACCGCCGATACCGGTACCGATGACGATCACATCCCAGACGTGCGACGAATCCATCGTCAATGGCGGTCAGCCACCCAATGCCCGCCAAAGACGAACCCACCGATCGCGAACGAGCTGCACGCCGTGAAGTCCCAACGCTCGAAATAAGCCTGGGCTTCGGCAGGGGTTATGGAGGTCATAAGTTTATGATACTACGAAGATCTTCCGGCAAGATGCTCAGGAAGTGGCGTCCCCACGGGGATTCGAACCCCGGTTCTCACCGTGAAAGGGTGGTGTCCTAGGCCTCTAGACGATGGGGACGCAGAATCGAGCGACATAAAATCGAAATCTGGTGGAGCCAGGCGGGATCGAACCGCCGACCTCTTGCATGCCATGCAAGCGCTCTCCCAGCTGAGCTATGGCCCCACATGGAGGCGCGGGACGTTACCTCAGGTACTCCAATTCGTCAAGAATTTGAACGGGCTACGCCGCACCCCAGCGAGTGACCGCCCGCGCGATTCGGGCCAGCGATTCCGCCTTGCCGAGAATGCTCAAGGTCGCGTCGATGGGCGGCGATACCGTGACGCCGCAGACGGCGAGCCGGATCGGCTGCGCCAGCTTGCCGAGCGAGACGCCCCGGGCCACCGCGATGCCGTTGAGGATCTCGTGAATGGCGGGCGGTGACCAGTCATCGAGCCGGTCCAGCAGCGTTTGGGCCTCGATGAGCAGGGGCAGCACGTCGGCTGTGACGTGCTTGCGCACGGCTTTTTCGTCGTAGGCCGCCGGCGCGCGGAAAAAGAACAAGCTGTTCGAGGCCATCTCACGCATCGTCTTGGTGCGCTCGCGCAGCGACAGCACGATCTGCTCGAGCTTCGCATCGTCGTCCGCCGACAGCCCCTCGCGCTCGAGATGCCAGCGCAGCATCGGCACCAGATCGGCTGCGGGCGCACGCATCATGTGCTGTTGATTCAGCCAGGTTAGCTTGTTCACATCGAACGTCGAGGCGGATTTGTTCACGTCGGCGATATCGAACAAGCGCACCATCTCCTCGATGCTGAAATACTCCTGATCACCGTGCGACCAGCCGAGTCTGACCAGGTAGTTGAGCACCGCCTCCGGCAGGAAACCATCCTCCTGATACTGCAGCACGCTCACCGCGCCATGGCGCTTGGAGAGCTTGGTGCCGTCGGGACCCAGGATCATCGGCAAGTGCGCGTAGACGGGCGGCGGGTAACCCAGAGCGACGAGCATGTTCATCTGACGCGGCGTGTTGTTCAGGTGATCGTCGCCGCGGATGACGTGCGTGATCCGCATATCCATGTCATCGACGACCACGCAGAAATTATAGGT
>DATAYO010000063.1:0-87804 GCA_036272515.1 Steroidobacteraceae bacterium | reverse complement strand
TGAGGTCGGCTGTTGCGCGCAAGACAATCGATCCAGCTTCCCCGGTCGCCTCGGTGGTTGAGCCGAGCAGGGATCTCAAGCCCGTGCCGGCCACCGAGCCGCCCGCGGACAATCCCGTCCCGACCCAAGCGAGCGCTTCCGCAAGAAATGATGGGGTGTACGGCGCTTCGCCGGCCAAGGCGGCAGCAAGGACTATTCCGCTTAGGATCTCGGCCGAGCCCTCTCAAGTGAGATCGGACGATCATTTCGCCGAGATTCGACTACATCGCAACTTCTTGCAAAAAGGCGGCTCGTTCACTTGGTGGACGGAACCTGCCACGGCGAAACCAGATGTGGACTACGTGCCTGAAGCCGTGGCGACCCAAACCTTCCCCGCCGGCTACCGCGCGACGCGTCTGTACGTCAGGCTGTTGCCGCAGCCATTGCGATCGCATCGCTCCTACTTCTACATCGCGATTGCCCAACCCGGTCATCGTGGGGAGCCCACAGTGATCCGACGGCAGATATGGCTGCCAATGTCATCAAGCCTCCAGGCTCAACGCTAGGCAATTTGTCCGGCGCGTTCAGCCGCGCCACCACCGGCGAGCTGCTGCTGATCCCGTGAAAGTCAAAGCTGTGGCGGCGCAAACTCGACGTAGCGCTCAAGCGTAACGGGAAAACACTCCCCGCAGCCAATCGATGAATACCCGTACCCGGGGCGAGAGCTGGCGATTGCGCGGATAGAGCACGGAAACGGGCGTTTCCGTCAGCGGAAAATCGGGAAGAACCTGGACCAACGCGCCGGCCGCGAGATCGTGTTCCGCGTGATAACGCGGTATTTGAATCATCCCGAGCCCGAGCCTTGCCGCACAAAGGTAGCTTTCGGCTGCGTTGACCGAGACGGCGGCGGGCAGCGCGATATGTCGGACAGCGCCATCGACAATGAATTCCAGCGGCAGCAATCCTCCTGTCGCGGTGGAGTGGAAGCCGACTATTTTGTGGCCATCCAGCGCGTCGGGATGGCTCGGTATGCCATGTCGTTCTATATAGGAAGGCGATGCCAGCGTGATTTCCTTCAGCGTTGCGATCCGGCGGGCAACCATGTCACTGTCTCGCGGAACGCCGACGCGTAAAACGCAGTCGATTCCTTCCCGAACCAGGTCCACCAGCCGGTCCCCCTCGCTCATGTAGAACTCGACGTCCGGATAGGTTTCAAGGAATGCGGGCAGGCCGGGCAGCATGAAATGCCGAGCCAACGTACCGTGCACATCCACGCGCAACAGCCCTTTAGGCTTGGCACCCGCGAAAGCACCTTCAGCCTCTTCGAGGTCGGCCAAAATCGAGAGACAGCGCTGATAGTAAGCGGATCCGTCGAGTGTCGGGCTGACCTGCCGCGTCGTGCGCTGAAGCAGTCGGACACCCAGCCGGGTCTCCAACTGCTTGACGGCATCGGTCACGGTCGAGCGCGGGACGCCCGTGTCCTCTGCCGCCAGGGTGAAGCTCCGTCTCTCCACGACACGCGAGAAAATCCGCATTGCGTCAAATCTGTCCACTGTTTGTTCGCACTATCCGGATAATGATGCCGGATAATGCATGATTATCCGCCACCGTAAAAGGGGCATCTTCTCCTCACCGTCACGTGTCCCCGGCGCCACCTACTGAACAGGCGCCACCCCACTCCGAAGGAGAAGCAAGATGTCCACCACTGAAAACAAGGTCGCACTCATTACGGGTGCATCCCGCGGCATCGGCGCAGCAATCGCCGAACGACTCTCGAAAGATGGCTTCACGGTCATCGTCAATTACTCCGGCAACGCCGCTCCGGCCGAAGAGCTCGCTCGCAAGATCGAACAGAGCGGCGGCAGGGCGCTGACGGCAAAGGCCGATGTCAGCGATGCCGAAGCGGTGCACCGCATGTTCGATGCCGCGGAAACGGCTTTCGGCGGCGTCGATGTCGTGGTCAACAACGCCGGCATCCTGATGCTCTCTGCGATCGCCGAGGCGAGCGACGCCAATTTCGATCGGCAGATCAGCGTCAATCTCAAGGGTACATTCAATACGCTCCGTGAAGCCGGCAAGCGTCTGCGCAACGGAGGCCGGATCATCAACTTCTCGACCAGCGTCGTCGGTACGAAGCTGGAGACCTACGGCGTCTATGCCGCCACCAAGGCGGCCGTCGAAACGCTGACGGCGATCATGTCCAAGGAAATGCGCGGGCGGAGCATCACGGTCAACGCCGTGGCGCCGGGGCCGACGGCTACCGACCTCTTCCTCCACGGCAAGTCCGATGAACTGATCGCCCGCATGGCGAAGATGAACCCGCTGGAACGCCTCGGCGCGCCGGAGGACATCGCCGCCGCCGTCTCCTTCCTTGCCGGGCCCGACGGCTCCTGGATCAACGGCCAGGTGCTGCGCGCCAACGGCGGCATGGTTTGAATCCAAAAACGGAACCCGGAACTCAACGCATCATCCAGAAGGATCAAAAATCATGAGCAAGCAAGTCATCGTCATCACCGGTGCCTCCAGCGGGTTCGGAGCTCTCACCGCCCGCGCGCTCGCCAAGGCCGGTCACACCGTTTACGCCAGCATGCGTGAAACCCAAGGACGCAACGCCCCTCAAGTCGCGGCCGTCGCGGCCTTCTCCAATGAAAATCTCGTCGATCTCAAAGCCGTCGAGCTCGACGTCGCTTCCGACACTTCGGTCGACGCCGGCATCGCTGCGGTAGTCGGCCAGGAAGGCCACATCGACGTCATCATTCACAACGCGGGGCATATGGCCTTCGGCCCCGCCGAGGCCTTCCCCCCGGAGCAGTTCGCGCATCTGTACGACGTCAACGTCTTGAGCGCGCAGAGAGTCAATCGCGCAGTGCTTCCGTTTATGCGCGAGCAGGGAAGAGGCCTTGTGGTTTGGGTGTCCTCGAGCAGCACCCGAGGTGGCACCCCGCCGTACCTCTCTCCGTACTTCGCGGCCAAGGCAGCCATGGATTCACTGGCCGTCTCCTATGCCGCTGAACTCACGCGCTGGGGCATCGAAACGGCGATCATCGTGCCCGGTGCGTTCACGAAAGGCACCAACCATTTCGCCCATGCCGGATCGCCCGCCGACGCGACACGCGTCGCTGAATATAACAACGGTCCTTATGCCGGGGTATCCGATCAGGCGCTGCAGGGCCTGGCTGCCCTCGAACCCGCCGATGCGGACGCGGCATCGGTTGCCGTTGCCATCGTCGATGTCGTCGGCAGACCTTTCGGCACCCGTCCGTTCCGCACCCATATCGATCCGTCGCAGGACGGTGCGGAAATCGTCAACGGCGTTGCCGATCGCGTCAGGGCCGAAATGTTCCGTCGCATCGGTCTCGACGATCTGCTGCGGCCGCGGTCGAACGGATGAGCGGCCTCCGGGGATACTCCACAACGCCCGTCAAGTGCTGAGCTTTGGAGCCTGCGAAGCGGGCCACGGGTGGTCGGACTTGCCGTTGAAAATCGCGTTCGAATCCGCACGCTGACTGGTCCAATCGCCGCGATCGATCTCGGCCTCGAGCTGACCCGGCGCCCAGCCCGCGTGGCCGGTGAAGATCCTCAGACCGTCCATGGGCTTGTCGCGGCGGAGTAGCTTGAGCAGCAATTCCCGGTTCGCGCTCAAGTAGACGTCGTCAAAAGCTTGGATCGCGTGCTCGGGCGGTGTGGTTGCGCGAAACAGGAACCAAACGGACCCGAATTCAACGGGTCCCCCGAAGTACACCTTGTCGTGCAGTCGCGCCAGGCTCTTGAGATCCGGAAAAAGTGTAGAAACAGCAATCTGCGTAGGCCTGTTGACGATAATACCGACCGGGCCGAGACCGAGGTTATTCATCACCAGCACAACCGAGCCGGCGAAATCGGGATCGGGCAGTTCGGCTCGACCGACGAGAAGGAGCGCGGTTAGAGGCTTCGCCTCGTCGGCGGACGTCGGCCGCGCCGCCCCGAACAGGAGCAAGAGAGCACAGAGTGCGCCTGCCACGGCATGCCGTGGGCGGAAACCGATTCTCACTGGCGATACGGGCCTCAGTGTCATCGCACGGCGTCTCCCGGCTTTCATCTGATTCTACTCTTACGGCCGTTAGTTTCGCCTGTATTCCAATTTCATGTTTAATCTCCCTTGAAGCGGCGCGTCGCCGGGAACGCCTGTACGTCCGTAGATGTCTCATTACTTTCGGATCGAGGATCGGCTGACCATGATCAAGCGTAGATTAGGAAACTCCACACTCGAAGTCGCACCACTTGCCTTCGGCGGTAACGTCTTCGGCTGGACTGTCGATGAACCGACATCGTTCCGGCTGCTGGATGCCTTCGTTGCGGCCGGTTTCAACCTGATCGACACCGCGAACACCTATTCCCGCTGGGTTCCGGGAAACAAGGGCGGGGAGTCCGAGACGATTATCGGCAGCTGGCTGCGGCAGCGCCCCGGCGTGCGCGATAAAGTCATCATCGCGACGAAGGTGGGCATGGACTTGGGGCCGGGGCGCACAGGCTTGTCGAAAGCGGTCATCCGCCGCGAGCTGGAACACTCGTTGAAGCTTCTGAACACCGACCACATCGACCTGTATCAGTCGCACACCGATGATGCCGAGACGCCACTGGAGGAGACGCTCGAGGCCTTCTCGCAGCTCATCCAGCAGGGCAAGGTCCGGGCCATCGGGGCCTCCAACTACACGGCGCGCCGGCTCCGAGAGGCTTTGAAGGTCAGCGCTGCTCGCCAACTCCCGCGTTATGAAAGCATTCAGCCCGAATACAACCTGTATCATCGCGACCGATTCGAGGGCGAGCTGGCGGACCTGTGTCGCAGCGAGGGGCTCGGCGTCATTCCGTACTATGCACTCGCCAGCGGGTTTCTGACGGGAAAATACCGCTCAGAAGCCGATTTCGGCAAAAGCCCTCGCGGCCAAGCAGTGAAAAAAATGCTCGATGATCGTGGTCGCCGCATTCTTGCGACTCTAGACCAGGTTGGCCGCGAAATCAGCGCAAGTCCGGCGGAGATCTCGCTCGCTTGGCTCCTTGCGCACGGAGTCACGGCGCCCATCGCCAGCGCAACCAACATCGGGCAGCTGCAAGAGCTGATGCGTGGGGCGACACTGGAGCTTCCGCCGGAGGCCGTCGCGCTTCTGGATAAGGCCAGCGCACCGAGTTGATTCGGGCGATCAAGTCTTTGAGCGGCGGTGCCGTTTCTCGGGACAGGGGAAGGGTCTATCTTGAGTACAAGCCCGGATCGACCTATGGACACAGTTTACAGCCCCTTCACCGCGTTTCGATTGACCGTAGCGCCACAGGTTTTCTCCCTCTCCCCCCTGGGCACGGCATTTTGGTGAAGGGGCTCTTTACCGGCGGCCTCGCGGCGCTGCTCGGTGAACTCCGCGGTCTGCTGCGTTATTCAGCTGGAATCAACTTGGCATCCAGCGTGATCTCAGCCTTCAAGACCTTCGAGACCGGACAATTCAGCTCAGCCTTTTTCGCCATCTCACCGAAGGCGGCATCGCTGAGTTTTGGCACCTTGGCGCGTAGCGTCAGCGCCGAGCGCGTGATGCGGAACCCCCCGCCTTCCGGGTCGAGCGAAACCGCTGCCTCGGTACTCAGCTCGGTCGGAGTAAAACCCGCTTCCTGCAGTTGAAACGCGAGGGCCATCGTGAAGCAGCCCGCATGCGCGGCTGCGATCAGCTCCTCAGGGTTCGTGCCTTTCTCGCTTTCGAAGCGAGTCCTGAACGAATAGGGGGTCTTGGCAAGTACGCCGGAGTCGGTAGATAGGTCACCGTTACCCGTGCGTCCGGCACCGCGCCACATAGCCTTGGCTTTGCGAATCATGTGAAGCTCCTCTGAGCGTAATTTGTTTGGATCTGGGTCTCAGCGTAACCCCATTGGCCGACAATTTGAATCGCAATGGACAACCCCGTCGCGCGCCACTCCGCCTGTGCGGCCAGTGTTGTCCTGTGCGGCAAGTGTTGCGGCGCGGGGCACGAGCGTGGCGACAGCTCTAGGTCTGTCGCGCCTTTGCTCTGGCCGGTAGCTTCCAGTCGGGACGGATGAAATGACAGGTGTAGCCCTCCGGATAGCGTTCCAGATAATCTTGATGCTCCGGCTCGGCTTCCCAAAAATCGCCGGCCGGGGCGATTTCCGTCACGATCTTGCCCGGCCAGATTTCTGAAGCCTCGACATCGGCAATGGTGTCCTCGGCGATGTGCTTCTGCGCGTCGCTTGTGTAGAAAATAGCCGAGCGATAACTCGGCCCACGATCATTACCCTGACGGTTCATAGTGGTCGGATCATGGACCTGGAAGAAGAATTCGAGGAGCTTGCGGTAGCTGAGTACCTGGGGGTCGAAGATGATTTCGATCGCTTCAGCGTGCGACCCGTGATTGTGGTAGGTCGCGTTCGGGACGTCGCCGCCCGAATAGCCGACTCGAGTGGAAATTACACCGGGGTAACGACGGATAAGATCCTGCATGCCCCAAAAGCAGCCACCGGCGAGGATCGCGCGTTCAGTCGATTCAGCCATGTCGGTACTCCTCAGTCATCCGTTAATGACGCACTCCAGTATAACCGCCGAAGCTCTCGATGCCCTTGTGCGTTGCGACTAAGCTGTCGGCGCGGTTTAGAATCAGCCGATCGCACTCGACCATGCGCATAAGGACATGGTAGGCGCGCGGGGACCGGCTTCTGTCATTGCAAAGAGGGTGGTCATGTGGCGCGGAGCGGCACGGGTCGCGGTGTGCAACGCTGATTGGTTGTTGTTGGCGGCTTTGAGCACGACAGCGGGTGCAGTCGATGCCATCGGATTCCTCGCGCTGGGGGGTCTGTTTACGGCGCACATCACGGGGAACTTGGTGGTCTTGACCGCGCATTACGTAACCGGCCGGTTTGCTCAGATTGGTCCGATGCTGTCCGTGCCCGTGTTCATCGCGGTAGTAGGTGCGCTTTCGATAGTGTTTGTCAGCAAGACTACGCGCACCAACCGGCGTCTCTTGCTGATACTGCATTTGGTGTTCCTCGTAGGATTCTTGGGGTTTGGCGCTGCGCTGGGGCCTTTCACCGAGCCAGACCGTGCGATTGCGGTGTTCGTAGGCATGCTCGGAGTGGCCGCCATGGCCACCCAGAACAGCCTCGTCAAACTTGCGCTGCCCGGTTCCCCCTCGACGGCGGTCATGACGACGAACACAACTCAGTTGGCAATCAATCTCGCGTTGCTCTTCGGCCGCGGGCGAAGTCCGGATGCGCGTCCCAAGGCCTGGCGCCAAGTTCGGCTGACGCTACCCTCAGTCGCGGGATTCGTCGTGGGGTGCGGGTCTGGGGGCTTTCTTGAAGTGCACTTTGGACTTTGGGCTTTGCTGCTGCCGGTTGTGCTCGCGGTAATTGCGATTCCGCTCGGTGAAGCATGGAACGACAATATTTAGCGCCGCTACTGCCCCCATCGCCTGCCTGCCGGACTGCGAAATGGGTTTTCTACAAATTCAATGGTTCGCGCGAACAAGTGGTTGAGCGGCGACGGAATTGCCCGATGGATCACTCGTGTTTCAAATGAAGTATCTGGAGCAAGTCGCTGAAACACCCGCGCGACGCCCGCCGCGTAATCTGTAATCCAGTGAGCAGCCTTACCGAACCGTGACCTTCGTCTCTGAGCCATCAGCACCTCGCGAGAGGATGCCGCATTCTGCGCCGGCGCCGCGCGGTCGATTCGGGTGGGCGGTCTTCGCGCTCGCTCTCGGCGGCTTCGGCATCGGCACGGGCGAGTTCGTGATGATGGGCTTGCTGCCCGACGTCGCTGGAAATTGCGGAATTTCCATTCCCACTGCGGGTCATGTCATCAGTGCGTATGCCCTGGGCGTGGTGGTCGGCGCTCCGCTCATCGCCATGGCTGCCGCGCGTTGGCCGCGTCACCGGTTGCTTCTCGCATTGATGGCATTCTTTGTCGTGGGCAATCTCGCAAGCGCTCTGGCACCCGGGTACGTATCCCTGGTTGCAATTCGTTTTCTGGCAGGGCTTCCGCATGGTGCCTATTTCGGTGTGGCGTCCCTCGTATCTGCGTCCCTGGTGCCGGTGAGCGAACGCGCTCGGGCGGTCGGTCGGATGATGTTGGGTTTGACAGGGGCAACTTTGGCCGGCGTGCCGTTGGCAACCTGGATCGGACAGTCACTCAGTTGGCGCGCCGCCTATGTTCTGGTGGCCGCGATAGGCCTTGCGGCGTGGTTTTTGATCTATTGCTGCGTGCCGCGCGTTCCTCCCGTCGCGGGAGCGAGTCCCACGCGCGAGCTCGGCGCATTGGCGCGCATTCAGGTCTGGCTGACCCTCGGTGTAGGGTCGGTGGGATTCGGGGGTCTTTTCTGTGTGTACAGCTACATCACCCCGACCCTGACTCAGGTAGCCGGCCTTCCGATTCCGTACGTGCCGTACGTGCTCGCCGTATTCGGCGTGGGAATGATCCTGGGCAATCTGATCGGATCGTGGCTCGCGGACCGCGCATTGACGCGCACGATCGGTGGCGTTTTGATCTGGAACGCGATTGTCCTGGGGCTATTCAGCATCACGGCCGGTCATGCGCTGCTCTTGACGACTGTCGTACTGCTGGTCGGCACGGGTGTCGCCATCGTTCCGGCCCTGCAGATCCGGCTGATGGATGTCGCCAACGATGCACAGACACTTGCGGCGGCGCTGAATCATTCTGCGTTCAACATCGCCAACGCGCTTGGTGCGTGGTTGGGCGGCGTGGCGATCGACGGGGGGTTGGGATGGGCCTCCACTGGATGGGTGGGCTCCCTGCTGGCGCTCGCCGGTCTCCTGATTTTCACGGTGTCGCTGGCGATTGAAGCGCGCAATGCACGTAACATGAGGCGCGGAGCGGTTGCCGGTGAGTCGGCGTAGCGCACCCCGCGATAGGTCCCTGTCGCAAGGCAGGCGCGATCTGCTTCGCACCGCAGCTCTCGCCGTGACTGCGGGCGCAGGCACTTTGGTGGGCGGTGGGGCCATCGCGGCGACCGGCGGCGCAGGCGCGGCCGCTGGAATACGAGCGTTCAAGCTATATACCGGCCCGGACAAGGCCTCGCATGTGCTTGAGGGCACGATAGATCAAGGCGATCGCACCGATGTGATCGCGATCCATTTCAAGGAAACGCCGGCGCATTCCTCGCATGACTGGCATACCAGCCCCGAGCCGCAATACGTGATCACGCTTTCGGGGACGCTTGAGTTCACGACGCGCGACGGCGAGAAATTCGTGCTGCGCCCCGGAGATGTCTTGCTCTCCGAGGACCATATTGGCACGGGCCATCAATGGCGCCTGATCGACGATCAGCCGTGGCGGCGCGCGTATATAGTCCTGAAGCCCGGCGCCAAAGATTCGTTCGTGGCCAAGACCGGCGGCTAAACCCGGGCGTCCGCCCTGAAGGGGAGGGCTGCCCCGACACAGGTGACGCCATGGGTGCGTCCAATCATTGGGACTAGACCCGCAGACGCCCCGATGGTCAAGGATGCGATCCAGGGTTACCGTAAGGGCACGAAACCAAGACAGGGGACTCAATCATGACGCCCGATGAATTTCGGCGCTCCGGGCACGCGCTCGTCGAGTGGATTGCTGCCTATCGCGAGCGGCTGGCGAAAGGAGAATATCGGGTCCAGGCATCCGTGGCACCGGGCGAGATCATTGCGGCGCTGCCCGAGGCGGCTCCGGAAACGCCGGAGTCGTTCGACGCCGTGCTGCGCGATCTCGATTCGCTGATTCTGCCGGGGATCACTCACTGGCAACACCCGTGCTTCTTCGGCTACTTTCCGACCGGAGGATCGCTCACGTCCGTGCTCGGCGACATGCTGAGTACCGCATTCGGCGTGATTGGCCTCAATTGGCAGGCGAGTCCTGCTCTGACCGAGCTCGAACAGGTGATGACGGATTGGATTCGCGACCTGCTGGGGCTATCGAGTCGATTCAGCGGCGTGATCCAAGACACCGCCTCCGCGGGCACCTTCGTCGCCCTTGTCTCAGCACGAGAGCGCAGCAACGGGTATGGCGCGGCGCGCGCGGGCCTGCAGGACGGCGGCGCGCCTCTTGTCGTCTACACCTCGGCGCAGGCACACAGCTCGGTCGAGAAGGCGGCGCTGCTTGCGGGGTTCGGCCGTGAATACGTGCGCATGCTCGATGTCGATGATGAATTCCGGCTGCGGATCGGCTCCTTGCAGGAAGCGGTCCGTCGCGATCGGGAGGCCGGCCTCAGGCCCTGCGCGGTCGTCGCGACAAGCGGGACGACGGCCACCACGGCCATGGATCCGATCGAGGCGATTGCGGGCCTTGCCTCGCGGGAGCGGCTATGGCTGCATGTGGACGGCGCAATGGGCGGCGCCGCCATGCTGCTCCCGGAGTACCGGCATCATTGGTCCGGTATCGAGCAGGCAGACTCGATCGTGGTCAATGCGCATAAATGGATGACCGTGGGGTTCGACTGCTGCCTGTATTTCGTTCGGGATACCGAGCATCTCGTGCGGGTGATGTCGACAAATCCCAGCTACTTGCAGACCACCGTGGACACGCAGGTACGCAATTATCGGGATTGGGGCATCCCGCTTGGACGCAGGTTTCGCGCCCTGAAAATCTGGTTGGCCCTGCGGGAGCAGGGCGCCGACGCCATCCGATCGAAGTTGCGCCGTGACATCGAAAGCGCACGCTGGCTGGCGCAGCAAGTCAAAGCCACACCGCCTTGGCGTTGCGTGGCTCCGGTGACGTTGCAGACAGTGTGCATTCGTCATGAGCCGCCGGGCCTCGAAGGCGCTGCGCTCGGCGACCACACGCGGCGCTGGACGCAGGCCGTGAACGATTCCGGGCGTGCCTACCTCACTCCGGCCGTCGTCAACGGTGAGTGGATGACGCGAGTATCCATCGGCGGCGAATACACATCCCATCGACACGTGGCGGGGTTGTGGGACCTGATGCGAGATGCCGCGCGCGCGAGCTTTGCTGCGGTGGCGCCTCCGCTGTAGACACCGGCGCCGCTGGGTCACGTCGTCCGTGACGCTCCGTGGTGAGTCTACCGCCCGGCCTCGTCTGCCTCCACCGGAGGACAGGAGCAGGCGAGATTGCGGTCGCCGTAAACGTTGTCGATGCGTCCGACCGGCGGCCAGTATTTATCCGCCGGATTGCCGGCGGGTAGAGCGCCGGCGAGGCGACTGTAGGGCCGCTCCCAGGCTTCTTCGGCGAGGTCGACCGCGGTATGCGGGGCGCGGCGGAGCGGGGAGTCCTCGACGGCGTGGCGTCCTTGCTCGATATCGCGGATCTCCGCGCGGATGCTCGCCATGGCATCGCAAAAGCGGTCGAGCTCGCGTTTGGACTCGGACTCGGTAGGCTCGATCATGAGCGTGCCGGGAACGGGGAAGCTCATGGTGGGGGCATGGAAGCCGTAATCGATGAGTCGCTTGGCGATGTCGTCGACGGTCACACCGCAGGTGTCTTTCAAGGCGCGGGGATCGAGGATGCACTCATGCGCCACGCGGCCGCTCCCGTTGCGATAGAGCACGGGAAAGTGCGGCGCGAGCCGCGCCGCGATGTAGTTGGCCGAGAGAACGGCGATCTTGCTCGCCTGAGTGAGGCCGCTGCTTCCCAGGAGGCGGATGTAGGCATAGGCGATGGGCAGAATGGACGCGGATCCGTAAGGCGCGGCCGATACCGGGCCGGGCTCGTGCGCGAAGCGCGGCGACTCGAGAGGGTGGCGCGGCAGAAACGGGGCGAGGTGGCGTTTGACGCCGATCGGGCCCATGCCGGGGCCGCCGCCGCCGTGGGGGATGCAAAAAGTCTTGTGCAAATTGAGGTGCGAGACATCGGCGCCGTAATCGGCGGGCCGCGCGAGGCCCACTTGCGCGTTGAGATTGGCGCCATCGACGTACACCTGACCTCCGGCTGCATGCACGAGCTCGCAAAGGGTGCGGATACCTTCCTCGAACACGCCGTGCGTGGAGGGATAGGTGACCATGATTGCCGCCAGCGTGCCGGTATAACGCTCGCAGAGCCGTGCGAGGTCGCCGAGGTCGACGTTGCCGTGCTCATCGCAGCGGACGACCACGACCTGCATTCCGGCCATGGCGGCGGAGGCGGGGTTCGTGCCGTGCGCGGAGGCGGGAATCAGGCAGACGTTACGCTCGGGGGCGCTGCGGCTGCGATGATAGGCGCGAATGGCGAGCAACCCGGCGTACTCGCCCTGTGCGCCGGAATTAGGCTGAAGCGAGAAGGCGTCGTAGCCGGTGATCTCGCACAGGGCGAGCTCCAGGGCCGTGAAGAGCCTGCGGTAGCCGCGGGTCTGCTCTGCCGGTGCGAAGGGGTGAAGCCCTCCGAACTCCGGCCAGGTCATGGGGATCATTTCCGCGGTGGCGTTCAATTTCATGGTGCAGGAGCCCAACGGAATCATGGTGCGATCGAGCGCCAGGTCGCGATCGCTGAGGCGCCTCAGGTACCGCAGCAACTCCGTCTCGGAGCGGTGGCTATGAAAGACCGGATGGGTGAGGAACGCGGTGGTGCGTCGTAGTTGCGCCGGGATGCCGGGCAAAGACGGCATGGATGAGCTGTCCACCTCCGCAAAACGAAGGTCGCCGCCGAAGCAGCGCCAGATCGCTTCAACCGTGTCATCGGTAGTGGTTTCGTCGAGCGACATGCCGAGCGCGTACGGGGGCTCACCAGAGGCGGTACCGAGTCCCGTCGCGGCGGTGAGAACGCGGAAATTCAGCTTCTCGTGAGCGGCGCGATTCAGGATCGCGGCGTGGTCGCCGCTGCTGTCGACGGTGAGCGTGTCGAAAAAGGTTTGGTTCAGCAATCGCCGACCGAGTTTGCGCAAGCCTGTGGCGAGAACGGCAGTCCGGTGGTGAACGTTTTGGGCGATGCGCCGCAACCCTTCGGGACCGTGATAGATCGCATACATCGAGGCCGCGATGGCAAGGAGCGCCTGGGCAGTGCAAATATTGGAGGTCGCCTTGTCGCGGCGGATGTGTTGCTCGCGCGTTTGCAGAGCGAGCCGATAGGCCGGCCGACCGCGCGCGTCGACCGACACGCCGACGAGGCGGCCCGGCAAGTGGCGCTGATGCGCGGCGCGGACCGCCATGTAGGCCGCATGCGGGCCGCCGAAGCCCAACGGAACACCGAAGCGCTGCGCCGAGCCGATCGCAATATCGGCGCCCCATTCTCCCGGGGGGCTCAGCAGCGTGAGACTCAACAGGTCCGCTGCGACCGCCACGATGCCGCCCTGAGAGCGCACGGCACGGACGGCGTGGGTGAGATCGGGGAGGTGACCGTGGGTGTCGGGATACTGGAACAGTGCGCCGAAGCAGCTCGAGTCCGCGGGGTCGGCGTGCTCGCCCGTCAAGACCCCTGGGTCCGTGACGTGAATCTCCCAGCCCAAGGGCTCTGCGCGGGTGCGCAGCACGCTCAAGGTTTGCGGATGCACGTGCGAATCGACCAGAAAGCGCTTCGACGGTGAGGCGGCCACGCGCCGCGCCAGGGCCATCGCTTCCGCGGCGGCGGTGGCTTCGTCCAGCAGGGAGGCGTTCGCGACATCGAGCGCGGTCAGATCGCGCACCAGGGTTTGAAAGTTCAGGAGCGCTTCGAGCCGGCCTTGGCTGATCTCCGGCTGGTAGGGCGTGTACGCGGTGTACCACGCAGGGTTCTCCAGCACATTGCGCAGAATGACCGGCGGCACGTGCGTGTCGTAGTAGCCCATGCCGATCAACGAGACCATGCGCTGATTCTCGTCGGCAAAGGATCGAAGTAAACGCAGCGTGTCGGGCTCGGACAGGGCGGGCCCGATCTCGAGAGCCCGGTTCAAGCGGATGGACGGGGGCAGAGTTTCGTCCATCAAGGCATCGAGAGTCGGAGCCCCGACGACCTTCAGCATTGCGGCGACATCGTCCGCCGAGGGTCCGATATGCCGGCCGGCGAAATCGGCCGCGGAGTCAGGTTCGGTGCCGGTGGAGGAGGCAGCTGATTCCAGCGCGCGCGTGAGCGTTGAATTCGGCTCGAGGTTTTTCATTTCGGCGCTCCGGACACAGTGGCGATTCCTTCGGCAACGCGGGTTGCCTCGAGCTCATCGCCCCCTCTGTCGCCTGCGCCTGAGAGTGTTAACCCGTGGGCGGACACGCCGTCGTGTCTCTTTCCAGATGTCGCGCGTCGTGGTCCTTTTGCCTGAGAGATTCCGGGGCGGTTGCTCCTTCGGCGCCGGCACGAAGCCGGTCTCTCCCAACGACGCGCAGAGACTAGGGGATGGAGAGGAGCGGAGTCAAGGGACTCGGGGAAAAACGGTGAATCCTTCCACAAATTCGCCCTTCCGCAAATTCGCGCCCCCCGCGTGCCGGCGCGGTCCGGAACCGTTCAGCCGTTGACGTGGTGCGGTGTTGTCGCTAGTCTATTTATCGCGCCGATTTGAGGTTCAGCTTGCGGGCGCGTTAAAAATGCAGCTAAAGCGGCGTCCCCTCGTCGACCGCTCGCGCTGCCTTTTGGTTTGGGCAAGAGCCCGAATGCGCCCGCAATCTTTTTCCCTTCGGCGCCTGTGCCATAACATTCACGGGTGTGCCGATGTCGATCTTGGGTTCGTCCGCCGTCGTCCTGAAGTTTGGAAGCTCCGTTCTTCGCGCGCCGAGCTCGCTGCCGATCGCGGTCGCGGAAATATATCGCCAGTACCGGGGCGGTCGTTCGGTCGTTGCGGTGGTATCGGCGTTCGAAGGCGTCACCGATGCTCTGCTGATGAGTATCGACGGCGCCGAGGGCAAGGATCCCGCGACCGTGGCCGCGCTCCTGTCCACGGGAGAGATTGCAAGCGCCGCCGGCCTCGTTTTGGCGCTTCACAAGGCCGGCATTCCCTCGCGGGTGGTCGATCCGCGGGATATGGGACTGACGGCCACGGGCGACGCCACGAACGCGGAGCTCACGCACGTCGATGAGAAGAAGCTCCAAACGATTCTCGAGGAGAGCCCGGTGATCGTGGTGCCGGGATTCTTTGCGCAAAGTGCGCAGGGCGGATTGGCGCTCTTGGGGCGCGGCGGCTCCGATCTGACGGCGCTTCATCTGGCGGCGACTTTGGGCGCGGGCTGTGTGCTGCTCAAGGATGTCGATGGCCTCTACGAGACCGACCCCGCGACTTCGAGGGAGGTCCCCCGGCGTTTCGCGCAAGCGGACTACGCAACCGCGGAGGCTCATGCCGGGACCCTGGTGCAGCCGAAAGCGGTGCGCTTTGCGTCCGATCGGTTGCTTCCCCTGGACATTACGCGAGTCGGCTCATCGGCCTGTACGCGCATCGCGGAGGGACCTTCCGCATGGGCGCCGTTGACGCAGGATCGGCCCCCCATCCGTGTGGCGCTTCTGGGGATGGGCACCGTCGGGGGCGGAGTATTCGACTACCTGTCGCAGTTTCCCGAGCGTTTCGAGGTGGTCTCGATCCTGGTGCACGACCTCGAGAAATTTCGCGAGTGCGAAATATCCCGCGCCCTCCTGGTGGATACCCCCGAGAAGGCGTTCGCTCGTAGTCCCGAGATCGTCGTTGAAGCGCTGCCGGGCATCGAGCCGGCGCGCAAGTGCCTGGCTCTCGCGTTGAACTCGGGAGCTCGCGTGGTCACCGCGAATAAAGCGCTGGTCGCCGCGCAATGGGACGCGATCGAGCCGGAGCTGTCCGGCCCCCGGCGCTCCGTTCGCTATGCAGGGACCGTCGGCGGAGCCGTACCAATGCTCGAGACCGTCGAGCGCCTGCGGCGCCTCACGCCGATCGCGTCCCTGCGAGGCGTGGTAAACGGTACCTGCAACTACGTGCTCGATCGTTGTGCCGGCGGCGCCTCGCTCGCCCACGCCGTGCGAGGCGCTCAGGAGCTCGGGTTCGCGGAGACGGATCCCAGCGCGGACTTGAGCGGTCTCGATGCGGCTCGAAAGATCGAAATCCTGGGGCGCATCGCATTCGGCGGCACCCCGGTGTGCGAGGCGATCTCGGGGATCCACGAGAAGTCCTGTTTTCCCCGAGACGCGGACCCGAAAAAGCGAGTGGCCCTGATTGCCGAAGCGCAGCGCTCGGACCAGGGGTTTGTCTTCAAGGTGGCCGCTCGCGAGCTGCCGACGGTGGATTTTCTCGCGGGCGCGCGGGGCGCCGAAAATCGGCTCGAGATCATTGCCCAAGATGGAACGGTGACGCAGCTCCGGGGGCTTGGAGCCGGACGCGTGCCCACGGCAACCGCCGTCTTTGCCGATGTGCTGGAGCACGCACGAATCATCGAGCAAACACGCGACTATATCGTGATGGACGAGGTGAAATGCTCCTCCGGCGTTCCCGGGAGCACGGCATCGAGCGCCGACAGGGGCAAGTGGCGCGTTTCCGGGGCCCATCGGTAGCACACGAGGGCGCCTATCCCCAATACGGCGACGCACGCGTTCAGCGCCGTCCTCACGCCATAGGAGCCGACGATGACCGGCAACAGGAATGTACCGCACGCCGAGGCAATCCGGCTCGAGGCGATCGCGAGCCCGATGCCCGAAGCGCGCAGATCCGTGGGAAAGAGCTCGGGCAGATACACGTAGACGAGATTGGACGCGGCGGATAACACGCCGGCAAATATCGCGAACAGCAGCGTCATCGCCCAGGGCGGCAGGTGGGGACAGACCGACAGGACGAGTAAACTCGTCGCGGTGACGCTGAAGCTCCCGATCAAGAACGCTCTCCGCGAAAGCCGATCGATCACCAGGAGTCCGACGACGGCCCCGAGCAGCAGCGACAGGTTGTAGAAGAGCCCGCCGACATCGCCGTTCCCGAAATGCATCGCCGAAATCACCTGCGACACGAAGGTTCCCAGGGCGAAGTAGGGAATGACCTGACAGGTGAAAAATACGCAGGCGACTGCCGTGCGCCGCCGCCACCGGCGCGCAAGAAGTTGCCGCCAGCGCCCATGACGCGCCGGTGCGGCCGGCAAATTGGCGGGAGGTGCGACGGCATCCCCGAAAATGCCGCGCACGACGGCGGCCGCCTCGCCGAGGCGGCCCCGACTCGTCAGCCAGCAGGGCGATTCGGGCATCGTGAGTCTCATCGGCAGGACGACGAGACAGGGGACCGCGCTCGCGAGCAACATCCATCTCCAGGCATGTGGACCGGACCGACCCAGGGCAAAGCCGACGACATAGGCGCAGGCGTAGCCGCCTGCCCAGGCGATCGACAGAAGCCCGAGCACACGTCCGCGCAGGCGGCGCGGAACGAACTCGGTCAGGAGCGCCTTGCTGACCACGTAGTCGGTACCCAGCAGAAATCCGATCGCGAGGCGAAGCACGAGCAGGTGGGCGGCAGAGTCAACGACGCTTTGCAATACGGAGAGGGCGCTCAGCAAGACCATGTTGTACGCGAAGATCGGCCGTCGCCCGAAGTGGTCGGCCGCCGGACCCGTGAGCAATGCACCGGCGAACAGCCCCAGGAGCGACGCACCGCCCAGCAAGCCCATCCAAAGAGAGCCCAGGGTGAGCTGCGGCGCCGCGTGGCTCAACGCAATTCCAATGATCCCGAGGCCGAAGCCATCGCTGAACACGCCGCCCCAGCTGGCGATGGCAACCCGAAAATGAAATGGACGAGTCGGTGCCTCGTCGTATTCGATCATCGCTATTGCTTCGCGAGAAAATCTGCGATGAGCGCTGCAATCATCGGTGGATTCTCCCAGAAAAGATCGTGTCCGAGCGAGTCGAAGGTCCTGACCTCGGCGTGCGGAATGCCTGCCGTCAGTGCGTCGCGTCCGGGGCCGCTCGCGAGCGCATCCTTGCCACCCCAAATGAGCAGTGTCGGTGCGCCGATCCGCGGCAGCATCCGGCGCAGATTCACGCCGAGGAGACTCTGATCGGCAATGGCGCGCCAGATGCGGGCGGGAATGGCGGCGGCGTCGTGACGCTGTTTGCGGGAAAAGAACTCAGGGTTTACCGCCATGGACACTTGCCACCAATTCCTCATGAATGCTGAATCCGGGTCGATGGGATCCTGCAGCTGCTCGACCTGCTCGAGCCAGACCGGCAGGCGCATCTTGGAGGATTGATCGAGGTTCCCGAACGAAGTGCCGGTCGATGATATCAGGACCAGCCGCCGGGTGGATGCAGGCCAAAGCTCGGCGAACGTCTGCGCAACGAGACTGCCGAGCGAGTGACCGACGATGTCGGCGGTCCCGATGCCGAGCGCGTCGAGCAGGAGCTTCACGTCATAGGCGAAATCGAAGCGCGTATAGCAGCAGTCGGGCTTGCCCGATACGCCATGGCCGCGCAGGTCCACGATGATGAGTCGGTATTTCGTCGCGAGCAATGGCTCGATCGGCGCCCAGTCCCGGGCGCTATCCGTATAGCCGTGGATCAATACCACCGGCGGCGCGGTGCGCGCGCCCACGTCCAAGTAGGCGAGAGTCACGCCGTCGCTCAATGCCAGGGAGTGTTTGGCCGCATCGAAGCGCTCGAGCTCCTCGCGGGTGATGGACGCCGGAGCCGCCGCAGCCGGTGCAAGATTTGCGGCGAATGTCGCGCCCAGGAGGACCGCGGCCGGCCCGACGAGGCGATGCGCGAGGCGGCGGATTGATACCTTGAACACGGATCGGTCTCCCTTGCCGGATCTCTGGAAATTTCCCCATCGCTGATAATGAATCAATGCGGGAGCTCATACAATTCATATGCTTGCATTACTGCATTGCGAAACTGCAGATATTGCGATGGAATGTGCAGACGCGGGTCACCGCGGACGAGGTAGGGAGATGCACTCGAAAGACATCGACTGGAACGATCTTCGTTACGTCTTGGTGCTCGCTCAGCACCAGACGATGGTCGCCGCCGCCGAGGCACTGCGGGTGCATCAAACCACCATCAGCCGGCGCATCGTCGCGTTGGAAGAGCGCCTGCAGACGCGCCTTTTCGACCGCATCGACGGCCGGTTTGCGCCGACCACCCGCGGAATGATCGTGGTGCGGCGGGCGCAGGACATGGAAACCGCGCGACTCGCCCTCACCGATGACCTCACGCACGATCCCGCGCACGGTCGCGCCGTGGTTCGGCTCTCGGTGATTCAGACGTTCGTCACGGGCTTCCTGTCGCGGCATCTGGGCGCCTTCCCATCGAAGCATCCGAATATTCAGCTCGAGCTGATCTGCGAGAACCGTCCGTCCGTGCTCGAGCACCGCGAGGCCGACGTCGCGATTCGCTACGTGCGTCCCGCGCAGGGCCATTCCATGTTGAGGAAGATCGGCGTTCTCGGATCCGCCGTGTACGTGCACAGGGAGCTGCTGCGCTCCGGCGTCGATTGGTGTCGCGACCTGCCGTGGATCGGATTTGCGCAAGTCGCGGATCGCTGGCCGGAATTCAAATGGATCGAGGCCAACGTGCCGAAGGAGCGGGTCGCGCTCACCGTCAATGGCGGGCCGGCGTACACCGCGCTCGTCGCGCGCGGCTACGGCGCGGGCATATTGACCTGCGTCGAAGGCGACGCATGCCCGGACCTCGCGCGGGTGAGCGGTGCAAGTCCGCTGATCACCCGCGAAATCTGGCTCTTGGTCCTCCCGGAACTGCGCCGAAACGCGACCATACGCGGAGTGCTCGATTGGATCGCCGCCGTCACCACGCAAGCGGCCTCGGCGCTATCCGGATCCGCGAGCGCCGGAAAACTCGAAGAAGGCTGGGAGTAGCTCGATGCGCCGCCTCGTGTTGTGGATGCTTCTGGCCTGGACCTCGAGCGATCTCGCGATGCACACCGCCGGGGCCGCGACCGACGGCGGCTCCTTCGATCCGGCAAATGCGGACATTTCCGCACTGCGCACGGCGCTCGACTCGCATAGGATCACCTCCGAGCAACTGGTGCGTTACTATCTGCGCCGGATCGGACTGTTCGACAAGCAAGGCCCGCGCATCAATGCGCTGATCACGCTCAATCCGCGCGCGCTGGATCAGGCAAAGCAGGCGGACGCCGATGCCGCGCGCGGGGCTGCCAAGGGCGTCCTGCAGGGCATTCCATTCATCGCCAAAGACAATTACGACACGGCAGGAATCGCGACGTCGGGCGGCTCCGCCGCACTCGAGCACTCGGTCCCGTCTACCAATGCATTCGTCGTGCAGAGGCTCCTGGATCGGGGCGCCATCTTGATCGGCAAAGCCAATATGTCGGAGCTGGCCGCTTCTTACGGCCGGCTGAGTTACAGCTCCGCCGGTGGGCTCACGCTCAATCCGTACGACACGGCGCGCAATGTCTCGGGATCGAGCAGCGGCTCGGCCGCCGCGGTGGCGGCGGACTTTGCCCCCTTCGCGCTCGGGACCGATACCTCCGGCTCGATCCGTGGTCCGGCGAGCGTCGCCGGACTCGTGGGGCTTCGACCCACGCTTGGCCTGACCAGCCGCAGCGGTGTGATTCCGCTCGCGCTGGCGTTCGATACGACCGCGGCGTTGACTCGAACCGTCGCTGATCAGGCGATCGTTCTGGATGCGATCGCGGGACCGGATCCCGATGACGCCGCGACCCGGTCGATCGCGTCCGGTGGCTACCGTCCGGCGTTCGACCCGCAGGCGCTGCGCGGCGCACGCCTCGGCGTGGTGCGCAACTTCCGCGGCGCCAATCCGGACGTCGACGCGGCGGAGCGTTCGGCTTTGAGGATACTGCAGGCACAAGGCGCCGTGCTCGTCTCCGTAGACCTTCCGAAGGAGTTCGAGACGTTGTGGGACCGGGTCATCGGGCCGGTGAGCACCGCGGAATTCAAGCCGCAATTCGAACGCTACCTGCGCACGTTGCCTCCGGGAGAGCCGCAAACGCTCGCCCGGCTGATCGAGATCAGTGCCTCGGCCGCCGTGATGAATTCGGCGAACCCGGTCAATCCGCCGCGCTTGCAGGCACTACGCGAGGCGGACACGACACCCTTGACCGAGTCGGCCGTCGAGATCCGGATAATGACCGACGTTCTGCCGGGCATCCGCCGCCGGCTCGAGTCGCTCGCGGCTGATCGAAGATTGCGCGCCTTCGTCTTTTCGACCATGAGCTGTCCGGCGAGCCCGCGCTTCGACCGTGACGACCCGACGTACGTTTGCCGTACCGACGATCCTTACAAGGCAAGCTACATTGCCGCCGCGACGGGCTTCCCCGAGGTGACGGTGCCGATGGGCCTCGTCACCGGCAACATCCCCGTCGGATACTCATTCCTGGGTCTGCCGCACAGCGAGTCGCAACTGCTTGGGCTCGCCAATGCCTTTGAGAAGGCGACACCGCCGCTACCGCCCCCGCCGCTGCACTGACCGACGCGTCGCCGCGCTGCACTGACCGACGCGCCACCGCGCTGCTTCTGCACCGCTGTGATGCGCGACTGCTCCCGATCGGCGCATCTGCATTTCTGCAAGGCGAACTTGCAAGTCAATGAATTGTATGACTGTACCCCTTGATGCATGATCCCGACGGAACGAAGGGAGCCAAGGAGTCGCAACGAATGCAAGATCGACCGCGCAATGAAGGGGACGCAGGTCCCGGCCTGTGGCTCACGGACACCGAGCCTTCCAGCGTCGACACCGCGAAGCTGCGCCGGCAGCGCCTCGCGCGATTGCGCGACATGATGCGCGACAAGGAGTACGCGGCGGTCCTGTTGTTCGACCCGAACAATCAGCGCTACGCCACGGGGTCGCGCAACATGTTCGGCTACTTCCTGCGCAATTCCACCCGCTACTTCTTCGTCCCGACGGAAGGGCCGGTCATCCTGTTCGAGTATCCGCAAAGCGCGCACGTATCGACCTGTCTCGAGACCGTGCAGGAGGCGCGCGATTCCCGGATCGTCTGGTCTTCGGTCGGCGGGCGCGACACGGACACCGCCCGACCCTTCGCCCGGGAGATTGCCGCGCTGGTGCGCGAATACGGGCGCGGCTCCATGAAAATCGGTCTCGACCGATGCGGTCACTTGCAGGCGCTCGCGCTCGAGAAGGAAGGCTGCGTGGTGACCGACTGCCAGCAGGAGATCCTTCATGTCCGCCGGATCAAGACCGACGAGGAGATCGCCTGCTTGCGGCTCAGCATGGCCGCCGCCGAGTCCTCGGTCGCCGCGGTGCGCGAGGCGGTGAAGCCCGGAGTATCCGAGCAGGAGCTGTTCGCGCTGATGTACGGTGAAGTGATCCGGCAAGGAGGCGAATTCATCGAGACGCGGCTCCTGACTTCCGGCTCGCGCACCAATCCGTGGTTCAACGAATCGAGCGGCCGGCGCGTCCGGCCGGGGGAGCTCGTGGCGCTCGATACCGATGTGATCGGATGCTTCGGCTATTTCTCGGATTTTTCGCGCACCTTTCATTGCGGGCCGGGGAAGCCGCGGTCCTACCAGAAGATGATCTACCAGCTCGCGTACGAGCAGATCCAGCACAACATCGACATCATCAAGCCGGGCCTCACCTACCGCGAGGTTGCCGAGCGCGCCTGGAAGATCCCTGCTCCCTTCGTCGAGCGCCGATACACCTCGGTCATGCACGGCGTCGGCCTGCATGGTGAGACGCCCTTCATCGCCCATGCCCAGGACTTCCAGAAATACGGCAGCGAGGGCGTTCTGGAGCCCGGAATGGTCGTGAGCGTCGAGAGCTACATCGGCGAAGTGGGTGGGCCCGAAGGCGTGAAGCTCGAAGAGGAGGTGCTGATCACCGCCGGCGGCCATGAGGTCATCTCGAAATTTCCATTCGAGGAGGAGCTCGTCGGCCGCGAGCTGTGAGCGTCATGTGCCGTCGACCACGGCAGTTCGGGAGAGTCCATAAACGCTGATTCTGAGACCGACAAATAGATCGGGAGGGGTGACGACATGAATTCGAACGCGAAATTGTCGTGTGCGATTGCTGCCATTCTCGGCGGCAACGCGGCGACGCTTGTGTATGCGGCAGACTCGAACGACAGCTCGACCGACACGATCCAGGAAATCACCGTGACGGCGCAGCGCCGCATCGAGAACATGCAGGACGTGCCGATCACCATCCAGGCGCTGACGGCGGACACGCTGCAGAATCTGCACGTATCGACCTTCGACGACTTCATCAAGTACCTGCCCAACGTGACCCAGGCGAGCAACGGCCCGGGTCAAAGCAACATCTTCATGCGGGGGTTGAGCGCCGAGCCCGGCGGCCCGGGCGGGGGCGGCTCGCAAGGCAGCGGCACGACCGGGCAATTTCCGAACGTCGCGGTGTATCTGGATGATCAGTCCGCCTCGCTCCCGGGGCGCAATCTCGACATCTACGCCGCCGATCTCGAGCGCATCGAGGTCCTCGAGGGCCCGCAGGGCACCCTGTTCGGCTCCGGCGCCGAAGCCGGCATGCTTCGCTACATCACCAACAAACCCAAGCTCGATGTGACGGAAGGCAACGTCAATGCGGGCTACAGCTACACCGCGCATGGCGACCCGAACAGTAACGTCGACGCCATGATCAACATTCCGTTGATTGCGGACACACTGGCGGTGCGGGCGGTGATCTACGATGACTCGCGCGGCGGATACATCAACAACGTGCCGGGCACTTTCACCCGCTCCGGCACGGACGAGGGCCTCGCAAAGTACAACGGCGGCGTCGTACCGGCCAACAGTCTGTCCATCAACAACAACAATCTCGTCGCCAATGCCATCAATCCGGTGACCTACCAGGGGTTTCGCCTGTCCGGTCTTTACAAGGTCAACGAGGATTGGAGCGTGCTCTTGACCCAGAGCTACCAGGACATGGATGCGCAAGGGGTATTCTCCGAGATGCCCTATGGATCGGAGGGAGTAACCTTCAACCCTGAGGGCGTTCCGATCGGGCACCAGGCGCTTCCGCCCTTGTCGGTCACCGACTTCAACCCGTCTTACGACAAGGACAAGTTCGAAAACACCGCCTTGAACGTCTCCGGCAAGATCTCCGATTTGAAACTGGTCTACAGCGGCGGTTATCTGGTCCGTGATGTCAATCAGGTTCAGGACTATACGAACTACGCGCGCGGCCTGTTCGGCTCCTACTATCAGTGCGCCGGGCTCTCGAAGACCTCTGCGGCGGTGGGGCAGTGCTATTCGCCAAGCACCACCTGGCAGGAGACCGAGAAGAACACCCACCAGAGCCACGAGCTGCGCTTGAGCACGCCGGACGATTGGCGGGTGCGGGCGATCGGCGGGGTGTACTGGGAGGAGTTCAAGATTTTCGACGACACCAACTGGCTCTACAAAACCGTTCCCACCTGCACGCCCACGTTCGACACCAACTGCTTCAACAACGTCCAGCCCTGGCCGGGTGTGCCGGCGAACGATCCGAACGAGCGCAACGACAACGTCGCATTCTTCGACGACGTCGTGCGCAGCATCTACCAGAGGGCCGCGTTTGCGTCGGTCGACGTCGATTTGATACCGAAGACGCTGACGTTGACGCTGGGTACGCGCTACTACCGCTTCAACGAGGACGAGCGCGGCGGGGACGTGGGCAGCTTCTATTGCAAGGTCTCCTCGACGCCCACCACGTATTTCGGGCCGTGCCTCACGCCCTACGGGACGAACCTCGACACTCAAAATCCGAACAGCTCGAAATACTCGGGATTTCGCAGCCGCGCCAACTTGAGCTGGAAGGTCACCGACGATCTGCTGCTGTACTACACCTGGTCGCAGGGATTCCGGCCCGGGGGATTCAACCGCGGCGTGTCGGGGCATCTGGCGGGTACGGACGGCCAGGATCAATACTACACCCCGGCCACCTATGCGCCGGACACGCTCACCAACAATGAGCTCGGCTGGAAGAGCGAATGGCTGGGGCATCGGGTGCAGTTCAACGGTGCCGTCTATCAGGAGGATTGGAATAACGCGCAAGTGTCGTTTTTCGATCCGCAGGGCGGCTTCGGCAACCTGACCTTCAGCACCAACGGCCCCGATTTTCGGGTGCGCGGCGTCGAGATCCAACTGGTCGCCCGCGTCGTCGATGGCCTGACGGTCCAGGGATCGGCGTCCTGGAACAGCAGCAATCAGACCAACTCGCCCTTCCTGATCGACAACAATCCCAAGAGCTCCAATTATGGGCGGCCGATCACGTCGGTAGCGAACCCCTACGGCTCGGTGGGCAGCCCGCTGGCCAATTCCCCGCCTTTCCAGGCGAATCTGCGCGCACGGTACGAGTTCCCGATCGGCGATTATCATGCCTTCTTTCAGGTCGGCGGCACGCACCAGGGGAATTCCTACTCGGCCACGGGCAACGTTCCTTCCTACGATCAGCCGGGATACACGCTCTACGACGCCTCCTTGGGTGTCGCCAAGAACGCCTGGAGTGTGCAGCTGTTCGGCCAGAATCTGACCAACGTGCTCGCCAGCACATTCACGAATTCCCCGCAGTGGATCGTGCAGGAAGCGGTGACCCGCCCGCGCGTCGCCGGAGTCAAGTTCAGTTACAAGTTTTAAGGCTTGACTCCGTACCTGGGTACGGACCGTAAAGTGTGATCCACCGAAGAGCGATCGACGAGGTGGATCATGCAATCCGTCCAAGGAACTTCGAGCTGCTGCGCCGCGGCGGGGCATGCGGCGCACAATCACGCCGGCGAGCCGGCCGGCGCGGCTTATACGTGCCCGATGCACCCGGAAGTTCGGCGCAACGCTCCGGGGGCTTGCCCCATCTGCGGGATGGCTCTCGAGCCCGTGAATGCCACGGACGTGAGCGGCCCCAATCCGGAACTCATCGACATGACACGCCGGTTCTGGATCGGCGCGGTGCTCGCCGCGCCGATGCTGTTGTTGGAGATGGGTGCGCTTGTTTCCCCGCACGCATCGATATGGATTCAGCTCGTACTCGGCACGCCGGTGGTTCTGTGGGCCGGATGGCCATTTTTCGAGCGCGCCTGGCAGTCGGTCATGAACCGTTCGCTCAACATGTTCAGTTTGATCGGCTTGGGCGTCGGCGCCGCCTACACTTACAGTTTGGCGGCGACTTTCGCGCCTCAGTGGTTCCCGGCGGCCTTACGGCAGAGGGGTGTCGTTCCGGTGTACTACGAAGCCGCCGCGGTCGTCACGGTCCTCGTGCTGTTGGGTCAGGTACTCGAGCTTCGGGCACGGGAACGGACCGGCAGCGCCATTCGAGCCCTTTTGAATCTGGCACCGAAAACCGCTCGGCGCCTCGGCGGGGGCGGGGCCGATGAGGAAATACCGCTGGCGCAAGTCCAGGTCGGCGACCGGCTCCGGGTGCGCCCCGGCGAAGCGATCCCCGTGGACGGCGTGGTGCTGGAGGGATCGAGTGCGGTGGATGAATCCATGGTCACCGGCGAGTCGATGCCGGTCGAAAAAGCGGCCGGCGCGGCCGTCATCGGCGGCACGCTCAACGGCACCGGCTCGCTCACGATGCGCGCCGAGAAGATCGGCGCCGACACCCTGCTGTCGCGCATCGTGCACATGGTCGCCGACGCTCAACGCAGTCGCGCACCCATTCAGCGCCTGGCGGATGTCGTGGCGGCCTGGTTCGTGCCGGCGGTAATCGCGGTTGCGGCCTTGTCCTTCATCGCCTGGATGATATGGGGACCGGCGCCCGCTCTGGGCTACGCGGTGGTGAGCGCGGTGTCGGTGCTCATCATTGCCTGTCCGTGTGCGCTCGGGCTCGCGACGCCCATGTCCATCATGGTCGGTATCGGCAAAGGCGCCCGCGCGGGGGTGCTCATCAAGAACGCAGAAGCCCTCGAGCGCCTCGAGAAGGTCGACACTTTGGTGATCGATAAGACCGGGACGCTCACCGAAGGCAAGCCGCGTGTCGTCGCGATCGTGCCGGCCCCGGGCTATGACGAAGCGACCGTCCTGTCCTGGAGCGCCAGCCTGGAGCGCTCGAGCGAGCATCCCCTCGCCGCCGCCATCCTCGCTTCGGCCCGCGAACACGGCGTGGTGATGCAGGATGTGACCGACTTCGCCTCGGTCACGGGTCAGGGAGTCATCGGAACTCTCGCCGGTCGGCGCGTGGCGGTCGGCAATGCCGGGCTGTTGAGGGGACTGAAGGCCGCAAACGCCGGGATCGAGGCGCGCGCCGAGGCGCTGCGCCGGGGCGGCGCGACCACGATGTTCTTGGCGGTCGATGATCGACCCGCGGGTGTGATCGCGGTGGCCGATCCGATCAAAGCCGGCACGCCCGTCGCGCTCGAAGCGCTGCGGCGCGAGGGTATCCGGATCGTGATGCTGACCGGGGACAACAGAACCACCGCGCAAGCAATTGCGGAGAAGCTCGGCATTTCCGAGGTGGAAGCCGAGGTGCTACCCGATCAAAAGCAGGCCGTGGTGCGCCGGCTGCGCTCGGAGGGCGGGGTGGTTGCGATGGCCGGCGATGGCATCAACGATGCGCCGGCGCTCGCCGAGGCGGACGTGGGGATTGCCATGGGTACGGGTACGGATGTGGCCATACGAAGTGCCGGCGTCACCCTGGTGAAGGGTGACCTGGCAGGCATCGCGCGCGGTCGCGCGTTGAGTCGGGCCACCATGAGCAACATCCGGCAGAATCTGGTCCTGGCGTTCGTCTACAACGTGCTCGGCATTCCGCTGGCCGCCGGCGCGCTCTACCCGGCGTTCGGGCTTCTCTTGAGCCCGGTCGTCGCTGCGGCGGCGATGAGTTTGAGTTCCGTCTCGGTGATCGGAAATGCGCTGCGCCTTCGCTAGCTTGCCGAATCCGCCACGCCTTCGGGAGCGCCTCGTTGCAAGATATCGGGCAATAGGTGGCCTTTCTCCGTGAAGGACAGCGACACCGAGTTCAGACAGTGACGCTCACCCGTCGGCGGCGGACCATCGGGAAATACGTGTCCCAAATGACTGCCGCAACGAGCGCAGACTTCTTCCGTACGTACCATGCCGTAGCTCGTGTCACGAATGCGCTTGATGTGCGCTTCGTCGAACGGTTTGAAGAAACTCGGCCAGCCGGTTCCCGAATCGAACTTGGCGCTGGAGCGAAATAGCGGAAGCCCACAGAAACGGCAGCTGTAGATGCCGTCCTTCTTGTTGTCGAGGAATACACCGCAAAACGCTGCTTCAGTGCCGTGGTGAAGCAGTACATTGCGCTCCTCGCCGTTGAGGCCACTGATGATTTCGTGTCGTTGCGCCTCGGTCGGCGGCGTCAAGTCAAATGTCGTCGTCATATCCGTTGGACCACTGTGCCCCGTCGAAGGGCATCGCACCCGTTGAATGGCATCGCTGGAGCCTAGCCTACTCCTCTCGCCAAGAACTGCATCCCGTCTTGCCGGGAACGGTATCCCGGCCGTGTGCGGGAATCATGATTCAGTAAGTCATTGTTTTTTCGTGGGGAAAGGGCCCTTGAGCACATTGTTGCTGCGATCCTCATCCGGAATCACTTGATCCGGATCGACCACGACGTCGGCGATCGGGCCGCCGCCGTCCAGCGATACCTCCACGTGCCGCTGCTGAATCCAGGCTTCGGCGGGGAGTTGTACGCGCCGCCTCGTCCCGTCGGCATAGTCGATCTGAAGCGTAGCCGGCATGACGAGCAGGTCGAGGTTGGCGACCGTGACCGTCGCGCCCTTCGCCGGATCGGCATCCGTGTAGACAACGCTCTGCACGGCGAGGTCGAGATCCCAGTTGTTGAAATACCAGCCGCGCCAGAACCAGGAAAGATCCTCCCCGCCGGCGCTGTCCATCGCGCGGAAGAAGTCCGAAGGGGAAGGGTGCTTGTATGCCCAATCGCGAATGAATTTCCGGAATGCGAAATCGAAGCGTTCCTTGCCCAGGATCTGCTCGCGCAGCAGCACGAGCCCCAGTGCGGACTTGAAATAGGTGACCGGGTGGCGGTACTTCTCCTCGATCGCATCGGCGCGGGTGAGCATCACAGGCGCAGCCGGATTCTTGAGCACGCTTTGAATTTCCTCGACCGGGTTACCGCCGCCGGGCGCGAATTCCGGATCGCGCTTGGGGGCGTATTCGCCGTGGTTGAAATCGTCGGACTCGTAGATATCGATGAAGGTGTTGAAGCCCTCGTCCATCCAGGCGTCCCGGCGCTCGTTGAAGCCGACGAGCATCGGAAACCAGCTGTGGCCGATCTCATGGGCGCTGATAGCGAACAGCGCCTTGCCCTGATCGGTGATTCCATCGAAGGCCATCCCGGGGTATTCCATCCCCGAGACCGGGCCTGCGACGTTGACCGCGGTCGGCCATGGATAGGGGTACCAACGACTCGAGAAATGCTCGACTGCATCCTTGAAGTACTGGGTGGAGCGGCCCCAGGCATCGCTGCCGGCGCTTTCGACCGGATAGAACGACATGGCCAGCGCACTCTTTCGGTCGGGTAGATTGATTCGCGCAGCGTCCCAAATGAAGGCGCGAGAGGCGGCGAACGCGACATCGCGCGTGTGATGCATTTTGAAGTGCCAGGTGAGCTCACCGCCCCTCTTGGGGCGACTCGCCGGATCGTTCACTTCCTCAGCTCCGCGAATCACCACCGTCTGCTCGGAATTGCGTGCCCGCTCGAGTCGCGCGCGCTGTTCCGTCGTGAGCACCTCTTGGGGATTGATCAGCTCGCCGGAGCCCGCGACCAGCATGTCGGACGGAAGCGTCACGAAGTAATCGAAATCGCCGTACTCCAGATAGAACTCGTTGGCCAGATAGGGCAGCGTATCCCAGCCGCGCCGATCGTCGAATACCGCCATCCGCGGATACCACTGGGCGACGTCGAAGATGTCGCCATTTTTCGTCGGAGCCCAGGCGGTGCGGCCGCCGAAAATGCCGGGTACGGTGTAATGATAGGCAATACGCAGGCGCAGTCGGGAGTGCGGCTCGAGCGGCGCGGGAAGGCGGATCTGCATGCGCGTGTCGCTCACCACATAGCTCGCCCGGGTCATTCGGCCGCCCGCCTCGACCTCCACCGCATCGAGCTGGTCACCGGTAGTGGTCGTGTCACCGCTCGCGAGATGAAGCCGTTCGCTGCTCATCTTCGGCCTTTCGAGGGCATAGGAAGCGCGGGAATCCTTGCGATATACATTTTGATCGAGTTGCAGCCACAGGCAATCCAGCGCCTGGGAACTGTTGTTGGTGTAAGTGATGAGCTCGCTCGCACTGAGCTCCTTCTGATCCGGTACGAGGCGCGCGTGAATTGCATAGTCGGCACGGTTTTGCCAGTAGTCCGGTCCGGGCGCACCGTTGGCCGAGCGCATGCGATTCACCGGATCGGGGAGCGTGAGTCTCGCGAACGTCTGGAGCGGGTCATAGTGCGTCGCCGCGGGTGCCGCGGGTGCCGCGGGTGCCGCGGGTGCCGCGGGCGCTGCGGACACCGCGGACGCTGCGGACACTGCGGAGGACAGCGCACCGGCGAGAAGCGCGACACCGGCCCGGCCCGGCGACAATGCAGAACCCGGTCGCATCGGGCTACCGCGCCGTGAGCTCCCTGACCAGACGATCGGCGTGATAGATATTCTTGAGCGCCTCGTTGATACCCGTCACGTCGACCGCGATTGCACGATTGACGCTTTCGTCGTAGCCGAAATCTCCACCCAGCGATTGTATGTTTCCATCGAAGATCAATCCAATGACCTGTCCATCGCGGCCGATCACCGGCGAGCCCGAATTGCCCCCGATGATGTCATTGGTCGAGACGAAGTCGAGATTCGTGGCCCCGTTCACCGCTTTCTGCGCCTCGAGCCAGGTGGGCGGCAGCTTGAAGGGATCACGCCCGGTCGCATGAGCGTAGGCCCCCGCGAAAGAGGTCGTGGGCGCCACCGTGTGTCCGTTTTCCCGATAGCCGTCAACCGCGCCGTACGACAGCCGCAGCGTGAACGTTGCATCTGGATAAGTATTTTTGCCCTCCAAGGCGAACCGTGCGTCGGCGATGAGCGCCGAATTCTTGGCGACGACCGCCTCGACGTTGTTTTCGTAATCCATGCGCACTGCACGCGCGGGTCCATCCAAAGTCCGGGCGAACTCGAGCAAGGGATCGTGATCCGCATCGATGACCTTGGCCCCCCCGGCCAGCAGCTGCGCCCGCACCTTCACATCCTTCAGCCGGGTACCGTCGACCAATGCATCGGCTATTTCCGCCGGGCTGCGCTTGCCGAGCAGCGTGATCGTGTCGGGATCGGTGGTGCCGAGCTGCTCGCGGACCTTGGTCAACCACCATGTCAGGACCGTCTTTTCCAGAGCGGCATGAATCGGCGCCGGCGAGGTGATCGACTGCTTCAAGGCGGGGAAGTTGGCGTCCGAATACTCGTGCAGCCGCTGCCCGTCCGGCTTCACGGATTCCGCCGCATACCGGTTCAGCTCCACCGCCGGCTTCAACAGATCGGACAGCCGCGGAGCAAGCCGCTCCAGCAGCGCATAGCGGACGTAAATATCGTGCTCGTGTGTCATGGCGGCGGCGATCGCATCCCAGGCGCCGCCGGTGTCGGCCTTCAGCTTGGGGTCGGCCGCCACGCGCTGGCGAAAATCCCGCTCGGCGCGCGCCTTGTCGGCCATCAGGGGCCCTTCCACCAACGCCAGCTGGCGACCTTTGTACGCCTTCAGGGAATTCTCGGTGATGAACAGCAAAAATTTGCTGGTGCGCGCCTGCTCCGGCCCTTTGGTCGCGAACTCCGTCAGAGTGCCCCGCAATTCGGAGAGCTCTTCGAGCAGAAAGGGCTGTGCCACATCGCGCTGCAGCTCGAGCTGCGCCAGGGTGTCCTCTCGTTCGGTGGAGCCTGGATTTCCACTCGTCAAGGCGATATCACCCGCCTTGACACCCACGGTCGCGAACTTCAAATAGTTGTCACTCCGCAATGGCTTGCCCTGATCGTAGATGCGCACGAACGAGGTATCCAGATCGTAGCGGGGAAAGGTGAAGTTATCCGGATCACCGCCAAAGAACGCCGCGCTCTCCTCGGGAGCGAATACGACGCGCAAATCCTGGTAGCGCTTGTAGCGGTAGAGGTCGTAGACGCCGCCGTGATACAGCATCACCACCTCGCAGCGCACGCTCGCGGCGGTACCGCACTGGCTCTCGAGCTTTGCCTTCGCCTCGCGCTCGGCGTCATGGAAGGCCTGGCCGGATTTACCTGCCGTCGCCGCCTTGACTTGCGCCGTCACGTCGGTGATTTCCACGAGCTGATTGGCTTCCAGCGCCGGGCACCTTTTCTCATCGCTCAGCGTGGCTGCGTAGAAGCCGTTGGCAATATAATCATGCTTGGCGTCCGCCAGCTCGCTCAAGCAATCGCGCGCGCAGTGATGATTGGTCATCACCAACCCATCGCGGGACACCAGACTGGCCGAGCAGCCCTGCGCCAGGCGGATGCTGGAGAGCTGCGCATGCCTGAGCCACGCCGCATCCGGCGCCCAGCCGTACTTCGACTGCATTCTCTGGGTCGGAAAATTATCGTAGGTCCACATGCCCTCGTCGGCCATGGCGTTGAGGGAAAAGATGACGCCGAGCAATGCGCACAGGCGGAGCAATCGGTGAGGCATGGTACATCCTGTAGTTAGAGCCACCAGTGGGGGAATGCTACCAGTGATGGCCGGGTTGCGGCCACCGGTAGTCTCGTGTTGATTGCCTCTAGGCTTCGCGCTGCCGTTGTTCTGCTTCGGTGTACAAAGCGTCCGGAGAGGCCTCCAGGCGCTCGACCGGAATGGGCTTTCCGCTCGCATCCGACAAGCCGTAGGTTCCTTCGTCGATTTTTTGCAGGGCGCGCTCGATGTTTCTCAAGCGTCCGTCGTCGAAAGCCATCAGATTGTCTTGCAGCTCCACTGCGGCCAGCCTTTGCGCATCATCCTCATAGTCGTGCGCCTGGCCGGTCAGCTCGGTGTTGACGTTCTGCCGCTCGCCTTGCTGGTGTTGCCGGATCGCGAGAAGCTCGCTTCGAAGCGCTGCGAGGCGACGTCTCTGATGTTCCAGAAACGCCGGATCCAATTTCGGTGTGCTGACCATAAATTGCCCGATTGTGCAGTTCCCGACGCCCATATCATACGCCGGGCTTGCGCACACTGGAAACTGCGGCGGACCCCTGAATCTTTGCTAAGGTGCAGCTCTCCATCGGAGATACCCCATGAGTCATTCTCCCGAATTGCAGGCGGCGCTCGATGCGGCGAGCCACGCCGCCGAGATTGTGCGGTCCATGTACCTGCGGAACATCGAAGTGCGCCTCAAGGAAGATCGGACACCGGTCACCGAAGCCGACATCCGCTGCGAGACGGCGATCCGCTCGGTACTCGAGACGCGCTTTCCCGGCTATGGCTTCCATGGAGAAGAGACGCAGTCGCGCGATATGGGGGCCGACAGCCTCTGGTTGGTCGATCCCATCGACGGCACCAAGGCGTTCGTTCGCGGCTATCCGATGTTCTCGACGCAGATCGCGCTGATGCGCGAAGGACAGCTCGTCCTGGGCGTGTCCAGTGCGCCCGTCTATGGCGAACTGGCGTTCGCCGAACGGGGCGGCGGCGCCTATTTGAACGGCGATGTCTTGTCGGTGAGCACCATCGCCGGGTTGGAATCGGCGGCGCTGTCGAGCGGGAACCTCAAGAGCATGGCCGGGGACGGGCGCTGGGGCCGCTACGGTGGATTGGTCGCCCGGGTCGATCGCATTCGCGGTTACGGCGATTTTTTGCATTATCACCTGCTGGCCGCGGGGAAGATCGATGCGGTCATCGAAAGCGACGTCAATATTCTGGACATCGCCGCTTGCGCCGTCATCGTGACCGAGGCGGGCGGTTTATTCACCGACTTGAGCGGCGCGCCCATCACCCTCGAGTCAACGTCCGTGCTGGCGACCAACGGCCTTCTGCACGGTAAAATTCTATCCGCTCTGTCGTAGCCGGTCGCCCGCGCGCGGGTGATCTTCTGCACAGCTCGCGCACAAATCGATTGACAGAAGCCAAAGCTTCTCTATCCTTCGCCACGGGCCATCCGCTACCAACGGCGGACGCTCATCTGTAAGGATGGGAGAACATCGATGACATGCATACCGCCGCCGGGCATCCGTCCGGCTGATCCCCGATTTTCATCGGGTCCGACCAAGAAGCGTCCCGGCTGGAATCTTCAGGCTCTCGAAGGTGCGTGCCTCGGGCGCTCGCATCGCTCCAAACCCGGCAAGGCAAAGCTCAAGGAGGCGATCGACCGTACTCGTGCTCTGCTGGGCGTGCCGGGCGACTACAAGATCGCCATCGTACCCGCCTCCGATACCGGCGCCGTGGAAATGGCGATGTGGTCGATGCTCGGCCCGCGCCCGGTCGATGTATTTGCCTGGGAAAGCTTCGGCGAGGAATGGGCGACCGATGCGATGGAGCAATTGAGGCTGCAAGATTGCCGAATTCATATCGGCCGTCCCTACGGCGTCCTGCCGGATCTGGCCTCCGCGCGTCCCACGGCGGACCTGGTCTTCACGCAGAACGGAACCACCTCGGGCGCCAGAATTCCGAATTTCGATTGGATTCCGGCCGACCGGGAGGGCCTCGCGTTCAATGACGCGACCAGCGCCGCCTTCGCGCAGCCGATCGAATGGCCCAAATGCGACGTGGTGACCTTCTCCTGGCAGAAAGTGCTGGGCGGGGAGGCCGCCCACGGGATGTTGATATTGTCCCCGCGCGCCGTGGCGCGGCTGGAAAGCTTCGTTCCCGATCGCGCGCTGCCGAAGATCTTTCGGATGACCAAGAACGGCAAGCTCGATCAGGAGCTGTTCGAGGGCACGACCATCAATACCCCGTCGTTGCTCGCCACCGAGGACTATCTGGACGCCCTCAAGTGGGCGGAAGCTCTGGGCGGGCGGAGCGCGCTGCAGGCTCGGGCCGACGCCAATGCGCGGGTGCTGAGCGACTGGGTAGAGCGCACGCCCTGGGTCGATTTTCTGGTGGCTGATCCGAGGATTCGCAGCAATACGGGCGTTTGCCTGAAGGTGGTCGACCAACGCGTCACCCACCGGGCGGATGCCGTGCAAGCCGGCTTCGCCAAGGACCTCGCCGCGATCCTCGAAAAGGAAGGCGTTGCACTCGATGCGGCCTCCTACCGGTCTGCCCCGCCCGGGCTGCGCATCTGGTGCGGAGCGACCGTGGAGCCGGGCGATCTCGAGTGCCTGACGCCTTGGCTCGATTGGGCATTTGCGACCTGCCTGTCGCGACTCATGCCGGAAGGTCGTCATGTCTAAAGTGCTCATTGCCGACGAGTTGAGCCCCAAGGCCCTCGACATCTTTTTGAGCCGCGGATTGGAGGTCGATGTGCGCGTCGGCCTCAAGAAGCCCGAGCTTCTGAAAGTGATCGGGGACTACGACGGACTGGCCGTACGCTCCGCGACCAAAGCCGATAAGGACGTGATCGGCGCGGGGACCCGGTTGAAGGTCATCGGCCGCGCCGGCATCGGGGTCGACAACATCGACATCACGGCGGCTACCGCTCGCGGCATCGTGGTGATGAACACCCCTTTCGGCAACTCGATCACCACCGCGGAGCATGCGATCGGGCTCTTGTTTGCGGCGGCTCGCCAGATCGCGGCGGCAGACCGGTCCACCCAGGACGGAAAATGGGAGAAGACCCGCTTCATGGGTGTCGAGCTCTACGCCAAAACGCTGGGCCTCATCGGCTGCGGCAACATCGGCGCGCTGGTGGCGGAACGGGCACTCGCCCTCAAGATGAAGGTGATTGCCTATGATCCCTTCCTGTCCCCCGAGCGAGCGGTCAAGCTCGGGGCGGAAAAGGTCGAGCTGGACGAGCTCCTCGCCCGCGCCGATGTGATATCGCTGCACACGCCCCTGACGGACAAGACCAGGAACATCCTCTCGGCGGAGGCGCTCGCCAGGACGAAGCGGGGAGTCATCATCGTGAACGCGGCCCGCGGAGGCCTGGTCGACGAGGCGGCGCTGCGCGCGGGGCTGGAAGACGGCCGTATAGCGGCCGCCGCCTTCGATGTGTTCGTCACCGAACCGGCGAAGGACAACGTGCTGTTCGGTGCGCCGAATTTCGTCGCGACTCCGCATCTGGGCGCGAGCACCAACGAGGCGCAGGAAAACGTGGCGCTCCAGGTGGCGGAGCAGATCTCGGACTATTTATTGGCCGGCGCGGTGACCAACGCGCTCAACATGGCCTCCATCAGCGCCGAGGAAGCCTCACGCCTGAGGCCCTATATCGCCCTGATCGAAAAGCTCGGCGCGTTCGCCGGCCAGATCGCCGACGATGGAATAGAAGCCGTCGAGATCGAGTACGAAGGAGACGTCGCGCACCTGAACACGCAGCCGCTGACGGCGACGGCGCTGGCCGCCCTGATGAGACCTCTGATGCCGGATGTGAACATGGTATCGGCGCCCGCCGTCCTGAAACAAAAGGGAACTCCTCTCACCGAGTCCCGACGCGAAACATCGCCCATTTATGGCTCGCTGATTCGCGTCAAGGTCCTCACCGGCGGACGCTGGCGGACATTGGCGGGGGTGGTCAACGCAGGGACGGCCAAGATCGTCGAGGTCAAGGGGATGGCCCTGGAAGCCGACTTCCATCCGGTGATGCTGCTCATCAACAATCAGGACAAACCGGGCTTCGTCGGCGCTCTGGGAACGATGCTGGGAGAAGCGAACATCAACATTGCCACGTTCCATCTCGGGCGCCAGGCGGCCGGAGAGGACGCCATCGCCATCGTTGGGATCGATCAGATCGTGCCCGACGCCATTCAAGAGAAACTGCGCGCGCTGCCTCACGTGCGCTACGTGAAGGTGCTCAAGTTTTAGGCGGATCGGCGCTCAGGGCGTGCGCACCGGCAGTGCGAAGTGAAAGCACGCACCATTGCCGGGCTCGCCCTCCGCCCACATGCGCCCGCCGTGTCGGACGACGATTCGATGCGCGATTGCCAGTCCGACGCCGGTCCCGGAGAATTCCTCGGCCCGGTGGAGCCGCTGGAAAACGCCGAACAGCTTGTCCGCGAAGCGCATGTCGAATCCCGCGCCGTTATCCCGCACCTCGTAGATGGCCTCCCGATTTTCGATCCGGCCGCCGATCTCGATCCGTGGCTGAGGTTGCTTGGCGCTGTACTTCAGGGCATTGCCGATGAGGTTGCACCAGACCTGACGAATCACGATGGCGTCGGCAACCGCGGACGGCAAATCCGCTATCTCGACGTGCGGCGGGGGTCCAACGTAAACCGACATCATTTCGGCGGCCGCAACATCGGCGAGCATTGCCATGTCGACGAGCGAAACGTCGAGGGCCTGTTTGCCGGCACGCGAAAATTCCAAAAGACCTACGATGAGCTGATCCATTCTCTGGCTGCCGCTGCGGATGACCTCGATCAGCCGGGCGCCCTCGGCACCCAGTGGCGAAGCGAAGTCCTCCTGGAGCATCTGCGCATACCCGTCGATCACCCGCAGCGGCGCACGCAGGTCGTGCGAAATCGAAAATGAATAGGCTTCGAGGTCCCGATTCGCGGCGGCAAGCTCTTCGGATCTGCGCCGCTCGCGTTCCTGAAGCTGCTCCACTTCGCGGCGCAATCGCTGGACATTCAGCGCCCGCGCGATGATGGGCAGGATGGTGTTGAGCTTGAAGGGCTTGAGTATGTAGTCGATGGCTCCCTGCTGCATGGCTCGAACGGCCGTATCGATCGTGCCGTGCCCCGTCATCAAAATCAGACCCATCGACGGATCCACCTTGAGAGCCTCGCTGCCGAGCGCGATGCCGTCCATTTCCGGCATCATCAGATCGGTGATCAGCAAATCGAACTCGCCGGGTCTCAGCGCGGCCAGCGCTTCGCGCGCCGAGCTGTATCCCCGGGTGACGAAACCCTCGAGCGCCAACGTGTCGCACAGCGCGCGCATCTGCGCCCTCTCATCGTCCACGATCAGGAGCCTCGCTTGGGACGCACCGTTCACGGCAGCAGCTCCGCCAGTGCGGCGCGTAACTCGGTGAGGCGGGGCGGCTTGCTCAGCACTCTATCGACCCCGGGGGGCGTCTCGTTCTCGTCGATCATTCTTCGCCCCCAGCCGGTGAGCAGGATGACGGGTGTCGTCGGCGCAATTTCCTTGATGCTCGTCGAGACCTTGCGGCCGTCGATATGAGGCATCCCGAGGTCCGTGATCACCACGTCGAAGCGCTCCGCGCCCTGATGGGCCGCTGCGAACGCCTCGATTCCCGCCTGACCCCCCTGGGCCTCGGACACGAGATGGCCGTCCTCCTGTAACGTATCGTGGAGCGATTTGATGAGCACCGGGTCATCATCGACGAGGAGAATGCGAAGACGCCGGGTCGACACGACGGGTCTCGTCATCTGCGACGGATAGATTACGGAGGAAGCGTGTGTCGGGAAATCCAGGCGCACCGTGGTGCCTGCGCCGACCTCGCTCTCGATCTGGAGCTCTGCGCTGTGGCGCTGGATCATCCCGTAAACCATCGCCAATCCGAGCCCGGTACCCCGCTCCCCTTTGGTCGTATAGAACGGCTCGAGACATCTGCGGCGCGTATCCTCATCCATTCCCACGCCGGTGTCCGTCACCTCGACCAGGGAACGGCTGCGGCCCTCGGTGAGTGCCAGCTCGCGGGTACGCACGGTGATGGTGCCCCCGGTGGGCATCGCATCGACCGCGTTGAAAATGAGGTTCGTCAGAGCGTCCCGGATTTCGTGCTCGGCGCCCATGATCTCGGGCAGCGACTCCGCCAGCTCCATCCGCAGGTCGACCATCGCCCCGCGCTGCTGGGGCAGGTCGTTCCAACGGGGGCGGGTGAGCTCGACCACCTGGCGGATCGCTCGATTGAGCTCCACGCGCTCGAGCGTCAGCTGCGCCTCGCGTTCCCGGTAGAACTCGCGCATGCGCGATACGGTCCGCGCCACGTCGTCGATCGCCCGCTGGATGGTGACCAGATACCCGCGGGCACGCTCGCTCAGGTTGGTCTCGCGCTCCAGGAGGGATTCGGTATAGAGGGAAATCGGAGAAATGGCGTTGTTGATGTCGTGAGCGATACCGCTCGCCATCTGTCCCAGCGCCCGCAAACGTTCCTGCTGCATCACGGTGTGTTGCGACAGTCGCAGATCGTCGTACGCCTTCTGCAGGGCGCCATAGAGGCGCGCCTGGTGACTCGCAAGTGCCACGTGCTCGCTGAGCTGCTTGACGAATTCGCACTCGCCGCTGCTGAACGCCTGCTCCCGTATCCGTGCGACGACCAGCACGCCGAATACCTGGTTTTCGACTATGAGCGGGGCGAACACCAAGGAACAAAACCCGGCGGCCGCCAGCCGCTGCGGGAATGGAAACGGCACCTCGCGCACATCCGGCTCATACACGAGCATGCCGGCGATGCAGCGCGAAAGGCCGTTCTGATCGATCGGTACCATCGAGCGTTCCGACAGGTCGAGCTCCTTGGCGTGGGTGCCCGACGCGAGCCGCAGTCCGCTCACCGTCAGGGAGCTCTGCTCGGCGTCGTACAGGAGAAAGCAGCCGAAATCGATCGGCAGGTTCGCTTCGAGGCTTCCGAGCACCACTTGAAAGATGCTCGGCAGGTCCTGTCGCTCGCCGATGGCGCGCGTAATGTGCTGCAACAGGCTCAACCGGCTCAACTGATCGCGGAGCTTGCGCTCCGAGCCCTGGATCTGCGTCAGCATTTGATTGAAGGTATCGGTGAAGAGATCGATTTCGTCGGTACCGCTGCGCTTTGCGCGCACGCCGTAGTCGCTCCGTTCGGACACGGCGCGCGCGGTATCGCCCAGCGCGAGTATGGGCTTCAAGAGCTGGTGCTGCAGGCGGCGCGATATGAGGTAGGCGAGCGGCAAGGAGACGGCGATCATGAGCGTCACGATCAAGGCGTAGAGCCGGATGCGGGCATACATCGCACCCAGATCGGATCTGACGTAGAGCGTGCCGAGACGCTCCGTGCCTGCGGCGACGGGCTGGAAGCCGAGCAGCGCGGACCGGGTGAACCGGTAACCCGAATCGCCGGCGTGTTCGGGAACCAGGGCGGCGTCGAGGGTCTTCGGGTAGGTGGCGAACAGATTTCCCCTGGCGTCGTACAGGGCCGCGGCAACGATGTGCGGATCGGCGCTGAACGCCGCCAAGACTCCCGACGCATCCTCGGCATTATCGAACGCCAGGGCGGCCGTGCTGTTGCTCGCTATCGCGTGACTCAGGATCTCGAGTTGCTGGACGCTCGACTGCCTGAACGTGAGAAATTCGTACGTGCAAAATGCGAGCGACGTGACCCCGAGTACGACGCTGCTCGAGAGAAGGAGCATGCGCGTGAGCCGACGGCGAATGGATATGGAGGCGCCTGTCATGGATCAGTCTCCGGGTCTCGTACCGACTATTTCAGCGAGATGCAATAACTTCGAGCTGATCACCAACCCTGCGGTATGCGCTGCGTCGACATTGATGCGAAGCCGGATATGGCCGCTTTCCGTGGCAAGCTGGATCATCGCTCCATGTTCGGCGGCTGCGTCGGCTTCCGAGACGGTAAGAACGCTGCGATGGTGGAGGCCCGCAATGACACGGGCGATCGTGGGACCGTCGGAAAGAGCGATGAACAGCATTTGGCAGTCGCCGAGCTCCTCCGGAGTACGAAAGCGGTGCACCACCAGCGGATGCTCTCCGATGCGCTCGTTGCGGATTACCTCGTCCAATCGCGGTCCGAATGGGTCGTTGCCCAGGATGCCGATCACAAACGGTTCGTTCGGTGTGGCGAAGGCCTCCGGCGGCCACTGTACGAAGCGCGTGAAGTTCAGGAGAAAGACCGCTTTGACCTGGTACTCCGAGGCCGATTCCGCTCCGGCCGCAGCCCGCGTCAGGGCGATCGAGCAAAATACGCCGCAAAGACAAAACGCAAGCGCTCTCCCTAGTATTCTCCGACGAGTCTTTGCGAAGGAATCCATCTCGTTGTCAGTGTGGGAGGATTCCTCGGGATCCGATCATCGCCGCCCTGCGTCCGCTGCCTTTGGTGCTGCAAAGTTCACCGCTGCCCCGGCGAGCGGCGGAGACAGGCGTGCGATCGCCGCCGGCACCTCGGCTGCCGGGGTGGGTCTCCCCAAGTAGAAACCTTGGGCCTGATGGCAGCCCATGGCGCGAAGCAGATCGAGCTGCGCCACCGTCTCCACGCCTTCGGCGACCAACTGCATATCGAAGGCGTTCGCGAGCGAGACGACGGTGGAAACCAATGTCATCGTATGCGGCGTGTCGACGATGCCCTGAATGAACGAGCGGTCGATTTTCAGGGTATCGACCGGAAGCCGGCTGAGAAGCCGAAGGGAGGAGTACCCGGTGCCGAAATCATCGATGGCGACCCCGATTCCCGCCTGTCTGAGCTCTTCCAGCTTGCCGATGGACAGCTCGATATCCTGCATGAGCATGCTCTCGGTGATCTCGATGTCGATGTGGGCGTCCTGGCCGCCCGGCGGGGCGACGCGCGACAGGACCGTGGTCACGAAATCCCGGCGCCGAAGCTGAAGCGGAGATACGTTTACCGCAACCCGAATGGGCGCAGCACGAAGCCACGTCCGGCAATCCTGCGCGCTTTGCTCGAGAACCCACTCGCCCACCTCGACAATCGCGCCGGACCGTTCCAGGAGCGGAACGAAGATGGCGGGTGATACCAGACCGGACTGTGCGTCGTTCCAGCGTAACAGTGCCTCCAGGCCGACGATTCGGCCCGTGGCAATGTCCACTTTGGGCTGGTAGTGCAGCATGAATTCCCGGCGGTCCAGCGCCCCGGCCAGCCGGGTCTCGAGAGCCACGCTGCGCGAGGTCGGGCGCTGGGTTACCATGGCATACATCAAATATTTCTCGTTGTCTTCCCGCGCCGCCTTGAGCGCCGCCTCCGCATTCTGGACCAAGGCATCGGCGGTGCTGCCGTCCTCCGGATGAAAGGCGACACCGGTGCGAATCGCCGGACGCAGCTCCTGGCCTCCGATCCGAAAGGGCTCTACGAATAGCTGACCCACCGACGCTTGCAGCAGCCGCGCGACGTCATCGGCATTGTGGCCGTCGCAAACCCCCCTCAATGCCAGGGCAAACGTACCACCGCCAAAGTACGAGGCGCATTCGGAATTCTGATACCTCAGCTTGATGCGTGCGGCAATTCCTTCGATCAATCGATCACCGACGTAGCGGCCGAGCGAATCGTTGATGGTACCAAGCTTTTGCACATCGAACACCATCACGGTGAGCAGGCGGCTTTCGCCCGGTGCCATGAGCTTGGCCAGTCGCTGGCAGAAAAGATGCCGCTTGGCGAGTGACGTGAGCGCGTCGAAGTACGCCAAAAAATGCAATGCCTCGTCCTTGTCGAGATATTGAAGTGCGAAGCACAGGTTCGCGGTGAGCTCCAGCAGAACCCCCATTTCCGCCTGATCGAATACATCCGGCTGTGCGCTCAAGAGCGTCATGGCGCCAACGGCCGTTCCGTCGATCAACAAGGGCAACGCGGCGGCCGCCTGCCATCCCTGGCGGTGCCACCAGCGGCCTGGTACGGCTAGCTCCACGTCGGCACCCACGTCATTCACAATCTCAGGGACGCGGGAATGCACCGCCCGGGCGGCCATGCCCGACTCCTCCGGCAGCCCGTCGAGCGATGCGATCTCCGAGGCACGGAGTGACGCTGAAGCACCTCCGGCGCTCGCCTGCGGGATGAGGGATTTTGCGTTTGCATCCGCAAGGTGGATGATCACCCGGTCGTAGCCGCCCTGCTCGGCGGCGATGCGGCACACTTCGTCGAGCAATTCGGCGCGATCGCGCAAACGCAGGATCGCTGAACCGGTACTGCTCAACATTCGATAGGATCGTGTCAGGCGGTGAAGCCGCACCTCCTGTTCCCGCCTCTGTGCGTCGGCCGCGCGCGCGTTCGACTTGATTTCGGCCTCTCTCAACGCCCGTTGCACCGCCGGCAACAGGCGGGCAAGGTTGGATTTGAGCACATAGTCCGTGGCGCCACGGCGCAACGCCTCGATGGCCCGCTCCTCGCCGATGGTTCCCGACACGAAGATAAATGGCGTCTCCGGCGCATGCACGCTCGCAATCTCCAGCGCTTTCATGCCGCTGAATTGCGGAAGCTGGAAATCGGAGATGATGAGATGTGGATTGGTGGTCGAGAGGGCACCGAGGAATGCCGATTCCGTCTCGACGCGATGAATTGCGAAATCGAGCGATCCGCGGCTAAGATGGCGTGCGACAATTTCCGCATCCGGCGGATTGTCCTCAACCAGCAACAGCTGTAGTTTCGGTGACATGCGCCGGCCAAGGTGCTCTAGACCGCTGCTATTGCGCAACAGTCAACCGGTGGATGTTTGATCGGCTTCTCACAGAGAACACACGCGACTGCGGGCAGGGGATAGTTGTCAGGGATTCCCTTACTTCCGTCGCCAGGAACCCCAGGGGACCTGCATCACAGATCGACATGACGGAGAAGCGGGCAGTCCTTGTCGTTTTAAAGATTTCCCGCGCATCGGCGATACTCCATTGGACGAACACTCACTCTCGACCCTTGCCACGCCGCCTGGCCCAAGGAATCCGTGACGATGGATCCAGCCGCTGATTTTTCACAGGAGCTTGCACGGCTGCGCGCCGACAACGCGGCGTTGATGGAGCAGCTTGCCCTCAGGAACCACGCTTTGGACGCCACACAGAGCTACTTCTTGATCACCGAGCTGACGGGCGCCGAGGATCACCGGATCGCGTATTGCAACAAGATGGTGGCCGACCACCTGGGCGTTCCCCGGGAAAGCCTGATCGGACAGGATGCCGGCGTGCTCACCGATTGGCACACACGGAACAAGAACTACCGTTCCAGCCTCAATGCCGCCCTTCGCGCCGGAAAGACCTTCCACTACGAGGACGAGGTGGTACGCGACAACGGTCTGACGGTGCTGCTCGGCGTGACGATAACGCCGATTTTCGACCGCGGCGGACGCCTGACGCATGCGGTCCTCATCGGCGCCGATATCACCGCCAAGCGGGAAGAGACCCGAAAGAAGCAACAGCTTCAGGATCAGCTGGTCGCGGAGATGAAGGAGCGCGAGCGCGTCGTGCTCGAGTTGCAGCTGGCGCAAAAGCTGGAATCGGTCGGCCGGCTTGCCGCAGGTATCGCCCACGAGATCAACACGCCGATTCAATACGTGGGCGACAGCGTCCAATTTCTACGCAGCGCCTACGATGATCTGACCCGTGTGATCGATGATTGGCGGGTGACGATCGATGCCTTGTCCGCCGGGACCCTGCGGGATGCGCTGCAAGGCAAGCTATCGATGCTCATCGAGAAGTACGACGTGAACTTCATCCGAGCCGAGGTACCGCGCGCTTTCGAGCGTACATTCGACGGAGTGGGGCGGGTGACGACGATCGTCAAAGCCATGAAGGAGTTCGCGCACCCCGACACCGACCAGCAGAGTCCGGCGGATCTGAATCACGCCATCGAAACCACGTTGCTGGTCGCCTCCAACGAATACAAATATTCCGCCAAGATCCGTACGGACTTCGCCGCCCTGCCACCGGTGGTTTGCAATATCGGAGAGCTCAATCAGGTGTTCCTCAATCTCATCATCAACGCGGCCCACGCCATCCAAGACGCCGGCAGAGACAGCGAGACGGGAGAAATTCACATCGGCACATCACTCGACGGCCATATGGCCGTCATCCGCATTCGCGATAACGGCTGCGGAATCCCCGAGGACAATATTTCCAAGCTCTATGATCCTTTTTTCACGACGAAGGAGGTCGGCCGGGGCACCGGCCAGGGGCTCTCGATCGCCCATGCGATTCTGGTCGACAAGCATGGCGGCGATATCAACGTGTCGAGCCGGGTAGGGCACGGAACGGAATTCATTTTGCATGTTCCGGTCGAGGGACGCCGATCGAGAACGGCAGCGTGAAAAATATCTTGTTCGTGGACGATGAGCGCGAGCTCCTCGACGGCCTGCGGGCGCGTCTCTACAAGCATCGAAGCGACTGGAAAATGCAATTCGTGCTGAGCGGAGAGGAGGCCCTCGCCATTTTCGAGAACGAAGCGGTCGATCTCATCGTATCCGATGTCCGCATGCCGGGAATGGACGGCGGCCAGCTGCTCACGACCGTCAAGCAGCGCTGGCCGACGACGATGCGGATCATCATATCCGGGTATAGCGATCCTGTGCAGGCGGTAAGACTCACCTCCCTGGCCCATCAATATCTCGCCAAGCCTTGCGAGGAGCGCCAGGTCGAAAACGTCATCGAGCGCTGCTTTTATCTGAGAGACCTGCTGGGCCAGGAATCGCTGAGGACGGTGATCGGGCGGATCGGAGCATTGCCGGCCATGCCGAGAACCTTCGCCAGATTGCAAAATGCCCTGACGCAGCCGAGCGTGACGGCCGGCGAGGTCGCGGATATCGTCAATGCGGATGCGGCGATCGCAAGCAAGGTGCTTCAGATCACCAATTCCGCCTTTTTCAGGCTCCGCAAGCCCATGGTGCGCATCAAGGATGCGGTCACCTATCTCGGATTCGCGACGCTGCGCAATCTGGTGCTGTGTGCAGAGCTTTCTTCGCAGTGGCGGACCCCCCGAGAGCTCTCCGAGGTGCAGCCGCAGCAGCTGCAGACGCATGCGGAGCTGTCGGCCGCCGCCTGCAAGTCTCTCGCGGGCGGCCATGCGTCGCCGGACGACGCGTGGCTGGCCGGTCTCCTGCACGATATCGGCTACTGGATCCTGGTCCAGGAGTGCCCGCAGCAGCTTGCGCAGGCGATCGCTCTCTCGAAATCGGAGCGCCTGCCGCTGTTCGAATGCGAGCTCGAGACGATCGGGGCGACGCACGCTCAAATGGGCGCATATCTTTTGGGACTTTGGGGCCTTCCGTATCCCATCGTGGAGGCGGTCGCGCTGCATCACACACCCACGGCGATCAAGTCTCTCGGCTACGATTTGCTGGGCGCGCTGGCCGTGGCTCATGCGTTGATCGAGCCGGCCAATGCGCATGCCGTCTCGGTCGGCGGCCCGGAGAACCCCACCGTCGATGCCGATTACCTGTCGAGACTGAACGCTCCCTTCGACTGGGAGGAGGCGCGACGGCGCGTTCAGATGAGCGCGGCACCGGCAGGCTGACCGAACAGGCCCTGGCGTAAATCATGAACCAAGAAAACCTCCCTCGTGTTTTGTGCGTGGACGATGAGCCTCGAATAGTGGATGGCCTCGCGGTGCAGTTGCGCAAGGACTTTCAAGTTCTTACGGCCAACGGGGGACAAACCGCTCTGCGCATGCTGAAGGACGGCCCCGCACCCGCAGTCATCGTCTCCGATATGCGAATGCCGGGAATGGATGGCGCCACTCTGCTCAAGCATGTGAAGCATCTCTATCCGGAGACGACGCGAATCCTGCTGACCGGAGAAGCCGGGCGCGATGTGGCGGTGGCGGCGGTGAATGAGGGCCAGATATTCAGATTCTTGACCAAGCCCTGTTCCACCGATAATTTGCGCGCCGCCATCGAGGCCGGGGTCATGCAGCATCGGTTGCTGTGCGCGGAACGCGTCCTCCTGCAAGAAACGCTGATCGGCTGCATCGAGGCGCTGGTCGACATACTCGCGATTACCAACCCGGTTGCCTTCGGTCGGGCGACGCGGTTGAAACGGCTGTCGACGGAACTCGCGCAGGCGATCGGAATCAAGGGTTTTTGGCAGCTCGAGGCGGCGGCGATGCTGTCACAGCTCGGCTACATATCACTGCCGACCGAGATAGTGGAAAAGCTCTATTACGGCAAAAGGCTGACGCCCGAAGAGAGAGCGATGGCCGATGGCGCTCCGCAGGTGACGCAAAAGCTGCTCGGTCGCATTCCCCGGCTCGAGCCTGTCCTGGAAATGCTGGATGCCGTCAAAAAGCCCGGGGTCATGGCCGAGGGTGCGCTCAAACAAGGCACGAGCATCTTGGCGCTGCTTCTCGAGTATGACGCGCACGTGGTTCAAGGTCATCCGGTCGAGGTGGTCCTGCAAAAACTGCGCGCTCAAAAGGATCGCTACGACGTCACGATGATCAACGCGCTCGAGTCGTTGGTCGGGTCGGGCATCGGCTCCGAGGACGTGGATGAATTGGCGGTCGATCGTCTCCGACCCGGTATGATTTTCATGGACGATCTCTATAACCAGATCGGCACTTTGCTGGTACCCAAGGGCTTTGAAGTCACCGAGGCGTTTCTGGAGCGCGTGCGTAATTTTGGATCCGGCATTCTCCACGAGAAAGTCCGCGTCATGACCGGGCCGAAGGCGGCCGCCAAGGGACCTGTCTAGCCCGATTCGCGGCGCGCGCGCCGCGCGGCGGCTGCTCATGCGGCGCTCTCCCGTGGCCGCGAGGATCAAGCGTCCCGTTATCGGGTGCTCGGACCTTGTACGCCGCTTCGGGTGCCTCAATCATAGGTACAGGTCAAACGTGTACATCAGTTGAGGTGAGTAAACATGTCTGGAGTCAAAGGACGAGTGTTGAGTGCGGCGGCCGCAGCCGTCATCGTGGTCTGCGCAACCGCATGCGCCAGTGCCCCCGAGCCCAAGGCCGAGCGGCTGGCCGACAGAGCGACGGCCAATCGGGTCGAAAATGCGCTCAATGCCGATCAATATCTGTATGCGCGCCACATAAATGTCCGGGCCGACGGCGGTATGGTGACTCTCAGCGGCTATGCCTGGACTCCGGAGGAGCTCACGGCCGCGCAGCAAGACGCTCAGCGGGTGTCCGGTGTCACCCAGGTGGTCAATCGCATCGAAGTCGATCGGGGCGGCGTAGGCAACGGTGTGAGCGGCCGCTAAAGGATCCCGAGCCCCCGCCAAAGGGTCCCGAGATTGCGGCGATCGTACAGGTCGCCGCAACCTTCAGGGTCATGCTTTCGGGCTCATGCTTTCAGGGTCATGTTTTGGAACCCAGCAGGCCATGCGGGTCGAGGACGAATTTGCGTGCGACGCCCCGATCGAAGTCGGCATAGCCTTTTGGCGCCTGGTCGAGAGGGATGACCGTCGCATTGACGGCCTTCGCGATGGGAATTCGATTGTGCAGTACCGCCATCATCAACCCCCGGTTGTACTTCATGACGGGCGTCTGTCCGGTGGAGAAGGTGTGGGACTTGGCCCAACCGAGACCGAAGCGCAAAGAAAGACTGCCCTTTTGCGCCGCGGCATCCTTCGCGCCGGGATCCTCGGTCACGTACAACCCGGGAATACCAATCGCGCCGGCCGCGCGTGTCACGTCCATCAGCTGGTTGAGTACTACGGCCGGTTGTTCCGAGCCACCTTGCCCTTTGGCTTCGAACCCCACGCAGTCGACGGCGCAATCCACCTCGCGCACGCGAAGAATCGCCTCCACTTTGTCGGCGAGGCTGCCGCCCCCCGTCAGATCGATCGCTTCGCATCCGAACGAGCCTGCCTGTGCAAGCCGGTCTTTGTTGTAGTCGGCGACCATCACCACGGCGGCACCGAGCAGAAAGGCCGAGGCGGCCGCAGCGAGTCCGACGGGACCGGCGCCCGAGACGAGGACGGTTGAGCCGGTGGTGACGCCGGCCGTGACGCATCCGTGGTAGCCCGTGGGGAGAATGTCGGTCAAGCAGGTGAGATCGAGGATCTTCTCCATCGCCTGAGCCTTGTCCGGGAACGGCAGCAGGTTGAAATCGGCGTATGGCACCATGACGTATTCGGCCTGTCCGCCTATCCATCCGCCCATGTCGACATATCCGTACGCGCCTCCGGCGCGCGCCGGGTTCACGTTCAAGCACACACCGGTCGCGCGCTCCTTGCACGTGCGGCAGCGGCCGCAGGCGACGTTGAATGGCACCGAGACCAGATCGCCCACGCTGATGAACTCCACGTCGCGCCCCGCCTCGATGACCTCGCCGGTAATCTCGTGTCCCAGGACGAGCCCGGGCGGAGCCGTCGTGCGCCCCCGCACCATGTGCTGATCACTGCCACAAATGTTCGTGCTGACGATCTTGAGGATTACGCCGTGATCGGCGCGCCTGCCGCGCGGATCGACGAGCTTCGGAAAATCGATGTTACGGACCTCGACCTTGCCCGGTCCCACATATACAACACCGCGATTGCTTGCCATGTTCGCCGCTCCTTTCCCTATTACTCGAGTGCCGCCGCGCCCGCTTCTGCGACCGCTTGGTCCTGCTCGCCCGAGCCGCCGCTGACCCCGACGGCTCCCACGACCTTGCCGGCGTGTCGCAACGGTACGCCACCTGCGAATATCATCACCCGCCCCTCATTGGAGGCATGGATTCCGAAAAACTGCCCGCCGGACTGCGAATACTTGGCGAGATCCTTGGTGCTGATGTCGAAAGCGCGGGCGGTGAATGCCTTCTTGATCGAGATATCGATGCTGCCGATCCACGATCCATCCATACGTGCGTGAGCGACCAGATTGCCGCCGCCGTCCGCAACCGCGATATTCATCGGTTGTCCGATCTCCTGCGCCTTTCTTTCCGCCGCGGCAATGATCCGTCGTGCGTCTTCCAGAGTGACCATGGGAGCCTCCTCGAATTGATGGGGTGACGAGAGTGATGGTCAGACGCTAATGGCGGACCACCTCGGATGCGACGTCCGAGCGGCTCAATCGGCACACTCGGAGGATCATGCCCTTCGAATCACCGGCCCGTGGCGCTGATTTGAGGTTGCCTTTCGATGAGAGTGTAACGTCGCAAGGCTCTGATCCAGCTCGACGCCGACCAGATCAATGCCATGCCTAGCAAAATCATCCCCTCCCCGCCGCGGGCCAGCAGCCGGAGCGACGATGTCAGGGACTCGATCTGCAGGCTTCGCGGATCGCCCAGCAGGCACCAATTGCAGAAGTGCTCGCAGTTGTTCCGGAGAAGATCGTAGCGCCGCTCCCCCAACCTCGAGCGGGCGCGACGCACGGTATGCTGACCGGTCCGCTCGTCGGGAACCCGGGATATGAGAAACCTGCGCCCGTCAATGAATTCCGAGAGCGATACCTCCTCGACGAGACCACGCGGATATTTGATGCGTCCCGCATAGTGGATAACCCGTCCGCCACCCGCATACACCCCGTGATGCCGGTAGCCGCGCCGAACAACGATGAGATGAGTCCCCGGTACGAGTTCCTCCGCCGACGCGATGCCACCGCACTGAGGGGTCATGGTCACACCCGAAGCGGTTCCGGGACGATCGGAAAGACCAGTGTCGAGACAGAGCCGCCCGGCCCGAAGCGCTGATCCAATTGTCCGCCCAGTTCGTGAACGAGGGTGTCGATGATCTCGAGGCCCATGTCGCCGGGATGCGCCGGGGAGCCGGACCCGTTGTCCTGCACCCGGCACTGCACCGTCGTGTCGAAGCGCGAGGCGTCGACCCGGATCCGACCGGCACCCTCGTCGAAGGCACGGCACCAGGCGTTGGTGACGAGCTCCGACACGATCATGCCCAGACGCCAGCATTGATCCGACTCGAGGGGAAGCTTGCGCTGCACGAACGTCAGCTCGATTCCCTCGGCCTGCAGTTTCGACGACTCGAGGGCATCGCAGAGTTGCCGCAGATAGGCACCGGCATCGACACGGGTGATATGTCGAGGTCGCTGCAGCAACTGGTGGACGCGCGAGAAGTTCTCCAGCCGGCGCCGGATCCAGTAGAGGGCGTCTCGGGCGTCCTCGGCGGTGGTTCGAGCTGCGGCAAGAGAGACGATGCACATGGCGGCGGCCAATTCGTGGCTTACTCGATGCGTCAATTCATCGAGCAGCAGAGGTGCGCAGTCCAAGACGGGGCGATTATCGTGTCGCATAGGCGTCTGTCGCATAGGCGTCATGCGAAATCCGCGGCGTTTGAGTCGCGTGAACGCCGGGACCGGCGTATGGAGCGGCTTCGAATGAGGCGCATTCAGCGCGCCGATGGCTGCCGGCGGCCAACTCGGGGCGCGCTTCCGGCATGTCGGCATTCTGTTTGCGGTCGCGCACCTCGCCGGGCGGCACGCCGAATCGCCGCCGGAATGCACGACTGAATGCGCTTTCCGAGTGATAACCGATCTCCGCCGCGATCTCGCCGAGCGTGGCTCGCGTCGACGCAAGCTTTCGTCGCGCGACCTCCATCCGCAAGCCCAGCAGGAACTCGAGCGGAGCCAGCTTCACCTGCTTCCTGAACATTCTCACGAGGCTGGCTCTCGAGGCGTGCGCGCACGCCGCGAGCTCGCCCAGACTCCACGGATGGCTCAATCGATCGACCATGGCGACCACGGCGCGACCGGCCTGCCGGTGCGACAACAGGCCGAGCAAACCGCTCGCGGCGCCGTCACGCTCGAGATGGCTGCGCACGACCATGACGAGCGCCGCGGTCGCCAGGTCGTTGGCGATGGCACTCGCCCCCTGGCGCGGGCAGTCGAGCTCGTAGGCGATGGTCTGCATCAGCTGGCAAATCCGTGCCGCCTCCGGTCCATCCGAGGCGGCCATCACCATGGCGTCGGGAAGTGCGGACAGGACGAGATTGTGATACGAGGTCTCCAGGATCAGGCGTCCGCTGATGACGCGGGTCGTCGCGGAGGGGTCTGCGTGTGCATTTCGAAAGCGGTGGTCGACGCCCCGGGGCAGCACCGCCACCTCGCCGACCTGCAAACCGAGGGTGCGGCCCGCGATCAGTTCGATCGTGCACGCGCCTTCGGTGACGATGTGGAAGGCCGCCGAGCCGATGCCGCAGGTCTCGCCGGCTTTCAACCAGCGTGTACCCAGACTGCGGGCGCCACGCAGTTCCGGCCGCACGCGAAGCAGCGGCGCCAATCCGCTCAACGCGTCGTTGGATCTGGCACGGATCGGGGCGGTCGCGAGTTCCGGGGAACTCGCACGTGTCGCAAAGGAAAGGCTACCGTCCATCGTTTTCTCCTTGGTTTCGTGCTTGCATGTTTTGCAAGCTATAGCTCGACCCGGCTGAAGTCCTTGGGCGTTGCTGAAGATTCCTGAAATAGGTCGAGAGCCCGGGAGAGCGCCGCGCAGCGGCTTGACACCCGATCGCGAAGGTCGCAGGCTGATTCGCGGACCGCATGTCTTGTTGTCTCGTTGGCGGCCGTGCGTTGCAACAGGGAGCCGATGTTGCTGATCCACTCCACACCGCTGGAACTTTCGTGAACGCCGCCGCGCCGGTCGTTTTCGTGGTCGACGACGACGAATCGATGAGAACCGCTTTGCGTCGCCTGCTCACGTCCGCCGGGCTGCCGGTCGAAGTTTTCCCGACGGCACGTGCGTTTCTCGACTCTCCCCGACCCGATGCGCCGGCGTGTCTGGTTCTGGACGTTCGTCTTCCGGATTTGAACGGATTGGAGCTGCAGCGGCACCTCACGCAGGCGGGAAAATCCCTGCCGATCGTGTTTCTGACCGGACACGGCGACATTCCGATGTCGGTGCGGGCGATGAAGGCGGGGGCGGTCGAGTTTCTCACCAAGCCGTTTCGCCCTCACGAGCTGCTCGAAGCGATCCGTCATGCGCTCGATGCCGAGCGCAGGATTCGAGAGAGCGTCAACTGACCCGACTAAAGCAGGGTATATCTGCCGGCGCGCCGGCATTAACGTCGACTTGCCCGGAATCTTCGGGCGCCAGCCTGGCGATAGTGCGTGGACGTACCCGACACACGAGTGGTCTCCGTCGTCGACGATGACGACTCCATGAGGCGGTCCGTCAGGAGTCTCCTGTCGTCGCTGGGGTTTTGCGTCGAGACGTTCGAGTCGGCGGAGGCCTTCATTCAATCCCGGAGCCGCCACAATACCGGCTGTCTGGTGCTCGATTTGCGCATGCCGGGGATGAACGGCGAGGAGCTTCTCGTCCACCTGGCCAACGCCGGGACTCGCATCCCCACCGTCATTTTGTCCGCCCACGGAGACGCTCTGATGCGCGAGCGTCTGAGACCTCTCGGCGTGCTTGCAGTTCTGGGCAAGCCTTTCCATAGCGAGCTCCTGCTGGCCGCCGTTCGCACTGCGATAGGCCGCACGCCATGAACCGGGATCCGGCCGCTATCGAGCAGACCGGGGTACGGTTCGGGCGCTGCGAGTTGCGGGCTCAACAGCGTGAACTAAAGGTCGCCGGCAAACCCGTCGCAATCGGCAGCCGGGCCTTCGATTTGCTGTTGCTGCTGATCGCGGCCGCCGGCGAGCTGGTCAGCAAGGACCGCATCCTGAAAGAAGTGTGGCCCGGCATGATCGTCGAGGAAAATACCATTCAGGTGCACATCTCCATGCTCCGCAAAGCCTTGGGATCCGACCGGGAAGCGCTCAAGACGATTTCCGGCCGGGGCTATCGATTCGTCGCGCGTCTTGCCCCGTGCGGCGCACCAGGGGCCGACGGGACCGAGGTGACCGCTCGGGTCGTTCCCACCAATCTTCCGGCGCCTACTTCGGAGCTCATCGGCCGGGAAGCGGATCTCGCCCGGGTCATCGATCTGCTGATGTCGCATCGTCTGGTCACGCTCGTAGGGGCGGGCGGGCTGGGCAAGACGCGCATTGGACTGGATGTGGCGCGCCGGCTGCGCGATCGCTTCCCCGACGGCGTCTGGCTTGCGGGCCTCGGCTCACTGCGCGCTCCCGGGCTGGTCGCGCCCACCGTCGCGGCGGCATTGGGTCTCGAATCGGCCGACGGTTCGGGATTCGCGGAACGCATCGGCAATGGGCTCGCGGGCAAAGTGGCCCTCGTGGTGCTCGATGACTGCGAGCACGTGATCGATGCGGCATCGCAGATCGCCGAGACGCTGCTCCTGGCGAGCTCGACGGTACGGGTCATCGCCACCAGCCGCGAGCCTTTGCGCGCCGACGGTGAGCGGATCTTTCACGTGCCCGGCCTCGGCATGGCGCGGCAGTACAGCGACGACCTCGATGAAATGCTGGCATCGGGAGCGGTTCAATTGTTCATGGCGCGCGCGCAAGCGGCGGAGCCGCGCCTCGGCATCGACCGGCGTACAGCGAGCGCCGCCGCCGCCATTTGTCGGCGGCTCGACGGCATTCCGCTGGCCATCGAGCTGGCTGCGGCTCGAGTGGCTGCGCTCGGGGTGGAGGAGGTCGCCGCCCGTCTCGATGACCGGTTTGCACTTCTCAACGCAGGCCGGCGCACGGCACTGCCGCGACATCAGACGCTGCGCGCCACGATGGACTGGAGCTACGATTTGCTCTCGGCCCCGGAGCGCATGACCCTGCGCCGGCTGTCGGTGTTCGCGGGCGCCGTGACGTTTGCGGCGGCAAGTGCCGTGATCGCCGACGGAGACTTTTCGGTCGGCGACGCGATGACGCACATTGCAACTCTGGTCGAGAAGTCGCTGGTCGTCGCCGACGTGGACGGCTCCGTCACCCGATACCGGCTGCTGGAAACGACGCTCCAGTACGCGCGCGAGAAGCTTGCCGAGAGCGGCGAGCGCGAGCCGCTCGCGCGCCGGCACGCGCTGTATTTTCTGGATCTGCTCGAAGGTGCCGAAGCCGAAGCGGATACTCGAGCGGTGGCGGAGTGGTTGGCCCAGTACGGACCGTGCCTCGACGACGTACGCGCGGCGCTCGGCTGGTCGTTCGCCCCGGGCGGCGATGCGTCCCTCGCGGTCGCGCTGACGGTCGCGGCGACCCCGCTGTGGTTTCAGTGCTCGCTGGCGGAGGAATGTCGCGAACGAGTCGATCGGGCGTTGTCCCGGGACGTACCGGACGCGAGCCGCGATTTGCGCTCCGAAATGCGCTTGCTGGCGGCCCGCAGCGAGTCGCTTGGGTTGACGAACGGGCTGGGGCTCGAAACCTGCGTTTCCTGGACCCGTACGCTCGACCTGGCGGCCAGTCTCGACAACGCCGAGTATCAGCTGCGTGCGCTGTCGGAGCTGGTGGAGATTCACGCCAACATGGGCGATCTCGCGCAAGCCTCGGCGTTGGGCCGACGACTCCATGATATCGCCGCCCGTCGCGGCGACGCCGGCGACCTGCTTGCCGGAGAGCGCATGGTCGGTCACGTGCTCCATCTCATGGGAGATCATGCCGCAGCCCGGCTCCATCTGGAGAGTCAACTCGAGCGCGTCAAGCTCGTCGTGCAATCCCACCTCGACCGATATCGAGTCGACCAGGGCGTCGCGGCGCGTTGCGTCCTGGCGCGCATTCTCTGGCTCGAGGGCTTGGCGGAGCAAGCGCGGACCGTGGCCGAGCTCGCGGCGCAGCAAGCACGAGCGATCGGTCACGCGGACTCGCTTCGACATGCTCTGGCTCATGGATCCTGCACGCTCTCCCTTCTCGCCGAGGATTTCGATGCGGCGGAGCGAAACGTCGCGCTACTCCGTCAGAGCTGTCACAGGACCACGCCCGGCTACTGGCACGCACTGTGTCGCGGTTTCGAAGGACAGGGGCTGATCGCCCGCGGGCAGCGCCAAGGTCTGGCGCTGCTTCGGGGAGCTCTCGAGGAGCTCGGAGAGCGCGGCTTCGAAGGATTCTGCCGGCCCTTCGTCGGCGCCGCGAGCCTGGGGCTTGCCGCCGCGGGCCGGTTGCACGAGGCGCTGACTTCCATCGAAGCCGCCATCGCGTACGCCGAGCGCAGCGCTGAGCGCTGGTCGCTGCCCGAGTGGCTCCGCATCAATGCGGAACTGTTGCTGCTCGACGATCCCTCGAATCGCGGCGCCGCCGAGCTCCTCTTGCTCCAGGGGCTCGATTGCGCGCGACGTCAGGGCGCCGTCGCGTGGGAGCAGCGTTGCGCGCGGTCCCTGGCTCGACTGCAGGATTCCGACGGCAGGGCGAGCCGCAACGGCCCCCTCGCGGCCTCGCGCGAGATGACCGATCCGAGCGATGCAATGCGTCAGCTCGCTCGCGCCTGAGCGACCCCCGCCTAAGGGGCCGTTACGAGCGGTGGCTCAGCGCCCAGACGTAGGCGGCAACCGCCGACACCTGGTCGGGGGTGAGCTGCGCTCCGCCCATCGGCGGCATCGGCGATCGATACCGCTTGGGCTCGGGTACGCCGTCGGTGATGATCTTCTTGATGGCAGCATAACTACCGTCGCCCCACAGCCAGGTTCGACCGGTCAGATTCGGGCCGAGCGGCGTTCCCGCGGCGTCCGCGCCATGACAGCCGGTGCAAGTGGCCCCGCCCACCTGGCCGTGGAAGATGCGATCGCCGAGCGCCACCATCTCGCGGGTCGCTCCCGTCGGAACGGGGAGATTCGTCGCGGCAGCTGCACCCGCGTTCGGATGGGTACCTTCCGGCGGCTGGGCGTTGGCCGCCTGGATGCTGCCGGGCGATGCCGATGGGCTCGGGCAGGGCGTCAGGCTCGCGCCGGCACTGCCGCTTCCTCCCCGGTAGACGATGCGGTAGATCCTTCCACGTATGTCGTCGGACACGTAGAGCGCGCCGTCGGGTCCGACCGCCAGACCGGACGGACGATGCGCCGCTCCCCCGGGAGACTCCGCGGCTCCCGCAAATCCGTCGGCAAAGACCTCGCAACCGCCGGTGGCGTGATCGCCTGCCAGACCCTGAAACACGACGTTGTAACCCCCTTGCGGATACGGCGCACGGTCCCACGATCCATGAAACGCGATGAAAACGCCATCATGATAGTGCGAGGGGAATTGCTCCTTGTCGTAGCGCGCCATGCCGTTCGGCGCCCAGTGTGCGGGAAACGCGGCGATCGGCGCGCGCTTGCCGGCGCAAGGGCCGACCTTCTTGCCGCCATCGCCGCCGTACTCGGGCGCGAGGACGAGCTTGCGCTGAATCGCGTCGTAGTAGCATTCCGGCCATCCATAATCGCCACTCTGAGCCAACAGCAGCAGCTCCTCGGCCGGTTGCGTGGCTTCCTCCTCGGGCTTGTAGAGATCCGGCCAATTCGCGTGCAGCTGATCGCGGCCGTGCTGCGTGACGAAAAGATGGTGACCGGCGGGGTCGATTGCGAAGCCCTCGCCGTTGCGAATGCCGGTCGCGAAGCGCTCGGCGGATGAAAACCGCTGGTTGGCCTTGTTCGCATCGTACCGCCAGATACCACCGCGGGTCTCGAGCTCCCGGCAGGGATCGATGCCCGCAGATAAGGCCGTACGATTCTTCACCTGGCATGCATTGGTGGCCGTCGCGACGTCGACGTACATCGTGCCGTCGGCGTCGATGATGAAGGGATGCATCGGATGGTCACCGCTGAGCGGCAATCCCGATACGATGGTCGTCGGGGCGCCGTGCGGCACGATGGCGCCGCGAGGCAGGGTGTACTTGACGATCCTGTCGTTGATCTCCGCGAAAATTGCCCCCTGATACAGCGCAATACCCGATCCGCCCGCGCCACCGCCCGCCACGGTCGCGCCGAACCGCTCATTCACGTCGGCTTTGCCCGAGCCGGTGGTGTCCTTGAGAGCGACGAGAAATCCGCCCGCATGTGGGGTGTCATTTCCGTAATAGCGACCGGACCATGTGTTGACGTAGACGACGCCATCCGGCGCGACCACCATGTCGCGAGCATGTCCGATACCGTCCGCGAAAACGGAGGCACAAAATCCCGCCGGTAATCTGAGGCCGCTGTCGTCCGACGGGCAGCCGCTCCGGGTCGACGGCGCTCGAGCCGCGGGTGAAGTTTGGGCGGAGGCCGCCGAGCTCAACGCACACAGCACGCCGAGCATTGCGGGAAAAGTCCAAAGGTGGCGTTTATCCGAGAGGGAAGGAAACATCGGGTGGATCTCCGAGGCTGGATGCAGCGATACGGCCGCCGCGTTGAAACTGTCCGCGAGTGTAGCTCAAACCCGCCGGCGCTCGCGTAGGTCACCCTCTCCGCTCGGCTCAATGTCGTAGCCGCCCGCCACGGGGGCAACCGCGGCAATCCGGCCAGGCCTGGCAGGGCTATGAAATCTCCAGGCGCGCAGCGATCCGCACCAGCTGGGCCAAGGAGGTCACCTGCATTTTTTTCATCACCTTGGCACGCTGCTCCTTGACCGTCGACTCCAAGGTGCCGAACTCGGCTGCGATTTGCTTATTGAGCCGTCCGACGACGATTCGCTCCATGACTTCGCGCTCGCGTGCCGTGAGCAGCGCATAGCGGCGGCGAAGCTGCACCAGTTCGTTGTGCTGTACGCGTTGAACGGCGTCACGCTCCACGGCTTGTCCGACCGCGCGCAGCAGATCCTCTTGAGCGACCGGCTTCGTCAGGAACTCCACCGCGCCGGTTTTCATGGCATGCACCGACATCGGGATGTCGCCGTGACCGGTGAGAAAAATAATCGGCAGCGTCTCACCGGTCGCGTGCAGCTCACGTTGCAGATCCAGGCCCCCGAGTCCCGGCAGCTGCACGTCGAGCACCAGGCAGCCCGGCAGATCCGGCCGTTTCGCGGCCAGGAAGCCCCGTGCCGTGGCAAATGCCTCCACTTGGAAACCGGCGGATCGGAGCAGGCGGTGCAACGCCTCGCGGAACGCGTCATCGTCGTCGACCAGAAAAACGATCGGTTCCGGAGTGCTCATGAAACGGGGAGAAGCTTAGCTTGCAACCTCCGCCAACTCAATGGAGCGCGTCGGTGCAAGCGCGCGGGTAAGACGCCGGCAGTGCACCCGCCTGCCGGTGGACATGGCCGCTGCGCTCAATCGCTCGTGCGTCCGGGTCGACCGGGCAGCTTGAAGATGGCGAGGGTGTCGCCGTACGGGTAGCTCAACTGGAAGTTGCCGCCGGCGGCCACGGCGATGTACTGCTCGCCGTTCACCCGATAAGTGACCGGCGGTGCGTTCACTCCGGCGCTGAGGTTGTAACGCCAGACGAGCTCGCCGGTCTTCGCGTTGAAAGCGTCGAACCAACCGTTGCCTTCGCCCATGAATACCAGGTTTCCGCCCGTCGCCAGTGCACCGCCGATCAGCGGCTGCGGCGCCTTGTATTGCCAGGCGATCTTGCCCGTCTCGACATCCAAGGCCACGAATGGACCGTCCTGGATCGCCCCCGCCTTGACGTTCGTAAAGGCGCTGCCCAGCCTCAGCAGTCCCGGTGCGCTCACCGCCGGCTTCGTGGTGAAGTGCATGAGCTGGTCCATCGCGAGAATGTAAAGATAATGAGTTTTTGGAGAATAGGCGGGCGGCGACCACTCGGCTCCGCCGTTCGCGCCCGGCAGCATGTCGACCCCTTCGGCCGTCGGCATCGAGAAGGCGTTCTTGGACATCATGACGTAGGGGTCGGATTTTCGGATCAGTTTCCCCGTGCGCCGATCGAGGATGAACACCCAGCCGACCTTGCCGGCCTCCGCAGCCGCCGGGATCGTCTCGCCATTCTGATGGACGTCGAACAGCACCACGTTGCTCACCGCGTCGTAGTCCCAGACGTCGTGCTTGACCTCCTGGTAGTACCACTTGAGCTGTCCACTGTGGACGTCGAGCGCGACGATGCTGTCGCTGTAGAGGTTGTCGCCCTTTCGCTGGGTCCCGTCGAGGTCGGGGTTCGGGTTGCCCGTGCTGAAAATCACGAGGCCGAGTTTTGGATCGATCGCGGGCGTGGCCCATACCATGGCGCCGCCGCCCTGCCAGGAGTTGCCCTCATAGCTCTTCGGGTCCGTCGACATCCAGCGCCAGCGCTGAGCGCCGGTTTTGGCATCGTATGCTGCCACGAAGCCGCGCAGCGCCCATTCGCCGCCGGCGCTTCCGACGATGATCATGCCATCGAAGACCTGCGGGGCGGAGGTTTCGGAGTAGCCGTCCTTCGAGCCGACCACGGTGCTCTGCCAGACGGTGTGGCCGTCGCGAGCGTCGAGCGCGAGGAGGTGATCGTCGAGCGTCGAGACGTACACCATGCCGTAGCCGACGGCGACTCCCCGGTTGACGGGACCGCAGCAGATCTGGAACGGCCCGAGACTGTAGGTGACTTCCCAGAGCCGCTCGCCGGTCGCGGCGTTCACCGCCAAGATCTTCATGCTGTGCTGGACCACGGGCGTGGTCAGATACATGACGCCGTTCACCACGATCGGCGTGCTCTCGAAACTCGCGGTCATTCCGGTCTGAACCAGTGCGACGAGGCTCAGGGACTTGGCGTTCTCCGCGGTGATCTGATCGAGCGGCGAATATCGCTGGTTGTCGTAGGTGCGCCCGTGCAGCAGCCAGTCGTTCGTATCGGAGCCCGAGTCCCGCATCATGGCATCGGTGATGTTCACGTCGGCGCCGGCCGGAACAGCGGCGTAGACCGTGCGGGTCGGCGGCGGCACGCGCACGATCTCATTGCTCGTGGACGCGCCGCTCGTGGACGCGGCGTCGCCGCTCACCTCGTGCACGGCCACGGGCACATGATCGAGCGAGCTGACGCGCAGGGGCGCGCTGCCGGCCTTCATTCCGTTGCCCGACAGGAGATACGCGGTCACGTCGAGATACTGGGACTGCTTCAGGCTTCCGGGAGCGTTCTGGGGCATCTGGCGACTGACGAAGTCATACAGCTGCGCGGCGGTGCCTTGTCCGTAGAGCGCGCGGAAAGTGTCCCCGCTGAGCGGCGGCCCCGATTCCCCCTCCAAGTGCGCTCCGTGGCATTGCGCGCAAAACTGGGTGTATACGGTTGCCCCCGCTGAGACTTGCGCCGCCGTAAAGCCGGCTGCTGAAGCTGCCCATGCACCGACGGGGCTGATGAGAACGGCAAGCACAATCAGCTTCACTCTCATGGTTGCTTCTCCGGTTCTTAGGTGTTGGTCGACGATGCAGGGTTCGACGATGCGGGCTTCGCCGAAGCTGTGCAATGGCACACCCGCTCAACCGGTTGATCGGCAGAATCGACCGGGAAAGATCATCCTGCCAAGGTGGGGTGGACGCCGCAGGCAGGTGGCTCTAGCGTTTCGATCATGTCATCTCGACAACGGCCTGGACATGAAGCCTGCACTTGAAGCCTGCACATGAATGAGCGTGGAAATCGATTGGTAGCCATCATCGACGACGACGAGTCCGTCAGTCGCTCCCTCGCGAACCTGCTCGCGTCGCTGAATTATCGTGTCAAGACGTTCGCTTCCGCTGAGGCGTTCCTGCTGTCCGCCCGTCGCGTCGATACCGCCTGCCTGGTGCTCGACCTGCGAATGGCCGGAATGGGCGGTATCGATCTTCTCAAGTCCCAAGCCGTGGACGGGCTCGAGGTTCCGACCATCGTTTTGACCGGTGATGAGAGCGACGAGGCGCGGGACGAATGCCTGCGATCGGGCGCCATCGCCTTCCTGCGCAAGCCGTGCAATGCCGCCGTCTTGTGCGCGACCGTCAAGGCGGCGATGCGCCGTTCCACGTACGTTTCCACAGTCTAGGAGGGTCTTATGGAATCCATAAATATCGGCAATTCCGGCATCGAGAGCTCGCGCATCGGATTGGGTACCTGGGCGATCGGCGGCTGGATGTGGGGGGGGACCGACGAGGCGCAAGCCATCGCGACCATTCGTACCGCGATAGATCGCGAGATCACACTGATCGATACGGCACCGGCGTACGGATTCGGCAAATCCGAAGAGATCGTGGGCAAGGCGCTCGAGACCGCGAACTTGCGCAGCCGTGTCATCATCGCGACGAAGGCGGGGCTCGATTGGAACGACGGCAATCCGCAGCGCGACAGCCGTCCCGCGCGGCTGCGGCAAGAGCTCGAGGACTCGCTGCGGCGCTTGCGCACCGATTACATCGACCTGTACCAGATCCATTGGCCTGATCCGCTGGTGCCCATCGAAGAGGTCGCCGCCGAGCTCGCCCGTATGCGGGACGAGGGCAAGATTCGCGCGATCGGGGTGAGCAATTTCTCTCCCCGGCAGATGGAGGTCTTTCGCGCCGTCGCGCCGCTCCACGCCGTCCAGCCGCCTTATAATCTATTCGAGCGGGACATCGATGCGGATGTGTTGCCGTATGCCGCTCGAAGCGGTCTGACCGTGCTCGCCTACGGAGCGCTCTGCCGGGGCCTGCTGAGCGGGAGCATTACCCGCGACACGACATTCGGCGGCGACGATCTGCGCCGTACGGATCCGAAATTTGCCGATGCGGCTCTCCGGGACCGGTATCTCCGGGCGGTCGCCGAGCTCGATGCGCTGGCCGCCGAGCGATTCGACCGGACGGTGTTGAGTCTTGCGGTGCGCTGGGTGCTCGATCGAGGCCCGACGATCGCGCTCTGGGGAGCCCGCCGGCCCGATCAGCTGCAGCCGATATCCGGCGCGCTCGATTGGCGCCTGGACGAGGACGCGATGGAGATGATCGACGACATCATCGAACTGAAGATCGACAGGCCGGTGGGCCCGGAGTTCATGGCGCCGCCCGCGCGCATGGCCGCCTGATCCGGTCGGAACACGAGTTGCTCTGCGCGGATAAAGGCTCCTTCCCGGCCCGAGTCTAACCTGTCGGTACCCCGGATACCGGGGCCATCCATCAGGAGATTCTCATGCTCATGAAAGAGTTCATAACCGCGCTCATGTTGACCGCTGCGCTCGCGGGTTGCGCGACGCAGGGCGACAAGTGCGGAGCCAGTGACTGTCCGAGCGACGCGAAAATCACCTCGGATGTGCGGGCGAACCTGCAGAAGCATCCGGAGCTGTCGGATCTGAGCGGCTTGCAGGTGCAAACGGTGAACCATGTGGTGTATCTGACGGGCGAGGTCAGCGAAGGATTGCAAGCGCGAATCGCCGAGGACGTGGCACGCCAAACGGCGGGAGTCATGCAGGTCTCGAACGCGATCAGCATCTCGAAGTGACCCGGAGGGCTGAGCGCGGCGGATTCGCGCCGCCTCAGCCCTGAAGGCAAGGTTCGCCGTGCTTGCTCTGGTCCGCATCGCGCTGGCACGCCCCTACACGTTCATCGTGCTGGCGCTGCTCATCTTGATATTCGGCGCGCTGTCGGCGCTGCGCATGCCGATCGATATCTTTCCGAGCATCAACATCCCGATCATCGGGGTGGCCTGGCAATACCAGGACCTGCCGCCCGACCAGATGGCGGGTCGTATCGTTACCCCGTTCGAGCGCGCACTGACCACCACGGTCAACGACATCGAGCACATCGAGGCGAATTCCTACACGACCTTCGGCATCGTCAAGATCTACTTCCATCCGTCGGTCGACATCGCCACGGCCAATGCGCAGGTCACGGCGATCTCGCAGACCCTGCTCAAGCAGCTGCCGGCGGGCTCCACGCCGCCCCTGATCCTCAACTACAGCGCCTCGACGGTGCCGATCATTCAACTGGCGCTCTCGGGCAAGGGACTGACCGAGCAAAGTCTCGCCGATCTGGGTCTGAACTTCGTGCGTGTACGACTGGTGACGGTTCAGGGCGCCGGCATTCCCTGGCCGTTCGGCGGCAAGTCGCCTCAGGTCATGTATGACCTCGATACCGCCGCGCTCCAATCGCGCGGTCTGACAGGGCAGGATGTCGCCAATGCGCTCGCCGCCCAGAACCTCATCACGCCGGCCGGAACCGAAAAAATCGGCCATTACGAATATACCGTCAACCTGAACGACGCGCCCTCGAAGATCTCCGATCTCGGCGATCTGCCGATCAAGAGCGTCGGCGGCGCGATGGTGTACATGCACGACGTCGCGCACGTGTACAACGGCAGTGCCGTACAGACCAACATCGTGCACGTCGACGGCAATCGCTCGGTGCTGATCAGCATCTTCAAGAACGGAGCGACCTCGACGCTCGACATCGTCAGCGGCATCAAGAAGATGATCGACATCATCAAGCCCTCGCTCCCCGACGCGCTCCAGATCAAGCCGATCGCCGATCAGTCGATCTTCGTGCGGGCCTCGATCGAGGGAGTCGTCCGTGAAGGCGTGATCGCCGCGGCGCTCACCAGCCTCATGATTCTGCTGTTCCTGGGCAGCGCCCGCTCCACGTTGATCGTCACCACCTCGATTCCGCTGTCCATTCTCGGTGCGATCGCGGCGCTTTCGGCGATCGGCGAGACCCTCAACATCATGACTCTGGGAGGACTCGCGCTCGCCGTCGGCATCCTCGTGGACGAGGCCACCGTGACCATCGAGAGCATCAATTACCATCTCGAGCAGGGCAAGGACGTGGAGACGGCGATCCTCGACGGGGCCGCGCAGATCGTGACGCCTGCCTTCGTGTCCATGCTCTGCATCTGCATCGTGTTCGTGCCGATGTTCTTCTTGAGCGGCGTCTCGCGCTTCTTGTTCGTGCCGATGGCCGAAAGCGTGATGCTCGCCATGGTCTTCTCGTTCATGCTGTCGCGCACCCTGGTGCCGACCATGGCGAAATACCTGCTGCGGATGCACCAACCCGGCGGGGAGCACGAGGGGACCGCGCCATCGAGGAACCCGCTGGTGCGCTTTCAGCGCGGCTTCGAGGCTCGATTCCTGGCGCTGCGCGCCGGATACCACGATCTGCTGGTGCTGGCCATCGCGCACCGCCGGGTGTTCATCGGCGGGTTTCTGGGATTCGTCGTCGCGTCTTTTCTGCTCGCACCGTTTCTCGGCCGTAACTTCTTCCCCCAGGTCGACGGCGGCCAGATCCTTTTGCACGCACGGGCACCGGTGGGCATGCGGATCGAGGAGACCGCGGCGCGCTTCGCGGCGGTCGAGAATGCGATTCGCGGAATGATCCCGGCACGCGAGATCGGGGCGGTGGTCGACAACATCGGGACCTATCTGTCGTCGATCAATACCATTTACAACAATACGGGCACGATCGGCGAGTCGGATGGGGACATCCAGATTTCGCTCACCGAGGGCCATGCGCCGACCGCTCGCTACGTCGCTCGCCTGCGCAAGGAGCTGCCGCTTCGGTTTCCGGGCATGACTTTCTCGTTTCTGCCCGCCGACATCGTCAGCCAGATCTTGAATTTCGGTGCGCCGGCGCCGATCGATCTGCAGGTCCGCGGGAACGACCTCGATGCCGACTTTGCCTACGCCAACAAGCTGCTCGCGCAGATCCGTCACGTGACCGGGGTCGCCGATGCGCGCATCCAGCAGTCCCCGGCGTTGCCCACGCTCGAGGTGAATATCGACCGCACGCGCGCTCAATACACCGGGGTGACCGCCGCGGACGTGACCAACAGCCTGGTGGTGAACCTCGCGAGCTCCAGCCAGGTGGCCCCCACCTACTGGCTGAATCCAAAGAACGGCGTGACCTACCCGATCGCGCTGCAGACCCCGCAATACCAGGTCGACACGTTGCCCGCGCTCCAAAATCTTCCGATCAATGCGACCGGCGCCCCGACCACCGTGCTCGGCGGAATCGCGAGCATCCATCGCTCGCACGGAAACGCCGTGGTATCGCAGTACGACATCAGCTCCATGGCGGAGATCTACGCGACGACCCAGGGACGCGATTTGGGCTCGGTGTCGGCCGACATCCGGGACATCATCGCGCGCAACGCCGCCGGCAAGCCGAAAGGCTCCATTGTCGCGCTCGTGGGCCAGAATGCGACCATGGTAAGCGCCTATACCGGCCTGCTGTTCGGGCTGCTGGGGGCGATCGTGCTGATCTATTTCTTGATCGTCATCAACTTCCAGTCCTGGAGCGATCCCTTCATCATCATCACCGCTTTGCCGGCCGCCCTGGCCGGCATCGTCTGGATGCTGTTTGCGACTCATACGACGCTCTCCGTGCCGGCGCTCACCGGGGCCATCATGTGCATGGGCGTGGCGACCGCCAACAGCGTGCTGGTGATCAGCTTCGCACGCGAGAAGCTCACCGAGATCGGCGATGCGACCCGGGCGGCACTCGAGGCCGGTTTCGTGCGGCTGCGCCCGGTAATGATGACGGCGCTCGCGATGGTGATCGGCATGCTGCCGATGGCCCTGGGGCTCGGGGAGGGCGGTGAGCAGAATGCCCCGCTCGGCCGGGCGGTGATCGGCGGGCTGCTCTTCGCCACCGTCTCGACCCTGTTCTTCGTGCCCGTGGTGTTCAGCCTCGTGCACCGCAACTACGCCGCCAAGCTCGCGCCCACGCCCAATGCAGGAGTCGCCGATGCCACCTGATCGAGAACCCGGCGGTCCCGCTCCGCACCGGTTGCGGCGCGTCGGCTCGATATTTTTGGTGCTTGCGGTCGCCGTGATCGCCTACGGTTTGATATCCCGTGCCGCGCAAAACTCGCGCCTGCGCGATTTGACGCAGGCCGAGGCCGTACCGACGGTGGCGGTCGTGACCCCCAGCAGCGGGGAGAACGACGTGGGCCTCGACCTTCCCGGCAGGCTCGAGGCCTACATTCGCGCCCCCATCTACGCGCGCGTCCCGGGCTACCTCAAGAGCTGGAAATACGACATCGGCAGCAAAGTGAAGACGGGCGATACGCTTGCCGAGATCGATACTCCGGATCTCGATCAGCAGCTCATGCAGGCGCGGGCCGACCTCAACACGGCGCAGGCCAACGCGAGACTGGCTGAGATCACCGCGAAGCGCTGGCAGTCGCTCGCCGGCACGGATGCGGTGGCCAAACAGGATGTCGATCAGCGCACCTTCACCTGGAACGCCGATATCGCCCAGGTCAAGGCCTACCGGGCGAACGTCGACCGATTGCTGGCGGAGGAAAGCTTCAAGCGGCTGATTGCACCATTCGACGGCATCGTCACAGCGCGCGAAACGGACATCGGCGCGCTGATCAACGCCGGCGCCGCGGGCGGCGCGGAGCTGTTCGTCGTTTCGGAGACGAGCAAGCTGCGAGTCTACGTCAATGTGCCCCAAAATTACGTGCCGAGCGTTCCGCCGGGCACCAGGGCCACCATCCGCGTGCCCGAGCATCCCGGAAGGACTTACACCGGAACGGTGGAGGCCTCGGCGCAGGCGGTGATTCCGAGCACCGGCACCACGCTCATGCAGATCATCGTCGACAATCGCTCGGGAGAGCTGATGCCCGGCGACTATGCCGGCATCCATCTGGACGTGCTGCCGGCCGCGAATGTGCTGAGCGTCCCCTCGAGCGCGCTGATTTTCGACGCCAGAGGCCTGTCCATCGCCACCGTGGACGCGAAGGAGCGCGTTCTCTTGAAGCCCGTGACCGTCGAGCGCGATCTCGGCACCGTCATCGAGCTCGCTTCCGGGCTCGCCCCGAACGATCGCGTCATCGAGAACCCGCCGGATGGAATCGCCACGGGGGCCACGGTGAATCTGGTGAAGACACCGCCCACGGGTACCGCGGCGGTCAAGCCCAAGAGCAAGGATGATCATGGCTGATGCCATGCGAGGAATCGGCGGTGCGATGGCCGGCGTGGTCATCGCGCTGCTGATCAGCGCGTGCTCGCTCGCGCCGCCGCTCGAGGTGCCGCAGATTCCGACCGCCGATGCCTACAAGGAGCTCGGTCCGTGGACGCGGGCGCAGCCCGCCGACCGCCTGGCGCGGGACAGCTGGTGGACGCTGTACGACAGCGAGGAGCTCGATGACCTGGAGAAGCGCCTCATCGACGGAAATCCGACTCTGGCCGCGGCGCTCGCCAATTACGCGCAGGCGCGGGCGCTCGCGCAGCAGGCGCGTGCGGGGCTATTTCCGACCCTGAGCGCGAATGGCGGCGTCAGCCGCGGGCGCGAATCGGCCCACGCGCCCCTCATACTCCCCACCACGCCGCGCTACTTCGACGACAACACCGTCGGCGGGAGCATCAGCTACGAGCTCGATCTGTGGGGACAGATCCGAAACGAGGTGATCGAGGGCGAGGCCAACGCCGCCGCATCCGCCGCGGATCTCGAGAATGCGCGCCTCTCCCTCATGGCGCAGCTGGTCGACGATTATGTTCTGCTGCGCAGCCTCGATCGCGAAAGCGTGATTCTGGCCGATACCGTCGAGGCCTATGCCCGCGCTCTCAGCATCACCGAGCGGCGGCACCATGCCGGCATTACTCCCGGGCTCGACGTCGCGCAGGCGGAGACTCAGCTCGATGCAGCCCGCTCGCAGGCGCAGCAGACGCTCGCGCAGCGGGCGCTCATGGAGCACGCCATCGCGGCGCTGCTCGGGATCTCTGCCTCGACATTCTCCATCAAGCCGGGGATCGTCGCGATCGCTCTGCCGCAGATTCCCACCGGTATCCCCACCACCTTGTTGCAGCGTCGCCCGGACATCGCTGCCGCCGAGCGACGCATGATGGCGGCCAACGCCAACATCGGGGTGGCCCGCACGGCGTTCTTTCCGTCGCTCACGCTCGGCGCTTCGGGGGGCTTCCAGAGCACGGCGTTCTCGAACTGGTTGAGCGCTCCGAGCAGCTACTGGGCGCTCGGACCGAGCGCCTTGCTCACGATTTTCGATGGTGGGCTGCGCCGTGCGCAGGTGGCTCAGGCTCGCGCCGAGTTCGATGCCGCCGCGGCCGACTACCGCGGCATCGTCGTCGCCGCTTTCCAGCAGGTGGAGGATGACCTGGCTGAGTTGAATCACTACTACGATGCCGCTCAGCAGGAGAAGGCCGAGGTCGACGCGGCGCAACGGGCGCTGAATCTGTCCATGGCCCTCTACGTCCAGGGGGCGGCCGACTATCTCTCGGTGGTCACCTCGCAGACGGCGCTGCTGCAGGCGCAGCTGCAAGCGCTCAACCTGGATACGATGCAGCTGCAGGCGAACGTCGATCTGGTGCGGGCGCTGGGCGGTGGATGGAGCGATGGCAGGCTGCCGAAAGGCAAGATGGACGCGAAGCTACAAGCGGGAGCCTAGCTCGGATGCTTGATCGGGCGTATCGAGACGAAATTGCATCATGAACGCCGTGCCGCCCCCCGGTGCGTCGAGGACCTGGATTCCTCCTCGATGCGCCTTGACGATTTCGGAGACGATCGCCAGGCCCAGACCGGCGCCCGGTCCACGAGCACCCCGGCCGCGCCAGAATCGCTCGAAGATGTGCAACCGATCGGAGTGATCGATGCCGGGTCCTTGATCCGAGACCTTGATGGCACCCTCGGCAGTCACGGCGATGCTTACTTCGGTTCCCTCCCGGGTGTGATGCACGGCGTTCTCGACGAGATTTCTGACCGCGTCGGCGATTGCATGCGAGTGGCCTCGTATCCGGACCGGCGCCGCCGGCGCGTCGAAACCGAGCGAGCGGCGCTGCGCCAGGGCCCAGGGCGTCAGATATTCGACGACCTCCTGGGCGACCCGGCGCAGGTCCAATTTCTCGTTCACTTCGATGGAGACACTGTCCAGACGCGCGACCCCGAGAAGCTGAGCGACCAGCCGGTTCATCCGTTCGGCGTCGCTTCGCAGCTTGGTGATTTCCGGCGTGTCCTCCAATTCATCCAGTCCGGCCGTCAGGATCGAGAGCGGCGTGCGCAGCTCGTGGGCCGCGTTGGCGGTAAATTGCCGTTGCACCGCAAACCCCAGTTCCAGACGGTCGAGAGCACGGTTCACCGCGGCGACCAGGGGCACCAGCTCCGTGGGAAGGCCGTCGGTCGGCAGACGAACGCCGGTCGCGCCGGGTCCGATCGCGCTGGCTTTTTCGGAGGCCGCCAGCACGGGGCGAAGGCCGCGACGCAGGCTCAATACCGCGACGGCGAGCATGCCGGCGGCAAACAAGGGGATGGCGCAGCCGACATCCACCATGAACGCCTCGGTCAGTCCGCGTGCCAGGGCTTCGGCATCGGAGACCGCGGCGACCGACACCCACACCGGCCCCACGGCGGAATCCGCCCGAACGCTGAGCCCGTTATAGTCCTGCCTGGCGGTTCCGAAGTCATCCAGATGAAAGGCGCGTCGCCCGGACTCGGCCGGCGGCCGGCGGCGGATCTCGTCCGTGAATTGAGCGTCCGATGCGGCGATGAGCGTGCCGTCGAGTTGACGTAGCGCGAAGAGACGAGTGCGCGCAGGCGAGCCGTAGAGCGTCTGCAACCGGGGGGAGAGCTCAAGGCGCGCCGACCCATCCGGAGCGCGGGTCACGTGGCGGGCAATCTGGATGGCGCGCCGCTCGAGCTCGTCGTCGCCCAGCGTCTTTGCGGCCTGGCCGCCTTCGTAGATGACGGCGCACACGCCCAGCAGAGTGGCCACGCCGAACACGGCGGCAAGCCGGAGCGCGAGCTGCGCCTGCAACGAGCGCAGCGATATAAACCTCATGCCGGCTTCTCGGTCAACAAATAGCCGATGCCGCGCACCGTGTGAATCGCCGGCGTGGCGCCCACCTCGGCGAGCCTGCGTCTCAAATGATGCACGTGAACCGGAATGGCATTCGATTCGAGCGGATCATTCATTCCGTAGAGCTTTTCCTCCAGAACCGCGCGCGGCACGACACGTCCCATACGCCGCATCAAATGCTCCAAAATCGCGAGCTCGTGGCGCGGCATGCTGACGGAGATCGAGCCCACGTGCACATCTCTGCCGATCGTATCGAAAACGAGATTGCCGGCGCGCAGGGTGATTCCCAGCGCGTGTCCCGGTCGGCGCAGCAAGGCCTTGATCCGGGAGATCAGCTCGGTCACCGCAAAGGGCTTGACGAGATAGTCGTCGGCTCCGCGGTCCAGCCCGCCCACCCGGTCTTCGACGGCATCACGGGCGGTCAATATCAGCACGGGCACCCGGTTGCCGGCGCCGCGGATCCGGGCGAGCATGCGCAGGCCGTCGCCGTCGGGCAATCCGAGATCGAGAATCACGGCATCGTAGGCGACCAGGGACAGCGCTTGATCACCTGCGGTGATGGATCCCACCGAGTCGACCACGAACCCGGAACGCTCGAACGCCTGCCGCAGCAACTCGACGATTCGCGTCTCATCCTCGATGACCAGCAGTCGCATCGTGTCCTCCGCAAAAGACCGGTGGTCCTCTCACTGCCCCAGAGGAACACAGGTTCTTTAACGTAATATTAAGCCGCGCACCCCAGCGTACCGTGCCGCAGGTGCCGATCCATAATTCTGCCTTAATGGATCTCTGCGACGCTTGGAACTCGCCAAGGCTACGGAGATTCAATGCGCGATGTCCGATCGCCTCGCCAAATTGTGCTCGAGTCGGTGCTCCTGGGTCTCGCCCTCGCTGCTTCGTGCTCCGTTACCGCAACGGCCGATGAACCGTCGTCCACGCCGGAAGACTCTCTGGAGCCCATTGTCGTCAGGTCCGAGAAGCTGAGCGTCGAGAGCCTCATCGACCGCAAGGTCTACACCGTGACCTCGGACGCGCAAAGCACCTTCGGTACCCTGAGCGATATCCTGGGCAACATCCCGTCCGTGGATGTCGACGCCACCGGGATCGTGTCTCTGCGCGGGGATACCAAGGTGCTGATTCTCATCGACGGGAAGCCTTCCGCGCAGTTCGCCGGTGCATCCGCGGGCGATAATCTGCAGTCGATCCCGGCCGGGGACATCGAGCGTATCGAAGTTCTGACGACTCCGCCCGCCGAATTCAAAGCGGATGGCGTGGCGGGCGTGATCAACATCATCACACGCAAGCACGGCCAAGAGAGCAACTCGGCGTCTCTCCAATCGAGCGCCGGCACCGGCGGCCGCTATATCATTGGAGCGGACGGCGACTACGGCGACGGACCTCTCAGCGCGGCCGTGAGCGCGGGCTATCGACAAGACTATAAAGAGCGCCGCACGGAATCGACGGTCATCGCGCCGAACCCTCCGTCGGGCCAACTCATCAGCAGCAATTCGATCAACGAGCTGATTCGCCGCGAGATACCGACCGTGAAGCTATCCGCAGGCTATGAGCTGAACGACCGGCAGTCGATCAGCGGATCGGCCAAGTGGGACGATCGCGGGGGCCTGCGTACCTACACTCAGCTGACCGACAGCAGCACACCCGATGGGGTCATCACCGGCGCGGCCCGGCGCTTGAGCTCGGGGCATGACCCGGAAACCGACTACGACGGCAGACTGGCCTTTTCGCAGAAGCTCGACGAGCCGGGTGAGACGCTGGATTTGGCGCTGCATCGATCGATATCGCACCAGTACGAGCACTACGATTACCGCAACGATTCGTTCGTGCCTCCATCGGCCACGTTCTACGACAACCTCAGCTTCCACGAGGACAATGGCAGCACCGATTTCGACGCCGACTACGTGCGGCCCATCTCGAAGACACGTACCCTCAAGGTCGGCTACGCCTTCGAACAGGACGATTACGGCTTTGACAATGTGGGAGCGAACGTCGATCCGACGACCGGCGACCAGCTGATCGATCCCGCCCTCACCAACGAGTTCAGGTTCCGGCAGTCGATCCACGCGGCTTATGCGAGCTATCAGGCCGATTGGGGCGCCTGGACGGGACTCGGGGGCCTGCGCGCGGAGGAGGTGCATACCGATGCGCGGCAGCTCACCAACGCGCTGTCGACGACCGGCAGCTACTTCCAGGTCTACCCCAGCCTGCATCTGGACCGGAGCCTCTCCGATCAATCGACACTGTCATTCGGCGCCAGTCGCCGGGTTACGCGGCCGGACCCCTCCTACCTCAACCCGTACGTCGACTATGAGTACACGCCCAACTTGAGCGCGGGCAATCCGAACCTCAAGCCGCAGTACAGCCAATCGTACGAGGTGGGTTATGGGTACGAGGGCAAGGGGCGCAGTTACACCGTGACGGGCTACTACCGCCTCGATCGGGATGCCATGACGGACGTGACCGAGTACCTCGCCAACGGAGTCTCGCTCACGACCAAGACCAATCTGCCGAACGATCGAATGGGGGGCATGGAATTCAGCGCCGACGGCCACATCCTTCCAAAGCTCGCCTACGGCATCAGCGGCAACCTGTTCTATGCCCAGATCGACACGACCGCGCTGGGGATCCCCGGGTTGCAGTCCACGACCGGGATCAATCTGAAGGCCAAGCTCGATTATCGGCCGACCGAAGCCGGCGCGGCGCAGATCACTTTGACGCGCACGGACAAACGCCTCACCCCGCAGGGCTACGTGAGCGCGATCAATCTCGTCAATCTCGGCTACAGATACCGGCTGAAAGCCGGACTGACGGCGGTGGCGACCGTGACCGATCTGTTCAACGGGCAGCGGTTCAATCGATACTCGACATCGGCGGCGTTCACGGAGGATTACCAGCGTATCGTGCGGGGCCGGATTCTGTACGTCGGCTTCGTGTATTCCCTCGGCTCTTCAGACAAAGCAAAATCACCGGGCTTCGACTATGACCAGTCGGCGCCCTGATCAGCTGATAGGCTTCGGCGAACCGGTACGCGGGCGCAATGAACCGATGAAATCGACGAAGGCGCGTAGCGGTGCGGGGAGGTAGCGACGGCTCGGATAGTAGAGGAACGGACCCGAGAAGCGCTGCCACCAGGGTTGCAGCACGGGCTCCAGAGCGCCGTTGTCCAGATGAGGACGCAGCCAGTCCTCGAACAGGTGAATGATGCCGCTGCCGGCGACCGCGGCATCGACGGCGAGATCGGTGGCCGTCCCCACGCTCACGACGAGCGGACCGCTCGGATCTATCTTCACGATTTCTCCGTCGCGCTCGAATTCCCAGGCGTTCATCGCACCACTCGCGAACCGGCCGCGCAGGCACACGTGCTCGAGCAATTGACGCGGATGATCGGGACGCCCGCGCCGCTCGAGATAGAGCGGGGAGGCGGCGGTCGCGAAGCGCTGCTCGCGCGGGCCTATCGGGATGGCGACCATGTCACGCTCGAGCCGCTCGTCGTAGCGGATTCCCGCATCGAACCCCGCCGCCAGCATATCGACGAAGCTATCCTCGGCAGTGACCTCGAGACGGATGTCCGGATAGGCGGCGAGAAACGGCGGGACGATTCGAGGCAGAACGAGCCGCGCCGCACTCACGGGCACGTTCAGCCGCAGTGTGCCGGCCGGCCGATCTCGAAAGCCATTGACCACATCCAGTGCGGCTTCGACTTCCATCAGCGCCGGGCCGAGCCTGTCGAGCAGTCGGGCTCCGGCTTCGGTGAGCGCGACGCTGCGCGTGGTGCGGTTGAGCAACCGGACACCGAGCCTCTCTTCGAGCCGGCGCACCGCCTCGCTCAGGCTGGACGCGCTTAAGTCGCCGGCCCGCGCCGCATCCCGAAAGCCACCCGCTCGGGCCACCGCTGCGAAGGCCGTCAGATCGCCGAGGTCCGCCATTGTTCGCCTTTTCGAACGAGTTGTGCTGATTCGACCCTATTATCGCACGACCTGTCGCGCGGTACAGTCGTTGCCAGGCCATTCAAGGAGACTCTCATGATCAACATCAGCAAGGTGGATACGTTCCGGCTGGGCGCCCGGGCCGTGAAGCGCCTGGGATATGGCGCGATGCAGCTCGCCGGCCCCGGCGTGTTCGGACCGCCCAAAGACCGTGCGGCCGCGCTCGCGGTGCTGCGCGAGGCGGTGGCGAGCGGCATCGACCACATCGACACCAGCGACTTCTACGGTCCGCACATCACCAATCAGCTCATCCGGGAAGCGCTTCACCCGTATCCGGATGACCTGGTGATCGTCACCAAGCTCGGCGCCAGGCGCGGAGACGACGGTTCCTGGAATCCGGCTTTCTCGGCCGAAGAGCTGACTCGCGCGGTGCATGACAACTTGCGCAACCTGAGGCTGGACGTGCTCGAGGTGGTCAATCTGCGCTCCATGTTCAACGTCCATGAGCCCGCGGAGGGCTCGATCGAGGCGCCGCTTACCGCGCTGGCGGAGCTCAAGCGCCAAGGGCTGATACGTCACATCGGCCTGAGCAACGTGACATCCCGGCAGATCGACGAAGGGCGCGCGATCACCGACATCGTTTGCGTGCAGAACCACTACAACCTGGTGCACCGGAACGACGACGCGCTCATCGATCGGCTGGCCGCCGCGGGCATCGCCTATGTGCCGTTCTTTCCGCTCGGCGGCTTCACGCCGTTGCAGTCGACGGCATTGACCGAGGTCGCCCGGCGGCTCGATGCGACGCCTATGCAGGTGGCGCTCGCCTGGCTGTTGCGGCGCGCACGCAATATCCTGCTGATTCCGGGAACCGCGTCGGTTGCGCATCTGCGCGAAAATCTCGGGGTGGCGAATCTCGAGCTGCCGGGCGAGGCCGTTGCCGTGCTGGATCGGATTGCGGCCGGCCCGTAGCGATGGCGGCCGGCCCCTAGCGATCGCGGCCGGCCCGTAGCGATGGCGGCCTCGGCCGGGCAGGCGCTCCGAATCGCTCACTCCACGACAATGCTGCCCACCATCCACGGATGAATGGTGCACCTGTAATGATAGGTGCCCGGCTTCTCGAACCTGAACGAGAAGCTGTCCTTGGTGTCGAGCGCCGCGGAACGATACAGCCCGCTGTCGTCGAGCACGGTGTGAGGCTCCTCGTCGAGATTGATCCACCTGACCGTCGACCCGGCTTTCACCGTGAGGGTCGCCGGGCTGAACATGAAGCTCCTGGCAGACACCTCGATGGTCGACGCCGAGTCTGTCGCCCGGCCGCCGGAGGCATGGAGCGAGGCGGCCAGTATGCCGGCCGCGAGCAATACCATGCGCTTCATGTCAGTGTCGTATCCCTGAGCATCAGCGAGCGCGGCCGCTCGCGCATCGACACGTTGCTGACGCCCAGCATGCCGAGCAGCTGATCGGCGGGCACTTTCAGGGGCACGGGGCCCTGACCCTCGCCGGCGACGGGCTGTGGGTACGCCGTCGACCGCGCGGTGTGGAAGGTCACGTTGCCTTCGACCTTCTGGACGATCTGGTGGATGTGGCCATTGAGCACGGTAACCGAGCCGAAGCGGCGCAGGTAGCCGAGCAGTCGCGGGGCGTCCGCCGTGCCCCAGCCCCAGGGCTCGTAGATCGTCCAGAGCGGCATGTGCGCAAATACCACCAGAGGAGTGCTCGCGGAGCGGCCCTTCAGATCCGCTTCCACCCACTCGAGCTGCTCCTCTCCCAAAGTGCCCAGTCCGCCCGCTTTGAATTGCAGCACATTGATGAGCCCGATGAAGTGCACGCCGGCGTGATCGAAGCTGTAGTACCCCTTGTTGCCGGAAGCCTTGCCGAATCGACTGAAGTACTCGGATACCGTTGCATCGCTGGTGTCGTGCTCGCCCGGCACGGTGTGCATCTCGGTGGTCTTCAGTTGCGACAGGAGCTGCTGTGCCAGATCGAACTCCGAGGGGCGCGACAGGTGCGTGATGTCGCCCGTATGAATGGTGAGCGCGGGCGACTCGGGCAGGGCATTGACGAGGGCGATCGTCCGCTGCAAGGTGCCGGTCACATCCGGATTGGCCTCCTTGTTGAACCCGATATGCGTATCGCTGATCTGCAGGAACAGCGGCTTGCCGAGTTGGGCCGCCGCCTTGCCGTCGGCCGCCGCCGTGGCGAGATCGATGGGACTGAGCACTCCGCCCGACAGCGCGAACAGCGTGCCCGCCCCTCCATAGGCCAAACATTTCAGCGCACGGCGGCGCGGTGGTATCACGTCATGGGTCGACATCATTGTGGTCCTCTGAGAATTGCACGATTGTGGAAGACAGGACTTCGGTGATGTCGGATTTATTCCTTCGCGGGGTGATCCTCGCCGATGGCAAGATCTCGCAGCAGCGCCACCAGCCCGTCGAGCTCGGTCCAGCCCGTGTCCGAGACGGCGCAGTACTGCAGATTGCCCACTTTCCAGAATGCCAAATGATAGCCGTTGCGGGTGATGCGCTCGCTCATCGCGCGCCCGTCGGAGGCCCAGCCGAAGACATTGATGGTGTGAAGCCCGTGCCGGTAGACCACCACCGCGGCGCGCTGTCGATCGATGTGCTCGCTTCGGCCGCCGATCAGCGGGTAACCTTGGGCCTTGAAATCCGCGACCACGGGTGAAACATCGGCGTGACCGGCAAACCACGGTTTGACGGTATGCCGGTCGGTGGATACCACTGCGACGAGATGGTCGGGCTGGAGCGAGCGCACGTGAGCGCCCACCAAGCTATCGATCAGTGTGCCGGAGCTCGGCGGCATCATCAGGAACCAGGCGACCATGGCACAGGCGGCAGCGGCTCCCAGGCCACTGAACGCGCCGGCCCAGAAGGGCGCGCGACGCCACCCGAGGAGACGCGAAACACCGTGATGCGCCGCCCGTGCATCGTCCCGGTCGAGGGCCAGGGTCACGCGCGCGCGCAAGTCCTGCGGCGCCCGTTCGACCGTCAAGTGGCCGCGCAAACCGTCACGCACCGACCTCAAATCATTCAACAGGGCGCTGCAGCCGGCGCAATGCTCGAGATGGCGCTCGATCTCGTAGGAGGATGCCGCATCGAGCTCGGAGTCAAAGTAGGCTTGCACCCGCAACGAATCAGCGCACTGCATGGGGAGTCTCCTCGGGGTCGCTCAGCCAGCGTGACCTGAGCGCGGCGCGTGCCCGGGCCAGGCGCGACATCACGGTGCCGATCGGGACGGCAGTCACTGTCGCAATCTGCGCGTAATCCAGGTCTTCTATTTCGCGCAGCAGCAGCACCGTGCGCTGTTCCTCCGGAAGCGCGGCGATCAGCCGGTCCCAGGTGCGCGCCTGGTCGCGCAGTATCGAGGCCACTTCCGGCCCGGGACTTTGCGAGATCATGGCCTCAGCGTTCTCCGATTCGTGCTCTTCCGGCAGCGGTACGGCGGCACGCCGCCGGCGCTGCCTCGCCGCGGTGAAGTGGCAATTCCTGACGATCACCAGCAGCCAGGTCCTGGCATCGGATCCGCGCAACGAGTCGAAGCTGCGGAACGCGCGCAGCAGCGCATCCTGTACCACGTCCTGGGCATCCGCGGGAGAATAAGACAGCCAGCGGGCGAAACGATACGCGGCGTCGAGATGCGGCAGCACCTGCGCCTCGAAGCGGGCCCGTCGGTCGTTCATGCGTTTTCCCATTGCCGGTCACCGGATGGACTCCGGCGACGGATAGACTCCGGCGGGGGCGATTTTATTCCGGCCCGCCGAAGTGCAGCGTTCCTTGCATGACGGTCACGGCGAAACCCGCCAAGTGAACGGCCGTGACCACGCCGCCGCGTTTCTCCGTGCGCCCCAACAGCAGGCTCGGACGACCCATATCGACACCTTGCTCGATGCGCCACGAGGTTTCGCCGTCGCTGTCCGTGCTCAACGACGCCAGCAGCGAGATCGTCGCCGCAGTCGCGCTGCCGGTCGCCGGATCCTCCATGCATGCGTCCAGCGGAGCGAAATTTCGAGCGTGCAAATCGCCGGCGGTCTCGCCGCGCGTGTAGGCGAAGACGGCGTCCGTTCCGGCCGGCGGCAGGACGCGCTCATGGGCCGCTATGTCCGGTCTGGCTCGACTCAGCGCGTCGCGGGAGACGACCTCGACGACCAGGAAGGGCAGGCCGACCGAGACCACCTGGGGCGGATGAGTGGCAACGCAGATGTCGGCATCCGCCAGCGAAAGACAGGCGGCGGCATCGGCTCGGGAGACGGTCGAGCGGATCGACAGGCGTTCAGGCGCGGTGAACTCCGCCGCGACGACCGCGTCGCCGTCCCGTATCAGGCGGATCCGCACGAGTCCGGCCGCTTCCTCGAAAATGAACTCATCACGCCGCGCAGCGCCTTTGGACTCGAGCTCTTGCGCGAGGACGACGGCGGTTCCCACATTGGGATGTCCGGCGAACGGCACCTCGATCCGAGGCGTGAAAATGCGAACCTGCGCCGTGTGACCGACTGCCTGCGCCGGCCAGACGAAGGTCGTCTCCGAATAATTGAATTCGGTCGCGATCGATTGCATCTGTACCGCGGTCAACCCCTCCGCATCCAGTACGACCGCCAGCGGATTGCCGCCGAAGGCGTGGCGCGTGAAGACGTCGACGGTGACGTAACGTCTGATTAACATCAATCAACGATCACGAATACCGGATTCGAGGCGACGCCGTTGGCGACCACCTCCAGCATGCTCGGCCCGTGCTCCTGCGTGGCCGGCACGTCGAAATGCGTCGAGACGACGTCGTCCGAGGCCACGGCCATGCTGCTGTGGTCATGCGTGCGGCTGTAGAAGACATGCGAGGTTTCCAGATTGGTGATGCGCACCAGAGGAAAATTGGTCGCCGCCTGCACATCGTCCCCGTAGGCCGCCCCCTGTGTGACGCCGCTGAAGCGGATGCCGTAGATCTTGTACGACCCGCCCGGGCGGATCTGCTGGGGCGCATCGATGACGACCGGCGCAATCCGCCGCTCGAACTGCCGATCACCCGGGCTGATGGTGGGGTTGTAGAGTTCGATGTCGTACGAGAAATCCGTGAGCAGGATCTGGCCCGTGGGCAATACCAGCATGTTTCCGTAGTAGGAACCATCGATCGAGGCATTCGGCGGTCCAGGGACCTGGCTCAGCTTCTGGCCGTCCCACTCGAAGAAGAACGAAGGAGGATTGCCGAACCCGGGGCTCGCCATCATCAGCACTTTGTCATTGGGCTCCCACGAGGCCGGACCGTCGGCGATGTTGAGATCCGTCACCCCGTCGACTGCGGGGAACACCGGTCCGCGCCGCCATCGCCGGGAGTTGAGATCGTAGATCGCGGTGTTGCCGGTGCCGGTGGCGCAGGTATTCGAACCCATGTAGAACACCGTGTCATCCGCCCGCAGGACCGCGGGGCCCACCTCGAAGGTGGCGGAGGCCTCGCCGCCGCAGCCCGGAGCGGCGTCCGAATCCCAGAGCTGAACGATGGTGCTGCCGGCGCTGCTCCATGAACCGGTCAACGGGTCGTAGAGCTCCGAGTTCGTGCCGGTCGGGATATACGGGAACGGCGCAATGGGCACGTAGGCGTCGACGGTGAGCACTTCGCCGCTGGAGAGCAGATTCCACCCCTCTTCGTTATTGGTGTCGTACTTGTTGCGGCCCGTGGGCGTCCAGGTCAGCGTCTTGGCATCGAGCAATGCGGCCTGTTCCGTGCAACAGTCGGCCTGCATGTACGTGCCGTTCGGCAGGACCACACTCGACGCATCGCCGATCGTCTGCCCGTAGACTCCCGGAACGATCTCGATCACGTCGAAAAACGGCGGCGTCGCCACGGGCTTCCACACGTTGGCAACGGGATCGTAGATCGCGCCCAGAGCGGTCCACGCCGGGTTGAAGAAGTTGTATTCGCCGCCCATGATGATGAGGCGGCCGTCCGGAAGCACGGCCGACGAATGATAGAGAGGGCTGTAGTCAGCCGGGAGCGAGGCGACTTGAGTCCAGGTTCCGTTGGCGTAGCTGCCGAACTGATCGGGGGTCAAGCGCCACCAATCCTGAGCGCCCGCGTCCTGCACCAGTACCGTGCCATCGGTCATGAGGATCGGATTGCCGGCGCCTCCTTGAGATCCCAGCACGAACGCCGGCTGCCGGATCACCGGGGTCCACGGCGAGCCCGGGGCGGGATTCGATCGGCTATTCGCCCGCACTTGAGCCTGCGCTCCCCGGTGCGTGGGCGGCAGCGGCGTGAGGCGCGGGAAGCGCAGAGCCTGGGAATGAGTCTGCAGTGACCACGAGATCAACACGGTCACGGCCACGAAGGTCGAGACCTTGCACTTGATGCTCAGCATGGGTGCTCCCTGGGTGTCATCCTCTGGGCGCCATCCACTGGCGTCGCTCATCGTTGGGGCTTCTTAGGACTTCTTCATGCGCCCCGAGGATAGTGCGGTGTCGTCTCTAGCGCAAATTCGGGGAGCGCGCTGCACCAGAAATTGACTCAGACCTCGGCGCTGCGCGCGATAGCCGCTTTGACCTTGTCCGGAGTAAACGGCACCGATCGTAGCCGCACGCCGATGGCGTCGTACACCGCGTTGCTGATCGCCGCGGGCACCAGCGCGGCCGTCGGCTCTCCGGCACCCCAGGGCACCTCGTGCGGGCGATCGATGAGCTCGATGACGACCTGCGGGACTTCCGGGAACTGCAGAATGGGGTAGCTCGCCCAATCGAGGCTCGTCACCATCGATCGGTTGAAGCGCACCTCCTCGTGCATCACGCGACTCACGGTCTGCACCACATTGCCTTCGATCTGATTGCGCAGGCCATCCGGATTGATGATCTGGCCGCAATCGTGCGTGACGAAGAACTTCTTCACCGCAATCCTGCCGGTTCGTCGATCGACCTCCGCTTCGCAGACCATGCCCACGTAAGTTCTCACGAGCTCATATTTGACGAACGCCAGGCCTCTTCCCAGGCTCGTGTCGGCCTGCCGATCGGGTTTCGGACGCTTTCGCCAGCCGCTCGAGGTGTCCAGGCGCTCAAGCACTGCTTTGGCGCGCGCATCATGCAAATACTGGAGCCGCGCGTCGAGCGGATCGACACCCAGATGAGCGGCAATCTCATCGAAGAAGGATTCGTTCGCGAAGGAGTTCTGCATCCTGCCGGGGGAGCGGATCCAGGCCGGCTTGAACGGTGTCGATTCCAAGCGATGCGCGGTGGTTTTGACGTTGTCGACCGCATACGGAATCGCGAGGTCTTGGATGACGCCTCCGGGACTGAGCTTTCCCAGGCTGTCGAGACCCGCAAGGTCGGCGCCGAGGAGCGCGACGAATCCGGCCGCACCGTCCGGAATGTAGAGCTCGGATTCCCATGCGCTGATCTTGCCGCCGGCATCGAGCCCCGCACGCATGTCGAGCAAGGTGGGAGGGCCCTTGGGGTCCCAGCCGTGCTCGTCCGCGCGCATCCATTGAACTCGCACGGGCGCATTCGCCGCACGAGCGAGCAAGGCAGCATCGGCCGCCGCATCCTCGTGGCCGTTGCGGCCGTAACAACCGGCGCCGTCGATGTAGATGCAATGAACCTGCTCGTCCCGCAAGGAGAACATGGCCGCGAGCTGCTTGCGCAGACTGTGGGGACCCTGCGAGGCGGTCCAGCAGGTGAGCCGCCCGCCCTCGAACTGCGCGACCGAACAGGAAGGTCCGATCGAGCCGTGGGTATGAATCGCAAAGTCGTACGTCGCGGAGAGCCGGTGGGCCGCGCCGCCGAGCGCGCGTGCCGAATCGCCCGTGTTGCTGGTGACATCGTCCTTGACGATCTTGGTATTGCGAACGTGTTCCCACAGATACCGCTCATCGGGTAGCCCGAGCCACTCGGACCATTGGACGTCGAGTTGCCGCGCGGCCTTGATGGCGGCCCATTCGGTGGTCGCGACCACGCCGAGGAAATTCTCCTGGCGGACCACTTTGACCAGGCCGGGGATGCCGGCCACCGAGCTCTCATCGACCTTGACGACGGAAGCGCCCATCGCGGGCGGCCGCACCACCCGGCCGTGGTACATGCCCGGGAGCTTGAAATCCTGCATGAAGGTGAATCGACCGGTCACCTTGTCCGGGATATCGAGGCGTGGCACCGCGCGGCCCACCAAGGTGAAGTCGTCCGGCGATTTCAAGGTCGCGCTCTCGTCCATCGCGAGCCGCAGGCCCTGCGGACCGATCAGCGCCTGCAACGGCAGCCGCTTTTCATCCGGTGCGATGACGATGCCTTCGGCGATGCGCAGAGACTCGGGCGCCGCGTGGAATCGCTTGCCCGCTTCCTGCAACAGAGCGCCGCGCGCCGTGGCCGCGGCCAGCCGCAACTGCTTGCCGCCATTTTGAATCGACAAACTGCCGTAGGTCACGCCCTGGTCGGGCGTCAAATCGGTATCGCCCTGGATCACGCTGACCCGGGAAAACGGCACGTAGAGCTCGTCGGCGACGATCTGGGCGAGCGCCGTCCGAACACCGGTTCCGAGATCGACCTTGCCGGAATAGACCGTGACGTTGCCATCGGCACCGATGGCGAGAAAGCTCTCGACCAGTTTCAGGTCCACCGGTTTCGCCGCAATTGCGGCCGCCGCCCGGCCGCCCGTCGCGGGAAAGGCAAAACTCACGATCAAAGCACCGGAACCCTGCAGAAACGCGCGCCGATCGATGACGGTGTTCACTGAAGAGCCCCCGCTACGTCCGGGAAGCGCGCAGCACGGCGCGAATGATCCGCAGATGAGTGCCGCATCGGCAAAGATTCGGGCGCAGCTCCCGGGCCACTTCCGCCTCCGTGGGTTTCGGCGTGCGCTTCAGGAAGGCGGCGGCCTGCATGATCATGCCGTTGATGCAGTAGCCGCACTGTACGGCCTGCTCCTCGATGAAGGCCCTCTGCACCGGATGCGGATTCTCATTCGTGCCGAGGCCCTCGAGGGTGGTGATCTTTCCCCGCACGTTGCCGATCGGATAGATGCAGGATCGGATCGCCGCGCCGTCCAGGTGCACGGTACAGGCGCCGCATTGACCGAGGCCGCAGCCAAAGCGGGGACCGTGCAACCCGAGGTCGTTGCGCAGGAAGTAGAGCAGCGGCATCGCCGGATCATCCACGGTTGCGGTGACGCCGACGCCGTTCACCTCGAGCTGATATTGGGGCATCTTCAGTTCTCCGAGCGCAATTTGTCGACATCGGATGCCCGCAACTCGGCACCCTTGAGCCCGAAGCGTGCCGTCACATAGTTGGCAACCGCCGCGATGTCCGAGTGCGAGAACACCCCGTCGAAGGAGGGCATGGCCGCCGTGGGCTCGGTGCTGGGCAGAACGCTCCCCTGGAGGATCATTTGCACGACGTTGGTCCCGGCGGGATCGTTGACCGCGCGCGTACCGGTTAGGTTCGCGGAGGCGATCACCGACCCCACCCCCGTCCAGCCGTGACAACCGGCGCAGGCACCCTCGTAGACTTCCAGACCGCGACCCCCGGCACCGGCGACCAGGGAATCAGGCTGTGCGGAAGCGGGGGTCGAGCGCGCAGCCGCCAGGTCGCCGCTGCGAATGGCGGGGACGGTCCGCAAATACGTCACCATCGCCTGAATATCACTCGAGCTGAGATGGCTCGTGCTCTCGTCCACCGCCTCGCCCATCGGCCCGGACGCCGCCCCGTGGCCGGCTGCACGGCCGTGCGACAGGTAGTGAGCAATGTCGGCATCGCTCCACGCGCCGATACCGCTGTCGCGATCGCCGGTGATGTTGAACGCGCGCCAGCCGTCTTGCACGGCGCCTTGAAATTTCTTTCGGTGGTTCAGCCCGAAGAATACGTTGCGCGGCGTGTGACACTCTCCGCAATGCCCCATCGCCTCGACCAGGTAGGCACCCCGATTCCAGTCATCGCTCCGATCGGCGTTCGGCTCGAAACGACGATCGGGATTGAACAGCGCCGACCAGATCGACATGAGTCCCCGCTGGTTGAAAGGGAACGCCAACGTATCGGCGGGGGCCGGCGAGTGGATCGGTGTCAACGTGAACAGGTATGCCTTGATGGCCAGAGCGTCGGCATCCGACATCAAGGTATAGCTGGGGTAGGGCATGGCAGGGTACAGCCGCTTGCCGCCGCGGCCGATGCCGCGATGAAGCACGCTCAGAAAATCGGCGTCGGTGTAGCGACCAATGCCCGTCTCCAGGTCGGGAGTGATATTGGTCGAATAAAGCGTACCGAAGGGCAGCACGAAGGCACGTCCTCCGATGAACGGAGTTCCATCCTTCGCCGTGTGACAGACGACGCAATCCGCGGCACGCGTCAGATACTCGCCACGCTGGACGAGGGTTGCATGATCGAGTTGCGGCGGAGTGCCGCCGGGATCATGGCCGCGATAGGCGGCCGGCGCGACGCGTCTGCCGCGGGCAAAATCGGTCGCGTCCGGACCGAATGCGACGTAGGCCGACCCGGCTCCGACGACCACCAGCAGGACCACGGCCCACCGCAACGCGCGCGAGAATCTCCGCGTCATGCGGGCTACCTTAGGACGGGCAGTTCGAATAGTAAATAGACTCAGCCGGCCGTGGTCGTCAACCCCGCGATCGCCGCCTCGCACGCGGCCAGAGCCTGTCCCAGGGCCATGCCTTGCCAGAGCGGGTCGTCCGAATGAAACGCTGCGCGAATCATGGATTTGATGGCGGCGGCTTCGGAGCCTCGCGGGTCGCCGTGCATGTGCAGCCAGTTGTCCGCGCGCAGCGCCTGCGCAACCTCGCCGATGGGGCGGATGCCGCACTCGAGCGCCACCACATCGACGCTCGCCTTCGGCACGAGGCCGGGAACGGCGCTCATGGCGTCGCCCTGGATTTCCGCGGAGATCGAGCCATCGCCGTAGAGCGACTTCGCCGCCGCACCGATCCATGCCTTGGTGCGCGCGAAGCCGGCATCCGAGCGCCTTCGACCGATGATGGGCTCGGCATAGCCGTACGCGCCGAGGCCGGTATGAAAGTCGATGATGTTCACCCGTGTGGCGCCGCCGAGCCTGGATCGCAAAATATCGGTCAAGGTCGCGCGCGACCAGCTCGGTGCCGACCCGCCGTAGAAAAGTCCCTGCGGATGCCGCCATTGCCCCCCGGATACCGCTTGCTGGAACTTCGGGAAGCCGCGCTGCCGTATCCACTCGGCGAGCCGCTGGCCGGTGCGCGCCTGGGTGTCGGCAGACCAGTCCGCCGGACAGAGCTCGTCGGCCAGCTCCTCGTACAGCGGGTTCTCGGGCACCGGCCGATCGAAGTCGATCCAGTTTCGATTGACGTCGATGTTCTGCTCGTTGGTCCGCCGCAGCCAGGCAAATCCATACGGGTTGATCGCATGCACGTGAGCCACCGCCAGGTCGTCCGGCCACGACCGCGTCCCGGCACGCCGCAGCCACTCGACCTGGGCCGCGGAACCGAAGAAGCCTTCGACACCGTGGGTACCTGAAATGGTGACCAGCACGCGGGCGGCCTCGCCCGGTCCAAGCCATGCGATGTCGGTGGCGAGCTCGCCGCCGTCGGGGCCGCGTTCGGCGAGCAGATAGGCGCGCACTTCGGCGCCTGCGGCATGCGCGGCGCTCAGGAATTTCTCGCGCGCAGCGCGGTAGTTTTCGCCGAAGCAGCCCTCCGAGAGCACCGGCTGAGGGTGGCTCATGGCGGGCCGGGAGGCGAGCGGCTCGTCTCCATCAATAACCGGGTGAACAGATAAAGCCGCGGCGTCACGCTCGACAGATCGATCCATTCATGGTCGGTGTGAAAGGCGTCGCCGACGAAACCGAGCCCATCCAGCGCCGGAGTTCCGACCGACATGACGACCGCCGATTCGGAGGCGCCGCCGTTCCCCGCCAACGCCAGGGGCTTGTGAAGCTCGGCGTAGATCGCCTGCGCGCGAGCGCCCAGCGCATCGATCTGCGGGTTTTCGGTCAGGGGCGGATACGTGGAACCGTCGGCTGCCACGGTGGTCGCGGTATCCGGCACGATCGCGGGCACGAGCCCGGATTTGATCCCGGCGAGGATCGCATCGAAGTCCTCGAGTTTTCGGAAGCGCACATCGAGGGTCGCTTCGGCGAGGTCGGGGATGATGTTGCTGCGGCTGCCGGCCTTGATGAGCGTGAGGTTCACGGTGGTGCCGTCGCCCGCGGTCGGGAACTTGCCTTGGAGCGCCGCCAGCTGATGCACGAGCTCCACCGCGGCGTCCCTGCCGTTCTGGGGCACCATGCCGGCATGGGCCGAGCGGCCCGTTACCCGGATGGATATGTCACCGGCGCCCTTGCGCCACACCGTGATCGCATCGGGCGGGTCGCCCGGCTCCATGTTGAATTCGACCTGATTTTGTCGGGCGAGTGTCTTGATCAGCCCGGTGGACCCTGGGGAGCCGAGTTCTTCGCTGTCATCGAGGAGCAGCGTGATGGTCGCGTAATTCTTGAACCCGAGCTCGTGCAGGATCTCGAGCGCCATGACCGCATTGACCACGCCGCCTTTTTCGTCGCCGACTCCAGGCCCCAGGGCGTGATCGCCGACGATGCGGAACGGACGCTGGGCCACCGTGCCCGGGCCGAAAACCGTGTCGATGTGAGCGATGATGAGGATCTTGGCCTTGCCGGTGCCGTGAAATTCCGCGACCAGATTCGGCGGCAACCCGGGCGCCTCGGCGGGCACGGAGCGGACCTGAGCGCCGATCGAATCGAGCCGGGCGGCGAGGATCTCCTCCACCCGCCGGCCTCCCGCCACATCTCCCGATCCGGAATCGATGTCGACGATGCTCTTCAGGAGCTCGAGCGCGCTCGCGCGGCGCGCTTCCACCGCGTGGTAGACGGCCTCGTCCCGGGAAGGTGCCGCGGTCGCCAACCCCGCCAGGAGCGATGCGCTCGCCGCAACCATGACCGCCGTGAAATTCCTCGTCATTGCCCGCTCCGAAGCTCTCCAAGGTGGACTCGCGATTCGAGTATAGGCGAAGCCGTGTTGCCTGGCGCGCAAAACGGTTTCCTCCGGGTTAAAACTGTGATAACTATCGCCGGGTCGAGTCCAAAATAAAAACATCGCGCTGGAGCTCTTTGGGGGAGTGTGGGTCCGATGGCGATAAATTCAAAAAGGGATACACATTATGCGCTCACATACGAAGCTGTCTTGTGCGATCACCGCCATTCTGAGCGGTGGCGCCATCGGTCACTCCGTAGCGGCCAATGCGCCGGATCAGACGAGCGAGTCCTCGGGCGGTCTCCAGGAAATCGTCGTCACCGCGCAGCGGCGTGCCGAAAACGTACAAGATGTACCGATCGCGATCCAGGCGTTCACCACCGAAGCACTGGCGCAACTCAATGTCACGACGTTCGATGATCTCATCAAGTATTTGCCCAATGTGACGACGGCGTCCGCGGGGCCGGGGCAAGCCAATATCTTCATGCGGGGCTTGAACGCCACCAACCAAGGGATCCAATCCGGGGGTTCGATCAACGGGTTCCCCAATGTCGCCATCTATCTGGACGACCAGTCGGGCCAACTCCCGGGACGAAATCTCGATGTGTACGCGGCAGACCTGGAGCGCGTCGAAGTGCTCGAAGGTCCCCAGGGAACCTTGTTCGGTGCGGGAGCCGAGGCCGGCGTCGTTCGCTACATCACCAACAAGCCGAAGATCGATGTGACCGAGGGCAACGTCACCGCCGGTTACGGCGTCACCGCGGGCGGCGACCCCAACAGCAACGGCACCGCGGTCATCAATCTGCCGCTGATCCCGGAAACTCTCGCGGTCCGCGCGGTGATCTACGACGACACGCACGGCGGTTACATCAACAACGTACCGGGCACTTTCACCCGCAAGGACACCGATCTTGGCATCCACTATGCCAATTATCCGAGCGGCTGCACCGCACTCCGATTCGCCACGCCCGGACAGACGGTGTGCCAGGTGCCGCCGGGCTCGCCGGTCATCAACAACTACAACCTTGCGGGAAATGCGATCAACCCCGTGACCTACCAGGGCATCCGCGTGTCCGCTCTCTGGGACATCAATAGCGACTGGAATGCCCTCCTGACTCAGAGCTACCAGAGCATCGACGCCGAAGGGGTGTTTTACCAGATGCCGGACAGCTCAGACGGCGTACCGCTGCCCAGGCAGTCGGTCACGCTGTTCAACAATTCCTTCAACAAGGATAAGTT